>JACRIN010000088.1 GCA_016220085.1 Planctomycetota bacterium
CCGGGCAGCCGTCGTTGCAGTCGGCGGTGCCGTCACCGTCGCTGTCGGTGTCGGCGACGCCGCAACCGCACTGGCCCGGAGCGATCTTGTACGCGTCGGCCGGGCACCCGTCGATGCAGTCCGCCGTGCCGTCGCCGTCGGTGTCCGCGTCGCTGACGCCGCAACCGCAGATGCCCGGCGCGATCTTGTTCGCGTCGTTCGGGCAACCGTCGGTGCAGTCCGGCGTGAGGTCGCCGTCGCTGTCGACCGTGCAGCCACCCGGAATGAAGCGCACGCCGCGCAACGCCGTATTGGTGCCGGTGGCCGCGATCGTCGTGAAGGTCGAGCCCGCGCCCGTGTCGGTCACAGTGACCAGCGTGTTCGCGTTCGACGCGGTGGTCGTCGCGAAGAGCGTCGCAACGCCCGCGTTGACGACGCCGGTGATTCCGCGACAGCCGGCGCCGACCGGATTCAGCGTGTACTGGAGCGTCCACGTGCCCGCGCTCAGCGTCCACTTCTGGATGCCGCCCGACGTCGACGTGCGATCGTCGGCGACGTACAGCGTGCTCGCGTCGGCGAAGAAGTAGTCGTAGCTCGACGGACCGCTCGTGGTCGGGAAGCCCGGCAGCAGCGTGATCGTCTGGCCGCTGGTCGTCGGCAGGCCGGTGCCGACCGTGCTGACGCCTTGGAACGCGCCGGACGCGTTGGAGACGTAGAGCTGGCCGCCTTCGATGCCGACGACGCGGCAGTTGGTCGGCGTCGTCGCGAGTTGCGTCGTCGTCGTCGCGCCGAGCGCGGCGGCGTAGCGCACGCTCGCGTTCGAGCCCGCGGTCCAGAACGACGTGCCGTCGCTGGCGACGCTGCGGATGTTGCCGGCCGAGTGGGCGTCGGTCAGGCCGGTGCTGGTGTCGAGGTTGCCGGCGAGGTCCCAACGCGCGACGACGCGCGGGTTCGCGGCGCTCGTCGTGCCGCTGACCGCCGCGGTGCCCGGAGCAGCGTCGTAACCGCCGTGGACGAGGTAAAGACCGTCGGACGAGAGGGTGATGAAGCCCTCGGACGTCGCCGTGCCGTTGTTGGTGAAGCGCAGCTGCGCGCCGCTGGTCGTGGTCGGCAACGCAAGCGTTTGGACCAGCGTGCCGGACGGCGTGTATTCGTCGAGGAACACGACCGTCGCCGCGCTGGTGAGCGCAGCGGAGCCGTCGCCGACACGGACGACGACCAGGTTGCCGGGCGTGAACGCACCGGCGGCGGAGATGTCGGCGAGAGCGAGCATTGCGAAGCTCGCTGCGATCGCCTTGAAGGCGGAACGGAGGCGCATGAGGGAGAACTCCTCTTCTGGAGACTTGGGGAAACGAGAACTCCGGGAGGCGGCCTGCGAGCTCGCACCATTCGCGTGGGGAACGCGGATCGATTCGGGCGCGCGTGGAACCTCTCAGGGGACTTGGGGGCGGAGAGTCTAACCGCGCCCCCATGGGGCTTGGGTAGTCAAGGAACTCACAATTCCAGGCCAAGGAACACCATACCTCTGCGAGGGACGAGCGCTCGGCCGCGCACCGGCGACGGCGCGGCTTGGAGCGCGCGGCGCCAACTCGCTACAAGGGACGTCCGATGGCCCACCAACCGCCCGCGAGCTCGCGCAAACGAGAAGTCCTGCTCGTGTTGCTCTGCTCCCTGTTCATGGGCTTCTTCGTCACCGCCGAGCTGCTCGGCGCGAAGCTCTGGCGCTTCACCCTGTTCGGGCTCTCGCCGGCGACGCTCGGGCTCTCGGACTCGGTCGAGTTCGTCGCGACCACCGGGATCCTCGCGTTCCCGCTGACGTTCGTGTTGACCGATGTCATCAATGAGTACTTCGGCCGGCGCGTCGTGCGCTTGTTCACGCTCTCGGCGGTCGCGGTCAATCTGATCCTGCAGGTCGTGGTGCAGGCGGCGATCCGCGTGCCGGCGATCTCGTTCGATCCGGAAGTCAGCGACGCCGCGGTGCAAGGTGCGTACGCGCTCGCGCTCGGGCAGAGCTGGGCGATCGTCGCCGCGTCGCTGGTCGCCTTCCTGCTCGGCCAAATGCTCGACGCGCACGTGTTCACGTTCCTGCGCAGGCGGACCGGCGGAAAAATGCTCTGGCTGCGCTCGCAAGGGAGCACGGTGGTCAGCCAGCTCGTCGACACGTTCGTCGTGATCGGCCTCGCGTTCGTCGTGATCCCGATGGCGACCGGCATCGGCGCGCCGTGGGATTGGAGCCAGGCGTTCGGGGTCTCGCTGACCAACTACGTCTACAAGTTCGTGATCGCGGTCGCGAGCACGCCGGTGCTCTACCTCGTGCACGGGCTGGTCACGGGTTGGCTCGGCAAGGAGTACGCCGAGGCGCTCGCGCACGAGGCGCATCCGTCCGATCCGAACTGAACGCGAGCGCACGAGCTCCGGCCGAGTCGCCGCGCGACGAATCGAGGTCGCACGGAGCAAGGCCGCGGGCCTCGGTGCGCGACCATGCGCGACCATGCGAACGCAACGCCGCGTAGCTCGATGCGCGCGCGCGCGTTCCTCCGCGTCCGATTCGCGGCGTCCGCCTTGCCTCGGCCGGTTCAGCGACCGCGGCCGCCCCGGCGCGCGCGCTTCTTGCGCGCGAACGCCGGGCGATCGGCGTCGAAGTCGGGCTCGGGCTGCGAGGCCGCGCGGCGCTCGGCTTCGAGCGGCTCGAGCGCGAGCTTGGTCGCCTCCGCCCGCACGATCGCGAGGCCCCGTGAGCGTGCTTCGATCTCGCGCAGCGTCCGGCCCTGCGGCGCGTCGGGCCACGGCGTCGCGAGCTCGCGCCACTCGAACAGCGCCGGCGCGACCTTGCGCGCGTAACGCGCGAACGCCGCGTTGTCGGTCTGGAAGACGAAGAGCCCGCCGGGACGCAGCGCGCGCCAGATCGCCAGCAACACCGCGGGCGTCAGTTGCCGCCGCGCTCGCTTCGTCGGATCGTAGTAGGGCTGCGGGTGATAGAGGTGCACCTCGTCGAGCGTCCCCACCGCGACGCGCTCGAGGATGAACTCGGTCGCGTCGCCCCACGCGATCTTGAGGTTGGTGAGCCCGCGTTGGCCGGCGCGCAGGCTCGCCATCTTGACCGCGGGCGGCACGAGCTCGATCCCGACGTGATCGACGTCGCGCCGCGCGAGCGCCGAGTGGATCAACCAACGTCCATTGCCGCAGCCGAGGTCGACGACGCGCCGCGCGTCGCGCCCGAACACCGCGTGCCAATCGAGCGGCATCCCGCGTTCGCCGAGGCCGACGCGCGTGCGGGTCCAGAGCTCGCGCGCTAACACCTCGCCGGGATAGGGCGGCGCGAACTCGTGATCACGGCGCAACGGCGACATTGGGCGCGAAGTCTAGCCGAGCGTCCAATCGCGTCCCGCACGCGTTCGCGCGCGCCTCGGAAGAAAGTTCGGCCGAACTTCGCAACCCGAGTCGCGCACCTCCTCAAGGCGGGCGCGCGGCGGGACCGAAAGCGCTCGGAGCCCCCTGCCCCCCTCGCGCCCCCCATGACTGCGACGCAAACCGAGAAGAAGTCCTTCCTGCTGATCGACGACGTCCTCTTGCGCGCGTGCGTCGAAGGCACCACCGAGGGACTCTCGATGACCGGCATCGTTCCGCCGCCCGTCGGCGCGTCGAGGCTGTTCCAGGCGACGCGACCGATCTCCGTGATCGTCGGCTTGGTCGGCAAGAACAACGGCAGCATGACGCTCAACCTGAGCGAGCGCGGCATGATCTACATGGTCGGCAAGCTCGTCGGTGAGGAGCCGAAGGAGCTCGACGAGTCCTGCTTCGACGCGATCTCCGAGATCGGCAACATGGTCGCCGGACGCGTCAAGGACCTGCTCGCGGGCACGACCTACGAGATGGAGCACATCTCGGTGCCGTCGATGGTGCTCGGCGCGAACTACAACGTCTACTACACGCGCGGGATGAGCACGGTGTCGGTCGAGTTCGAGCTCGAGGACATCCCGGTGATGCATCACAAGGATCGCTTCTTCTCGACTTCGATCTCGCTGCTACAGCGCCTGGGCTGACCGCACCGCGCCGGGGTATCCTCGGCGCCATGACGCGTTCCCTCTTCGCCTGCCTCGCCCTGCTCGCCGCGGCTTGTTCCGCGCCGCGTGAAGCCGAACTGCCGGAGCCCGCGGTGTTGATCGTCGGGTCCGACCTCGACAACACACCGTTCGCCGCGCTCGATCCGTACGAGCGTCCGATCGGGCGCGACGTCGAGATGATGGAGAAGCTCGCCGACGAGCTCGGATACGTGCTCGAGTGGCGACGCATGCCGTTCGACGCGCTCTTCGACGCGGTGCTCGACCAGGAAGTCGACGTCGTGTGCGCGACGATCGGCATCACCGAGGAGCGCGCCGAGCGCATGGCGTTCTCGCGGCCGTACTTCGAGACCTCGATCGCCGTCGTCGCGCGCGCGGGCGAAGACGAGCCGAAGTCGCTCGCCGAGCTCGCGGGTCGACGCGTCGCCGGCGGCAAGGGCACGACGTCCGAGCGCGCCGTGCGGCTGCACCTCGCCGACTCGCGCGGCGTCTTCGACGACAAGAGCGGGCTCTCCGCGGCCGAGCGTCTGCGTTCCCGCGCGGTCGACGCGATCGCGATGGACGCGCCGGCGGCGGACGCGTTGGTCGCCGGCGGCGCGGGCGCGTTCGTGAAGCTCGAGCCGCCGCTCGAGCGCGAGCGCTACGCGCTGGTGCTCCACCGCGATCGCTGGGTGCTCCGTTCGCGCCTCGACGCCGCGCTCGACAAGCTCGCGCGCGATGGCGAGCTCGCCGAGCTCGATCGTTTGCACGGGCTCGCCCGGTGACCGCCCCCAACACTTCCCGAACACGCGCGTAGGCCCGATCGACATCGGGGCACCGATCGCGAGCGCGGAGCGCGTCGGATGGGCTCGATGTCCCCGGCGCGCCCGAAGCACCCGGAGCACCCGGAGCACCCGAAGCTCTCGGCGCTCTCGGCACCGCGCTGCGCACCCACGCGGCGGGTCCCGAACGCAGCGCGCCGCGGAGCGAGTTTGTTCCACGGCACGCTGCTAGGCTCGCGCGATCCGCCACACGCCCCCATCACGCCCATGAACAGCCAAAGCGCCTCGTCCTCGAAGTACGCACGCCTCGCCGTCGGACTCGCTTCGCTCTGGATCCTCGTCGGCGCGGGCTTCAAGCTGCTCGCGGGCACGCCGAACGATCTGCCGGTCCCGGTGCGGCAGTTCTTCGCGGATGTCGATCCCGGGGTGAAGCTGCACCTCGCGGTCGCGATCGAGCTCGCGGTGGTGACGCTCGGCTTCCTCGCGCCCGCGTTCGGCTGGTTTTGGGTGTCGGGTTGTCTCGCGGTGTTCGTCGCGGTGCTGCTGAAGCTCCTGTCGATGTCCGCGGACGAGTGCGGTTGCTTCGGCACCGCGATCAAGGTCCATCCCGGTTTGATGCTCGGCATCGATTCCGCGATGCTCCTCGCGATCGCCGCGACGCGTCCGTGGAGGAGCTTGCGCGGAGCGAAGGGCGCTCCGCTGCCGCTGGTGCTCGTCGTGCTCGCGCTCGCCGTCGCCGCGCCGTGGCTCGTGATCGATGCCGACGGTGCGCCGCGGCGCCCGGGTTCGGGTTCGAGTTCCACGTCGACCGCAATCCCCCGCGGCGCGACCGCGACGAGCGGCCCGAACGTCGCGCCCGGCGCCGGCGCGACGCAGGGTGAGACGCCGAAGACGTCCGAAACCGGCGTGGCCGCGCCGAACGAGCCCACGCCGGCGGTCGAGCTGCCGCGCTACGTCGTGCTCTCGCCGCTCAAGCAGAAGTGGGTCGGCAAGCGCGTCGGCGACACCGAGCTCGGCGCGTGGATGGACGTCGATCTCTACCCGCCGGATTCGGAGTGGATCCTCTTCCGCTACACGTGCGACCACTGCCGCGAGCACTTCCTGAAGCTCGACTCGGAGTTCGCGACGAACCCGAAGCCGTACGTTCTCGTGCACATCCCCGACGGCAACGACGAGACGCACAAGGTGGTCGACACGCTGCCGCCGCACGTCGAGCCGATCGTCGAGCTGACGCGCGGCACCGAATGGGTCGGCGAGACGCCGTGGACGCTCGAACTCGAAGGCGGCGTCGTGAAGCGCGCCTACCTCGACGACGGCGAAAAAGAGGACAGCGCGAAGCCGAAGGACGACGTGAAGCCGGCGGACGAAGGCAAGTGAGCGCGCGGCCGCGAGTCCACGCTCGTGAGCTCGCGGCGACGCGCGCGACTCACTTCACGCCGACGAGGTACGCGATCCAGGAGCCGCAGTTCTCGCCGCGCGAGCCCTTGCGGAAGATCCCGTCGCCCGCGGTGCCCTTCGCGTTCCAACCCTCGAAGTAGCGCTCGACGCGCTGGAACCCGGCTTCGAGCAGGATGTCGGCGAGCTCGGTCAGGTACCACATCCGCCACTTGTACGAGAACGCGCGCTCGAGCGCGGTGCCGTCGGGGAAGCGGAACGTGATGTGGTTCGTGTACTCGCCGGTGCCGGGGAAGAACTTGTCCTGCTCCCACACGTAGGTGAAGCCGCGGAACTTCGTGTCTTCCTTCATCTCCTCGGTCGCATCGGAGCCGCCGTAGAGATCGATCACGAACACGCCGTCGTCGACCAGCGACTCCCGCGCCGACTCGAAGTACGCGAGCATCTCCGCGCGCTTGGTGAAGACGAAGTGCGAGAAGTTCTGCGACACGCGCACGTCGTACGCGCGCGAGCCCGCCGCTCGGACGTCCTTCAGGTGAACGGTGTAGGCCTTCGACTTCTCGCCGAGGTCGTCGAAGTGGTGCGCGAGGCCCCACGCGACCGGTTCCGGATCGAGATCGAAGCCCTCGGCGGTCGCGCCCGCCGGCGACTCCGCGAGCCACGTCGCGCTGAGCAGCCCGGTGCCGCAGAAGTCCTCGCGAAAGTGCAGCGCGTCGCGACCGCGCGTGCTCTTGAAGACTCGCCGCAGGAAGCCGATGTCGAGCTCGGGCGACTGCACCGCCTTCTGGTAGAGCTCGTACTTGTCCGCGGTCGCCGCGGTGAAGCCCTGCGCCTTGCCTCCGGTCTTGCGGCGCGAGTTGCGGCTCGACTTGCGGCTCGGCGTGAGTTGGGGAGCGCGCTCGACGACGCCCTTCTCGACGCGCGCGACCGCGCTCGCGGATTTCGCGGCCTTGCCGGCGGCGGAAGCCTTGGGCTGTTGGACGGGTCGGACTGCTCGTTCGCTGACGGTCTTCTGCATGTCGCTCCTGCGCGGAAAAGGGGCGACGAGGATACCGGGACCGCGCAGGGCGACAAGGCGCTCAGCGTTCGAACTTCTGCCCGGGACTCCACTCCGGGTCGAACGCGTCGTCCACGACGATCGAAAGGGCGTCGAACGCGATGCGCGCGCACGTCTCCAGGTGCGGGTAGTCGAGCGTGTCCGCCTCGTCGGTGACGTGGTGGTAGTCCTGGTGCAGGTCGTAGGTCGAGAGCGACTGCCCGACGATCCCACGCCGCACGAACGCCATGTTGTCCGAGCGCATGAAGAAGTTCTGTTCCGGGCGTGGATCGGCGACGACCGGCACGCCGCGGGCTCGGAACGTCTCGCCGAGGTTCGACCGCTCGTCGCCGGTCAGCCACAGCTTGCCCGGCCCGCCCGCGAGCGCGTCGGGCCGGCCGAGCATCTCGAAGTTCAGGTTGAGCACCGTCTTCGCGAGCGGCACGAACGGGTGATCGACGTACCAGTTGGTGCCGAGCAGCCCGAGCTCCTCGCCGGTCGCGAAGAAGAAGATCGTCGTGCGATCGGGCGGCGGCGCGTGCGCCAGCGCATCCGCGAGCTCGAGCACGACCGCGCAGCCGGACGCATCGTCGTCCGCGCCGTTGAAGATCACGTCGGGGGCGGCGCCGCCGGTCGGCGCGTTCGGCGGCTCCTTCGGCGGCTCCTTCGGCGGCTCCTTCGGCGGCTTCGACGCGACGCCGAGGTGGTCGTAATGGGCGCTGACGACGACGGCTTGCTCCGCCTTCGGCCCGCGCCCAGCGAGCACTCCCACGACGTTGAACGCTTCGACCGGCGTCAGCGTCGCGTTGGCGACGACGGAGAGCTTCGTGAGCTCGCCCGCGAGCGCTCGCTTCTTCCAGTCGCCGCGCAAGCGCAGCCGTTGCACTCCGTCGTCGACCGCCGGTCCCGAGGTCGAGGGCGAGAACTCGCGCGGCTTGCCCGCGGTGTCGGGCCCGAGCGTCAGCAAGAGCCCCCATCCGGCGCCGCTCGGCGTGCCCGCCGCCGTAAGCAACGCGCCGCGCTCCTCGCGCGACTCGGGCAGCACCAGCGCGACCGTCGTCGCCGCGTGCGGCGGGAAGTCTTCCTTCCGCGTGACGACGATCACGTGCTCGATCCGGAGGTCGGTCAAGATGTCGCTCTGGTCGAAGTCGACGCCGTACACGAGTTCGAGCGTCTCGCCCGTCCTCGTGGTCGCGGTGACGCGAGGCGGCGCGTCGCGCGCGACCAGGTTCATCGGGACGCGCTGCAGGTACGTGCCCGCGTCGCCGGCCGGTTGCACGCCGCACTTCTCGAGCTCCGCGGCGAGCCAGCGCGCGGCGAGCACCGCTTCGGGCGCGCCCGTGCGTCGGCCGCGCAACTCGTCGGAGGCGAGGAAGCGGACTTCGGTTTCGAGATCGGCGCGCGTGATTCGCTCTCGAGCCGTCTCGACAGATTGCGCGCCGGCGGGAGACACGCAGCTCGCAAGCGCGAGCCAGAACACGCAGACGGCGTGACGCTTCGAGACGATGGCAGTGCTCACTCCGCGAGCTTAGCGGGGCGCGCGGGAGAGCACGTCAAATCGCTGTCAGGCGACCGCTTCGCGCAACGTGCGCAGCAAGCGCTCGTTGGTCTTCGGGTCGCGCACGGTGACCCGCACGGCTCCGTCGACGTGGCGGGGAACGCTGATGATCGTCGCGTCGAACTTGCGCGCGACGCGCCGCGCGACTTCCGCCGGGCGCGCGACCTGGAGCAAGATCCAGTCGCCGACCGACGGCATCGGACGGATGCCGGGGATCATCGAGAGGCGCGAATAGAAGCGATCCTTTTCCTGACCGACGGTTTGGAATTCCACGTCGAGCTCTTTCCGCCGCGAGCGAACGCGGCCTTCGAAAGTTCAAAGGTGCCTATCTGGAACGGCTCCCCGGAGCCCCCGGACGGGCGCGTCCTCGCGCCGCCGGGCCCCCCTCGCGGGAAACCGATCGGCCGTCGCCTGCTCGGATCGGCCGCGGCGGTTCCTGGCCAGCCGCACCGCGCCCGGCGCCAAGCAGGCTGCCGACCGACGGTGGGCACACTATCTGGTGTTGGTAGATCCCTCAAGCGCGAGCTGTGGCCAGGTGCGTAGTCGTGCGAGTTCTTCCCGCAGTTGAGACTTCGTGGATAACTCGGCGGTCGCGACCGGGCCCGACTCCGCCGGAGCGGCCGCTATGCTCCGCCGCCGATGTTCGAGGGAATCGATGGCGCGACGGTCCGCGGAGCTCGGGTGCGAATCGCCTGCTCGACTTCGAATCTCGGTCCGGGATTCGATCTCGCGGGCCTCGCGTTGAGCTTGTTCCTCGACGCGCGGGTCGAACGCGTCGAGCGAATCGGAAGCGGCGGCGCACCGGCCTTCGCGTGGGGTGAGCTGTCCGGTCGCGCCGCGAGTTGGCCGCGGGAACGGAACAAGCTCGCGCTGGCGTTCGAGCGCGCGTGGCGCGAGCTCGGCGACCAGGACGCGAGTTTCCGTCTGCACGCGCACTCCGAGATCCCGATCGGGCGCGGGCTCGGTTCGAGCGGCGCGGCGACCGCCGCGGGCTTGCTGCTCGCCGCCGCGCTCGCGCCGCGGCCGATCAGCCGCGAAGCACTGCTCGGTCTCGGCCTCGAGCTCGAGGGACATCCCGACAACATCACTCCCGCGTTGTTCGGCGGGCTGACGTTCAGCGTACCGCGCGAGTTCGGCCCGCCGGTGTTCGTGCACGGCCGACTCTCCCCCGCGCTCGGCTTCGCGACCGCGTGGCCGGCGAGCGAGTTCGAGACGCGCGTCGCGCGCGGGCTCTTGCCGAAGACCGTGCCGTTCGCTGACGC
Source organism: Planctomycetota bacterium (assembly GCA_016220085.1). GTDB lineage: Bacteria > Planctomycetota > UBA1135 > UBA1135 > JACRIN01. The sequence goes on from JACRIN010000088.1 coordinate 10,053, forward strand.
GGTCGAGAATCCGCGCAGGCTCGCGCTGCTGATCGCGGGGCTCGAACGCGGCGATCCCGAATTGCTCGCGCTCGGCGGCGAGGACCGCTTGCACGTCCCCTATCGCCTCAACGCGATCCCGGGAGCGCGCGCAGGGCTCGCGGCGGCGCGCGAGGCCGGCGCGTGGCTCGCGACGATCTCGGGCGCGGGCTCGGCGTTGTTCGCGATCGGTCCGCGCGAGCGCGCGAGCTCGATCGCCGATGCGATGCGCGCGGCATTGGTCACGACGACCGGCGACGGCGAGGGCCGCGCGCTCGAGGTCGTCAGCGAACCGCCGCGTCCGGCGCTCGATTCCTGAGGCTCGGTCGCTGATGCGAGCGCGCGTGAAGGGGTCGAGCCCGATCCGCTTGCACGCGGCGTGATCTCGGGGCACGCAGGGCCGTGCGCGCACTCCGCGGCGTGGGCTCCTCGACGCCGACAGCGCGCTGGAGGCGCGCCGGACCGGCCACTCTCGCGGGGCGCGCCGTTCTCGCGGGGCACGCCGACAGGCCGCGCGCGTCAGTGCGTGCCGTAGCCGTGGCGGTAGCTGTCGACCAGGCTGGTCGTCTCTCCCGGCGCGCTCGCCGCCGCCGCGACCTCGGCCGCGCGCTTCGCGTTCTTCAGCGTCACGCTCGCGACGACCTTGACGAAGTCCTCGACCGACGCGGGCGCGACGCAGAACGCGCGCACGCCGACGCCGAGCAGGAACGGGACGTTCTCGGGCTGCACCGCGGTGACGCCGAAGACCGCGACCTGCTTCGACTCCGCGTGCGCCGCGCGGACGACCTCGCGCACCGCGCGCAGCACGATCGGGTGCACGGTCTGGAAGCTCGCGACGAGCTCCGCGTTCTCGCGGTCGGCCGCGAGGAGGTGCTGTTGCAGCGAATCGAGGCTGAGCAGCAGGAAATCGGCTTCGCGAGCGAGATCGCGGGCGCCGAGCGCCGCGGCAGGGGTCTCGATCACGACGCCGATGTCGCACTTCTCGACGTGCGGCTCTTGGTTCTTCCGCAGCTCCAAGCGCTCCTCGAAGAGGATCTCCTTGAAGCGCCGCAGCTCGCCGCAGTCGGTCACGAACGGCAGCGCGATCCGCATACGAGCTTCGCCCGTGTCACCGATCGTCGCGCCGCCGACGAGCAGCGCCTGCACCTGGCGGCGGAGCACGCGCTCGCGCGAAAGCAATGCGCGGATGCCGGCGCGGCCGAGCGCGGGGTTCTGTTCGCGACGCTCGTGCAGATAGCCGATCTCCAAGCTCGAGTCGGCGTGCAGCAAGCGAAACGTCACGCCGCCGCCGCGCGCGGCTTCGAGCACCGAACCGTAGTGGCGCGCGAGCGCATCGCGCGTCGGCTCGGCCTTGTCGACGAGGTACATCAGCTCGGTGCGATAGAGCCCGACCTCGGTGAGCCCGACGCTCGAAGCCTGATCGACCTCGGGCAAGTTGCCGCAGCTCGCGGCGACGTGGATCACCTCGCCGTCGCGCGTGCGAGGCACCATCTCCTCGCGCACGGCGGTGCCCACGGCGGCGACTTTCGCGAGATCGTCGGCGGCTTGACGGTACTGCGCGACCACGACGTCGTCGGGGTTGATGCGCACCTGGCCTTCGCTCGCGTCGAGGATCACGAAATCGCCTTCGCGCACGTGCTCGAGCAACTTCTCGATGCCCGTGATCGTCGGCACGCGCATCGAGCGCGCGAGGATCGCCGCGTGGCTCGTCAGACCGCCGGACTCGGTCAGGATGCCGAGCACCTGATTGCCCGAGAGGTTGAACATGTCGACGATTGAGAGCTCACGCGCGACCAACACGTAATTCTGCGGCACGACCTTGCCGGCCGCGGGCGCGTCGACGTCCTTCTCCAGGTGACGCAGCACCCGAATGCCGACGTCGCGCAGGTCGACGGCGCGCTCGCGGAGCGTCTCGTTCTGCACCAACCGGAAGATGCGGTCGAAGTCCGAGATCACCTTGCCGATCGCGGCCTCGAGGCTCATCTGCTCCTCGAGGATCAGATTCTCGACGTCGCTGATGAAGACGGAGTCCTTCAGGTACGCGACGTGCACGTCGAGGATCCGCGCGTCGTCCTTCGCCACTTTGCCGGCGAGCGAGGTCTTCAGCCGCGCGAGTTGCGCGCGCGCGTGCGAGAGCGCCTGGTGGAAGCGATTGAGCTCGCGCTCGACCTGATCGAGCGGCACGCGCTCGACCGCGGCGCGCGAGAGCTCGTAGTCCTTGCGGTGGATGACGCCGAGCACGAGACCGGGCGCGACCGGCGTACCTTTCAGCACGATCGCGGGGCGAACCTGCGGCGGGGCTTCCGGAGTCGGTTCCGTTCGTGCGCCCTCGCTGGACGGCGTCTCGTTCATCCGCGTATCGTACTCTTCCCCCACGCTCGATAAAGGAGCCCTCTTGACCGCACGCCGCGTACTCGTCGCTCTCCACGCACTCCTGCTGCTCGTCCTCGCGACGCCCGCGCCGGCGCAAGGCACCGCGACGGCGACGCCGGAGAAGCTCGTCGTCTCGAAGGCACTGCACGCGGCTCCGACCGAGCTCTTCGACGTCGAGCGCGTCGTCGACGGCGACACGATCCACGTCCAACGCGGCGGCAAGCTGGTCAAGCTGCGCCTGCTCGCGGTCGACACCGAGGAGAAGTTCAACGGCAACCCGGACGCGCAGTCCGGCAGCAAGCCGAGTACCGTCTTCGGCGAAGAGTGCGCGCTCTGGGCGCAGAGCTTCTTCGCGGACCTCGCGAAGCCCGGCGAAAAGCCGAAGGTCGCCCTCTTCTTCCCCGACGGCAAGGAGCAGATCGACAACTATGGGCGTCTGCTCTGCCACCTCGTGCTCGCCGACGGGACCGACTACAACTTGATGCTCGTCGAGCTCGGCAAGAGCCCCTACTTCAACAAGTACGGCAACAGCAGCTTCCGCCACGACGCGTTCGTCGCGGCGCAGGCTGCGGCGCGCGAGAGGAAGCTCGGCATCTGGGATCCGAAGACCAACCAACCGTCGACGCCCGGCGCTCCGTCGGCGAAGCGGCCGTACGAGAAGCTCCTGCCCTGGTGGGACGCGCGCGCCGCCGCCGTCGACGCGTACCGCGCCGCGCGCGCGGCCGACGCGAAGCACGTCTTCGACGCGGACGATCCCGCGCTGCTCGCGGAGGCGCTCGAAACGTCGAAGGAGCTCGACGTGCGCGTGTTCGGTTGCCTCGAGCGGACGTTCGACGAGGAGAACGGGACGTTGACGCTGCTCTTCAAGACGCAGGACAGGAACCGCGCACTGCGCGTGCGCATCGGCAAGGAAGCGCGCGCGAAGTTCGCGGCGCTCGCGCTCGAGAAGCGCGGCGAGGACTACGCGCAGAACTACTTCTTCGTGTCCGGGCGCGTCGTCGGCGGCTCGCGCGGCTTCGAGGTGCATGTCTCCGATCCGGCGAAGCTCGTCCCCGCCGGCCCCGAGCCCGCGCGCTAGCGACCGGAAAGAGGCGAGCCCGGTCGCTGCTCGCGCAACGGCCGGGCTCTAGCTTCTGTGGGGCTGCACGGGAGTGCGGTCCCGTCGGACGCACACTTACGTGTGCAGCCCTCCATCGGTACGGTCACTCATCGTGATCACCTCCTTTCGTTGAAGCCTCCCCGGTCGCGCGAGCGTGACTCGTCGCGCGCCAGGCTCGCTCGCCGGGCCGGCGTCCCGGCTCGGCGTCGTTCGCGAAGCGCTGCTCGCCCGAGAACGAAAAGAGCGGATGGTCCGCGGAGCGGAGAACAGGGTCGTCCGTCTCGTGACCGTCGCGCACACCCAAATCATGTAACGGTCGGAAGCCGAATCAAGTCGCCCGCGGATTTCGCCCCGCCGGCCGGAATTCCCTTCTCGGTGGGCCGGTCGCCGAGAGTTCTCTTGGCGGCGCGGACGCGTCGGGCTGGAATGGCTGCATGACCGCCAAGTCGAAGCAAGCCCGCTACGAGCGCGAGCTGCGCGCGCTGTCGATCGAGCTCGTCAAGCTGCAACGCGACGTGATCGCCAAGGGCCGCAAGCTGCTGGTGATCGTCGAAGGACGCGACGCCGCCGGCAAGGACGGGCTGATCAAGACGCTGACCGAGCACCTTTCCCCGCGCGAGACGCGCGTGTTCGCGCCGTCGAAGCCGAGCGAGCGCGAACGCTCGCTCTGGTACTTCCAACGCTGGGTCCCCGCGTTGCCTGCCGCGGGCGAGATCGTGTTCTTCAACCGCAGTTGGTACAACCGCGCCGGGGTCGAGCGCGTGATGGGCTTCTGCAACGCCGAGGAGCTCACCGAGTTCCTCGAGGACGTGCCGCGCTTCGAGCGCATGCTCCAGCGCGCCGAGATCGAGCTCGTGAAGTACTACCTCGACATCTCGAAGCGCGAGCAGGCCGAGCGCTTCGAGGAGCGCCGCCGAGATCCGCTGAAGCAATGGAAGATCTCGCCGATCGACGCGACCGCGCAGAAGCGTTGGAAGGAGTACTCGGAGGCCCGCGACGAGATGCTCGCGCGCACGTCGAGCCCGCAAGCGCCGTGGACGATCGTCCGCGCCGACAGGAAGAAGCGCGCGCGGCTCGCCGTCGCGCGCGATCTGCTCGGACGCCTCGACTACAAGGGCAAGAGGAAGTCGCTCGCGCGCGCCGATCGCAAGACGGTGTTTCGCTTCGAGCCCAAGGCGCTGAAGGACGGGAGGCTCGCGCCGTGACGCGGTTCGTCCGCGCGGCGAGCGTCGTCCTGCTCGCGCTCGCCACCGCGTGCGCGCGCGACGAAGGGACGGGCGGCGTGACGAACGAGCCGGGCGCCGGTTCGACGCGCCCGTCTGGCACCGGTTCGACGGACCCGTCGGGCACCGGTTCGACGGACCCGTCGGGCACCGGTTCGACGCGCCCTTCGGGCGCGGGCTCGACGAGCCTCGGCGAGCCGCGCGTCGCGCCGCCGGACGGTTGGCGCGAGTTCGAGCGCGGCCGCGTCCGGTTCACCGCGCCCGCGGACCTCGTCGATCGGGAGCTGCAGGGGATCGACTCGCTGGTCGGCGGCTACGAAAGCGCCGCCTTCCGCGTCGACTTCGACTTCGGTTGGTACTCCGACGACTCGTTCGGAGGTCGCTACGACGGTCGGACGATGCGCGACGGCACGCTCGAGGCGACGACGCTCGGCGAAAGGCCCGCGCGGCTCGCGACGTGGAGCACCAAGAGCGCGTCGAACGACGCCGCGGGCTTCGCGCACGGGCTCGGGCTCTACGTTCCCGACGTCGATCGCACGGGCGAAGCGCCCGGCGAGACCAAGCTCTCGTTCAACGTCTCCTACCGGGACCCCGCGGACGCCGACCGCGCGCGTCGGATCGCGACTTCGGTCGTGATCGCGCCTCCGACGCATTGATGCCGCGGCCCGGCGGCGACGCCGTGGCGCGCGCCCGCAACGCGAGCAGGTCGTCCGCGAGCGGCGCTTCGACGCGAATCTCCTCACCGGTCCACGGATCTCGGAACGCGAGGCGCCACGAGTGCAGCGCGACGCGCTTCGCCTTGAGCGGATCGTCGGAGCCGCGCGCGTACTTGCGCTCGCCGGCGAGCGGATGCCCCGAGTGCGCCGCGTGCACGCGAATCTGATTCAGGCGGCCGGTGACGAGCTCGATCTCGAGCTCGCTCGCAGGTCCGAGGTTCGCGAGCGTGCGATAGCGCGTCTCGCTCTTCTTGCCGAGCGCCGAGACGCGCGCGAAGCCGCGTTCCTCGAGCAACGGAAACTTCCACGCGCCGTTCGGCGGCGCGACGCGACCGACCGCGAGCGCCCAGTACGTCTTCGAGAGCTCGCGCTCGCGGAACAGCGCCTCGAAGCGCTCACGCGTCTCGCGATCGAGCGCGAAGAGGATCGCGCCGCTGACGTCGCGATCGAGCCGATGCACGGGCAGCACGGCGAGCCCTTGGCGCGCGAGCAGCTCGACGAGATCGTGCTCCGCGCCGCCTCCGGGAACGCTGGACACGCCCGCGGGCTTCGCGACGACGACCCAACGCTCGCTGCGCGCGAGCACCGGCACGCCGCGCGCGCCGCCGACGTCTCCCGATTCCGCCTGTGCCATCGCGCGCAGAGTCTAGCGGTCCGCGGTCCGCGGCGGCGACGCGGGCGGCGTGTTGCCGCACGCGGCGCCGTGTTGACACACGCACGCAACGAGGTAGCGTCGTCGGTCGCGCCTCCGCGCGAGCCGCCATGTCGCTGGACAACGTCTACGCCGATGCGTTTCGCGCCTCGTCCTACGCGGCGCTCGAGTTCCCGGGCACGTACTACCTCGCGTTCCGCGACGTGCCGGCACTGCTCGGCAAGCACGTCGTCGGCACGCGTGCGCTGGACTTCGGTTGCGGCGCCGGTCGCTCGACGCGGTTCCTGCGGAGCCTCGGCTTTTGCGTCGTCGGTGTCGACATCGCGGCCGACATGCTGGCGCACGCGCGCGAGCGCGATCCCGACGGCGACTATCGCGAGGTCGGCGAGAACGGCGAACGCATCGCGCAGCTCCAGCCCGTCGACGTGATCTTCTCGGCGTTCACGTTCGACAACGTTCCGGCGCTCGAGCGCAAGCTCACGATCCTCCGAGAACTCGCGGGGCGGCTCGCGCCGGGCGGCAAGCTGGTGAATCTGGTCTCCTCGCCGGAGATCTACGTCCACGAGTGGGCGTCGTTCACCACCCGCGAGTTCCCCGAGAACCGCAACGCGCGGAGCGGCGACTCCGTGAAGATCGTGATGACCGACGTCGCCGATCGACGGCCGGTGATCGACGTCGTGTGCAGCGACGCGGACTATCGCGAGCTCTACGACCGTGCGGGCCTCGAGCTGCTCGAGACCCATCGACCGCTGGGCAGACCCGACGAGCCGCAACGCTGGGTCAGTGAGACGACGGTCGCGCCCTGGTCGCTCTACGTGCTCGGCAAGCGCTGAACGACGCAGCTCACGGCATCCCCGGCGCGAGCGGCGTCGGCGCCGCGAGCTCCAGCGTCTCGCCGACGCGCGGAGGCTCGATCGGTCGCAGCGCACCGTCGCGCCAGCCGACGAGCACGACGTCGCTGCCTTCGATCGGCCCGTCGAACGCTAGGCGCACGCGCCGGAACTCGCCGTCGACGAGCTCCGGCGTCGCTTCGAACGCCGCCGTGCGTCGAACCGGCGGCCGGTCGAGCCGTCCGTTCGCGGTGCGGAAGACCTGTTCGAACAACGCATTGCCGAACGGCGCGTCGCGGGTCTCGAGCAGCAGCGCGCGCTCGTCGACGCGCCGCACCGAGAGCGCGCGTTGCCCCATCTGCACGGAGAAGAAGCGCGTCGCACGCTCGCCTGTCTCCGCCGCCCAGACCGCGCCGGGCTGGAGCGCGACGAGCCCGCTCTGCGCTTGCAACAGCACGACGCGCCGCGGTGCGCCGTCGCGCGGAAGCCCGATCTCGACCACCGCGGCGCGCGCATTGGTGACGACAGCGCCCATCACGAGCTCGCGCGCGCCCAGCGACAGCGCCGAGAGCGGCACGCCGGTGACGACGAGCACGCTCGCGAGCACGCGCAGGCCCCGCGAGCTCCCCGCGCGCGCCGTGACGACGAAGTGCGCGACCAGCGGCGCGACGCCGAGCATCGGCACGAAGAGCAGTCGATCGGACGGCCACGTCCCCGCTTGCGGCACGAGCGCGAGCAGGGCGAGCGCCCACCACGAGCTCGCGCCCGGAAGCGACCGCGACGCGCGCAGCACCGCGAGTCCGACGACGAGCGCGAACGGCAACACCACGGCGAGCACGAGCAAGCGCCGCGCGGGCTCGATCGGCAGTAGATCGAGCATGAAGGGCGACACCATCGACGCCGAGCCGCCGATCAGCAACGCGAGCGCGTTCGAGCCCCAGGTCAGCGGATCGGTCCACGGCGTCGGATAGCCGAGCGAGCGCATTCCGTACCCGCCGGCGAGCCACGCGGCGAAGTACGCGCCACCGCACGCGACCGCGGCGAGCGAGGCACGCGGCAGCCGCTCGCGCCACATCCACGCGAGCAACCCGAACGCGACGACGCCGGACTCCTTCGCACCCGCGGCGAGGCACGCGGCGAGCAACGCGACGACGACTCGGACGCTCGCCGCGCGCTCGGCGCGCCGACCAACGACGAGCGTGGCGAGCACGCCGACCGCTTCGAGCAGCGTGTTCTGGTTCGCGAGCCACCCGACCGGCAGCGCGGCGCCGTCCTCGAACGCGAACAGCGCGAGCGCGAGGTACGCGCCTCGCCCGCCGAGCCCGACGTCGCGATAGAGCCGCCACGCGAGCGCGAGCACCGCCGCGAACAGCCCCAACGACACCGCGTGTTGCGCCGCTGCGTTCCGACCGAACGCGGCGTGCTCGGCCCAGCGCGCGAGGCTCGCGACCGGGCGGAAGAAGCGCCCCTTCCAATCGGAGTCGGTCCACCACGGGAACGCGCCGGTCTCGTAGAGCTCGCTCCCGGGCGCGACCGCCTCGCCGAAGTCGAAGAGCGACCACGGGCGCATCGTCGGGTGCGCGAACTCACCCTCGAGCACCGCAAGGTGCACGTAGTCGTCCGCGAAGAAGCCCCACGTCAGGCTGGGCGCGTGCAGGGCGAGCGCGAGCAACGCGATCGCGAGCGCGAGGCGGCCCGATCCGCGAGCCTGAGTTCCGGTCGACACGGCCATGCGAGGCCGCGAGTTTCCCGCGCGACGGTGCGCACGCAAGCGCCCGATGCGCTCAATCCATGCGAACGCCGACCGTGCGCGAGCCGCGGTCCTCGAGGACGAAGCGCTCGGCGCGTCCGTCGCGGACTTCGAACTCGAGGCTCCGCTCCGCATCGCCTTCGACGACGAACGCGTGCGCGCCTTGGTAGAAGAGCGCGAGCCGCTCGCGCTCGGGCAGGCTCAGGTAGAGGCGCCCCTCCTCCTCGGAGACGACGGCGCGATTGCAGCCGACGTAGTAGCCGCCGAGCAGCGGCGCGCGCTCGTCGCGCGCGAGCGGCAGGTCGAGCACCTCGGGCTCGGCGAGGTCGAGGAAGACCCGCGCGAGGCGCCGCTCGACGAGATCGAGGCTCGCGCGCTCGCCGGGCGCGACCAGCGCGATCGCGAGGTCGTACTCGGGGTAGTACGTCGCGTGCAAGCAAGCGCCGTACGCGCTGCCGCCGAAACCGACGGTCGGGAACTCACCGAGGCACGCGAGGTCGAATCCGAGCCCTTGGGTGCGCGTCTGGCCGTTCGCGAGCGCGAACGGCGTCGCGAGCTCGCGCCACACGTCGTCCGACACGATCGAGCCGCGCGCCGCGCCGCGTGCGAGCCGCGCGAGGTCGAGCGCGCTCGTGGTCAGCGTGTCGGCGCCGAGCAGCGCTCCGGTGCGCCCGAGCGACGCGAGCTCGCCGCCCGCCTCGCCCCACGCCTCGGCGAAGCGCTCGCCGGCTTCCGGAACGTGCGTGCGGCGCAGGGTGTCGAGGCGGAGCTCGCCGCAGAGGTCGGTGCGCACGAAGCTCGCGAAGTCCTTCTCGGCGACGCGCTCGACGATCCAGCCCGCGACCAGCACGTCGGAGCTCGAGAACGCGAAACAGGTGCCCGGCGCGAAGTCGAGCGGCTCACCGGCGAGCCACGCGAGCACGTCCTCGCGCGTCGTCGGCGTGCCGGCGCGCGAACGCGCGTCCACCCACGCGTCGCACGCGGGCAGACCCGAGGCGTGCGCGAGCACTTGGCGCAGCGTCAGCCCGGCGCGCCCGAGCGAACGCTCGCCGTGCTCGGGCGAACGCTCACCCGCACGCGCGCCGCCGAGGTCGGTCGGACGCTCGCCGCTGAGCTCGGGGAACCACTTCGAGACCTCGTCGTCGAGGCGCAGCTTCTTCGCGTCCGCGAGCTTCGCGATCGCCAGCGCGGTGAGCGGCGGCAACAGCGCGCCGCCCGCGAGCGACGCCTCGGGCCGCGCCGCTCGTTGCGCGCGCGCGTCGAGCCAACCGAAGCCCTTCGACCACCAGACGTCGTCACCGCTCTGCACGACCACCGCGAGCCCGTCGAGCGACGCGCTCGCCTTCGCCTGGTCGAGCACGTACTCCATCCGCGCGATCACCGCGTCGCGGGCGCGCAGGTCGTCTTGAGGAAGGGCTCCGAGGCTCGCGGAGGCGAGCACGACGGGTAGGACCGAGGTCCACATGACGCACCTCCGCAGGGAATGGAAGCCCGGGGCGTCCGCGTTTCGATACGCCGCGCGGCGCACGCTGGAGGGCAGCAGTGCTTAGGCGTCGAGGCGGCGCGCGATTTCCGGCGGGAGCAAGGGACACGCCGACTTCGGCGGCGCGAACCAACGCTTGCGCCGCGCGGCGACGAAGTCGTAGACGTCGTCGCTCCACGCGGCCGGCGGCAGTTGCACGAACCACGCAGCGATCCGCCAGAGCCCGCCGAGCGCCTCGAGCACGCGCACGACCGCCCGCGAGCGCACCAGCACCTCGCCATCGGCGACGACGGAGTCGCAGAGAGGCGCGTGCACGCCGAGCTCGCGCTCGTCGTCGCAGAGCGGCGCGTGCGCGGCGAGCTCGCGCTCCGCGGTCGCTCCGCCGAGCGGCGCGAAGCGCAGGCGCGTCCCTTCGCGATCCTCGGCGAGCGCGAAGCGCACGAAGCCGTGGCAGAGCGCGCAACCACCGTCGAAGAAGACGATCGGCCGCGCTCCGCGCGGGTCTGACCGCGACGCGATCGGCTGCGCGTCGGTCCGCGTGGGCGCAATCGGTCGCGCGTCGGCCGGCGGACGCGGGATCGACAGAGCGTCGAGCCGCGGCAATGCAACCTGGGCCGCGCGCGATGGAATCCACGCAGGGTCGAACGTCAACGCGATCAGCACGACGGTCGTCGGCGAGAATGAGACATCGGTCGCGTCGGCCCGAACGCTCGCGACGCTCCAGGCGACCAGCGCGAGCCACGCCCACGCCCGCGTGCGCCGCGACCAGACGAAGATCACGAACAGCGCTTGGAGCTCCAGCTCGAGCCACGCGAGCGCGCCGAGCTCCGCACCCGACGCGCGCCACTCCGCGAGCTCGCGCGCCGCGGTCGCGACGTGGAACGCGATCCAAAAAACCCACACGCCTGCGAACAGCCACCGTGGGAACTCCCACCCTCCGCCGGGGTCGACGCGGCCGCGCGCGGGCCACGAGCCGTACGGCGCACGCGGCAAGAGCAGCACCACGGAGAAGAACGCGAGGCCGACGACCCACGACGCCGACGTCACGCCGGCGACCGGAATCGGCGCGTCGGACCAGAGCGACCGCACGCCCGGCGTGCTCCACACCGCAAAGGCGAGGTAGAGCCCCGCCAACACGCGCACGTACGCGCCGCAGAGGAAGAGCACACCGACGATCAACAGCGCGAGCGACAGCACCGCTTCGACGCCGCGGGTCGCGGCGAGCGGCCCGCACGCGCCAACGAACACCAACGGCAGCGCGAACGCGACGCGCACGAGGCTGATCTGGCCGCCGGTCCAACCGTTGCGCATGCTTCGCGCGGCGCGCGCCGCGGCGCCAAGCTACGGAAGCCTTGCACGGCGAGCAAACGCGCCGATCACGCGCCGCCGCGAGCCCGCGCGCGAACTCGGGCGGCCGAGCGCGCGCCGTCGAGCGCGCGTCGTGGGCTCCCGAGCGCGCGCGCAGCCGAGCCGGTGCTCGGGCGATCAGGTAGGATCGCCGCGCTCGTCCCTCCGGAGATCCGACGCATGCTGCTCTCGCTCTGTCTCGTCCTGCAGGCTCCCGCGACGCCCCAAGATCCGCTCGCCGCCGAGCGCGCGGTCGTGACGCGCATCTTCGAGCGCGAACTCGCCGACGGACGCTCGTACGCGATCCTCGCCGGGTTGCTCGAAGCCGCGCCGAACCGCTTGTCGGGCTCCGAGGGCGCCGCGCGCGCCGTCGATTGGTGCCGCGCGGAGTTCGAGCGCCATGGGCTCGACGCGGTGCGCCTCGAGAAGGTGATGGTCCCGCACTGGGTGCGCGGCGAGAAGAACTCGCTGCAGCGCGTCGGCGACGCGAAGCCGATCCCGATGCTCTCGCTCGGCGGCAGCGTCGGCACGCCGCAGGGCCCGATCGAAGCCGAAGTGGTCGAGATCAAGAGCCGCGACGAGCTCGCGCAACTCGGCGAGCGCGCGAAGGGCAAGTTGCTCTTCTTCAATCAACCGATGGACCCGCGCCAGACCAGCACGTTCCACGCGTACGGCGGCGCGGTGTGGCAACGCGGCTCGGGCGCGATCGAAGCGGCGAAAGTCGGAGCGCTCGGCGCGATCGTGCGCTCGATGACGCTCGACCTCGACGACTTCCCGCACACCGGCGCGATGCGCTACGACGAGAAGTTGCCGAAGGTCCCCGGTGTCGCGATCTCGACGCTCGCGGCCGAGGCGCTGTCGCGCGAGCTCGCCGGCGGCAAGGCGGTGCGCCTGCGGCTCGAGCTCTCGTGCGAGACGCTGCCCGACGTCGAGTCCGCGAACGTCGTCGCCGAGATCCGCGGCCGCGAGAAGCCCGACGAGGTCGTCGTCATCGGCGCGCACCTCGACGCGTGGGACGCGAGCCCGGGCGCGCACGACGACGGCGCCGGTTGCGCGCAGGTGATCGAGGCGCTGCGCGTGTTGCGCGCGCTCGACCTGAAGCCGCGCCGCACGATCCGAGCGGTGCTGTTCATGAACGAGGAGAACGGGCTGCGCGGCGGCCAGGGTTACGCGAAGCAGCACGAGCACGAGCTGGAGCACCACGTCTTCGCGCTCGAGACCGATCGCGGCGGCTTCGCACCGCGCGGCATCGGCGCGGTGCCGGTGATGCATGCCGAGCTCGCGCCGTTGGTCGGCCTGATGACGCCGTGGGGTTGCGGCACGCTGTTCGACGGCGACGGCGGCGCGGATATCTCGCCGATGGGCCCGGCGGGCGTGCCGCTCGGCGAGCTGTTGCCCGAGGACTCGCGCTACTTCGACTGCCACCACTCGGGCCGCGACACGCTCGCGGCGGTCGACCAACGCGAGCTCGAGCTCGGCGCCGCCGCGGTCGCGGCGACCGCGTTCTTGGTCGCCGACTACTCCGGCACCTGGCCGCGCGCGAAGGTCGAGACGCGCTGATCAGCGCACGCGTCGCAGCTCGGAGTCCAATGCCGACGGAGCGCATCCCGGCGCCGCGGCCGACCCGCAGGTCGACTGACGACCCGCGGCGCTCAGGGCAGGAGTCGGAACGCGAGGGCGTCGGTGAGCGTGCCGTGGGCCGTGTGCGAGGGATCGGAAACCCACGCTTGGAGATACACGATCTCGCCCGGAACGAGCTGCGGGTCCGCGCCTGAGTCGATCCAATCCGCGAAGTCGAACGCGAACTCACCGCCGCACGCCGCACTCGTCCCCGAGGGGAGCAGTCCGAGCTTGGCGAACGGCGCGCGGATGCAGAGCCACCCGCTCGCACCGTAGGGGAGCATCGCCGGGCCGTTGATGCTGTAGAACAGCAACGCGCGCGAAGCCGCCGGTGCATCTCGGATGCAAAGCGCTGGACCGGAGGGGCGCTCCGGCCCGTCGAGACTGGTCGAGTCGATTCGAAGCGTGCAATCCGTCGGAGTCGGCACCGTGTGGCAGTAGTGCCCCGGCTCGCTGAAGTCGCGCGAGACGACGTAGATTTGCCAGCCGCCCGCCGGCGAGTTCTTGATCAGGTTGTTCGCGTTCGACTCGAAAGCGCCGACGAGGCCGTCGTCGGAGATCTTGGGGTAGGGTGCCACCCCTTCATTGGGCAGCTGTCCCTGATCTCCGAGATTCAGCACCATCGTCGTCTCAAGCACACGATCGCGCAGGAAGACGTCGCTGTCGGACCCGTCCACCGGCGTGACGTTGGTCGCGGGGCTGCTCATGGCGACGAAGCGCGTGTCCGCGGACATGGTCAGATACCGCATGTCGTGGTTGGCGCGCCCACCCGGAACTGTCAGTCCCGCGTTCTCTGCAAGCGGACGGTGCATGTCGCGGACGTAAGCACTGGTGAATCCTGCATGCGGGCCACTCTCATGGCCAAACTCAATTCCATTCGTCTCGTAGGCAACGAAGCGACCATCGGTCGAGATCGCCAATGTGCCGCCTGCTCCAGTATACGCTGGAGCGCCCGTCGTCTGCACGTGCACCGCAGCCAGCTTCCCGCCGAACATGTCTTTCAGCACGGGCTTCGAGGAAGTCGAGTGCCCAAACAAGGGCACCAGGTTCGACGCACCCGTATAGAATCCAACGTAGCGACCATCTGGAGAGATCGACGGTTTGCTCGAATAGGAGTTGCCGATCTCGCCCAGTTCATTGGTGCTGGCAATCTGGTAGGTTCGGGTCTGCGTGTCGAAGACGTAGATGTCCGGGTATCCGTTGGTGTCGCCCGGAATCAGGTCCTCCGAGTACGTCGCCAACACGGCGAAACGCCCGTCAGCGGACATATCCTGGAGGAACGCCTCCTTCTTCTGGACGCCCGAGACGAATCTCGGGCTGACCAGGATCGTGGTGTGCGTGTGTCGGTCGCGGATGTAACCGTCGATGATGCTGTCCGGGTCGGCGGGATCGAGATTGGACGCCTTGGAGCCAAACGGCACGAAGCGACCATCGAACGAGGGCTTCCCGATCGACGCCGATCCGTTGGTCTGCTGATCAGCACTGCCGACGGTGACGCGCTCGATGTGGTGGGCTCGCCAATCGACGAGGAAACCGTCGCGCACGCCGTTCGTGTCGTTCGGAACGAGGTTCGATCCGGTCGAACTGAAGCCGACGAATCGCCCGTCGCCCGAAACCACGACCCCGTCGTTCGTGCCGTTGCTGATCGCGCCGGTGTCCGACACGGAGACGCGCTGGATCGTCCAGCCATCGACGCGAGCCTGCGCTCCACCGATTGCCGCAAGGAGTCCGATGCACGCGCCGAGCCCCGCGCATCGTCGAAGATCGAGTACGAACATGACCGCCACACTCCCCAATGGCACGCGAGATCGACCCACGACTCGAACACGCCGAGTTCCGCCCCTTCCGCCGACACCCTGGCTGTCTATCCGCGGTGGACGACGGACGCGCTCCGGGCCCAGACGTTTCGCCTGAGTCCTGCGCGAGTCGAGGACGAACCGGTTCGCGTCTTCCGGAGCCACGGCTGCAAGTGTACCCGCTCCAGAAAACGCACGGTGCCGGCGCATTCGCCCCAGAACGTCGCGTCGGCCAGCATCCGGCCGCGGCACGAGCTACGAACTTGGGGGCGCCTCGTCGCGAATAATGCTCGATCAGCGCACGCGCTCGAGCCCCGCGCGCAGCGCCGGGTCGTCGGGCGCGAACTGCAGGCCTTCGGTGTACGCCGCGCGCGCGCCCGCGCGATCGCCGCGGGCCTCGAGCACGCCGCCGAGGTGCAGGCGCGGCTCGCCGGCGCGCGGCAGGAGCTCCGCGGCTCGCCGCAGCGCGAGCTCGGCCTCCTCGAGCCGCCCGAGGTTCACGAACGCGATGCCGAGGTTCATCCAGCCGTACCCGAACGTCGGCTTCGCGCGCGTGACCGCCTCGAACTCGACGACCGCTTCCTCGAAGCGCCGTTGGTCGACGAGGACCGCGCCGAGGTTCGACCGGTAGTCGGCGACGTCGAAGCCGATCTTCGTCGCTTCGTCGACGGCGCGACGCGCGAGCGCGAGCGCGAGCTCGGCGTGCTCGTCCGACGCGTTCGGATCGAGCACCGCGAGCGCGCGATGGACCAACGACAGGTTCCCCCACAACCGCGCGTCCGGTTTGACGGTCGCGGCGCGTTCGAGCAGCTCGCGCGCGCCGACGTTGAGGTCGTAGCGACGCTTGGGCTCGGGCGCGACGCGGGCTTCCTGGATGTAGGCGAACGCGAGCTGCTTCTGGACCTCCGGGCCGTCGGGATTCAGCGCGTACGCGTGCGACCAGAGCGTCAGATCGTCGTGCCACACGCGCGTCTGACGTTCCGCTCGGAATCCGAGCGTGCCGAGCCACGCGAGCGCGAGCACCACGACGCTCGCGCGCACCGCGCCGCCGCGCGCGAAGCCGCGGGCGAGCAACCCCGCGACCAGCCACGTCAGCGGCAGCAGCGCGAGGTACGCGTAGCGATCGGCGACCAATTGCGGCCCCGACTGCAGGAAGCCGAGCACGGGCGCGATCGTCGCGAGGTACGCGAGCCACGCGATCGAGACGTTGCGCGCGCGTCCGAACACGGCGAGCGCGCCGAGCGTCAGCAAGCCGGCGAGTGCGAGCGAGCCGCCGAAACGAAGCGACGCGAGCGGGAGATGGTGCGGCAACTCGACCAACGGAATCAGTCCGCTCGGCCACAGCGTCTTCCACGGGTAATGCACGATGCCGAACCCCGCTTGCGCGATGCGCTCTTGGAGCGTGTGCGCCGCGAGATCGGGCTGCGTGTACGCGTGGAGCCCCTGAGCCCATGACGCGAGCTGCGCGAAGCCGAGCGCGGCGAAGATCAGCGGCAGCTTCTCGCGCACACTCTCGCGCAGCGTTCGCGCGTCGGTCACCCGCGCGAGCAGGCCGAGGTCGAGCAACACGAAGAGCACCGGCAGCACCATGCCCCACGCCTTCGCGCCGAGCGACGCGAGCATGCACGCGAGCGTGGCCAAGTACGCGCCGCGCGCGCCGGGCGCCGCGCTCGCCAACGCGCCGAGGAAGAGCAAGAGCCCCGCCGCGGCGAGCCCCCACGCGCCCGCGCCGCGCCACGCGAGTTCGTTACCGCTTCGATCGACGCAGAACCAGAACAGCAGGAACGCGCCGATCGCCGCGAAGCCACCGCGCATCAGCAGCGGTTGCGCGGCGACGCGCTCGCCCGCCGCGCGCCCGTAGCGCACCCACGCGACCAGCGCGAGCGCGAAGAACGTCCCGGAGATCAGGTCGCGCCGCTCGGTGACCCACGCGACCGACTCGACGCGCAACGGGTGCACTGCGAAGAACAGCGCCGCGAACGCCGCCGCGAACACGATCGTCGGATCGAACCTGCGGCGCGCGAGCGCGAGCGCGAGCACCTCGAGCGACGCCCAGTACACCGCGAGCGCGCACGCCGCATGTCCGATCAGGTTCGTCCGGTGGAACTGCCGCGCGGCGAGGAAATCGGGCGCGAGCAACGGGTCGAGCGCGTGATCGAGCGCGAACGACAGCCACGCGAACGGCTGGTAGTGCCCCATCAACCCGGTCGAGAACATCCACGCGAGGTTCTCGCGCGCGAAGCCGCGGAATGCGGGGTTCTGCGTGATCGTCGTGTCGTCGTCCCAGTGCAGGAAGCCCGCGTCGAGCGCCGGCGCGAACACGACGAAGACGGCGACGACGACGAGCAGCGGCACGCCGAGCAGCGCGAACACGCGCGCCGATGTCGTGGGCTCTCGACTCTCGCTCGCCATCCGAGGCACGTTAGCGCCGCGCGGCGCCGAGTGCGAGTTCAGTCGACCGCCGAGCGCAGCTCGAGCGCGCGCACGACGAAGCGGCCCGGCTTGCGACCGGGCCGGATGCGCAGGTCGCCGAGCAAACCCGGCGCGAGCAACTCGACGAAGACCTCGTTCGGGCCTCGGTGGAGCTCGAGCTGGTACGCGCGCTTGCGGTTCCACGTCGGCTCCTCGCGCGTCTTGTAGAAGACGTCGAGCTTGGTGTCGAACGGCGCGTCGATCTCGATGCGCAGCACCGGCGTCTCGCCCTCGACCGGCTCGAAGCGCGGCAAGAGCAGCGTGCCCTCGACCTCGGTGATCGTCGTCGCGAGCCCGCCGTCCTCGAGCGCGAGCTCGGCGGCGCCTTGCGGACGCACGCACGGCTCGTTGACGACGCAATCGATGTCGAAATGGACCCGTTTCGCGCGCGAGTACGTGTCGCGGACGTCTGCGCCGGCCTCCGCGGCGGTGACCCGCGGCTGCACGTAGGCGAGCGAGCGATCGGAGAACAGCGCGATCACGATGTCCGGCTTCGCTTCCTCGACCTTGTCGAGATCGAAGTCGAACTGCCAGTACGCCGTCGTCTGCGAGAAGTACTCGGCGAGCAACCCTCGCATCGACGGGCCCATCGAGTCGTGGAACATCAGCATCCGCGGCGCCTTCGGGTCGTCACCGACGAAGCGCTCGCTGCGCACGAAGTTCTCGACCTCACCGAGCGACTCGGCGCGCCAGCGACGGCTCAAGCGGAACTCGTACGTCGGCTGCGGCAGCCAGTCTCCGAGGTACAGCCGGCTCGCCCACGAATCGCCGACCTCGTCGGAGAGCTCGAGCTTGAACGCCGAGCGGTTGCGCGGGATGAACTCGGGGAACCGCTTGCGCAAATTCTCCATCAGCTCGAGATAGCCCGCGAACACGCCGCGCTCGGTCCAGTGCGTGCCGAGCCGATACCACGTGTAGTCGCCGATCGCGGGGTCGTCGTGCTGCTTCTCGGCGAACTGGCTCGCGCGGAGATCGACCAGATCGTCCTTCCACGTCGGACCGAGCGCGTGGACGAGCTGGTCGACCCGGTTCTCGCCGGTGATCGCGTGGCCGGGCGGCAGGTACTCGGGGTAGAGAAGCGTCTTCGACGGCACCCACGCCACCAGGTACTGGATCCCGCGCGCGGCGAGCCAACGGCGGCGCGCGTTCAGCATGCGCACCCACGCGTCGAGCTCCTTCTGCGTGAACGGCGCGAGGCCGAGATCGACCTCCATCGCATCGTTGCCGGAGTAGTAGAGCCAGTCGTCCTTGCCGAACTCGACGATCGCCGACGGCGAGACGCCGAAGACGAAGAGCTTGATCCAGTTGTGGCCGAACAGGAGCTTGTCGCGCAGGCCGAACGTGTCCTTCCACCACGCGTCGAAGTCGCTCGCGAAGTACCACAGCGCGGCCGGCGTGAACGACGTGTCCGGCGGCGGCGCGGGTTGACGCCGCTCCGGCAGCGTGTCGCGCGCGCTCGACGGCCGCACGCACATGTCGATCAGCGGCGCGGCGAGCGCGAGCAGGAAGCCCACGATCAACACGAGCTCGGTGCGTCGTCTGCGGATCTCGTTCTGCGGGTCCATGGCTCAGAAGCGGAAATACACGAAGGGACTGTAGGTCGACGCGGTGATCTGCATCGCGGAGAGCACGAAGAGCGCGAGCAGCGCGAACGTGCTCCCCCAATCGAGGAACGCGACGAGACTGCGACGCTCTCCCGCGGCGGCCCAACGCTGCTTCGCCGCCGCGAGCGCCGGAATCCACGGGATCGAGCCCGCGACGCCGACGACCAGCATCGTCGCGACCAACGGGTTCAGGTACATCGCGACCGGCCGCGCGGGGTTCGCGAGCTCGGTCCCGCCGAACAGCGCGCCGATGTACTCGAGCGCGGCGGTCATGTTTGCGGACCGGAAGATCACCCAGGTGACCACGAACACGAGCAGCACGTAGACGTGCCGCCACCAGCCGCCCCCGGACGTGCGCTCGGTGAAGAACAGACGCTCGGCGACCAGGAAGAGCCCCTGGAACAATCCGAAGATCAGGTAGTTCCAACCCGCGCCGTGCCACATCCCGCAGAGCGCGAAGATCGCGACCAGGTTGAAATACGTCCGCGCGGTGCCCTTGCGATTGCCGCCGAGCGGCAGATAGACGTAGTCGCGAAACCACGTCGAGAGCGAGATGTGCCAGCGTTTCCAGAACTCGGTCACCGAACGCGAGATGAACGGGTAATCGAAGTTCTCGAGGAAGTCGAACCCGAACATCTTCCCCATCCCAATCGCCATGTCGCTGTACCCCGAAAAATCGAAGTAGAGGTGCAGCGCGTAGCAGACGATGCCGAGCCACGCGAGCTCGACCGAGCGCTCGGCGGGCACCAGAGCGAAGATCGCGTCGGCCGGCAGCGCGAGCGTGTCCGCGATCAACGCCTTCTTCGCCAGGCCGACGACGAAGCGCCGCACGCCGACCGCGAACTTCGCGCGGTCGACGAAGCGTTGCTTGATCTGCTGGTCGACGTCGCGATAGCGCACGATCGGCCCGGCGATCAGTTGAGGGAAGAACGCGACGTAGAGCGCGAAGTCGAACGGGTTCTTCTGGACCTCGCCTTCCTTGCGATAGACGTCGATCACGTACGACATCGCTTGGAAGGTGAAGAACGAGATGCCGATCGGCAGCCGCACGTCGCCGGTCGCGGTCAGGATGTAGTCGCGCGCGAACGCCGACGTGCCGAAGAGCGAGCCCGGTCGCGGCAGCGGCCCGTCGAGCACGCCGAACGCCATCAACAGGGTGCTCAGCGTCTCGCCGACGAAGTCCGCGTACTTGAAGAAGCCGAGCAACGCGAGGTTGACGATCACCGCGTACGCGATCACGCGTTTCGCCGCGCGCGGCTCGTCGCGGACCCGATGGACCCAGGCGCCGAACGCCCAGTTGGCCCCGATCGAGACCAGCATCAACAGCGTGTAGACCTGCTCGCCCCAATAGAAGAAGAGCAGGCTGCCCGCGAGCAGCATCAGGTTGCGAGCCCCCTTCGGAAGCACCGTGTGGAGCAGCAACCCGAGCGGCAGGAAGAGGAAGACGAAGATCGGCGCGCTGAAAACCAAGGCCGTACGAGTCTAGCGCGAGCCCCGACCCGGGGACGTTCGCGGCGAGGCGGGGCCTCGAAGCTCGCAGTCGGCAGCGCTTTCGCTGTCCGTCGCGAAGATGGGGGCGCGCGGCGACCGCGAAGCGCTCCCGCGCGGGCGGACGTTCCGACGCGGCCGCCCAACGCGCACGAAGTCGTCGGGCTGATGCTCACGAGGTCGCTTGACTGTCGCGCACGAGGTTGCGCGCCGGCGCGCACACTGTTGCGGACCGTCGAGGAGGAAGGCGCGGCCGGATCGCGCACGAACTCGCCGGAGGGCGCGCCGGGCGGCGGACAACCGCTAGACTTTTCTTCCGGTCGCCGTTGCGCTCGACGCGCTCGCGACAAGACGGGAACGATGTTCCAGCCGAGTCTCGAGAAGCTCTTCGATCGCTACCGCCGCCGCGGGGACGCCGCCGCGCTCGGCCAGGTGTTCGATCGCACCTCGGGCGAGCTCCACAAGCTCGCCCTGCACCTCGTCCGCGACGCCGCCGAGGCCGACGACGTGCTCCAGAACACGTACCTCGCCGCGATCGAGAGCGCGCCGAGCTACGACTCCGCGCGCCCGCTGGTGCCCTGGCTGGTCGGCATCCTCGCGAACCAAGCGGCGCTCGCCCGGCGGCGCGCGCGACGCGAGGTCGAGCCCGATCGCCTCGACTCGCGCGGCGAACGGCCGCCGAACGAAGTCGCGGATCTCGCGGAGTTCTCCTCCAAGCTCGGCGAGGCGCTCGCCAAGCTGCCCGAGCCCTACGCCGAGGTCCTGCGCCTGCACCTCGCCGACGGCAAGAAGTCGGTCGAGATCGCGCGCGAGCTCGGCCGCGAGCCCGGCACCGTCCGCATGCAGGTCCACCGCGGCCTCGATCTGTTGCGCCGCGCGCTGCCCGCCGGTTTCGCGACCGGCGCGGTCGTCGCGAGCCTCGGTGGGCCGGCGTGGGCCGAGGTGCGCGAGCGCGTGCTCGCCGAAGCGATCCGCCGCGGCGCGACGCTCGGCGCGGCGAGCGCGGGATCCGGCGGCGCACTGCTCACTGCCAAGCTCGGGGCGAAGCTCGGGGCAACGCTCGCGGCGGCGGTCGCGGTGCTCGGCGCGGTCGCGTACTTCGCGTGGCCCGAGCGCACGATCGACTCGACCCGCGCCTCGATCACCGCGGCGACGTCGACGGAGCTCGCACGACCGATCGCCGAAGCACGGCCGCCGGGCACCGAACTCGCGGGAGTCGAAGGCGAGCCGCGCGCGCCGCTCCAGGGCGGACACGACGCCGTCGCGGTCGAGCACGGCGGTCCGTGGCTCGTCGGCACCGTCAAGCTGCCCGCGCACCTCGCGGTCGACGCGACGGTGCTCGAGGTCCGCGCGGTCGCGCGCGGCCGCGTCGGCGGCGCGGCGCCGGGCGCCGGGCGAGCGGACGCGATCGGGCGCTAGACGATCGACTTGGGCGCGCGCTTAGCGAGAGCGAGGCGC
>JACRIN010000089.1 GCA_016220085.1 Planctomycetota bacterium
AAGCGGATCGAGCCGCCGCTGCGCGCCCTGATCGCGAGCGGCGACGTGCGCGTCGACGGCTTCCTGCTGCCCGGGCACGTCTCGGTGATCCTCGGCGCCGATTTCTATCGCTTCCTCGAGCGCGAGCTCCGCGTGCCCGGCGCGATCGTCGGCTTCGCGCCGGTCGACGTGCTCGCGGGCGTCGCGGCGCTCGTCGACGCCGTGCTGCGCGGCGAAGCGCGCGTCGAGAACCTCTACGAGCGCGTGGTGCGGCCCGAGGGCAACCGAGTCGCGCAGGAGCTCCTGCGGCGCTGGTTCGAGCCGGTCGACTCGCGTTGGCGCGGGCTCGGCGAGATCCCGAGCTCGGGCCTCGCCTTCCGGCGCGCGTTCGCGCACCGCGACGCCGCGCTGCTGGATGTCGAGCTCGATCCTCCGCGCGAGCCGCGCGGCTGTCGCTGCGGCGACGTGCTCAAAGGCGCGATCGAACCACACGAATGCCCGCTGTTCGATCGCACGTGCACGCCGACGACGCCGGTCGGCGCGTGCATGGTGTCGAGCGAAGGCACGTGCGCCGCGTGGTACCGCCACGAGCGCGTCGGAGCGAGCGCATGAACGCCGACACGCGCATCCTGCTCGGCCACGGCGCGGGCGGACGCCTGACGCACGAGCTGATCGCGAAGAGCTTCGTGCCGCACTTCGACAATCCGTTCCTCGCGACGTTGTCGGACTCGGCGCTGCTGCCAGCGCTGCCCGCGGGTCGGCCCGCGCTGACCACCGACGGCTTCGTCGTCGAGCCCCAGGTCTTCGCCGGAGGCGATCTCGGCTACCTGTCGGTCTGCGGAACCGTCAACGACCTCGCGGTCGCCGGCGCGCGGCCTTTGTGGCTGACGTGGGCGTTGATCCTCGAGGAAGGGCTCGAGCGCGAGTTGCTCGACACGTTCGTGCGCGGCGCGGCGCGCGCGGCGCGCGAAGCCGGCGTCGCGGTGGTCGCCGGCGACACCAAGGTCGTGCCGCGCGGCAAGGGCGATCGCGCGTACGCGGTCACGTCCGGGCTCGGCGTCGTGCCGACCGGCCGCGACCTCGGCGATCGGCGCATCCGACCGGGCGACGCCGTGCTCGTCAGCGGCCCGCTCGGCGATCATGGCGCGACGATCCTCGCGGCGCGCCACGGGATCGACGCGGGCGACCTGCGCTCCGACTGCGCGCCGCTCGGCTCCCTGGTCGAAGCGCTGCTCGCCGACGGCGGCGAAGTGCACGCACTGCACGATCCGACCCGCGGCGGCGTCGCGACGACGTGCTACGAGACCGCGCGACGCGCCGACGTGCGCATCGTGCTGGACGAGAGCGACTTGCCGGTCCGCCGCGAGGTGCGCGCGACGTGCGAGTTGCTCGGGCTCGAGCCGCTCTACCTCGCCTCCGAGGGCCGCGTCTTGGTGTGGGTAGCCGGTCGCGACGCCGAGCGCGCGCTCGCGGCGCTGCGCGCCCATCCGCTCGGCCGCGACGCCGCGCGCATCGGCTCGGTCGAGGCGCATTCGGACGGGCTCGCGCCGCTGGTGCTCCGCACGACGATCGGCGGCGTGCGGCCGCTCGACATGTTGTCCGGGCTCGACCTGCCGAGGATCTGCTGATGACCGCCGACGCGCTGACCGTCAACCTGGTGCTCTCCGCCGCGGCGATCGCGTTCGTGCACACCGCGCTCGGTCCGGACCACACGTTGCCGTTCGTGATGCTCGCGCGGGCGCGCAAGTGGAGCCTGCGTCGCACGCTGGCGATCACCGCCGCGTGTGGGCTCGGTCACGTGCTCTCGTCGATCGTGCTCGGCGGACTCGGCGGCGCGCTCGGCGCGTCGACGAACGCGCTCGAAGGCCTCGAAACGTCGCGCGGCGCCATCGCGGCGTGGGGCATGGTGGTGTTCGGCGGCGTGTACGCGCTCTGGGGGCTGCGCCAGGCGCTGAAGCGCAAGCACGGGCTCGCGCTCCACGCGCACGCGGGCCACGTCCACCTCCATCGGTACGGCGCGCACGGGCATGGAGACGGAGTCGGGCACGAGCACGATGCGCCGCGCACGACGACGTTCTGGACGCTGTTCGTGATCTTCGCGCTCGGTCCGTGCGAGCCGTTGATCCCGCTCTTCTTCCTGCCGGCGAGCGAGGGCCGCTGGTCGCTCGCGTTGGTCGCCGCGACGGTGTTCTCGCTGGTCACGCTCGCGACGATGCTCGTGCTCGTCGGGCTCGCGCACGCGGGCGTCGAGCGCTTGGAGCTCCAGCGGCTCGAGCGTTGGGCGCACGCGCTCGCCGGCGGCGTGATCGCGGGGTCGGGGCTCGCGGTGCTCTTCCTCGGACTCTGACGCGGATGGGTTGTCGCGCGGAGGCGTGCATGCGAGCTTGAGCGCGATGCTGCTCTCGCCGCTCTCGTTGCGCCCGTTGCGCACGCCGCTCGGGCTCGGGCTCGGGCTCGCACTGCTCGCCTCGCCGCTCGGCGCGCGCCAGGACGCCGTCCCGACGCCCGCCCACACGCCGGTCGAACTGGTGGTCTCCGGACGCACGTCGACGCTCGTGTCGCTCGAGGTCGCCGACGTCGGCCAGACCATCCCGAAGACCTTCGCGGGCGACAAGCTCGCGAACGTCGACGGCTTCCGCTGGTTCGTCAGCCGCCACTACGCGTTGCAGACCGACTACGACGCGGCGCGGGCGCGGCATCTGCTCGCGTTGCTCGAACTCGCGTTCCCCCACTACGTCGAGGTGTTCGGTCGCGAACTGCCCGAACTCGTCGACACACGCATGCCGGTCGTCTACGGCGCGAGCAAGGAGAGCCTCGACACGGCGCTGAAGGCGAGCGGCATCGTCTGGGACTTCGGCGGCGGCGGGATCACCTACGAGGGCTTCGAAACCGCCTACCAGTACCCGAGCGGCAGCCTGGAATACCACCTCCGCTACATCCTGCTGCACGAGTGCGCGCACCTCTACCAGATCTGCATGAACGGGACGGCGCGCTCGACGCCGGCGTGGTGGTACGAGGGCGTCGCCGACGCGCTCGCGCACCACGTGTGGGAGACGAGCGCACAGCGTCTGACTGTCGGCGTCGTCGACAAGCCGACGATCAACAACTGGTACGACGCCGGGCTCGAGGCGTTCGCGCGCGAGCCGTTCCGCGCGAGCGACATCCTCGCGGAGCGGCGCGGCGGACGCGACCTCGGCTTCCTGCTGGTCCACTACTTCGACACCGACCCGCTGCGCGCGGCGCGGCTCTCGGTCTGGCGCGACGAGCTCTTCCGCAAGGCCGAGGTCGGCGCGCGGCAAGCGTCGTCGCAAGCGCTCGTCGAGGAGCTCTTCGGCGCAGAAGCGCTCGATCGCGACTTCGAACGGTTGCTCGGCGAGCGAAGCTCGTCGTTCCGCTACGTCGACTGGGGCTTCGAGCAGGACGGCGACGCGCTGATGTCCTACGGCTGGCCGAAGGACGGCGAGTTTTCGCAGACGAACCTGCTCTTCGCGCCCGGCGACGAGCCCGAGTTCGATCCGCTGCGGATGGACTACCCGCTGCACGCGCGCTCGGAGCTCGTCGGAGCGGTGCGCCGCGGCGTGGCGGAGCCGACCGTCGGATGCCTGGTCGGTTTTTGCGAGAACCCGGACGCGGGCGTCGCGGGCCTCGCGCTCGGCGTCGAGGCTCGCAGCTTCGCGAGAGTGCTGGTCGAGGCGCGGCGCAAGCTCGTGGTCGACACCAGCGCGCTCGGCGGCGAGCGACGCGAGCTCGAGCTCTCCGACGGCTTCGTCGAGGCGTCGAGCGCGACCTTCGAGATCGGCCTGACGGTGAGCCTCGGTCGCGACGAGCTCGAGGTCGTCGCGCGCACGGGAGTCGGCGACGGGATCCGCACCGCCGCGCTCGCGTTGCCGATCGATCGCGCGCAACGCGAACGGTTGCTCGCACGTCCGCTCGCGGTGCTTTCGCGCGACGGCAAGCACTGGTTGACGCCCTACGTCGACGACGCGCGCCGGCCCGAGCCCGAGCTCGCCGTGCCCGCGCCGCCCAATCGTTGGCGCACGACGCTCGCGCCCGAGCTGCGGCGGCTGGCGCGCGCGACGTGGCGGCTCGGCCGCTTCGCGCCATCGTCCTTGACGTCGCTCACGAAGGACGTCGAGCACGCGGCGCTCGGCAACGCGGCGGCGCAGGCGGAGGCTCGCGCGAAGCTCGCGGCTCGATCGAAGCGGTTGCGCGCCGACGTCGAGAGGTCGGGCGCCGACTCGGAACGGGTGCGCGCGGCCCTCGCCGACCTCGGCGAGCCTTCGAAGTGAGCGCGGGGAGCTAGAATGCCCGCGTGGACGAGCTGCTGCAGTTCTTGGCGTCGATCACGCACTGGGCTTCCGACGACCCGACGGTCCGCAAGCGGCGCGCGTGGATCTTCCTCGGCGTGTTCGTCGCCGCGGCGTCGGTGATCGGGCTCGCCGTCGCGTTCAACGAGTGACCGGGAACGCGCGGCGCGATCAGACTTCGGCGATCGCGCCTTGCACCTGGTTCGCCCAGGAGAGCGCCGCGAGATAGGACTCCGCGAGTTCCTGGGTGTCGAAGCCGCGCAGCGCCTCGCCGCCCCAGTCCGCGCGTTCGCAGCACAGCGCGGCGTCGAGCACCTCGCCCAGCGAGCCCGAATGACTGACCAACGCGGCGGTGATGCCCTTCGCGAGCGGCAGCTTGGGCGCGACGCGGTCCATCGGCTCGTCGAGGTACGCGTCGAGCACCGAGAACAGGCCGACGACGAAGTGCTCTTGCGGATTGCCGCCGCGGCGACCGCCGAGCAGTTGGCAATAGCGCGCTCGGACCAGCGCGATGACCCCGAGCTCCGCCGGCTTCGTCGAGCCCGCGCCGAGCGCGAGCAGCGTCGCGCACGCGCGCACGCGGTCGACGCCGAGCATGTTGATCACGTCGCGCAGGTTCGTGAACCGGATCGAGCGGCCGAGGAACGCCGAATTCGCGTAGCGCATCAAGCGGTACGAGAGCGCGACGTCGGACTGCACGAGCTCGGCGACGCGCTGCATCGACGTCTCGGGATCGTTGAGTTCGGCGAGCAGCGCCATGACCCGTCCGTGGTCCGACTGCACTTGCTTGGCGCGCACCGGTGACGGCCGCGCGAAGTAGTAGCCTTGGAACAGTTGGAAGCCCGCGGCCTTGCACGCGGCGTGCATCTCGCTGGTCTCGACCTTCTCCGCGAGCAACCTGCGCCCGGTCGGCCGCAGGCGGTCCCCGACGCGCTCGATGTGCGCCGCGTCGCGTCCGAGACAGTCGATCTTGATCACGTCGCACTCGGGGATCAGGTCGGTGTTGTGCTCGTCCTCCTCGTAGTCGTCGAGCGCGATCGTGAAGCCTAGCGCGCGCGCCTCGCGCAACGCGTCGATCACAGCGGGCTCGGCGGTCACGCTCTCCAACACCTCGATCACGACCCGCTTCGGCGGCAACAGCGCGAAACGACGCTCGATCAGGAAGTCGCGCGGGACGTTGATCCAGGCGCGGCTCGCGCCGATCAACGCATCGAGCCCGACGTCGATCAACGCACGCCCGATCACCTCGGAGGTCGCGCTGTTGTCGCAATCGACCCGCGCGAACTCGTCGTCGCCCTGCCGAAAAAGGATCTCGTACCCCGCGACGCGTTGATCACGGTCGAGGATCGGCTGGCGGGCGAGCAGCAGCTTGGGTTGCGACATGGACGGGCTGGGAGGTCCCGACTGGGGGGGGCGCGAACAGCCCGATTCGGCCCGAATCGCCTTCGAACTTGCATCCGAAGGCGGAATCCGCCCGCCACGGGTGGGTTGCGGGCCTCATCTCGACGAGGTCGTCCGGCCGAGCGGTCGAAGCGCTCGGTCTCGCCCAGCGGGGAGCTCGCGAGTTCGTCCTGCCGGCCGCCGGTCACCGGTCGACGCCGACCAACGGTCGACGCCGACCAACGGTCGACGCCGGGCCCAGGTCCGAGGTCCCAGATCGTCGGTCGCCCGGGTGGTCGAGGTCGGCGATGTCGGCGAGGAGGAGTCCATCACAGCCGCGCCGCGAGCGCGGTCCAGCGATGCGGGCAGTCACCCCTTCGACCCGGCGCTACGCCCTCGTCCTTCGCTCCATGCGCTGATCGCCGCAGGCCGAACCGCGCACTCGTTCGGGAGACTAGGAGCGCATGCCTCCCCCCCCGAGGCGCGCCGCCCGCGAAGGGTCCGGCGCCGTCGGCGGAGGCCCGTCTCGCCTCACGCGACACACCGCGGGGGAAAGGAAGTCCGACAGGGCGACCGAGCGACCCAAGGTCCTCCTGCAGCAGCACCTGTGCAAAGGGTGCGGACGCTGCATCGAGTCCTGCCCGAAGCACGCGATCACGCTGGGCACCGAAGTCGACCAGGCGTCCGGCCTGGTCCCCGTGATGATCGACGAGGAGAAGTGCAACGACTGCGGCCTCTGCATCGCCGCTTGCCCGGAGCCGTTCGGGCTGATGCGCGAGGAGTACGAGCTCGAGCACCCCGAGCACCTCTACGGCGAACGCGAACGTCCGCGCGCGACGCCGCGCGACGTGCCGCCGCACGACGTGCCGTTGCCGCGCTGCGAGCCGATGGTGTTGAAGGGCAACTACGCCGCGGCGGTCGGCGCGCTGCTCGCGGGCTGTCGCCACGTGTTCGGCTATCCGATCACGCCTTCGACCGAGGGCGCGGAGCTCTGCGCGAAGCTGCTGCCGAAGCTCGACGGCGTCTTCCTGCAGGCGTGCAGCGAAGTCGCGACCGTCAACCACATGTACGGCGCGTCGGGCGCAGGCTTGCCGACGCTGACGTTCACCAGCTCGCCGGGCTTCAGCCTGATGCTCGAAGGCATCTCGTACATGATCGGAGCCGAGCTCCCCGGCGTCTTCATCAACGTGATGCGCCCCGGACCGGGCCTCGGCAACATCGGGCCCGAGCAGGCGGACATCAAGCTCGCCGCGCGCGGGCTCGGACACGGCAACACGCACGCGATCGTGCTCGCGCCGAGTTCGCCGCAGGAAATGCTCGACTTGACGATGCTCGCGTTCGAGCTCTCGCTCAAGTACCGCAACCCGGTGATCGTCGCCGCCGACGGCTACCTCGGACAGATCACCGGACGCGTGACGCTGCCGACCAGGATGAGCGTGCCCGGACTGCCCGATTGGGCGGTGTGGGGCGACGCGGAGCATCGCAACAACTTGATCAACTCGATCTACATCGACTGGGCGGATCTCGAGGAGCACAACCGGCACCTCTCGGCGAAGTACCGCTTGATGGAAGAGACCGAGCAGCGCGCGACCGGCTACCGCCACGAGGACGCGGAGGTCTTGATCGTCGCGTGCAACATCCCCGCGCGGATGGCGAAGGCGGCGGTCGCCGAGCTCCGGAACGAAGGGCTCCCGGTCGGCTTGTTCCAACCGCTGACGATCTGGCCGTTCCCGATCAAACAGCTCGTGCCGTTGCTCGGCCACGCGAAGCGCTTGATCGTCGTCGAAGCGAGCGACGGTCAGCTCGAGGACGAGCTCCGGCTCGCGCTCCACAAGGCCGACGTCACCGGCCTCGAGATCCAGCACCTGCGCCGCATGGGCGGAATGCTGCCGTCCGACCGCGAGATCGTCGCGCACGTCCACCAGCTCCTCGAGGTTTCCCGATGACCACCGCCACGAAACCGAATGCGTTCTTCCGACACTTCGATCGCCACGCGCACGGCAAGGGACTGAAGGGCGCGACGACGCACTACTGCCCGGGCTGCGGGCACGGGCTCGCGCACAAGTTCCTGGCCGAAGCGCTGGTCGAACTCGGCGTCGAGGAACGCACCGTGATGGTGTCGCCGGTCGGCTGTGCCGTGTTCCTGTTCTACTACTTCGACACCGGCAACACGCAGGCGGCGCATGGTCGCGCGCCGGCGGTCGCGCTCGGGCACAAGCTCGCCAACCCGAACTCGATCGTCGTCAGCTACCAGGGCGACGGCGATCTCGCGTCGATCGGGCTCGCGGAGATCGTGCACGCGGCGCAGCTCGGCGTCCCGATCAGCGTGATCTTCATCAACAACGCGATCTACGGCATGACCGGCGGCCAGATGGCGCCGACGACATTGATGGGACAGAAGTCCGCGACCACGCCGTACGGCCGCAATCCGCTGCACGGCAAGCCGATGCACGTCTCCGAGATGATCGCGACGCTCGACGGCGCGATGTACGTCGAGCGCTGCGCGCTGTACGACCAGCGCCAACGCAAGCGCGCCAAGGCGGCGATCACCAAGGCGCTCAAGCTGCAGATCGAAGGCCGCGGCTTCGGCTTCGTCGAGATCCTGAGCGAGTGCCCGACCCACTGGGGCATGAGCGCGGAAGAGTCCGAAGCGCACGTGAAGAACGTGCTCGAGAAGGTCTACCCGCTCGGCGTGGTGAAGGACGAGGCGCGCGAGCCTTGGTTCCACCTCGAGAAGCCTTGCCACGATCCCGAGAAGGTGCTGCAGGTGCTCGAGACCACCCGCGAAACGCCTCCGTCGTTCCTCGCCGGCCGTTTTCCGACGCACCTCGACGCGCACGACGTCGCGCTGAAGTTCGCCGGCGCCGGCGGCGACGGCGCGCAGACCGCGGCGCTCTTGGTCACCAAAGCGGCGATCAACGAGGGCTTCGACGCGACGCACATCCCGAGCTACGGCCCCGAGTCGCGCGGCGGCACGTCGTACGCGGACGTCCACGTCGCGAAGGACGAAGTGCTCTCCCCCGCCGCGCCCGAACCGCACGTGTTGGTCGCGTTCAACGCGCCGAGCCTCGACAAGTTCGGTCCGACAGTGAAGCCGGGCGGCGCGGTGATCTACGACTCGAGCGTGATCAGCCGCGTGCCGACTTTGCGCGAGGGCGTCCGCGTGTTCCCCGTGCCGTGCGGGCAGCTCGCGCGCGAGCTCGGCACCATCATGGTGAAGAACACGGTGTCGCTGGGTGCCGTGCAAGCCGCGACCGGCGTGCTCCACGACGATTCGTTCCTCACCGCGTTGCGCATCAGCCTCGCGAACAAGCGCGCGATGCTGCCGGTCAACGAGGAAGCGTATCGGCGCGGCGTGCAGGCGGTGCAGGCACAACTCGCGCACGCGCGCTGAGCGGCGGGTCCCCTCCGGCTCCACCGCGTCGAGCAGTCGGCGCGCGTGGAGCCGCTTCGTTTCGCGCGAGCAGGCTGCGAGCGCGTCGGGGCTGTTCCGCTCGTCCGCGACGAGCGCCAGTTCGTGCGACGAGCGCGCGGCAGGCGCGCGGCGAGCGCCCAACGCGAAGCTGTCGAGCCCGCTCTCGCTCAGTCGCGGCGCGAGCGTTCGCGAGCGAGCATCGTGACGCGCGCGGCGCCGATCGCGTGCAGTCCGGCGAGGCACCACCAGCCGAAATCGACCTGCCACCACTTGCGGCCGAGCCGCGGATCGTTCGGGTCGCTGTGGTGGTTCGCGTGCCAGTTCTCGCCCTGACCGACGTGGAACGGCGTCATCCACCAGACGTTCTTGCCCGAGCCGTGCTCCGCGGTCAGCGGCCCGAGGTGGCAAAGGCTGTTGACCGAGCACTGCGCGTGCAGCGCGAGCACCAGCCGCACCGGCCCGACCCACAGCCACGCGGCGAGCGCGGCTTGCCACGGCATGAAGAGCAGGAACACCGCGCCGAAGCCGAGAGACAGCACCACGATCGCCACCTGGAACTTGCGCCAGACGGCGTGGCCTTCGCGAATGAGGTCGGGCGTGTAGCGCTCGGTCGACGCTTGTTGCGCCTGCCAGAGCCAGCGCAAGTGCGCCCACCAGAAGCCGCCGTGGCGTGGCGAGGAGACGTCGAGCGGTCCGTCGCTGTGCGCGTGGTGGTGGCGATGGTTCGCGGCCCACGTCAGCGGGTCACCGGACCCGTTGAAGATGCCGAAGAACACCATCGGGCGCTCGATCCACGGCTTGATCGTCGCGGTGTGGTGCGCGAGCACGCGGTGGTACGCGACCGTGGTGCCGAGCGCGCCGAGACAGTACAGCGCGAACGCGACCCACAGGGCCCACGCCGGAGGCAGCGGCAAGAGGCAGAGCCCGACGACCGACAGCACGTGGATCATCCCGATCCACACCAGGGTCGGAACCTCTCCGGGAGCGCAGTAGAACCAGGAGCGCTTCCAGGGGGGCAGCGCCTCGGTATTGGAGGAGTTCATCGAGGTTCTGTAGCGCGCGCTCGCGGCGAAGCCGGTCCCAATCGACCAGCTCCTTGGGTGCGCGGACGCGGGCCGACGTTATACGCCCGGGCTCCGTCCCCGGCCAGAGAGGAAGTTCGCCCTGCGAACTGGTTTTCGGCGCGAGCGGCCGCCGCGCGCGCGCACGGGGTCACTCGCGTCCGCGCGGCGCGACGAACCGCCGGGGGAGCGAGAGCTCGCCACCCTCGTACTGCGTCGTGAACGACGCGACACGCCACTCGCCGCGAGCGAACACGAGCTGCAAGCTGTCGAGCCCACGCGTGCGCGCGCCGCCATCGCCGGGCACGAAGCCCTCGAACGCGACCCACGCGTGCGCGACGGTGCCGAAGAGATCGATGCGCGCGTGGACGATGCGCTCGTGGAACCCCAGCGCGAGCTCCGGCGTCGCGTGGATCGTTTCGCGAAAGCCCGAAAGGAACGCGTCCGTGCCTTCCGCGCGCGCCGCGGTGGCGGGCTCGATCGGCGCGATCCACACCGCGCCGTCGATCGACAGCGCGCGCACGCGCTCCCAATCGGCTTCCTTGCCCGCGTCGAAGCAAAACGCGGCGTAGAGCTCGTCGAGCGTGCGCCGAATCGCTTCGAGCTCGCCCGGCGCGGGCGCGTCAGCGACCGGCGGAGGCGCCTCGGCGACCGGCGACCGGCACGCGCCGATCGCGAACGTCGAAACGAGCAGAGCCGCCGTCCACACGCCGCGCCGTCGGAGGACCATGCGCCGACCCTACCCTTCAGCGCGGCCGACGCCACCGCGGGGCGTCGCCGGGACCGCGGCGGACTTCTGGAGCGCGAGGCGCGCGCCGGTGAATGCGAGCAAGAGCACCAGCGGCACCGCGACGAGCACCAACGCGACGTTCAGCGCCGGCCACGGCGTCCATTGCAGGTAGTGCATGGCGTACGTGGCATCGATGAAAGAGTTGAGCTCCCCGCTTTGACGGATCTCGCCGGTCACGCGATCGATGCGCACCGTCTTGGCGCCCGACGTGCGCACGACGAGCACCGGATCCTCGGCTCCGGTGCGCGCCGACGTTTCTCGCGCTTCCTCCGCGCCGATCTCCTCGCCGTAGCGCGCGGCGTGAGGCGAGCGGGCGAGCGCGGCGGCGAGCCAGCGCCTCGCGACCCCGTCGCTCGCGGGCTCGATCGGCGCGCCGGTTTCGGCGTCGATCGCGACCGGCGCGGCGCCCCGGCGACCGAAGTAGGCGAGCCGGCCCGACGGATGCGCCGCGAGCGTCAGCGGAGCGTCCGCGAGGCCGGTCGCGAGCACGTCCGCGGGCGCGACGGTCGCGCGCGACCAGTCGGGCGCGCTCTCCGGCGGCACGGCGAGCGCCTCGTACGCCTCGTCGTACCGATGCTTGACGTGGAAGAGCACGCCGGTCGCGATCCACAGCACGAGAGGCAGCACGAGGATCGTCCCGAGCAGTCGGTGGAAGCGGCGCATGCTCGAGTCCTACTCGTTCCGGTGGGGCGAAGTCCACTCGCGGACGCGCTGCGCGAGCTCGTCGCTCTGGCCCGGCGCGCGAGCTCGGGGCGATAGCCCGTCGCGAGCACCCGGCGCTCTAGCCCGGCGCGCGAATCCGGCACGCGAGCTCGGGGCGCGAGCTCGGGAAGCGAAATCGGCGCGTGCGCCCGGCGCGCTGGCGCGTCGCTCCGGCGCGGGCTCACGCCTCGCTTGCGGACGCACGGTCGCGACCGGAGCCGAACTCGCGCGCGCTGGAGCCCCTGGCCTTTCGCGGACTCCGGCACTAGTCTTCGCGGCTCGTCGAGAGCTCGCGCTCCGTCCCCTAGAAGGGTCCTCCGATGTCCAAGAACTCCACCCGAGCCCAACGAACTCCGGAAGCACGCATCGCCGCCCTGCAGGCGAAGATCGAGGCGATCAAGCAACGCGCCGAGCGCGCGAAAGCGAAGAAGTCGCCCGCGCTTCGGCACATGAACGCCGCGCTGAAAGCGATCGAGCAAGCGCAAGGCGCGACCGAGGACGCCGCGACGCGCAAGGCGCTCGACGAGGTGCGCGCGACGATTGTCGCGACGCTCGCGTTGAACGGCGTGGTCGTCGCGCGCTCCAGCAGCGCGGCACCGCGCGGGCGGCGCAGCGCGGCGAACGTCGACGAGCTCTCCGAGCGCCTGCTCGCGCACGTCAACGCGCATCCCGGCCAGCGCGGCGAGGAGATCGCCGACGCGCTGCAAAGCGACACGCTGACGATGCGGGGACCGATGAAGAAGCTGATCGGCGCGGGCTCGGTGAAGACCACCGGGCGCAATCGCGGCACGCGGTACTTCCCCGCGTGACCGAGCTCTGGGCGCGAAAGCAGGCGCGCTCGACCAGGGAGACCGGGCCGCAAGGCCCTTTCCGGGCCGCTTGGCCGCACCAATGCCGGGCCGCATGAGCTCGACGTGCATCGGTGCCTTGACAGGAAGCGCGCGCGCTGTACTAATTACAAGCCTTCCCGTCCCTCGCCCAGCACCCGCCCCATGTCGATCCAATCGCTATCTCTTCGCGGCGCCTCGCTGCTCGTCATCGCCGGCCTGCTCGTCACGCCCGCGCTCGCGGCCCAAGCCTCGCAGCCGCGCGACTTCACGCCGCCGTCCAACGACCAAGGCGCGACCAACGTGCGCGACGGTCAGCAGGAACCGCCGCCGACTCCGGTGGTGCCGCCGTCGGTCGGGGCGCCCGAGCTCGCGCCCGCGGCGCTCGGCAGCTTGGTCGCGTTGCTGGTCGGTGGTGCGTTGCTGCTGCAGGCGCGCCGTCGTCCGGCCCAACGCTGAGCGTCGCCTCGGCGACGCCAAGACCGCGTGATCGCTTCCGGCGACACGCGACGGCCCGAGGACGAGCAACGTCTCGGCGGCGAGCAACGCTCCGAGGCCGAACCACGAGCTGACGCCGAGCCGCGCTCCGGCTTGAAAACGGTGTCGCACGTTCGCGCGCTCGCGCTGCTCACGCTGCTCGCCGCGCAGGGTCTGATCATCGGCGTCCGCTACGACTCCGCGGCGCTCGAACGCTTCGGGCCGGGTTGGTGGACTCCGCTGGTCGCCGCCGCCGGCTGGTCGATGTCCGCCGCCGCGAGCCTGCTCGCCGCGCTCGCGCTCGTCGGTTCGAGCGAAGCACGCCGAACGCGCGAGCCCGCGCCGTGGCGGCTCCCTCATCGCTGCGCGCGGTTCGTCGCGCTCGAGCTCGCCGCGTTCGCGGGGTGGGTCGCGCTCGCGGAGGCGCTCTTCGATCCCGAGCGCGCGTTGACCGCGCCCGGCGCGTGGTTCGCGGGAGCGTTGGCGCTCGCGGCGCTCGGCGCCGCCGCGTGGCTCGCCGCGTTGGTGCCCGTTCGCGAGCTCGCGCCGTTCGCGCGCCGCCACGCGACCGCGTTCGGCGCGGCGCTGGTGCTCGGCAGCCTCGCGTTCGGCGTCGGCCGCGCGGCGCAGGATCTTTGGCTGCCGCTGCGGCGCGCCACGCTCGCGGCCGCGCACGCGTTGCTCGCCGCGTTCGAGCCGAGCGCGAGCGCGCACCCTTCCGACCTCGTGCTCGCCGCCGGCGACTTCGCGGTGCGCGTCGAACCGGCGTGCTCGGGCTACGAAGGCATTGGGCTCGCCGTGGTGTTCGTGCTCGCGTCGTTCGTGCTGTTCCGCGACGCGTGGCGCTTCTCGCGCGCGTGGTTGCTCTTGCCGCTAGCCGCGCTCGCGGCGTGGAGCGCGAACGTCGT
The DNA here is from genome assembly GCA_016220085.1 of Planctomycetota bacterium. Lineage (GTDB taxonomy): Bacteria > Planctomycetota > UBA1135 > UBA1135 > JACRIN01. The sequence goes on from JACRIN010000089.1 coordinate 13,847, forward strand.
GCGACTCGCGGCGTTGGTGTGGCTCGGCGCGCGGGTGTCGCCCGAGCTCGCGCTCGGCGGCTTCCATTCCTATGCGGGCACGGTGCTGTTTTGCGCGGCGTCGCTCGCGACCGTCGCGCTCGCGTTGCGCTCGCCGTGGTTCGCGCGCGTCGAGCCGCGCGCGGGTCCGAACCCCGCGGCGCCGTACTTGGTGCCGTTGCTCGCGAGCCTCGCCGCCGCGCTGGTCTCGCGCGCGTTCGCGAGCGCCGACGCCGAGCCGCTGTTCGCGTTGCGCGTCGCGGTCGCGGCCGGCGCGCTCGCGGCGTTCGTCGGCACCTATCGGCGTTGGGATTGGCGCCCGAGCGGCGTCGCGCTCGTCGTCGGCGCGGCGCTCGCGCTCGGCTGGGCCGGTCTCGCCGAGCTCGAGGCGTCGGCCGAGCCCGCTCCGCGGCCCGCGGCGTTCGAGCTTGCGCTGCGCATCGCGTACGCGCTCGCACTGGTGCCGCTCTTCGAGGAACTCGCGTTCCGCGGCTTCCTCGCGCGCCGCATCGGGGCACTCGAGTTCGAGCGCGCCGACCCCACGCGCCTCGGGATCGCCGGAATCGTGGTGTCGTCGTTCGCGTTCGGCGTGCTGCACCAACGCGTGATCGCCGGCACGCTGGCGGGCATCGCGTACGCGCTGGTCTATCGCCGCCGCGGCCGGCTCGCCGACGCGGTGTGGGCGCACGCGACGACCAACGCGGTGCTCGTGGTGATCGCGGCCAAGAACGGCGACTGGAGCTTGTGGAAGTGACCGGGCGCGCGCGGTTGCGCTCTCACTGCCGCCGCTCCCAGTACACGAGCCACGTCGCGTAACGGTCGGCGGCGGTGCGGCGCACGACCTCGTCGTCGACGCGCTCGCGCTCGGCGGCGAGGTAGCGGCCGACGCAGTCGCGTCCGCTGGCGACGAGCGCGCAGATCAAGTTCCGCTGGCGGCCGGTGCACACGCCGTCGAAGCGATTCAGCGTGCCGATCTCGGTCGCGAGCTCGAGCTCGCTCGCGCGCAGCACGCGCCAACTCAACGCGTCGGGATCGCGCGCGACCTCCGCGAGCGGCGCGGTGCGCCAACCGGTCGCTCCGAGCTCGCAGGCGGCGCGAACGGCGTCGTCGACCGCGATGCCGCGGCTCGCGAGCGCGGCGAGCAGCACGTCGGGCTCGACCAGGGTCCGCCGCTGTTCGCCGTCGAACACGAACGCATGCGCGACGAGCTCCGCCGGCGCGCGAGTCCGCGCGAGCGCAGCGTCGAAGTCACCCGCGGCGAGCGCCAACCGCAGCGCGAGCGCCTGCACGGCTGCGTGACGCGCGGCGTCCGCGTGCGGCGTGTTGCAGAACCCGCAAGAGGTCGCACCGGTGTTCGCAGTGACTCTCCCGGCGAGCTCGCTTTCGAGCTCGACGACCCGCGCGCGCGCATCCGCGTAGCGGCCGAGCAACAGCTCCTCGGACGCGAGCGCGAGCCCGCATTCGAGTCGCCGGCGCTCGCCCAGCTCGAGCTCAACTGGCGGCGCGACCAGCTCGAGCGCGTGCACGTAGAGCTCGCGCGCGACGTCGTGTCGGCCGTTGCGCGAGAGCGCCTCGGCGACGTAGCGCACGAGTTCGACGCACAGCGCGTGTTCGCTCTCCCTCGCCGCCCGAAGCAACGCTGCGAGCCGCGTCGCGTCGCAACCGCCGGGCGGCGTGACCGACGTCGCGCACACGCGCTCGTCGAGCCGCCAGCCGTGGCGGCGCGCGTGGGCCTCGAGCCGCGCCGACGCGCCGGTCTCGAAGCCGAGCCTGCCGCCGAGCGCCAGGGTCGCGAGCTCGACGTCGTGGTCGATCAGCGCGCACTCGAACTCGGAGGTCGGGGCCGGAACGGCCGCTGGCGCGAGCTCGGTCGTCGCGGCCCGGGGCGGCTCGGGCTCCGCCGGCGGAGCGAACGCGGAGCGCACCGCGGCGAGCAGCGCGATGGTCGTCGCGATGGCCGCGAGGGCGGCGAGCAGCGCGGAGCGGCGGCGAACTTCGGGCATGCGGTCGAGCGTGCTCAGCGGCGCGCCTTGCGGGCGATCCTATCCCCGCGGTCGCGCCGGTGACCGCGGCCAACTCCTGGACCGCGCTCGATCCCGACGTCCAGAAGTCGGATCCCGAGCCCGCGATCCAGGCTCCAGACCCCGCGCACCCCTGCGGCACCGGGTTTGCCGTCCCGGGCGCCTCACCGCGCCCATGCAGCTCCGCCTCCGTCTGACCCTCGCCACGCTCTCGGTCGTCACCGTCATGGGTGTCGTCGGGTTGGTGTCGCTGCGGATCAACCGCGGCATCCAAGGCGATGTCGAGGAGCTCGCGCGCACCGCCGAGCTCCCGATCGACCCCTCGACGATCGTCGGCCAGGCGCTTTCGATCGAAGGCCGGCCGGGCCCGGACGGCGCGTTCACCGCGACCTCGATCGAGCGCTTGCCAGCCACCCGTCGGCCGAAGCTCCGCGGCGCCCTGACCGCGGTCGATGCCGCCGCGCGCACCGTCGTGTTGCTCGGCCGCGAGATCCACGTCGACGCGGACACGGACTTCGACGACGTCGCGGCGGAGGGCGAGCCGCTCGCCGCGCTCGCGGTCGGCACGCGCGTCGAGATCGGCTGCCGCGTCGAGAGCGACGGACGCTGGACCGCGCGCAAGGTCGAGACGCGCGCGATCAAGCGCACCGACAAGCTCAAGGGCACGATCACCGCGGTCGCGACGCGCGCGGACGGCGGGCAGACGCTCGACGTCTCCGGCCTCGCCGTCGCGGTCGACGCCGACGCGCGCATCCAGACGCCGCGTGGACCGCTGTATCGCATGGAGAACGCGATGCAGATGACGCTCGCGGTCCAAGAATGCCTCGCGGCGGCACACGAGCTCGTCAAGGAGCGCTACCGCGAAGCGAACTCCGAGTCGAAGCGCTCCGACGGCGTGATCGAGGACCTCGAGGACCGCGTGTTCGACGCGTACGAGACGTTCGCCGAGAGCCTGGACGAGAGCCGCGCCTCCGAGCGCGCCGAGCTCAAGGAAAGTCGCGCCGCGTTCGCGTCCGAAAGCGAAACCGAGTGGCTCGCGCCGCTCGAGGTCCGCCGCCGCACGTTCGAGGAAGAGGTGCGCACGTTCGTCCCGCTGACCTCGGCGGACCTCGACGCGGCGGAGCGACAGCTCAAGGAGCGCATCGAGCCGTTCCTGCGCAGCGAGATCCAGCCGCGCGCCCACGCGTACCACCGGCACACCGAAGAGAGGCTCTCCGAGGAGCTCGAAGCGATTTCCGCTCGCTCCGCCGAGGCCGCGCGCGTCGAGCTCTTCACCAACGCCGCGGGCGTCGTGCTCGCGCTCGCGCTCGGGCTGGTCGTCTCGCGTTCGATCGCTCGGCCGCTCTCGAAGCTGACCGACGCCGCCGAGCGCATCGGACGCGGCGAGCTCGCCACGCGCGTCGCGAGCGACTCCGCCGACGAGGTCGGAATCCTGTCGCGCGCGTTCAATCGCATGGCCGAGGCGCTCGCGGCCTCGACGGTCTCGCTCGATCAACTGAGCGGCGTGATCGACTCGATGGCCGGCGCGCTGCTGGTGCTCGGACCCGACGGACGGATCACCCGCGTCAACCCGGCGGCCGCCGCGTTGGTCGGTTTCGAGCCCGCCGAGCTGCTCGGACGGCCGTTCGAGGACCTGTCGCCGGACGGTCGGCCCGACAGCGCGCTCGCCACGATGGCGCGCGGCTCGGTCGCGAGCATGGAGCGTCGATTCGTGCGTCGCGACGCGATCAGCGTGCCGGTCGCGTTCTCCGGCGCGGCTCTGCGCGACGAAGGCGGACGCGTCCGCGGCTTCGTCTGCCTCGCGCAGGACCTTTCGAGCCACAAGCGGATGGAAGCGGACCTCCGGCGCTCCCTCGGCGAGAAGGAAGTGCTGCTGCGCGAGGTGCACCACCGCGTCAAGAACAACCTGCAGGTCGTGTCGAGCCTGCTCGCGCTGCAATCGCACTCGGTCACCGATCCGCGCGCGCTCGAGCGCTTCCAAGAGAGCCAGGATCGCATCCACGCGCTCGTGTTCGTGCACGACTTGCTCTACTCGAGCCGCAACGTCGGCAGCATCGACCTCGCGCCGTACCTGCAACTCCTGGTCGGCCGTTTGAAGGAGAGCTACTCGCTCGAACCGTCGCGCGTGAAGTTCGATCTCGAGGTCGACGAAGAGCTGACGCTCGACATCGATCGCGCGCAGGTTTGCGGGCTGATCGTCAACGAGCTGGTCACCAACGCGTTCAAGCACGCGTTCCCCGACGGATCGTCCGGGCACGTCGGCATCGCGTGTCGGCTCGCGCCGACGGGCGACGTCGTCCTCGAGGTGCGCGACGACGGCCGCGGCTTCGCCAACGTCACCGACGTGCAGCGTTCGATCGGGCTCGAGCTCGTCGAGACGCTCGCGGCGCAACTCGGCGGGCGACTCTCCTCCGACGGCCGCCGCGGCGCGGCGTACCGCATCGAGTTCCCCTACCGGATCGCCGTCCATGCCGCCTGAAGCCGAGACCCCGCGACGGATCCTGATCGTCGAGGACGAGCACATCGTCCGCATGCACCTGAAGCTCGCGGTGCAGCAGCTCGGCTACGCCGTCTCCGGCCTCGCATCCGACTCCGGCGAAGCGCTGCGCGCCGCGGAAGAGAGCGCGCCCCACCTCGTCCTGATGGACATCCGCCTCCCCGGCGGCCGCGACGGCATCGAGACCGCGCGCGAGCTGAAGAAGCAGCACGACGTCGCGGTCGTCTTCCTGACCGCGTACGGCGACGACGAGTCGATCGCGCGCGCGCAGGAGCTCGGCGCCGAGGGCTACATCGTCAAGCCATTCAGCACGCCGCAGCTGCGCGCGACGCTGTCGAGCGCGCTGCTCGAACGCGATCGGCGCCGCGCTTCGAGCGGCGAGCGGCCGCGCTTCGCGTCGCACCCCGGCCGCCGCGCCGCGCAGCGCTTCGGCGCGGGCACGCGGCTCGCGATCTTCTCGCACGACACGCTCGGGCTCGGTCACCTGCACCGCTCGATGAACATCGCGCGCGCGCTGACGTCGAGGCATCCGGGCTTGTCGGTGCTCTTGCTCACCGGCTCGCCCGCGGTGCACCGTTACAACCTCCCCGAGGGTGTCGACTACATCAAGCTCCCGGCGGTGCGCAAGGTCGCGGCCGAGGAGTACCAGGCGCGTTCGCTCGGCGTTTCGGGCACCGGCGTGCTCGAGATGCGCACGAACTTGATCCTGCGTTCGCTGCAGGACTATTCGCCGGACGTCTTGCTCGTCGACCACGCGCCGGTCGGGATGAAGGGCGAGATGCGGCCCGCGCTCGAGTGGCTGAAGCGCCACCGCCCCGGCTGCGTGAAGATGCTCGGCCTGCGCGACGTGATCGACGACGCGGAGTACGTGCGCAACCTGTGGCGCGAGCAGGGCACGTACAAGGTGCTGGAGGAGCTCTACGATCGCATCCTCGTGTACGGCACGCGCGAGATCTACGACGCGACGAAGGAGTACGCGTTCCCGAGCTCGCTCGCCGCGAAGACGTCGTTCTGCAACTACGTCCGCGAGCACCGCCCCGACGGCATCGAAACGGAAGCAGAGGCGATCGCGACCCACGGACGACGCTTGGTCACCGTGACGATCGGCGGCGGCGACGGCGGCGGCGAGACGGTGATCGGCAACTACCTCGCGATGCTGCGCAAGTTCCGCGAGCGGATCGACTTCGAGAGCCTGATCCTCTCGGGGCCGTTCCTGCCGGCCGACCTGCACACGCGCTTCACCGAGGAGATCCAAGGCCTGCCGGCGCGCTTGGTCGACTTCGTGCCGTCGACGAGCCCGTTCCTCGCGCGCGCAGACCTCGTGATCTCGACCTGCGGTTACAACACGATGACGCAGAACCTGTCGTTCGCTCGCCGCGCGCTGATCATCCCGCGCGTGATGCACCGCCAGGAGCAGTGGATCCGCGCGAAGCGCTTCGCCGACCTCGACTTCGTCGATTGCCTGCACCCCGAGCAGACGACGCCGGAGCGGTTGTTCGAGCGTGTGACCGCGCAGCTCGCCGATCCGCGCGAGCCGCTCGCCGAAGCGCGCGCCGAACACCGCATCGCGCTCGATGCGACCGATCGCATCGCCGAGCTGTGCGGCGAGCTCGAATTCGCGTGAGCCGCGCGCGCTCGCGGCCGCACTACTTGCTTTCGGTCGCCGGCCGAGCCTTCGCGCGCACCGCGAGCACGCCCGCGAAGCTCTCCGCGTAGCGCGTCGCGCGGAACAGGCCGAAGTCCAGGCCGCCGGGTCCGCCGCGACCACCGGGTCCGAGTCCGCGCGGGCCGCCGCCTGCCGGGGGACCGCCCGCAGGACGATCATCAGACACGCCGTCGCCTCGGGGGCGGCCGTCGCCCGCGTCTGCGCCACGCGGCCCGCGGGGCCCACGCGGTCCGCCGCGCACGTCGCCGCGCAAGGGACTGAGGAAATCCCACGCGACCTCGCCCTTCGGCGTCACCTCGACCAGCCGCCCGGTCTCGCCCGCGCAGATCAACGTGTTGCCGTTCGCGAGCCGTTGCGCGCCGGAGATGTGGCCGGAGTCGATATTCGGGTGCTCGTACATCCACACGCGCTGCGGCTCGGCCAAGCCGCGCGCGACGCTCTCGACG
>JACRIN010000091.1 GCA_016220085.1 Planctomycetota bacterium
GGCCGCGGGAGTCGGCGCACGGCCGCCCGCGCGGACGGCGGCGACTGCGACGAGCGCCGGCGCCTCGGCGCGACCGAGCGAGGCCGCGGAGCCGAAGCCGGCTCGGATCGAGCGTCCCATCGAGGTCCCGCGGCCGACCGCCGCGCGCGCGACGACTTCAGGGGCCGCGGCGGCCGCGAATCCCTCGATCTCGCCCTCGATGTCGGCCGGCCCCGGCTCCGCCGCGCTCGCCGCAGCCGATGCGAAAGCGGGCGAGATCCGCGAGCTCGCGCTCGCCGCCGGCGACCTCGCCGAACTCGCGCGCCGCGTCGCCGCATGCACCGCCTGCGCGCTCTGCCGCACGCGCAAACAAACGGTCTTCGCCGACGGCCGCGCGAAGGTGCCGGTGATGTTCGTCGGCGAAGCGCCCGGCGAGCAAGAGGACCTGCAAGGCCTGCCGTTCGTCGGTCGCGCGGGGCAACTGCTCACCGACATCGTCACCAAGGGCATGCGGCTCTCGCGCGACGACGTCTACATCGCGAACGTGCTCAAGTGCCGCCCGCCGGACAACCGCGACCCGACCGAGCTCGAAAAGCGCCTTTGCACGCCGTGGCTCGATCGTCAGATCGAGCTCGTCGACCCGAAGGTGATCATCCCGCTCGGCCGCCACGCCGCGACGCACGTATTGAAGGTGGAGGCGTCGATGGGCTCGCTGCGCGGCCGCGTGCACGTGCTCGGCGGGCGCAAGGTCGTGCCGACCTACCATCCCGCCTACCTGCTGCGCGATCCGAGCAAGAAGGCGGACTGCTGGAAGGACATCCAGCTCGCGATGGCCGAGCTCGGGCTCGCCTCGCCGCCGCGTCCGACGAGTTCCTGAGCGCCGAGGAGCCGCGCGCCGGGAACCTCCGGAATTCCCCGAACGCTTCGGTCGGAGGTAACTCGTTGCGCGGGAGCGGGTAGGCGAGGTCCAGCTCGGGATCTGCCGGTCGGCGCTCGTGGTTGACCCCTTTGCGACGCGCCGGTATGCTCCCGCCCCTTCTCTTGGGATCGAGAACGCAACTCTCGGCCTGCGGGAAGGTCCCGGTCGAGCGATTCCGACTCGCGCGAGGCTCCCGCAAGGGACCCGCGCCGCGCCTGAACTCGCGGAGACTCGCACGCGCGGCGCGTCCGCGCACGAGGACCGGGAGCGACCGCTCTTTGACGCCCGCGCGCCTGCGCGCTCGCGCATCGTCCGCACATCGTCCGCATCGACACAGCTTGGTCAGGCCCGGTTTGGACCGGGCCAGCTTGGACAGACCTGGGCGCTGCAGTCCCCCTGCAGTTTCCGGTGGTCCCCGAGACTCTCTCCGAGAGCCCCTCGGCCCTCCCCGTTCACGGCGCGCGTCGCCGTCGACGAGCCCGATCCCCGCGTCGATCCCCGCGCCGATCCCTGCGCCTGTCCGCGCGCTCTCTCTCCGCGCTCTCTCCGTCCCACACGGTTCACCCTCTCCAGCTCTGACCTGCCCCCGATCTCAACCAACCCCGAGCCGCCTCGCGTCGTGATCGACCCGGTTCGCGTTCGGCACCCTGGAACCTGAGAATCCCAATGCGCTTGCGCTTCATCCTTCTCCCGATGGTGGTGGTGTTCTCCACCTGGTCCTGCCAGACGACGACCGACGACTCGACCACTCCGCCGGTCGAGATGGACGCGACGCCGTCGCCCGAACCGTCCGCCCAAGACAAGCAAGCGGTCGAGGCGTCGGCGCCCGCTGCCGCCGCTCCGCAAGGCAACCAGGAGTTCCTGTCGCAGGATTCCGAGCGCCTGCAGCGCATCCGTGAGCGCCAAGCCGCGCTTTCGGAGCAGTACCTCGCCGCGGGCGATCGCCTGCTCGACCTCGCCGATCTCGGCGGTGCGCTCGAGCAGTACGCGCAAGCCCTCGACGTGATGCCGTCGTCGGAAGCCGCGCGCGAAAAGATCCGCAAGGTGCAGGTGCTGATGGGCACCGGCTTCGCGGAAGCCGCGCAGGGCATGAAGGATCTCGAGACGCAGGAAGTCGTGCGCCGCGCCCAAGCGCGCATGGCTGCCGAGGACGCGGTGATCCAAGGCAAGACCGCGCTCGGGCGCGCCGACTACGACGGCGCGGTCGACGCGTTCCGCGAGGCGCAAACGATCCTGCGCTACCACCCGCTGATCGCCGACGGCTCGATGAACGAGAACGCGGTCACCGGCATGCTCGAGGACGCCGTCGCCCAAGCCTCCGACGCCAAGAAGGCGGAAGCCGCGCGCCTGCGCGCCGAAGCCGAGGCCGAGAAAGCCGCGCGCGAAAAAGAGCAGCGCGACTACCGCGAGAACCAGATCAAGACGCTCTACAACAAGGCGAACCAGGCGTTCCTCGCGGACAACTACGGCCACGCCGAAGTGCTCTGCAACCAGATCCTCGCGATGGATCCGGGCAACGAGGCCGCGATGGAGCTCCGCGACGTCGCGCAGACCGCGAAGCACCAAAAGGCCGACGAGACGACGCGCATCCGCTACCGCGAGGAGTGGCGCAAGACGATGGACGAGCTGCAGACGATGGACGTCCCGCAGATCGACCCGCTGGTCTTCGACGACCTCGACCGCTGGGCCGAGGTTTCGAACCGCCGCCCGCTGGAATTCGGCAACCGCGACCCGCGCTCGCTCCAGGACAAGCAGGTCGTGATCGACCGCTTGGAGCAAGTCCGCATCGCGCCGCACTTCGTCGGCACCGATGACGCGGGCTCGCCGCTCAGCGAGATCGCGAACCACCTCCAAAACCTCTCGGGCGTCAACTTCCTGATCAGTCCGACGGTCGCCCAGCTCGACGAGGAAGCGCAGACGATCAAGCTCGACCTGCCCGAGCGCAGCGTCAAGACGGTGCTCGACATCATCGCGGAGACCTCCGAGTCGATCCGTTGGAAGGTCGAGGACGGCGTGGTCAAGTTCGTGACCAAGGAAGAGCTCCTCGGCGGCCAGGAACTGCGCATGTACGGCGTGCAGGACCTGATCCATCCGGTGCCGAACTTCGCCGGTCGCGAGATCAACGTCAGCCCCTCGGGCGGCCTCGAGCAACCCGAGGACACCACCCCGGCCCGCGAAGGCCTGGTGGTGACCAGCGACGCGCTCGAAGCGCTGATCCGCGACAACATCGCCCCGGCGTCGTGGACCGACGACCCGAAGAACTCGGTGCGCATCACCGAAGCCGGCACGATGGTCGTCAACCAGACGCCGGAGACGCAGGCGCAGATCCAACAGCTCCTAGAAGACCTGCGCGAAGCGACCAGCATCATGGTCGACATCCAAGCGCGCTTCCTGAAGGTCGAGGACAACTTCCTCGAGGACATCGGCGTCGACTTCCGCGGCCTCGGTCAACCGGGCCTCGGCACGAACCGCTTCTTCAACGACTTCGGCGACGCGTCGACCCAGGGCGACCTCGGCACCGAGATCGGCCAGGACACGGACCTCGGCGCGTTCTACGACGAAGGCGGCGATGGCGACATCCGCAGCCGCGTCGAGCACCTCTACGACACCGCGCTCGGTGACGAGAACGTGCTGACCAACGCCGGCGGCCTGTCGTTCTCGTGGACGTACCTCAACGACCTGCAAGCCGAGCTGATCTTGCGCGCCGTCTCGAAGAGCGAGCGCGTCGAGCTGGTCACCTCTCCCCGCCTGCTGGTCTTCAACACGGCCCGCGCGAACCTCGCGGTGCTGAACCAAGTCGCGTACGTGAAGGACTTCGACGTCGAGATCGCGCAAGCGGCCTCGATCGCGGACCCGATCGTCGACGTGATCCAAGACGGCGTCGTGCTCGACGTTCGCCCGGTGGTCTCCGCCGACCGCCGCTTCATCATGATGGAGCTGCGTCCGACGGTCGCCGTGCTGCGCCGCCCGATCCAAGAGGTCGCGACCTCGCTCGGCAGCCAGAACGCGGTTTCGATCCAGCTGCCGGAAGTCGACATCCAGAAGGTCCGCACGACCGTCCCGATGCCGGACGGCGGCACCGTGATGCTCGGCGGCTTAAAGGTCTCCGAGAAGAAAGACCTGAGCTCCGGCGTGCCGATCCTGTCGAAGATCCCGCTGGTCCGCTTCCTGTTCGAGCGCAAGGGCACCTACAACTCGAACCGCAAGCTGCTGATCCTCCTCAAGGCGGCGATCGTGATCCCGTCCGAGATCGAGCCGACCGAAGCGCAGATCAAGCGCTGAGCTCCCGCCCCCGAACCATCAGGGCCACCCGGGCGACCCGGGTCGCGAATCCCAGCACCTCGTCCGATCACCGGGCGGGGTGCTGCGCTTTCTGGCGCCGAAGCGCTTCTCCAGCGCCCGCGGTGCAACCGAGCCGCCGCTGGTCGCGTAGTCTGACTACGAGTTCCGCCATGCTTCGCGCCTCCCGGTTCGCCGTGCTCGCCATCGCGTTCGCATCCGTGCTCTGCGCGGCGCAGGACGCGCCGCCGAGCTCGCGGCCGCGCGCCCCGAGTACCGCGGGAGTCGTGGGAGTCGCGGCGGAGCTCGCAGCGCTCGGCGACGAGCTCTCCACCCTGCCCACGGGAGCGGAGCGCACTCGCCGCGTCGCCGACCTCGCCGCGCGCGCGGTGCTCGAGGCGCGCGCCGACGCGCAGCTCGACCGACGCCTCGCGGCCGAAGCACGCGCCACGCACGTCGGGCGTCGCCGAGCCGCGCTTGAGAGCGCGCTCGCCGTTCTCGAGCCGCTCGCGAACGAACTCGCCGCCGCCAACGCGACCGACGACCTCGAGCCGCGCGCGCGCCTCTGCCTCGAGCTCGGCGAGCTCCGGCTCGAACGCGGAGCGCTCGGCGACTCGCCCGATTCACCCAGTTCATTCGGAGCGGCAGACGCGCACTTCGCGCGCGTCGCCGGCTGGTTCGCGGAGGGCACGCCGCTCGCGCTGCGCGCCGAACTCGGGCGCGCGGAGACCCTCGCGGCGCGCGGCGAGCTGCGCGAGGCCGCTCTGCGCTATGCGTCGATCGCCGAGCGCGCGGTGCCGAGCGACGCTGAGCTCTGGCGCGAAGTGGCGCCGACGCTCACGCGCGACGACCGCGCGCGGCGCTTCGCGCTGCTCGAACTCGCGTCGCCCGGCCTGATCGCGATGCTGGTCGCGGATCGTCGCGCCGACGAAGCGTGCCGGGCGGGACTGCGCTGGTGGAGCGTTTGGCGCACCGACGGTTTCGCGCTCTCGTCGCCGAGCGGCGAGAACACGGCGACCGAGCTCGCGCGCGCGCTCGCGATGGCCGTCGCCCCCGGCGGGTCCCGGGCGGACCCCGGGAGCCCCAGGAGCCCCAGGAGCCCCAGGAGCCCCAGGAGCACCGGGAGCACCGGGAGCACCGGGAGCACCGGGAGCACCGGGAGCACCGGGAGCACCGGGAACCCCGTGACCGCCGGGGACTCGGCGAGCCCGGCGAACCAGGCGAGCCCCGCGGTGATCGCGTGGCGCGACGACGAGCGCGACGCCGCATGGTTCGCGGACGAAGCCTCGGCACGCGCCGTTGGCGCGACGAACCTGCGCGCGCCGCGCGAGTTCGCCGCACGCGTGTTGCGCGCGTGGCTCGACGGCCTGGGCGAGCGCCCGCCGACCTTCGCGGCGCGCGCGCGCGCGACCGAACTGGTGCTCGCCGAACGCATCGGCGCCGACCCGGAGCTCGAACGGCGGCTCGCGCGCGCGGCGTTCGACGCCGGCGATTGGACCGAGGCGCGCGCTCTCTTCGCGCGTGCGACACCGGTCGCGACCGGCGGCTCCGTCATCACGCCGGGGGCGACGCCGGGAGCCGCACCGGGGTCCGCGCCCAACGCGAGCACCGACGTGCTCGCCGCGGAACGGCTGTGGCACCTCGCGCGCTGCGCGGAAGAGCTCGGCGAACCGCGCGCCGCCGCCGACGGCTTCCGCGAGATCGTCGAGCGCCATCGCGCGAGCTCGACGTGGGCGTCGCGCGCAGCGGAAGGCTGGTACCGCGTGGTCGGGACGCTGCGGCTCGACACGCCCGAACTCGGCGCCGAACGAGATGCGGCGACGCGCGCGGCGCGCGAGCTCGCGACCGGTCCGGTCGCCGCCGATGCCGCGTACCGCGATGCGCAACGGCTGCTGCGCGAGAAGCGCTACGCCGAAGCGCGCGCGGCGTACGCGTCGGTTCCAGAGGAGGCGGCGACGTACGAGCTCGCGTGGGTCCATCGCGCGGTGTGCGACTACCAGCTCGGCGAGCTCGATGCCGCCGAGCGCGCGTTCGGCGAGTTCCTCGACGTGCGCTGCGTCGAGCCGAGCCTCGTGCCCGCGGACGCCGAGCGCGCCGCCCGGCGCAGCGAAGCGCGCGCGACCGCCGAGCTCTATCACGGCCTGATCGCGTTCGGCCGCGCCGAGCGCAACCAGGGCGATTGGCTGACCGTGCGCCGCCGCCTCGAACCGTACCTCGAACGCCACGCCGACCAGATCGCCTACGCGCCGCTCGCCGCTTCGCGCGCGCTGATCGCGTGCCTGCGCCTCGGCGACTTCGCGGCCGCGGAACGGCTCGAAGGCGAGCTCTTCACGCAATTCCCCGACAGCCGCTGGAGCGGCGCGGCGGCGCTGGAGATGTACCGCGAGCGCGAGAAGCAACGCGCGGCGCTCGCGCCGGAGGAGACCGAACGCGCGACGCAGCTCGCGCGCGCCATGGCGCGCGAACTCGAGCTGGTCAACCGCACGGCGCCGGAGCCATCGTTCGCGAACCTGCGCGCGGAGTCGCGCGCGTGGCTCGCGCTCGGCGAGTGGGCGCGCGCACGCGCGGTGCTCGAGCGGCTGATCGCGCTGTTTGGCGCGAGCGAGCGCGCGGACATCGAGAAATGGGTGCTGCCCGACCTGGCGCGCGCGTGGGCGGTCGACGGCGAGCCTGCTCGCGCGGCGGCGGTGCTCGATCCGTTGATCGCCGCGGGTCGCGCGTCGCCGGCGGTGCGGCGCTTCCACGCCCAGGTGCTCGGCGGCTGGTGCGAGTTCGTCGAGCCTGGCGCGCCGGGCAAGCACGGCAAGCCCGACGAGTTGGACGGGCCTGGCGCGCCCGGCGATCGTCGCGAGCCCGCCGAGTTCGCGGGCGTCGAGGACGCCGCGAGCGCGGCGCGGGCGCAGGAGCTCTTCGCCGCGCTGCGCGCCGAGGTGCCCCGCTTCGAGGCCGACTGGTATGGGCTGCGCTTCGACGCGCTCTACGCTCGCTGGCGCCGCGGACGCACGGAGCCGAGCGAGCGCGACGCGGCGTTGGCCGAGCTCCAGCGCCTGACCGACGAGCTCGGCGGGGATTTCGAGCGCCTGGCCGACTTCGAGCTCGCGCGGCGCTTTCGCTGGCTTCGCACGCTGGCGCACTGAACCGATGCCCGAGCTGGCGCCCGAGCCTACGCGGGAGCCCACGCGAGCTCCGACGCGAAACCCCGCGGCCGTCGCCGACGGCGTGCGCGAGCGCTCGCGAGACCGCTTCGAATTCAGCAAGCCCGGCGTGCGTCCCCGCACCGGAGTACGGACTCCGGCCGGTGGCCCCGAAGTCCTCGACGCCGCGCGCGTTGATCTTGCAGACGCGCCTTTCCAAGGCTCCGGGGCGCTGGTATCTTTCCGCCCCTCGCTCCCGCGCGGAGCGGGTCGGAAGCCTTGAAGACGGGTGCCCGCGCGGTGCTCGGCGACGGACTCTCGAGCTCTCTCGCGATCCTCCCACGGATCGTTCGCCCCCATCGTGACTGCCCTCGGGGTTTGACCTCGGGCAATCGCCTCCGCATTCGGGCCCGCGCCCCATCGTCCCACGTTTTTCGTCCCACTCGGACATCCCCAGGCGTTCCGCGTTCCGCGCCCTTCCAGCGACTTCTGCGTTACTCGCCGCGCGCGACACGTAGAGAGCGAACACCTCTGGGTCCCCACCACAACCCGATTTCGTTTCCTCCGATGAGCCACGTCGGCAAAGCACTGCCCTACGTCCTTCTGGTCTCGGCGGCCTGCGTCTCGACGCCCTCGCAGGATCCTGCGGCGCCGGGTCAAGGCCCGAGCGATCAGGGCCAGCCGCAAGGCGGCGCGCAAGGCAAACCCGCCCCCGCACACGCCGGTGACTTCCAGAAGCAGGAAGTCGAGCGCCTGACCCTGCAGGAACAGAAGCACGCGATCCTGATCGATCAGCACCTCGCGAACGCTCGCGCCCTGATGGCGGACGTTCGGTTCGAGGATGCCCGAGCGGAGATCGCCCGAGCTCTCGAGCTCGAGCCCGACCACGTCGAGGCGCGCGAGCTGCTCAACCAAGTCGGCGCGCTGATGGGTGAAACCAGCGGCGTGCTCGGAACGGGCAGCGCCGACCTCGAAGCGCAATATCAGGTGCAGCTGCAAGCGCTGCGCGCCGACGCGGAGGAGTCGTACAACAAGGCGAAGCTGCTGCTCGCCCGTGGCGACTACGACGCGGCGATCGGCGAGCTCACGGTGTGCGAGAACCACATCCGCTGGGCGCCTGCAACGGTCGACTGGGCGGGGCTCGACACGGAGGTCTCGAAGGCCCTCGAGACCGCGAAGGCTCAACGCGCCGGCGCCGAGAAGGCCGTCCGCGACGAAGAGAACCGCGCGGCTCAAACCAAGCTCAAGGAGCAAGAGAAGGCCGAGCGCGAGCGTCGCGACGCCGCGGTCGCCAACCTGCTCGACCAGGCGATCGGCGCCTTCGAAGCCGGCAAGTACGAGAAGGCGATGGACTACTCGGACCAGACGCTGCGCCGCGATCCGCGCAACGAGCAGGCCCAAGAGATCCGTGACGCCGCCTTCCGCGCCAGCCGCGAACAAGTCCGCGAGGACTACGTCCGCGCGAAGCGCGAGCAGTTCAAGCGCTGGCAAGAAGACATCGACGAGAAGCGCGTCCCCTACACGGACATCATCGAGCTTCCCGACGAGGACTTCTGGAACGACATCACCGCCAAGCGCGGCACCCGTCGCGGCATCGACCTCTCGCAGGCGATGCCCGAGTCCGAGAAGGCGCTGCGCGAGCAACTCGCGGCGACGCGCATCCCGGGCCTGACGGTCCAGCAGGAAGAAAGCCTGTCGAAGGTGGTCGACGTCGTCCGCACGATGACCGGCCTGCCGCTGGTGGTCGACCCGGCCGCGGAAGCGGCGGCGACCGAAGCCGGCGTGGTGTTCGACCTCGCGCTCCAGAACCCGCTGACGGTCGAGCAAGCGCTCAACATCATCACCAAGGCCTGTGGCGACACGGTCTCCTGGACCGTCAAGCACGACGCGGTCATCGTCACGACCAAGACGAAGGCTCGCGGCGAGCTCCTGATCTACAACCACGACGTGCAGGACCTGGTGTTCGGCCTGACCGACTTCACCGGCCCGCGCATCGACCGGCTGCGCCTGCTCGACGACATGAAGGACGACGACGGCGGCGGCCCGTTCGGCGGCGTGGGCGAGAGCCCGAGCCCGATCGACGTGGCGCAGCTCAAGGCGTTGATCGTCGAGAACGTCGAGCCCGGCAGCTGGGAACAAGAAGGCGTGCGGATCGACGAGGGCGAAGGCCACGTCCTGGTCGTGCACTCGCCGGAAGTTCAGGCGAAGGTTCGCCAGTTCCTGAACGACCTGCGTCGCTTCAACTCGTCGCTCGTCACGATCGAGTCGAAGTTCATGACGGTCGCCACGAACTGGATCCAGGAGATCGGCGTCGACTTCCGCGGACTCGACAACCCGGGCACGCCGTTCACCGACCTCGACGACGTGACCAACGGTCAGGAAGACGACGCGTCGCGCGGCCTCGACAACGGCGGCACCGGGTCCGACGGCTCGAACGGCTCAGGACCCCCTTCGGCCGGCTTCTTCTTCGACGACGGCCAGGACGGTGACTTCAAAGGTCACGTCGAGAACTTCTTCTCGAAGGGCCTCGGCGACAAGATCTCGAACATCGGCGGTCTGACGACCCAGCTGACGTTCCTGAACGACATCCAGGTGTACGCGATCCTGCGCGCTGTCGAGAAGTCGAGCGAGTACCAGCTCGTCAACGACCAGGTCCTGTCGGTCCACAACACCGAACGCGCGTTCGTCTCGGTGATCAACCAACAGGCCTACATCCAAGACTTCGACGTCGAAGTCGCGCAGTTCCAGGCGGTCGCCGACCCGCAGGTCAACGTGTTGACCGAAGGCGTCGTGCTCGACGTCCGTCCGACGATCCTCTACGACCGCAAGTACTTGCGTCTCGAGATCCAACCGACGGTCGCCAAGGTCATCTCCCTGCGTCCATTCGCTTCGACCCTCGGCGGCAACACCTCTCCGGTGGAGTTCCAACTGCCCGAACTCGAAGTGCAGAGCGTGTTCACCACCGCGGTGATCCCGGACGGCGGCTCGATCCTGCTCGGCGGCTTGTCGAACATCCGCAACATCCAGCGGAAGGCCGAAGTGCCGTGGGCCGCGAAGATCCCGCTGGTCGGGTTCTTCTTCAAGTCCGAGGGCTATGACGACGAGAACAAGACCCTGATGATCCTGATCAAGGCGCACATCACCGACGTGCGCGACGAGCTGGCGAAGCTGGAAGCCCGTCGCTGATCGATCCGGATCCCAGAGACTCGATTCACGGGGCTCCGCGCGAACGCGCGGGGCCCCGTTGGTTTGGGGAGCGCCTGCGCGTGGTCGCCTCCGCGCGCGCCCGCGCCGGCGCCGACGTCGCGGCGGGCGCCAGGAGCTCGTAGCAGCCCGTCGCAACAGGCGCCTTGGCGAGGCGGAGCGCGCAAAGGCGAGACGAGGCGCGCGACCGAGCAGCGGCAAGGGGCACCGCGATGGCACGCGACGCGTTCGTGGCGAAGGCTCCCGAGGAGCCTTCGCCGAGGGGCGCGACCTGTCGGACCGCCGAGCACGAGGCTCGGAGCGCGACGACGGTTCGCCTGAGCGCGCGAAGCCGAGTGGATGACTTCTTCGACGGGTTGCTAGGCTCAGCCGCCGATGAGCGAGCTCCGCGCGATCCTGTTCGACATCGACGACACGCTGTGCGACACGACCGGGTTCGCCCGGCAAGCGCGCCGCAACGCGGTCAAGGCGATGGTCGCCGCTGGGCTGAAGGCGGACCCCGAGGTCGTCTTCGCCGAGCTCGAGGAAGTGATCGCCGAGTTCTCGTCGAACTACGAGCACCACTTCGACAAGCTCCTGCTGCGCTTGCCGCGCGAGAGCCTGACCAACCTGAATCGCTCGCTGGTCGTCGCCGCCGGCGTCGCGGCGTACCACGACACCAAGTTCCACGAGCTGCGCACGTTTCCGGGCGTGAAAGAGCTCTTCCACGACCTCAACGCGGCCGGCCTACGCCTCGGCGTGATCACGCACGGCTTGTCCGTGAAGCAGGCGGAGAAGCTGGTTCGCCTCGGCCTGGTCCCCTATCTCGATCGCGAGGCCGTCTTCATCTCCGACGAGATCGGCATCTCGAAGCCGAACCCGAAGCTCTACCAGCTCGCGCTGCGCACGCTCGCGCTCCAACCGCCCCAGGTGATGTACGTCGGCGACAACCCGAAGAACGACATCGCGCCGCCGAAGAAGCTCGGAATGGTCACGGTCTGGGCCGCGCGAGCCGCGCGCTCGCAACCGACGCCCGCGGAGACGCCCGACCACTCGATCCGCGACTTCGACGAGCTGCGCGCGCTCTTGATCGCGCACTACGGCGTCGCGATCGCGCCGAAAACGATCCCGGCGAGCTGAGGGCGGTCGCTCAGAGTTGCCAGGCGCGCACGAGCGCACGCGTGTGCGCGTGGCGAGGCGCGCCGAGCACCTGGTCGACCGGACCCGCCTCGACGATCCGACCCCGCTCGAGCACGAGCACTCGCTCGGCGACGTGGCCGACGAGGTCGAGATCGTGCGAGACGAAGAGCAGCGCGAGTTCGCGCGCCCGTGCCGACGCGAACAGCAGATTGACGATCTGAGCTTGCAGCCCGACATTGAGCGCCGAAGTCGGCTCGTCGAGCACCAAGAGCTCCGGTTCGCTCGCCAGAGCGCGCGCGAGACACGCACGCTGCGCTTGACCGAGCGAGAGCTCGTGCGGGAAGCGCGCGGCGGTCGCGGGCTCGAGCCCGACCTCCGCGCACAACGCCGTCGCGCGCGCACGCGCCGCGCTGCCGCGCGCGAGGCCGTGGACGACCAGCGGCTCCTCCACCGCGGCGATCACGGGCCGGCGCGGGTTGAGGCTCGCCATCGGATCCTGGAAGACCGGTTGCACGTAGCGGCGCGCGCGGGCGAGCTCGGTCCCCGAGAGAGCGCTCCAGTCGAGCTCGCGCCCCACGCCGCGTGGCGCGAGCCGCACGCGCCCGGCGTCCGGCCGCACGAGCGCGAGCAGCGCGCGCACCAGCGTGCTCTTGCCCGAACCCGATTCGCCGACGATCGCGAGCCGCTCGCCGCGCCCGAGTTCGAACGACACGTCGCACAACGCGTCGACGCGGCCCGCGGAGGTCCGGTAGGTCTTCGAAAGGCCCTCGACGACCAGGATCGGCTCGCGCGCGCTCATCGTTCGGCCCCCGCGAGCGGATGGTGGCACGCAACGCCGCGGTCGAGATCGGTCGCGAGCGAGAACGCGAGCGCCGGCTCGACCGCCGCGCACGCCGCATCGGCGAACGGACAGCGCGGATGGAAACGGCATCCGCTCGGCCACGCGCTCGGATCTCCCGCCGAACCGAGAGGCGCGATCAGCGGGGAGCCGCGGCGCGTCGCCGACGGTCGCGCGTCGAATAGCGCACGCGTGTAGGGATGGCGCGGCGCGCGAGCGAGCTCCGCGAGTGGCCCGGTCTCGACGACGCGGCCGGCGTAGAGCACGACCGCGCGCCGTGCGATCGAACGCGCGACGCGCAGGTCGTGCGTGATCCAGAGCACTCCGACCCCGCGCGCGCGCCGGCGCAGGAGTTCGACGACGGTCGCGACCAGCGTCGGGTCGAGCGCGGTCGTCGGCTCGTCGGCGAGCACCAGCTTCGGCTCGCAGAGCAAGGCTTGCGCGAGCGCCGCGCGTTGGCGCTGGCCGCCCGAGAGCTGGTGCGGGAAGCGCGCGAGCCAGCTGGAGTCGCCGTCGAAGCCGAGTTCGCCGAGCAGCGCGGTCGCGCGCTCGGTCGCGGCCGCCGCCGACAGCCCGAGGTGCGCGCGAGGCGCCTCGCAGAGCTGCTCGCCGAGCGTCAGCACCGGATTCAGCGCGGCGGCCGGATCCTGGAAGACCAGCGCGATCTCGCGGCCGCGCACGCGGCGGTAGTCGGGCTCGGCGAGACCGACGAGCTCTCGCCCCGCGAAACGGATCGAGCCCGAGACGATGCGCCCGGGCCGTTCGATCAGGCCGAGGATCGCGCGCGCGGTGACGCTCTTGCCGGAGCCCGACTCGCCGAAGAGCGCGAGCACCTCGCCCTCGCCGACCTCGAAGCCGACGCCGTCGACGGCGCGCGCGACGCCGGAAGCCGCGTGCGGCGCGTCGAAGTGCACCGCGAGGTCGCGCACGGCGAGCAGCGGCGTCCGGGGCTCTTGGCCGCTCATGCCCGCGACCTCGGATCGAGCGCTTCGCGCAGCGCCTCTCCCGCGCGGTGCACGGAGAGCAGGGTGACGAACAGGAAGAGGCCCGGGAAAAGCACCGTCCACCAGACCCGCGCGTTCGGTGCGTCGCCGAGCACCGAACCCCACGACGGCACCGGCTCGGCGAGCCCGACGCCGAGGAACGACAGCGCGGATTCGAGCAGGATCGCGCCCGCGACCGCGAACACCGCCGCGACGATCGCCGGCGAGAGCGCGTTCGGCAACACGTGCACGAGCACCAGCCGAGCCTCCGACACGCCGACCGCGCGCGCCGCGAGCACCCAATCGAGTTCGGCGCTGCGCAAGAACTCCGCGCGGACGAGCCGCGCGATCTCCGTCCATCCGAACATCGCGATCACGACCGCGACGGCGAGCGCCGCGGTCGCGCCGTCGACGCGCACCAACGACAGCGCGAGCACCGCGAGGAAGAAGCTCGGCACGCACTTCACGATCTCGATCACGCGCGAGAGCACCGCGTCGACCCGCCCGCGGAAGTGCCCCGCGAGCGCGCCAATCAGGGTCCCGATGCACGCGACCGCCAGGGCGGCCGCGGCGCCGATCGCGAGACTCGCTCGCGCGCCCCACACGCAACGCGCGACCAAATCGCGGCCGAGCGAGTCGGTACCGAACGGGTGGCGCCACGGATCGTCGAGCGGTCGCTCGCCGTAGCGGACCTCGACCGAGAGCGGCGCGGCGGCGAGGCCGTCGGCCGGCGCGCTCGGCGCGGGCGCGGCGGAGCGCCACCAGCTCGGCGGGCGCTCGGCCTCGCCGAGATTCGTCTCGCCGAAGCCGAACGGGATCGGCGCGAACACCGCGCGCTCGACGACGAGCTCGCCGCGCGCGATGGCGAGCTTCTGTGAGGTACCCAACGCCACGCCGACGTCGCCGCCGAGCGCGCACGCGAGGGCGCCGACGAGCGCGCCGGCGGCGGTCGCGCCGAGCAGCGCGAAGCCGCCGATGCGGCGACGCGCGAGCGCCGCGGCGGCGAGAGCGAGCGCCGCCGCGCCCCACGCGCCGATCGCGAGCCCGTCGACCGTCGACACCGCGGCGAACGCGGGGTACGTCGTCGCGGGCACGAGCTCCAAGCCGTTCGGATGCGCGTCGTCGCGCGCTGCGAACTCCGCCGCGGCGCGCGCGAGCTCGTCGCGCCAAGCAACCGCGTCCGAGGCGAGGTCGGGCTCGACGCCGGGAGCCTTCGGATCGGCGCGCGAGCGCGCGGCGCGGGCCGCGAGCTCGTGCGCGCGCGCGCCGAGCGGACGGAGCGCGGCATCGACCGACTTGCCGCCTGCGCGGCCGAGGGTCGCGAGGCGCAGGTCGAGCGCGACGAGCGCGCGGTCGATCGACGCCGTGTCGCGGGCGGGCGCCGGGTCTTGCGCCGACGCCGCGTCCTGAGTCGGGTCCGCGAGCGCGTCCGCGAGCTCGCGGGCGACCAACGGCAGCGTGCGCTGCGCCGCGGCGAATTCCGCGCGATCGACCGCGCGCAGGTAGAGCGGCCGGTCGTTCGCGAGCAGCGGCGCGAGCACCGCGACGCCGGCGAGCGCGAACAACGTCGCGAGCGCGAGCCGCGCGAACGGCCGCGCGAGGAAGCGCCGGCGGACCAGCGCGAGGTAGCTCGAGCTCGCGTCACGCACGGCGCACCCTCGGGTCGAACCACGCATACAGCGCGTCGGAAAGCGCGACACCCGCGAGCGTCATCATCGCGGAGACCAGCGTCGTCGCCATCACGACGTTGTAGTCGCGCTGAAGGAAGCCCTCGTACGCGTAGCGGCCGACGCCGGGCAGCTCGAAGATCGATTCGACCAGCACCGAGCCGCCGACCAGCGCCGGCAACAGCGAGCCGGCGAGCGTCAGCAGCGGGAACAGCGCGTTCGAGAACGCGTGCCGCCAGACGACGCGCGCCTCGGGGAGCCCGCGAGCGCGCGCGGCGCGGACGTAGTCGGATTCGAGCGCTTCGATCATCGCCGCGCGCGTCTGCCGCGCGATGTACGCGAGCGCGCCGTACGTCATCACGACCACCGGCAGCAGCGCGTGGCGCGCGAGGTCGAGCGTGCTCGCGATCGCGCCGAACTCGGCGGCGTCCTTGTCGTGGAGCCCGAGCATCGGCAACCAATCGAGCCCGCGCGCGCCGAAGACGAGCATCAAGAGCAGCGCCGCCCAGTACGCGGGCACGGAGAAGCACGCGAGCAGCAGCGTGCTCGTCCCGCGATCGAACGCCGAGCCGCGCCGGCGCGCGCACGCGACGCCGAGCGGCACCGCGAGCGCGTACGCGAGCAAGATCGCGATCGCCGTCAGCGGCACGGTCACCGCCAGGCGCCGCGCGAGCTCGCTCGACACCGAAACGGTCGGGCGACGGAACTCGTGGCCGAAATCGAAGCACAAGAGTCCGCCCCACCGATGATCGTCGGTCCCACCGAACCACGCGTGGCCGCGCGGAGACAGGTCGAACGGTCCGAGGTAGTGCAGGTACTGGCGGACGAGCGAGGCGTCGAGGAGGTGCTCCGCCCGGAAGCGCGCGCGCGCGCCGTCGCTCGCGACCGAACCGACGTCGCCGATGTCGACGCCGACCGACAGCGACGGATCGCCCGGCGCGGCGTGCATCACGCAGAACACGAGCAGGCTGACGCCGAAGAAGACGCCGATCCGCGTCAGCACGCTCCGAGCGAGCGCACGCGCTCCGCCGCCCGCGACGCCGAACGCACGCTGCGACGAGCCTTGCACCACACGCGGATCCTAGCGAGCGCGGGTGGCTCTCGTCCCGGGCGTTCCCGCCGGGAAGTACCAACGCCGCAACTGGTAGTTCGGATCGAAGCGCAGCGCCTGGAAGCCGCGGATCGACTTGTTCAGGCCGAACTTGCGCGCCGGGTTGAAGAGGAAGACGTACGGTTGCGCGGCGTAGATCCGCCGGCCGAGCTCGCGCCAGATCGCGTAGCGCTCGGCGTCGTCGATCTCGCGTTGGCCCGCTTCGATCAGGCGATCGACCTCGGGGTCCGCGAAGCCGCAGAAGTTCGAGCCGCCGACTTCCGGTTTCGCCCAACGCGAGTGGAACAGCGAGTCGGGATCGACCTCGGGCGGCGGCACCCAGCCGCGCGCGGCGGCGTCGAAGTCGCGGCGGACGCAGCGCTCCTGGAAGAGGCTCCATTCGTTCGCGGTGATGTGCGCGCGGATGCCTTGTTTCGCGAGCTCTTCCTGGAAGCGCGCCATCAGCACCTCGCTGGTCTTCGAGCCCGTGTTGATCGTGATCTCGAATTCGAACGCCTCGCCATCCTTGTCGCGCAGCCCGTCGCCGTCGCGGTCGTACCAACCGGCCTCGGTCAAGAGCTCGTCGGCGCGCTGCGGGTCGAACGTCAACGGCTCGAGCGACCAGTCGTACGCCGGCGACGACACCGGTTGCACGCCGGTGACTTGGATCGCCTGGTCGCGGTAGTAGTTGGTGCGCACGCCTTGGTAGTCGAAGAGCCGGCCGAGCGCTTGCCGCACGCGCACGTCGGCGAACGGCTTGCGCGCCAGGTTCCACGCGACGAAGCCGTACGCGTCGGCGTAGAGGTAGCCCTTGTAGCAGCGGTCGGTGAACGCCTTCGACTGCGTGAACTCGCCGAAGTACTCGTCGGCGCGCAAGCGCTCGTTGAAGTCGATCTCGCCGGCGAGCAACGCTTCGTTCGCGGTGTTGTCGTTCTCGATCAATCGCCAGCGGATCGTGTCGAACCACCCGCCTTGCTCGGGCGCGAAGTAGCCGTCCCAGCGCTCGGCCTCGAGGAAGTCCTTGTTCCACTGCGTGACGCGGTACGGCCCGAGGCCGATCGGCGTCCGGTTGTTCGGGTGCTCGTTGACGTAGTCGCCCTGTTCGTCGGCGGTGGGCGTCCAGCTCGGGTTCGCCGCCCGCTTCGACGCGACGTACTCGGGATCGAAGCGCGCGTGGTCGGGATCGGAGAGGTCGTAGCGGTGCGCGGGCAACAGGAAGAGATCCGCGAGGTTGCCGAGCGCCTTGAATTGCGCCTGGTCCAACGTGAAGCGCACCGTGTACGGGTCGAGCACCTCGCACGAACGCACCTTGTCGTAGTTCGAGCGCTTGTTGTCGCAGCGCACGCGCGGGTTCGAGTAGATCGAGAAGCTGAACGCGACGTCGGAGGCGTCGAACGGCTCGCCGTCCTGCCAATGCACGTCGCGGCGCAGGTGGAACGTGATCACGGTGCCGCGCTCGAGCGACTGCACGTCGGCGACCGGCACGCGGATCGGCGTTGCGGTCGCGTTCGCGCCCGCACCCGGCGCGTGCGGGTCGCGCGCGCGGAGCTCGTAGTGCTCGCCGTCGCACGTCACGACGCCGACCAGGCGCTCCAGTGCGCCGGCTGCGCCGGTTTGATCGGCTGCGCGGGTTTCGCCCGCCGCACCGGTTTCATCGGCTGCGCCGGGCGAAACGGTTCGCTTCAGAAAGAGCGAGTCCTCGACGTCCCAGCTCGCCGCGAGGTCGGGCGCGAGCTCGCCGGTCGCGAAATCGGCGACCGCGAGCGTCTCGTGGACCTCGTAGAGGATCCGCCGCGTCACCGCGGCGCCGTCGAGCGCGTAGTTGAGGCTCGGCGGCATCAGGTCCGTGCGCACGATCACGCGACCGCCGTACGCGGGCGTCGGCAGCGCCGGCCGCTTGCCGTCGGGACCCGGTTGATGCGCCGGGTGGAAGAAGTCGATGTCGGTCGGGACGAGCTCGGGCGCCTGGGACGCCACGCCCTCGGCCGGGCGTTCGGGCGGCCGCGTCGACGTCGGCGCCTGGGTCGGCGGCGACACGCGAGCGCCCGGTGCGAGGCTCGTCGCGGTGCTCGCGCTCGCCGCGGTCACCGGAGCACCGGGAGCACCGGGGGCAATCGGAGTCTGCGGGCTCGCCGGGCCCCTCGGAACGATCAAGAGCAGTCCGCCGACCACCACCGCAAGCGCCGCGGCGCCGAGAGCGAGCGTTCGAATCGACATGGGGACCACCGGGAGCGCGAGAGGACTCGGGACAGGGGACGAGCGGAGCTATCGAGCAGGGTCCGGGACACTACCTCCGGTTACTCAAGACCGACGCCCCCGCGGACGGTCGCACCGTAGTTGGACGCCGAGCCAGCGTCAAGGGTCCAACCCATTGAGACTAACCGACTTGTGTCACTTACCTAGGTTGCTAGCATCCCTCGCATGGCGTCTCGCAGGTGGGCTTCACCGCTTTGGGTGGCGGCCCTCTCGCTGGTGCCGCTCGCGCTGGTCGCCTGGGCTTGGAGCCTGACGCTCGCCCGCGCGCTGCCGCGCGCCGACTTCGTCTTCAACAACGGCACCGAGGTCTCGAGCCTCGACCCCGCGGCCGCGAACGGCATCCCCGAGGGCCGCGTGATCCGCGCGCTCTACGAGGGCCTCTACACGCGCGAACCGATCGGCGGCAACGCGGTGCCGGCGCTGGCGGCGAACACCGAGCTCTCCGCCGATCGCCTGACGTACATCTTCAAGCTGAAGCCCGGCATCGTGTGGTCGAACGGCGATCCGCTGACCGCCGCGGACTTCGAGTGGAACTTCCGGCGCCTGCTCGACCCCGAGACCGCGTCGCCGTTCGCCGGCGAGCTGTGGTGCATCCGCGGCGCGCGCGAGCTCAACACCGGCCGCGACGCGGCGGACACGCCGGTCGAGCCCGGCGCGGTCGCGCTCGGCGTGAAGGCGACCGACGACGCGACGTTGGTGATCGAGCTCGTCGCGCCGACGGCGCACTTCCTCGAACTGCTCGCTGCGTACCAACTCTCGCCGGTGCACCGCGCGTCGCTGGAGGCCGCGCGAAAGCGTTCGCCGCAGGGCTGGACGAGCGAATGGACGCGGCCCGGCGCGCTCGTCGGCAACGGACCATACGTGCTGGCTGAGCGGCGCTTGAACGATCGCATCCGCCTGGTCAAGAACGAGCGCTACTGGGA
The DNA here is from genome assembly GCA_016220085.1 of Planctomycetota bacterium. GTDB lineage: Bacteria > Planctomycetota > UBA1135 > UBA1135 > JACRIN01. Next base: position 19,392 of record JACRIN010000091.1, read on the forward strand.
CGCCGACAGCGTGGCGATGCGCACGATCGACGCGCTCGCGATCGAGGATGCGACCACCGCGTTCAACCTGTACTTCGCGGGCGAGGTCGATTGGCTCGACGGCAACGTGCCCGCGAGCCTGATCGATCGACTGCTGGCGCGCGACGACTTCGATCCGGAGCCGTACTTCGGCCTCTACTTCTACCGCGTCAACACCACCAAGCCGCCGCTCGACGACCCGCGCGTGCGCCGCGCGCTCTACGCGACGATCAACCGCGTGCAGATCTGCGATCGGCTGCTCGAGGCGGGACAGAAGCCCGCGTACACGTTGGTGCCGTGGGGCCACATGGGCTCGTACTCGTCGCCCCCGGCGAAGAAAGAGGACCTCGAAGGCGCGCGGCAAGCGCTCGCGGAAGCCGGCTTCGGCCCGGAAGGCAAGCCGATCGGCACGCTGCGGATCCTGTACAACTCGAGCGAGCAGAACCGTTCGATCGCAGAGCTCGTCGCGAACGATTGGTCCGAGTACCTGGACATCGACGTCGACCTCGAGAACCAGGAGTGGAAGAGCTACGTCGATCGGCAATCCAACCTGCAGTACGACGTGTCGCGCTCCTCGTGGATCTGCGACTATCTCGACGTGCTCAACTTCTTCGCGGTGTTCACGTCGGAGTCCGACAACAACCGCACCGGCTGGAAGAACGCCGACTACGACAAGCTGATCGCCGAAGCGCGCGGCATCGTCGACCCCGGGGCGCGCAACGCGTTGTTGCGCCGCGCGGAGACGATCCTGCTCGACGAGCTCCCGATCCTGCCGATCTACTCGTACGTCTCGCAGAACCTGGTCGATCCGCGCGTCGGCGGCTTCGGCGTCAACCCGCTGAACGAGCAGAACCCGAAGTACTGGTACTGGATGGACGAGCCCGAGCTCGCACGCAGCCGGCGCGCGCAGAACAAACGCGAGAAGAAGGTCTCGTCGCACGGTCCGAAGGAAGGCCTGTACTCGCCGAAGGCCCAGGCCGAGCGCAAGGCCGGCGGGAGGACGCGCAAGTGAAGCGCTTCGTGCTCCGCCGCGCGCTCGGATTGGTGCTGACGGTCTGGATCGTCGTCACCACAGCGTTCCTGATGATGCGCGTCGTGCCCGGCGGTCCGTTCTCCGCCGAACGGCGCCTGCCCGCCGCGGTGCTCGCGAACGTCGAAGCGCGCTACCACCTCGATTGGCCGATCTGGCGCCAGTACCTGCAGTACCTCGGGCCGCTCAACCTCGATTCGCACGGGCTGCTCGGCGATCGCGAGCGTCCGTTCGGCGGCGTGCTCGCCGGCGACCTCGGCCCGTCGTTCCGCTACCGCGACTACACCGTCAACCAGATCCTCGGCGAGTCGCTGCCGTTGTCGCTCGCGCTCGGGAGCCTCGCGTTGGCGTGGGCGGTCACGGTCGGGACCACGCTCGGCATCCTCGCGGCGGCACGGCGCGGGACGAAGCTCGATCTCTCGCTGCGGCTCGTCGCCGCGCTCGGAATCGCATTGCCGAGCTTCGTGATCGCGGGACTGCTCGTGCTCGTGTTCTCGCTCGCGCTCGGCTGGTCGCCGGTCGCGGGGAGCTCGACGTTCGCGCACTTCGTCTTGCCGAGCCTCGCCCTCGGCGCTCCGGTCGCCGCGTACGTCGCGCGGCTCGTGCGCACCGGGCTGATCGAATCGCTGTCGCAGGACTACGTGCGCACCGCAGTCGCGAAGGGATTGCCCTACTCGACGGTGATCCTGCGCCACGCCGCGCGCGGCGGCCTGCTGCCGGCGGTCTCGTATCTCGGTCCCGCCGCGGCGGGCGTGCTCACCGGCAGCTTGGTCATCGAGCGGATCTTCGCGATCCCCGGCACCGGTTCGCACTTCGTCGCGAGCGCGTTGAGCCGCGACTACACGCTCGCGCTCGGCGTCACGATCGTCTACTCGGTGCTGATCTACTCGCTCAACGCGCTGGTCGACTTCGCGTACACGCGGCTCGATCCGCGCATCGCGTTGGAGGAGCTCTAGGTGGCCGCCGAAGCACGCTGGGACCTCGGCGGCCGCGACGTCGACGCGCTCTACGCCGAAGCGCAGCGCTTCCGCGGCGAGCCGATCTCGACGCGCGCGTGGCGCAAGCTGCGGAAGAACCGCGCCGCGTGGTTCAGTTGGCTCTTCCTCTGCGTGATCGGGCTCGGCAGCCTGTTCGCGCCGCTGTTGCCGATCCCTTCGCCGAAGACGATGCGGCCGAGCGAGAGGCCGCAGCCGCCGGTCTGGCCGTGGCTCGACAAGACGAAGCAACAGTTCGAAGTCGACTACTGGGACCTCGGCGTGGTCGACGGAGCGCTGGTCGAGCTGCGCACGAAGCTCTTCGGCAAGTACCAGACCGGGCCGTGGCTCGGCGCGGACTCGCAGGGCCGCGACCTGCTCGCGCGCATCGGGTGGGGCAGCCGCAAGTCGATCCTGACCGCGCTCGCGGCGGCGTCGATCAGCCTGACGATCGGCGTCGTCTGGGGAGCGTGGGCGGCGCTGAAAGGCGGGCGCACCGATCGGTGGATGATGCGCTTCGTCGACGTCCTCTACTCGTTGCCGTTCGTGTTCCTGGTGATCACGGCGCTCGCGCTGTTCGACGCGCCGCGTGCGAGCCTCGGTGAGGAGCTGATCGATCGCGAGGTCGTCTTCTTCGTCGTGCTCGGCGCGGTGTTCTGGCTGACGATGGCGCGCGTCGTGCGCGGACAGGTGCTCGCGCTGAAGTCGAGCGAGTTCGTGCTCGCCGCGCGCGCGATGGGCGCGCCGACGGCGTGGATCCTGCGCCGGCACGTGCTGCCGAACGTGTTGCCGGTCGCGGTCGTCTACCTGACGTTGACGCTTCCGTCGGTGATGCTCGCGGAGGCGTTCCTCTCGTTCCTCGGCCTCGGCGTGCAGGCGCCGGAGGTGAGCTTCGGCCTGCTCGTCGCCGACGGCGTCGAGGCGATCAACGCGCTGCAAGTGCGCTGGTGGCTCTTCGCGTACCCCGCGGTCGCGATGGCGTCGGTGCTGCTCGCGTTGTTCGTGCTCGGCGACGGCTTGCGCGACGCGCTCGACGTGCGCGACAAGGAGCGGCCGGCGTGACGCTCCTGCAGGTCGACAACTTGCGCGTGCGCTACGACACGCCGCGCGGGCCGCTGTGGGCGGTCGATCAGCTCTCGTTCAAGCTCGAGTCCGGCGAGATGGTCGCGCTGGTCGGCGAGTCGGGCTCGGGCAAGTCGACGACCGCGCTCGCGATCCTGGGGCTCGTCCCCTACTCCGGCGGAGTCGTCGAGACCGGCGAGATCTGGTACGGCGGACGCAATCTGCTCGCGCTCGACGAGCGCGAGTTCCGCAAGCTCCGCGCGAGCGAGATCGCGTTGGTCTTCCAGGACGCGTCCGCGGCGCTCAATCCGTTCCTGACGATCGGCGTGCAGCTCGCGGAGGTCCTCGAAGTGCACCGCGGCCTCTCGCGGCGCGAGGCGTTGACGGAATCCGCGCGCGCGCTCGGCGACGTCGGCATCCCGGATCCCGAGTCGCGTCTGCACGCGTACCCGCACGAGCTCTCGGGCGGCCAACGGCAACGCGCGCTGATCGCGATGTCGTTGGTGGCGAAGCCCAAGGTGCTGATCGCGGACGAACCGACGACCGCGCTGGATCCGGCGGTCGCGCTCACGGTGCTCGACCTCTTGAAGCGCGAACGCGAGGAACGCGGCGCGGGCGTCGTGCTCGTCAGCCACGACCTCGAACTCGTCCATGCGACCGCGAACCGCGTCCACGTGATGTACGCGGGCCGCGTGATCGAGCAAGCCGACGCGCACGAGCTCTTCGAGCACCCGTGGCACCCCTACACCGCCGCGTTGTGGCGCGCGCGCGCTCGGCTCGGCGGCGAACGCCGGCATCGTCTCGCCGCGGTGCCCGGCGCGCCCGCGGAGCTGACCGCGCTGCCCACGGGTTGCGCGTTCCATCCGCGCTGCGAGCTCGCGACCGACCGCTGCCGCCGCGAGCGGCCCGACCTCTCCGGCTTGCGGCGCGCGGAGACCGGCATGTCGCTGAGCTCCGGTCGCCGCGCCGCGTGCTTCGAGAAAGAGCGCGTCGCCGGCGCGCACGCGGAGACCCTCGAAGCATGAGCGCGCTCGTCGAGCTCGTCGACCTCAGCGTCACCTACGCCGAGCGCGGCGGCAAACGCCGGCTCAAGGCGGTCGACGGCGTTTCGCTGTCGCTCGCGCGCGGCGGCTCCGCGGCGTTGGTCGGCGAATCGGGCTCCGGCAAGTCGACGTTGGCGCGCGCGTTGGCGGGCTTGGTCGAGCCCGAGGGTGGCTCGCTCCGCTTCGACGGTCGCGAAGTCGCGTCGCTCTCCCCGCCGGAACGTTTCGCGCTCCGCCGCCGCGTCCAACTGGTCTTCCAGGACCCGTTCGCGTCGCTCGATCCGCGTTTGTCGGTCGAGGAGCTGCTCGGCGAGCCGCTCGAGATCCATCGCGTCGGCGACGCGCGCGCGCGCCGGGCGCGGAGCTTCGCGCTGCTCGAGGCGGTCGGCCTCTCGACCCAGGACATCGGTCGCTACCCGCACGAATTCTCGGGCGGACAGCGCCAAAGGCTCGCGATCGCGCGCGCCCTCGCGCTCGAGCCCGAGCTCCTGATCCTCGACGAGCCGACCAGCGCCCTCGACGTCTCGGTCCAGGCCCAGATCCTGAACCTGCTCGCGTCGCTGCGCGAGCGCTTCGGCCTCGCGTACCTCTTCATCACCCACGACCTCTCGCTGGTCCACCAGATGTGCGAGCGCGTCGCGGTGATGTACTTCGGACGCGTCGTCGAGGAGAACGACACCGCGGCGTTCTTCCGCGAGCCGCTGCATCCGTACTCGAAGGCGTTGGTCGCGCTCGCGCGCCGCGCCGCCGACGCGCGCGCGCTGCTCGTCTCGGCCGAAGCGCCGTCGCCGTTCGACCTGCCGGCGGGCTGCAGCTTCCATCCGCGCTGTCCGCGCCGCGCCGAGCTCGGCTCGCGCTGCGTGGGCGAACGCCCGGCGCTCGCACGGCTCGGCCGCGCGTGCGCGCCGTCGGTCGCCTGTCACTTGCTCGATTCGGAGCGCGCGCGATGAACGACTCGGTCCGGCCCCTGCTCGACATCCGCGGCGTCACCAAGCGCTACGGCGCGACCGTCGCGGTCGAGCGGGTCTCGTTCGCGCTCGAGCCCGGAGAGATCGTCGGATTCGTCGGCCCGAACGGCGCGGGGAAGAGCACGCTGCTCAAGCTGGTCTCGACGTTCCTCGTGCCAGACGAGGGCTCGATCGAGCTCGCCGGCCACGACGTCGTGAAGGAGCCGCTCGCCGCGCGCGCGTCGCTCGGGTACCTCGCCGAGCACAACGCGCTCTACGACGGTATGCGCGTGTTGCGTTACCTCGAGTTCGTCGGTCGCGCTCGCGGGCTCGCGCGCGCGCAGCTCGCCGAGCGCCTCGCGTGGACGATCGGCGCCTGCGCGCTCGAAGCGGTGACCAAGAAGCGCGTGCAGGAGTGCTCGAAGGGCTATCGGCAGCGCATCGGGCTCGCCGCCGCGCTCATCCACGATCCGCCGGTGATCGCGCTCGACGAGCCGACGCACGGCCTCGATCCGCTGCAGATGGCCGCGTTTCGCGACTTCCTGCGCTCGCTCGCGCCGGGCCGCGCGATCCTGTTCTCCAGCCACATCGTCGGCGAGGTCTGCGACACGTGCGAACGCGTCGTCGCGATCCACAAGGGCAAGCTGGTCGCCGACGAGCCCGTGTCCGCGCTCTCGAAGCGCGCGACGGCCGCGGGCCGGACGCTCGATCAAGAGCTCGTGCGTCTACTCGAACCGGCGCCGACGCCGGCGCCCAAGGAGACCGCGCGATGACCGCCCAACCGCTCGGACTGCTCGCCGGCGCGCGCGTGATCGCTTCGCGCGAGTTCGCGGCGTGGTTCGACTCCGGCGTCGCCACCGCGAGCACGATCGCCGCGCTGCTGCTCGCGAACTCGATCTTCATGAACGAGTTCTTTCTCGCCGGCCGCATCGACATGGGCCCATTTTTCTCGCGGCTGCCGGTGCTCTTGGTGCTCTTCCTGCCCGCGCAGAGCATGCGCCTCTGGGCCGAAGAACGTCGCACGCGCACGTTCGAGGTGCTGGTCACGCTGCCGCTCGCGACCGGGTCGCTGGTGCTCGGCAAATTCCTCGCGGCGCTCGCGCTGTACGGGCTCTTCCTGGTCGGCACCGCGCCGATCGTCGTCATGCTCTGCGTGCTCGGCGCGCCCGATCTCGGGCTGCTCGCGTCCGGCTACCTCGCGGCGCTGCTGCTCGGCGGCTTGCTGCTCGCGCTCGGATCGCTGCTTTCCGCGCTGTCGTCCGATCAGGTGGTCGCGTTCGTGCTCGCAGCGCTGGTGTCCGCGGCACTGGTGCTCTCGGGCGACGAGCGCTTGGTCGCGGTGCTCGACGGACTGTTCTCCGGCGCGAACGTCGGCACGTGGATCCACGACGTGTTCTCCGCGATCCCCCACTACGAGGAACTCGTCGGGGGCATCGCGAGCGCTCCGGCGCTCGCCTACTTCGTCGGCCTGACCGCGCTCTCGCTCTGGCTGACGACGACGCTGGTGCGGAGGCTGCGGACATGAGCGCGTCCGAGCGCCGCGTGCTGCTCGCGACCGCGCTCGTCGGCTGGCTCGCGGTGCTCTTCGGCGTGCGGGCGCTCGACGCCGCGGATGCGCCGCGCGTCGACCTCGAGCACACGGGCTGGGTGCGGCTCGATCCGCGCGCCGAGCGCGCGATGCGCGAGCTCGACTCCGACGTCGTCGCGACCTTGGTGCTCTCGGGGGCGAACGAGCTGCCATCGTCGGAGCGCGGGCTCGAGCGCGAGCTCGTCGAGCTGCTCGAACGGCTCGCGGACGCTTCCGCCGGCCGCTTCCGTTGGCAGCGCGTCGAGCCCGAGCGCTCACCTGAACTCGCCGACTGGATCGCGGCTCAAGGCGTGACGCCGTTCAGCCTGCGCGAGGTGCGCTCGGACGCATTCGCCGAACGCTCCGTGTTCGCGTCGCTGGTGCTGAGCTACGGCGCGCACGGCAAACGCGTGATCCACGCGATCTCGCGCGCGAGGCTCGGCGATTTGCCGTTGCTCGTCGCGCAAGAGCTCGCCGAGCTCGTGCAGCCGTCGCGGCCGCGCGTCGTGCTCGCCGGCGCCGCGTCGACCCGCGAGCTCGAAGCCGAGCTCGCGAAGTGCGCCGACGTCGTGCGCGTCGATCTCGCCGGCGGCGAGCCGATCCCCGCGGGGACGCCGCTCGTGCTGTGGATCGAGCCCGAGCGCGCGAGCGATGCCGTCGTCGCGGCCCTGACGCGCGCGATCGACGGCGGGACGCATGTCGTGCTCGCGGGCGGCGGACTCGATGCGCAAGGCCGGCCCGCGCGCTCGCGCGAAGCGCTCGCCGCGATCACGGCGCAATTCGGCGCGCGAGTCGGCGGCGAGATCGTCCGCGACGACTCCGCGGTCTCGCAGAGCTCGCGCGCGGCGCTCGGTAGCGAGCTCGCGGTCGCCTCGATCGCCTCGGATCAGGACTTTCGACTGCTCGGCTCGCAGCCAAATGGCACGCTCGTGTTCCGCGCGCCGAGCTCGCTGCTCACCGACGCGTCGAAACTGGTCGAGCGCGGCTCGGAGGCGCGCGTGCTCGCGTCGAGCGGCGCGCGGGCGTGGAGCGAGCAGGCCGATCGACCGCCGGGCCAATCGCCGAGCCAATCGCCGGGCGCACCGGCGAGCGAATCGCCGAGCGAGCCCGCGAGCGCGCCCCAGCGCGGCCGCCAGGCGCTCGCGCTCCATCTCGCGCCGCGCGACGGCTGGAGCGGCTCGCTGATCGTCTTCGGGTCCGCGAGCCCGTTCGAGGACGGCGCGTTCGAGCAGGTCGACTTCGCGCATCGCAACCTGGCGCGCGCGCTGCTCGCCTCGCTCGCCGATTCGGCGCGCGTCGCACGGGTCCGCGCGCGCGCGCACGCCGCGGAAGCGTTGCCGCCGCTCTCGCCCGCCGAGCGCCTGCGCTGGCGCGCGCTCGTGATCGGGCTGGTGCCGCTCTTGCTCTTCGGCCTCGCGCTCGCGCGCGGCAGCCTGGTTTCCGTCCGCGCGACGCTGTTCGGCTCCGGGCCCGAACTCGGGCTCGTCGCGCTGCTCTTCGCGCTCTTCGCCGTGGGCGGTTTCGCCGCGACGCGGCTGCCCGCGCCCGCCGGCATCGACGTCACGTCCTCGCGCATGCACACGCTCGCGCCGCGCTCGCTCGCGCTCGCGGCCGAGCTCGATCGGCCGGTGACGCTCGAGCTCTTCGCGAGCGCGACGCTGCCGCCGCGGATCGCCGCGACGGTGGCCCGCGTGCGCGTGCTGGTCTCGGACCTGCGCGGCGCCGGAGCCGACGTCGAGCTCGTCCGCCGCCTGCCCGAGGCGCTCTCCGACGCCGAACGCGAGGCGCTCGCGCGCGAAGGGCTCGCCGCGCGCGCCGTCGAGACCCGCGACGAGACCGCGACCACCGTGCGCGCGGTCTGGGCGGCGCTGCGCGTGTCCTCGGGCTCGCACCGATCGATCGTCGACCTGACGTCGGTCGACGGCGACGCGGTCCTCGAGTTCCGGCTCGTGCTCGCGCTCGAACGCGCGCTCGGCCGTCGCGCGCCGACCGTCGCGCTGGCCGCTGACACGCCTCGCCTCTCCGCCGCGGAGGCGCGCGAGCTCTACGAGGCGCTCAAGCTCTTCGCGCCGAGCGAATCCGACGTCTACTCGCAGGCGGAGAGCTGGCTCGCCGAGAACGGCTTCGACGTCGTGCGCGTCGAGCCCGCGGCGCCGGTGCTCGCCGACGACGTCGACGCGCTCGTCTGGCTGCAACCGCGCCGCGACGTCACTCCGATGCTCGCGACGGTCGCCGCGGCGCTCGCGCGCGGCAAGGGCGCGGTCATCGCGGCGCAGCACTACGCGATCCAGTCGCGGCGGCTCGACACCGAGCGCGGAGAGCTCGCGCACTGGCCGCGCCCGCAGTACTGCGACCTCGAGGCCGGCTACTTCGCGGCGCTCGGCATCGAGTGGGTCCGCGAGGTGCTGTGCGACGCGAGCGCGGCGACGCTCGACGTCGCCACCGAAATCGGGTCCCGCCGCGCGGCGCGCGCGCTCGAGTTCTCGACCTCCGCGCGGCCGTTCGTGCTGCGCGCGTTGCCCGAGGGCTTCAGCGCGACGTCGCCGATCGTGCGCGGGCTCTCCGACCTGCGCTTGCCCTACGCGAATCGACTGCGCAGCGACCCCGCGAAGCTCGCCGAGCGCGGGCTCGTCGCCGAGGCGCTCGTGCGCACCAGCGCGACGACGTGGTCGGTCGCGTGGCAAGGCGGCGACCTCGCGCCCGGGAGCCTCGTGCCGCCGGAGACGCTGCTCGGTCCGGTCGACCTCGCGCTCGACGTGCGCGGACGCTTCCCCGGCCTCGACGGTCGGCCCGGCGAGCGCGAGGGTCGCGCGGTGCTCGTCGGCTGCTCGGAGACGTTCAAGAACGGGCAGCTCTTCGATCCCGAGTGGCGCGCGGCCGACTTCCTGCTCGCGGCGGTCGCGGCGGTCGCGCTCGACGACGCGCACGCGGAGATCCTGTCGCTGCGTCCGAGGCGCGCCGGCTTCGTCGCGCCCGACGAGGACGAGCGCGTGACCTGGCGCGTGCTCGTCGTGCTCGCCGGGCCGCTGTTCGTGCTCGCGTTCGCGTGGGCTCTGCGTCGCGCGGCGGCGCGGCCGGTCGCGGGGTTCGGAGCCTGATGCGCGCGCTCGTCGTCGTCTTGGTGCTCGCCACGCTCGGCTTCGTCGCCGAACGCGCGTTGCGCGGCAGGGAGCGCGCGCCGGAGGCATTGGTCGAGCGTTTGCTCCCCGAGGAACGCGCCAAGGCGTTGGTCGTCGCCGCGGTCTCTCTGGAGCGCCCCGCCGACGGCACGCGCTGGATCTTGGCGCGCAAGTCCGGGCTCTGGCGCTCGCTCGACGGCAGGCAAGCGGTCTGCGATTCGCGCGCGATCGAGGCGCTGGTCGCCGAGCTGCTCGAAGCGCGCGTCCTGCGCCGCGCGACCGGCGACTCCGAGCGCGCCGCGTACGGTCTCGCGCCGACGCCGGAGTGGCGGATCGAACTCTGCGGCGCAAGAGTCCTGTCGGATCCCGGCCGCGACGTGCTGTTCGCGCTCGACGTAGGCCGTTCGCTCGCGCCGAATGCCGCGTTGGTGCAGCACGCCGGCGAGAGCGCGCCGCTCGAGCTCGATTTCGACGTCGCGAGCCTGCTCGCCGCGGGCTTCGCGCCCGGCCGCGCGCCGTTCGAGGACGCGCGCTTGGTCGCCGGTCCATTCCCCGGGCCGCAGCAGACGATCGATCGCGTGTTCGTCGACCACTCGGACGGCGCCGCGCTCGAGCTCGTGCGCCTGCGCGCGAGCGAGGCCGAGCTCGCCGCGGGCGCGGCTGCGTGGACGTGGCAGCTCTCGGTCGACGGGCTCGCCAAGCCGTGTCCGAATCCGCGCGCCGAGGCGTACCTCGCGTTCCTGACGTCGATCCCGATCGCGCGCGCGCTGTCGACGAAGAGCGCGGCCGAGCTCGGCTTCGAGCGACCGACCGCGCGGGTCACCGCGCTCAGCTCGTCGGGCGAGGCGATGGTCGTCGAGATCGTGCTGCGCCGCGACCAAGACCGCGCGTACGGGCTCAATCGCACTCTCGCGACCGTCGCGGAGCTCGACGTCGAGGTCGCGGAGCTCGTCGCACCGAGCGCCGCGGGCTTGCTCGAACTCGAACGCCCGAACGTGTGGGACTCGTGGCTGCGCGCGCATCTCTCCGGAGCGAGTCGATGAGCGCGCCGATGGAATCGTCGCCGGGCGGCTCGTCGCCGAGGGGCTCGTCGCCGGGGGAATCGTCGCCGGGGGAATCGTCGCCGGGGGAATCGTCGCCGGGGGAATCGTCGCCGGGGGCGCCGGGGAGATCGTCGCCGAGCGCGACGTGGAGATTCGGCGAGCTCGAGATCAGCGACGCGCCCGATCGGATCGACCTCGACGTCGTCCACGGCTACCTCGTGCGCTCGTACTGGGCCACCGGTATCCCGCGCGAGCTCGTCGCGCGCTCGCTCGAGCACTCGTTGGTCTTCGGCGCCTACCTCGCGGGCCACCAAGTCGGCTTCGCGCGCGTCGTCAGCGATCGTGCGACGTTCGCGTGGCTCTGCGACGTCTTCGTGATCGAGGAAGCGCGCGGACGCGGCGTGTCGAAACGCTTGATGGAGTGCGTGCTCGCGCATCCCGAGCTCCAGGGGCTGCGCCGCTTCAGCCTCGCGACTCGCGACGCGCACGGGCTCTACGCGCGCTACGGCTTCGAGCCGCTCGGCGATCCGACGCGTTGCCTCGAGATCGTGAAGCGCGACGTCTATCTCGCGTGATCACTCCGCGCGCCGACGCGCGCGGTCACTCCGCGCGGCGGAAGTAGAAGTCCTCGCCGCGCGACACGCCCGCCTGAATGCCTTCGACCCGCGCGTGCAGCGAGCCGTCCTCGCGCAGGCGATAGCTCACGCGCTGAGGGAAGTCGTGCGTCGGGTTCTCGAAGACCAGGAGCCCGGGCTCGAGCTCGACCAACTCGAACGCCGTCGAACCACGCCCCGCCGGCAGTGCGACGTAGCGCCAGTGCTCTGCGCCGAGCTCCGGCCCTTCGATGCGCAAGTGCTCGAAGAAGACCGTCTTGCCGGCGACCAGCACCCGCCCTGCGCCGAGCATCGAGCCTCCGCGCAACGGCGTCCAATACTCCTCGCAGACGGTGCCGTCCTGCTCGCCGCGCCAGACGCCCGCGAGCCACGCGGGGCTCGCGGCGCCGAGTTCGCGGTCCGCGACCGCCGACGGCGCCGCGCGACAACCGCCCAACGACAACGCGACGACGACGAGACTGCGCGCGAGCATGTTCATTCTCCGCTGACGTGGACGACGACGCGGCGCCGGTGCGGGGCAGTGCGGTGCTCGACGAGGTAGAGCGCTTGCCACCTGCCGAGCACGAGCGTTCCGGCGACGATCGGAATCGACTCCGACGAACGTCCGAGCGAGCTGCGCAGGTGCGCCGCCATGTCGTCGGGGCCTTCGTCGGAGTGCTCGTAGCGCGGATCGCCGTCGGGCGCGAGACGCTCGAGCCACGCGAGCAGATCGCGTCGCACCGCGGGATCGGCGTTCTCCTGGATCAGCAAGCTCGCCGACGTGTGCGCGCAGAAGACGACCGCGAGCCCGCTCCGCACGCCGCTCGTCGCGACGATGCGCGCGAGTTCGCGCGAGAGGTCGATCGCGCCGCGGCCCGGCGTGCGGACCTCCAACGACTCCTGGTGCTGCTTCACGCCCGCATGCTGACGCGCCACGAGCTGGTCCGCAATGAAGCCGGCCGCGCTCCCCGCCATCCCGCGACGGGCGGGATGCGGCGGGCGGAGCGCGGCCGGCGCAGTGCGATGTGTCGCTCAGAACTGCGAGTCGAGCATCACCAACGACGCCGGACCGCCGTACATGCGCTTGTTCGACGCGGTGCGCACGTAGGTCTGCGCGTGCCACACCATGCCCTCGACGCCGGCGCCGAGATCGCCGATCGCGTAACCGGTGTCGAGCATCCCGCTCGACGGGACGGTTCCCATCACCAAGCGATACAGGTAGGGAGTCTTCACGAGCGTGACGCCATGGAACGTCGGCTCGTCGACGAACTGCGTCGCAGTCGACAGGAAGAGGTAGAAGCGATCGCCCGGCTGCCCCTCGAAGTGCAACAGCACGGAAGAGAGCTCGGACGACAAGCTCGGCCCGAGCGTGCTGCGCACCGGCAGCGGATCTTCGACGAGCGTCGCGCCCGCGGCGATCGAGTCGGCCTTGCCCGGCATGCCGTCGGTCGCGGTGCACAACGAGCCGACGCCGACCGGTCCGCCGACGCCGCCGTCGCGCAGACAGCTCATGACGCGCGCGAGTGCGTTCGGCGCCTCGAGCGCGATTCCGTGTCCGCCGTCGCCGCCGCTGCCGGGCTCGATGCCGCCGGACGCGCAATCCATGAAGCCGTCGGCGCCGCCCGCGCCGTCGCCGCCTTGGAAGGTCGACTGCGACGCGAAGAGGAAGCCGCTGCGAACGACGCAGCCCGAGCCGCCCGCGGAACCGGGCGCGCCGAGCGTCGCGAGGTCCTGCTCACCATCGCGGCCCTCGGCGGTGACGCCGTAGAGCGCGAGGTTGCCGGCATCGACTTCGATCGCGGTTCCGCCGTTGCCCGGATAGTCGCACACGAAGCCGCCCGACACGTACGAGGACACGACGGCGACGTCGAGCGAGTGATCGACCAGCAGTCCGGGCGCTCCGTCCGCGCCGCTGAATCCGCACGCGCCTTCGAGCGTCAGCCCTTGCAGTCGCACCGAGCCCAGCGAGTCGAGCACCGAGAGCGCGGTCCCGGTCGCACCGAGGATCGCGAACGCGTCGCCCTGCAGCACGACCGTGTCGCCGAGCGCGAGATTTCGAATCGTCACTTCGCCGGCGATCTCGACCTTCTCGCCGGCGGAGGCGTCGACGCGTGCGACGATCGTCAGCTCTTTCGCGTCGACGACGAAACCGGTGTACGTGCCGGAATCGACGACGATGATGTCGCCGCCGACCGCGGCATCGACCGCGCCTTGGATGTCTTGGAACGAGCCGGACGGGCCGACGACCCAGACCTTGGCTTGCTGCGGCGCTGCGACGGCCTCACCCGTCGTGATCCACATGGACGCGAAGCCGGCGAGCGCGAGCACGGCGGCGAACGAACGATTGCGGCCGCACACGGCGCGCGATTCTGTCGAGCGGTTCATTTCCAACCTCACCGAATAGGGGTTCCGCATCGCGCGCGAACTGGGGTGCCTTGCGAAGCGATGCGCGAGATCTAGCGCACCCTGTAGTCTGGGTTTCGCAACGATCCACCGACAACCGCAGTTGGACGGGCTCGACTCGGAACGAGTACGCAAGTCGTCGAAGCAACGAGCGAGCGCTCTCGCTCGGGCCCGCGCGAGCGCACGCGAGCGGCCAAGAGTCCCCGGCTCGCCGACGCTACTTCCCGATCAGGAAGTGCGCGATGTCGCCCTCGCGCATCACGTAGTCGCGGCCTTCCGCGCGCAGCGTGCCGGCGGCCTTGATCGCGTGCTCGTTCTTGTAGTGATGCAGATCGTCGAGCGAGTAGATCTCGGCGCGGATGAAGAACTTCTCGAAGTCCGAGTGGATCACGCCCGCCGCGACGGGAGCGGTGTCGCCCTTGTGGATCGTCCACGCGCGGATCTCCTTCGGACCCGCGGTGAAGAACGTCGACAGTCCGAGCAGGTGGAAGGCCTGGCGGATCAGACGGTGCAGACCCGCTTCCTTCAGACCGAGATCGCCGAGGAACTGCGCGCGATCCGCGGGTTCCATCGCCGAGAGCTCGCCCTCGATGTCGCCGCAGAGCGCGACGACCTCGGCGCCGGTCGCGTCGGCGTGCGCGCGCACGACATCGACCATCGGCGACTTGCCTTCGAGGTCGTCGTCACCGACGTTCGCGACGAAGAGCACCGGCTTCATCGTGATCAGGAAGAGCGGCTGCAACGCGTCGCGCTCCGGCTTGGTCCAGTGGTGCGAGCGCAGCGATTCACCGCGCTCGAGCATCCCCTTCGCGCGCTCGTAGACGTCGCGTTGGAAGATCGAGTCCTTGTCGCCGCCCTTCGCCTTCTTCGCGACGCGATCGACCGCGCGTTCGACGGTGTCGAGGTCCGCGAGCGCGAGCTCGACCTCGATGATCTCCATGTCGCGCTTCGGATCGACCGAGCCCGCGACGTGGATGATGTCCTTCTTCTCGAAGCAGCGCACGACGTGGAGGATCGCGTCGCACTCCTTGATCGTGCCGAGGAACTTGTTGCCGAGGCCTTCGCCCTTCGACGCGCCCTTCACCAGTCCCGCGATGTCGACGACCTTCAACGCGGCCGGCAGGATGCGCTCCGTCGGCATGAACTGGTGGATCTCTTCGAGCCGCGCGTCCGGCACGTCGACGACGCCGATGTTCGGCTCGATCGTGCAGAACGGGTAGTTGGCGCTTTGCGCGCCGGCGGCGGTGATGGCGTTGAAGATGGTCGACTTGCCGACGTTGGGCAGTCCGACGATTCCGCAGGCGAGTCCCATGGCGATTCCGATTCAGTCGAGCAGGGCGAGGCAGTCGATTTCGACACGCGCGCCGCGGGGCAGGCCTGCGACGGCGACGGTGGCGCGCGCCGGCGGCGCGTCGCCCGAGAAACGTTGGCCGTAGACCTCGTTCATCGCCGCGAAGTCGGCCATGTCGACGAGGTAGACGTTGCACTTGACGACCTTCGCGAAGCTCGAGCCCGCCGCGGCGAGCACGCCTCCGAGGTTCTCGAGCACGCGCTCGGTTTGCGCGCGCACGTCGCCGCCGACGAACTCGCCGGTCGCGGGGTCGAGCGCGATCTGACCCGAACAGTGCACGAAGCCGCCGGCGACCAACGCCTGGCTGTACGGGCCGATCGCCTTCGGAGCGGCGGGAGTCGCGATGACACGCTTGGACATGGCTCGGGGCGGCGGGTTAGCGCGCGAACCGCGCTCGGAGGCGGCGCGCGACGGACTTCGGCACGAAGGAGGTCAGCTCGCCCCCCATCTCGGCGATCTGGCGGACCAGCGTGCTCGAGATGTGGGCGTGTTCGGGAGTGGAGGCCAAGAGCACGGTCTCGATCTCGGGCGCCAACGCCCGGTTCGAGCGGGCCATCTGGAGTTCGTAGTCGACGTCCGCGGCGCTGCGCAGGCCGCGCAGGATGAAGCCGGCGCCGTGCGCGCGGCAGCCGTCGACCACCAGGCCTTCGAGGCGCGCGACCGCGACGTTGTCGAGACCCTTCAGCGCGTCGGCGAGCAGTTCGAGGCGCTCCTCCGCGGAAAGCAGCCCGGTCTTGGTCGGGTGCACCGCGACCGCGACCGTGACGCGGTCGAACGCCGCCGCCGCGCGCCGCACGAGATCGAGGTGACCGAGCGTCACCGGATCGAACGTGCCCGGGAACAGGGCGTGTCTCGTTTGCTTCGGACGGGTCTTGGACATCCTCGGGATTGTAGCGAGCGGCGGGCTCGGATCGCTGCGCGCGAATGCCGGAAGACCCGCAACCGAGCGCGCGAACGGCGGTCGAGCCTTGCACTGGACCGCCGTGCCGCCCGCAGACTCCGATCCCGACCGACCCATCGACGACCCGCGCCAGCGGGTCGAAATCGAGCGCGCCAGCGACGACGCCCCGCGCCCAGGCGCCGGCGCACCGAACGAAGAGGCGGTCGCGGCGTGTGCCGAGGCCAGCGCGACGCGCGCGGGAGCCGGCGCACCGAGCCTGGGGGCCGGCGCCACGAGTCCTCGGGCGAGCGCGCCGGGCTCTGAAGTCAGTGGCCCGAGGCCTGGGGCTCCCGCGCCGAGCCCGGGGGCTTCCGCCCCGGCGCGCCCGCTCGTGTGGACCGCCCTCGCGGTCGCGTTTGGCGCCGCGGGCGGGCTCGCGGCCGCGCCGCACTCGCTGTGGGGACTGATCGCGCTCGTCGGAGTGCTGATCGCCGGCACGGCGTGGATCGCGGGCTGGGCGGCAGCGGACGGCGAGCCCGCGCTCGGCGCTGCGCGCGACGCGCGTACGGGGTCGACGCGCGTCGCCGCGCAAGCGCGGCTGACGCCCGCCTCTGTGCAAACGCGGCCGACGCTCGTCGTCGCGGACGTGCGGCCGGCGCCCGGCCGTGCGGGCACGCGGCCCTCGCTCGCCCTGCTCGCGGCGTTGGCGGCGGCGGCGTTCGCGCGCGCGACGTTTGCTCCCGCGTCGGCGTCTCCCGCGCCCGCGTCGCCAGCGTTGGCGTCGCCTGCGTCGCCCGGGTCGGCGTCGCACGCAGCGGCGGTGCCCGCGAACGAGCGGTGCGACGACGGCGCGCTCGAAGGCACATGGTGCGCGCGCGGCGCGGTGCACGGGCGCGAGCTCGGCACGCTCGCGGCGCGCACCGACGAGCTCGTCGAACTCGGTGTCGGCTGGACGATCGAGGGCGAGCGCGTGCGTGTGCTCGCGAGCGCCGATCGCACGCGCGCAGCACGAGGGCTCGACGCGAGCGCCGGTCCCGGCCGCTCGGTCTGGACGCCGCGTGCCGACGAGCTCGTCCGGCTCGCGCCGTCGACGACCGAGTCCGGTGCGTTCACGCGGCTGCGCGTCGCGCTCCTCGCCGCGTGCGACCGCGCGGGCGGCGTAGAGCACGGGCCCCTGCTGCGCGCGTTGGTGTGCGGCGATACGTCGCGCTTCGACGCCCAGACGCTCGATCTCTTCACGCGCACAGGGACGCGCCACCTGCTCGCGGTCAGCGGCCAACACGTCACGTGGATCGCCGCGTTCGCGCTGCGTCCGCTGTCCCGGCTGCTCGGCGGACTGCTCGGTTGGTTCCTGCCACGCCGCGCGGCGTGGGTGCGCGAGCTCCTGTTCCTCGCAGCGGTGCTCGTCTACGTGCCGCTCGCCGGCGGCGCGTCGCCGGTGCGCCGCGCGGCGGTCGCGTTCGTGCTCGCGGTCGCGGCCGGCGTGCTGCTCGAGCGCGCGCGCGGCGGACGGCGAGTCGACGTGCTCTCGCTCTGGAGCACCGCGTTGCTCGCCGAGCTGACGCTCGCGCCGCGCGCGATCGGCGAAGTCGCGTTGCTGCTCTCGTACGCGGCGACGCTCGGGCTGCTGCTCGGCGCGGCGCCACTCGCGCGGCTCGTGTCGCGGAGTCCACGCTTCGAACTCTCCGAGAGCTGGCCGTCGGCGCTGCGGCGCCGCCTCCGAAGTGCGCTCGCGTTGGCGTGCGGCGCGTCGCTCGCGGCGGTACTCGCGACCTTGCCGATCGCGTGGAGCGTCTTCGGCGAGTTCAGCGTGCCCGGCGCGTGGATCACGGTCGTCGCGCTGCCGCTCTTCGCGCTGCTGTTGCTCGGCGCGTGGCTCTGGGTGCTCGTGCCGGGGCTCGCGCTCGGCGAACCGTGCGTCGCGGTCGCGCAGGCGTTGGTCGCGTGGTTCGAATTCGCGGACCGACTGCCGGGGACGCCGCTGGTGCTGCCGCCGCGGCCGTGGGCAGGTCTCGCGCTGGCGTCGCTCGCGACGTTCGCCGCCTTGGCGTGGCGCGGGAGCGCGCTCGGCCGGCGGCGCGCCGCGGTGCTCGCGGCGTTGACGTGGTCCGCGCTGCTCTGGCCCTGGACCGCTGCTCCGCAGAAGCTCGAAGTGATCGCGTTCGACGTCGGCCACGGGACCGCCGTCGCGCTGCGCGCGCCCGGCGCCGGGGCGTGGCTCTTCGACGGCGGCTCGCGCGACCGCACGCGCGTCGCCCAGGGCGCGATCGCGCCGTGCCTCGCCGCGTGGGACGTCGGATCGATCGGCGTCGTCGCGTCGCACTCCGACCGCGACCACGTGTCAGCTTTGCCATGGCTGGTCGAGCGCTTTCGCGCGCGGGTCTGGGCGGGGGCGCTCGCCGACGGGGTGCGCGCGGAGGCGCTCGCGAACGCGACGGTCCTGGACCTCGACTCTGGGACGGTCCGGCTTCCGACCGCCGGACCGCTCGCGCTCGCGCTCGTGCGCGGCGAAGCCCGGCCGGGCAACCTCGGTTCGCGCAGCCTACGCGTCGACCTCGGCTCCCGCGCGCTGCTCTTCTGCGGCGACGCGGAGGGCGCGGCGCTGGCGGTGCAGCGCGCGTCCGAGGCGTTCGAGGGGCCGGTCGACGTCCTGCTCGCGCCCCACCACGGCGCGGATCCGGAGGGGCTCGGCGCGCTGCTGGTCCGCACCGCGCCGCGCGCAGTCTGGATCAGCGCCTCTCGGCCGGCGCCGATCCTCGCCGAGCTCGCGCGGCGCAAGCTCCCGGTCCGCCAGACGTGGTGCGACGGCGCGCTCGCGTTCACCACCGACGGCGCGGATCCATGACGTTGGCACGGAACTCGCGAAGTGCAGCCCGTCGGCCTCACCGGGCGCGGACTCCAGACCACGGTGACGAGTCGACGGCGCAGCGCGACGGACGCACTCCCGTCGCGACGCGTCGGACAGAGCGCCCTGACACGCAAGCGTCGAGCAGGCAGAGCAGGCTTCGCCAGGGCGACAACGGGTCAGGATTCGCGGGTCAGAATTCGAATGGGCGGTGGCGTGGGCAGGACCCGAAAGGGGCACGTCGCCGCCCTGCTTCTTTTTCGGCCGTTGCCGACCCTTCCGGTTCCACTAGCTTGGGCTCCAATGAAGAACCATCCGGCCTCGCGCGTCGCTCCCTGGCTCTCGCTCGCTGTCCTCGCCGCGCTCAGCGCGCCGCCCGCGCTCGCGGTCCAAGCCCCAGGTACTCCGGATACGCCGGGTACGCCGAGCGCCCAGAGCGCCCAGAGCGCCCAGAGCGATCGGGTCGATCGGGTCGATCCGGCGTCGACCCAGTCGGACTCGGACGCGCGCGAAGTGCGCAGAGTGCTCTCGATCGCGGGCGGTGGCTTCGTGCGCGCGAAGTCGCGGCGCACCGGAGAGCACGGCGAGCAATGGGAGTACCTCGACGGAGCCGCGTGGAAATCGCTCCCCGCCGAGCGCGTGGTCAAGATCGCGGTCGAGCGCGAGCTGCTCGCCGAGTCGAAGCGCCTCGGCGCCGAGGCCGGGCGCGATGACGCGCGCCGCGCGGTGTACGCGGACTGGCTCTGCGGCGTCGGCTTGCTCGACGAAGGTGTCAAGGAGCTCGATCGCGTGCTTTCGCGCGACCCCGACTCCGCGACCGCGCTCGCCGCGTGCGTCAAGCTCGGCGACTTCGTGCGCGCCGCGCGCAACGACGCGCGCAACGAGGCCGAGCTCGACGAGTGGTTCCGCGTGGGCGCGGGCTACGGACCGGCGATGCGCGAGGTGACCGTCCATCAACTGGGCGAACGCGCCGACCGCGAGCAACTCGCCGCGCGTCTCGCGCGCGAACTCGCCGCCGATTCGCCGCGGACGCGCGCGTTCGCGGCGCTCGCGCTGCGCAGACTCCAGCCCGGCGCCGAGCTCTTGGGCCTCGCCTCGCGCGCGGTACTCGACGGTTCGGAGGACGTCCGCCGGGAGGCCGCGCTCGCGCTGAAGGCTGCCGCGGAGCCGGCGTGGGTCGCGCCGATCGTGCGTGCGCTCGGCTCGCAGCACGCCGCGGTGCGCGCGAACGCGGTCGAAGCGCTCGCGACGATGGGCTACCCGTCCGCGATCGAGCCGTTGATCAGCTATCTATCGGCGCTCTCGTCCGCGCAAGGCGGCGGATGGAAGCCGCCCGCGGCGAGCATCTTCGTCGGCCGGCAGACCGCCTACGTGCAGGACTACGACGTCGAGGTCGCGCAGGGCGCGGCGGTCGCCGATCCGCAGATCGGCGTGCTGACCGAAGGTGCGGTGCTCGACGTGCGCATCATCAGCGCCTACTCCGTGCCGCTGGTCGCCGAGACGCGCCGCGTCCGCGAGGCGCTGCAGCGGCTGACCCACGCCGACCCCGGCGATCGCGCCGCGGATTGGAGCGCGTGGTGGCAGGCGAATCGCGCGCGCTGCGACGCCGCGGCGCCGCGCACGAACGCCGGCTCCTGAACGAACCACGCCGCGGGACACCGGTGCGCAGACCGGCCCGCGCGCGCTCGACCATCGCAGACGAGTGCCCCGGCTCGTGGGCGCCCGACGGGCGCCCCGACCGAGTCCTTCCCTTCTTGATTGGACCTTGCCATGCCGAGCTTCCACGCTTTCGCCTCCGACGCTTCCGCTTCCCAGGCCCCGGCGCCCAGTGCTTCGACCGCCAGCGCTTCGACCACCGGTATATTGGCCCCTCGCAGTTCCGCACGTCGCGCGCACTTGCCGCGCGCCGTCGCGCTCGCCACGTCGCTCCTCGTCGTCACCGCCTGTTCGCAGGGGAACTCCGAGTTCGGGGCCGACACCTCGACCGGACTTTGGACCTTCTCGGGCCCCTCGGGCGAGCTGCGCTTCGATGCGCCGCACCACGGCGGCCGCGCGACGAAGCTCACGCTCCAGACGGTGTACGTCGGCCGGCTGGTCGACCTCTACGCGAGGGCGTCGGACGGCGAGCCCGAGCTCGTCGCGCGCGATTTCCTCGCGCCCGCGGCGGTCGCGCCGACGACGGCCGATTGGACGCTCGGCTTCGACGACTTCGCGGGCCGCGACCAACTGGTGATCGCGCATCCGCGGACCGCGCCACTCTTCCTCGACGTCGTCGCCAAGCTCGACGCGGGGCTCGAACGCGTGCTGGAGCACGGCTTGGCGCCGAGCGAGCTCCCGCCCTACACCGCCATCGCGCGCAACGCGACGTTGGCGCTCGAGTTCGACGACCTGCTCGATCCAGCGAGCCTCGACGCGCAGAGCGTGCGCCTCGCGCTCGGCGGCGCGGGCGACCAGCCGTTCGCGGCGCGCCTCGCGACCGACCCGCTGCACGGCGCGCTGGTCGACGTCGACGGCGACGGAGCGCGAGAACTTCGCTCGACCCGCGTGTTCGTCGACGCCGCGATCTCCGCCGCGGAGGCGGACGCTTCGTCGCTCGTGCTCCCGGTGCAACCGCTCGGCTTACCCGCGGGCTCCGGCTCCGGCGAGCCGAACGTCGTGCTGCGCCTCGCGACCGTCGGCGAGCGCGTGCTCGCGAACCTCTCGGGCGCGACGCTCGCGGGCGACGCGGCGACGCTCGACACCTCGGCGCCGACGCACGATGTCGTGCGCGCGTTCGCGACGGGGCCGGTCGACAGCGCGAAGTCCTTCCTGAGCTCCGCGACGATGCTCGCGCTGCTCGGCCGCCAAGGCGTGCAGGTGACGCAGGCGACGCACCAGGGCGGCGCCGATTGGCAGCTCGATCTCCTCTACGCGACGCCCGCGTGCGCGGCGACGGTCGAGCGGCGCGATGCGCTCGTGTACGGCGACGGCACGCTGCTGCTCGCGAGGAGCGCGTCCAACCCGCCGAGCGGCGCGGTGGTCACCGGCGCGCTGTTCCGCGTGGTGTCGGGCTCCGCCGCGAGCGTCGGAGCGGCCGAGCTCCAGAACAAGTGGCGCGGTGCGCCGGGCCAGGAGCCCGCGTGCTTCCTGACCTTCACTCCCGCGCCTCTCGCCGGCCCGGCGCGCGGCGTCGCGCCGAACGCGACCGTGTCCGCGACGTTCAACCTACCGCTCGATCCGCGCTCGCTCGGCGCGTTCGACGAATTCGCGATCGTCGATCCGAACGAGCCCTCCGCGATCCGCAGCTTCGTCGTCGGCGCGCTGGTGCCGTCGGTCGCCGGCACCGAGGTCGTGTTCACACCGAGCGTGCCTTTCGCCCACCAAAGCGGCAGCGCCGAGGCCTTCGAAGCGCATCTGCGCGGCGGGCCGCTCGGCTTGCTCGGGCTCGGCGGCGCGGAGCTCTTGCCCGCCGGCCTGACGGCGCGCTTCCAGCTCGATCCGGCGGCTGCGACCGTGCAGAGCGGCGGCATCGCGCTGCGCTTCAGCTCGGCGGACGAGGACGTGCCGTCGTTCGCGACGTTCCCGACGCCCGAAGTGCGCGGTCAGTTCCTCTTCGATCTCGCGAGCGAGCGAATCCTCCCGCGCCCGGTCACGCACTTCGCCGCGGCCGCGGATCCGTCGAACCCGATCGTCGGGACGATGTTGACGTTCACGCAGGGCGTGCAGACGCCGCTGGTTCCGCTCGGCTCCAAGCTGATGAACCTGTGGCGCTACCACGACGTCGGGTTCTCGCTGATCGACGAGGCGACGATGAACGTCGACGTCGAAGGCCTCGCCTGGTCACCGCACGGAGGCAGCGTCGTCGCCGATCAGTTCCCCGACTTCCAGATCGCGCTGACCCACTCGCGCTACCTTCCCGACGAGCAGCTCAGTAACCAGACGCTGCTGCCGACCAAGCCAATGTCCGGTGTCGTCGCCACGTTCGCGCAGAACGTCGCCAGCGCGACGAACGATCCGCTGACGATCGTGCACCCGAAAGCGTACGGCTACGTCGTCGATCCGACCGACACGTTCGTCGCCGCGAGCGGCATGGCGATGCAACCGTGGCCGCTGAACCGCCAACTCCCCGTCGGCGCGAGCCCGAGCTACTACACCTGGCGCGACACCGCGGTGCAGACGCTCGGCGCTCCGTTCGGCTACGGCGCCGAGACCGGCAAGTTCGTCGACGTCGTGCAGCTCGGCCAGGCCGGCGTCCCGTACGCGAAGGACCAGGTTCCGACGATCGGCCTGCCGCTGTTGATGGAGTTCCGCTGCTATCCGACGGGCGGAGCGGTCGGTCTCAACGACTTCCAGATCGCGATCGCGATCAATTCGTCGGCGGCGCCGTTCTTCCGCGCGTTCTCGTCGGGCGGAACGCTCGCGAGCGGCCAGTCGAAGGTCGTCGATCCCGACGCCGAGCCCGTCGCGACCGGCGGCGTGTCGTCGAGCGGCTTCCCGACCCCGCAGCTCGACAACGTCTTCTACTACGGCCAAGCCGACTTCGTCGTGCGCGTCAGTCGAGCGCACACGATCTGGTTCGACAGTCGGCTCGGCACGCCGAGCTTCGCGACTCCGGTGCTCGAACCCACCGCGGCCCTGCAGCCCGCCGGCACGCAGATCGTCGTCGCCTACCGCGGCGCGACCGCGATCGGCAATCCGCCCTCGGGCTCGAACGGCGCGAGCTGGGTCAACGCGGACAACTTCGACTTCTACGGCGAGAGCCGTTCGTCCGCGCTCGGTGGCTTCACCGCCGCGCAGTTCGCTCCGTCGTTCCTGAACGGCGACAGCGCGTGGAAGTCGTCGATCTCGACGCTCGACGGCGCGCGTTACGTCCAGGCGCGGATCAGCTTCATCGCCAACGCCGCGACCGGCGCAACGCCGGAGCTCGCGAGCTTCGGCCTCGCCTATCAGCAGTGATCGCGCGGCACGGATCGCGCGGAACCGAAACCGCGCCGGCGCCCCGACTTCGCGGTCGGAGCGCCGGCGCGCTGCGTTCGGAGCTCAGAGCCCGTTCGAAAAGGCGCGGACTCGGCGGCGCCTCGCGACGGGGCCTCCTTCAACGCGCGGCTCGGCGCGAGCTCACGCGCCCGGCGCGCAGCCGAAGCTCGACTCGACGTAGCCCTTGAAGCCCTGCACCGCGGTGCGTTGGAGGTAGAACGCGAGGCCGCGCAAGCCGCCGAGCTCCTCGCCGCCGCCGGCGCGTCCCGGACCGCCGTGAATCGAAGCCGGCAGCACCATCCCGGGAGGCAGACCCTGATCGGCGAGCTTGTCGCTGCCGACCCAGACGCGTCCGTGCCACGGCGCGAGGCCGAGCACCACCTGCTCGATCGTCGCGGCGTCGTTCGAGTAGAGGCTCGCGACGAGCCCGCCGCCGCCGAGCGCCGCGAGTTCGCACGCTGTCGCCGGCGCGCCGTCGTACGGCAGGATCGTCGCGCACGGTCCGAAGACTTCCTCGGCGTGGAACGCGGCGTCGCGCCCACAGTGCTCGCCGCGCGCGACCAACAACGTCGGCGCGACGAAGTAGCCCTTCTCGCGGATCGGCTTCGCACCGCCGCACGCGACTTCGGCGTGCGCGGCGAGGCGCTCGATGCCGGCGCGCACATCGCGGAGCTGACTCGCGCTCGCGAGCGGGCCCATCCGCGTGTCGCTCTCCGCCGGATCGCCGACCTTGAGCTTCGAGAGCGCCGCCGCGAGGTCGGCGCGCACGTCGCCGACGCGGTCCTTCGGCACGAAGATCCGCCGCACGGCGGTGCACTTCTGCCCGGTCTTCTGCGAGATGTCGAGCGCGACGTTCGAGAGGAACGTGCCGTACACGTCCGCGGACGAATCGACGTCAGCCCCGAGGATCGCGCAGTTCAGCGAATCGGCCTCGAGGTTGATCCGCACGTTCTGACGCACGAGGTTGGCGTGGCCGCGCAACTTCGCGGCGGTCGCCGACGAGCCCGTGAACGCGAGGCTGTCCTGCGGCCCCATGTGATCGAGCAGATCGCCGACCGAGCCCGCGACGAACTGGTACGCGCCCGCCGGCAGCACGCCGGACTGCACCACGAGCTCGGCAACGCGCCACGCGACGAGCGCGGTCGGCGTGCCCGGCTTCTCGATCACCGGCGCGCCGGCGAGCAACGCGCACGCGGCCTTCTCCAGCATGTTCCACGCGGGGAAGTTGAACGCGTTGACGTGCACGGCGGCGCCGAGGCGCGGCACGAGCACGTGCTCGCCCCAAAAACGCGCGGTGCGGCCGAGCTGGACGCCCGCGCCGTCGACGAGGAACCGCCGAGCGCCGAGCGCCGCGCCGAAACCCGCGTAGGCCGCGAGCGTCCCGATCGCGCCGTCGATGTCGAACTTCGCGTCGCTGCGGGTGGTGCCGGCGTTCTGGACCGAGAGCTCGATCAGCTCCTCGCGCGCCGCGTGGATCGCCTTCGAGAGCGCCATCAGGAGCGCCGCGCGCTCGCCGAAGCTCAGCGCCCGCAACGCCGGCCCGCCGACGTCGCGCGCGTGCTTCAGCACCGCGGCGAAGTCGATCCCGCCCGCGCGGGTCTCGGCGAGCGGCTGTTCGGTCGTGGCGTTGAAGAGCGGCACCGCGGCGCCTTGGCCGGCGATCCAGCGGTCTTGGACGTAGCTCGTCAGGGTCTGCATGGACTTCCTCGGGGTTGAGAGGGCCGCACACTCTATCGAGCACCCGCCGCCGGCCGGTAGCGGGCTCGCGCCGGGATCCGCGGACGAATGCAAGGCACCGAGCGCCGTAAGGGCGCCGCTCTTCGAAAGGAGTCCCCCATGTTCCCCTCGCTTTCCGGTCGTGAGCTCGCGTTCGTGCTCGCCGCGCTGTTCGTCGTCGTCCTGCTGGTGCTCGGAGGGCTCGCTTACGTCGCGATCAAGCTGCTCGGGCGCAAGGAGAGCGGCACGGCGGCCGCAGGCGTCACCGGCTGCGCCGTCGCGGGCCTGTTCGGCTGCCTCGGGCTGCTGCTCGTGTTCACCCTCGGACTGTTCGCGATCCTGATGGTCGCCGGCCGCACGGCCGAGCGCGTGATCGATCGCTTGCCCGCCGGCCGCTGGCGCGTCGAGCACCGCGAACACCTGCCGCCGCCCGCGCCGTGGACGTCGCAGGCCGATCTGGTCTTTCGCGCGGGCGGCGAGGACGTCGATTTCGAGCCGGTGCTCGCGCTCGTGCGCGAGATCGCGGGCTCCGCGACGTCGACGACCAGCACGTCGCGCGTCGACACCGACGGCGCGGCGCTCACCGAGCTCCGCATCGGCATCCGCGCCGAGGACGAGGAGCTGAGCCGCATCGACGACCGGGTCGAAGAGCGCACCGCCGGCCTGCGCCTCGCCGACGGCTCGGAGGTCGAGTACCTCGGCGTCCGACGCGACGTGTGACGCTTGATTCGAGCTCGACCGCCGCGCACGCTCATGCGATGGACGTCGAGCTCCCGCCTGCCGCGCGTTGGTTGCCGCCGAAGACCTTCCAGCACGACTTCGCGGTCGTCACCGGCGGGGGCACCGGGCTCGGGTTGGAGCTCTCGCGCGGCCTGGCGGCGCTCGGCGCGCGCGTCGCGATCCTCTCGCGCGACGCCGAGCACCATCGCGCGTTCCTGGACGAATGCGCGGCGCGCGGTTGGCGCGGCGAAGCGCTCGCGCTCGACCTGCGCGAGCCGAACGAGGTCGAGCGAGCCGCCAACTCGCTCGCGGAGCGCCACGGCGCGCCGACGATCCTCGTCAACAACGCCGCGGGCAACTTCGTGTGCCCCGCCGAGCGACTTTCGGCGCGCGCGTGGCGCGCGGTGCTCGGGATCGTGCTCGACGGCACGTTCTACGCGTCGCGCTACTTCGGCAAGTCGATGATCGCGGCGCAACGCGGGCACATCCTCAACGTCGTCGCGACCTACGCGTGGACGGGCATGCCCGGCGTCGTGCACAGCGCGAGCGCAAAGGCCGGCGTGCTCGCCATGACGCGCACGCTCGCCGTCGAATGGGCGCGCCACGGACTGCGCGTCAACGCGATCGCGCCCGGACCGTTCGAGAGCCGCGGAGCGCACGCGAACCTGTGGCCCGACGAGGCGATGAAGGCGCGGATCGAGCAAGGCATCCCGCTGCAACGCTTCGGCACCGCCGAGGAGATGGCGGCGCACATCCTGTGGTTGCTCTCCCCCGCCTCGAGCTACGTCAACGGCGAGTGCTTCACGGTCGACGGCGGCGCGTCGCTCGGCCGCGGAATGTGGGACGAAGTCCCGCGCCGTGAGCGCGGAGCACGTGGTCGAATGTGACGTCAGCCCTGACCGGGGGAAACCCCAGGCTCAATCCGCCACCTTGGATTGACCCGCGCCGCCGAACCGGGTATTCTCGCAGCTCATGATTACGACTCTGGTTTCGCGCGTGGCGTTCTTCGCGTTGGCTTCCGCGCCCTGCCTCGCAGGTAATCTCTCGATCCCTGGCGTCGTCGTCTCGCCGCCTGGACCGGTAGCTCAGACTGTGATCGCGGACGGGATGGCGGCGCTAGCCCAGTACGATGCGGCTGCCGCCGCCGATCTCGCGGCTGCGGTCGCAAGCGGTGCAGTGCAGATCGGAGTGTTGAAGGACCCGAGCGTGGAAGGCTTCAAAGGACTCACCGATGGCGACACGATCTCGGTTCGGATCAACGATGGAGTCGATACCGCGACCGTCGGTGTCCGCCTTCGGCACGAGTATTACCATTGGAAGTATGGGCACCCCGACGGTCCATACAATGGAGGCGCGCTGGACGCCTGCCAGCACTTCGAGTGCTGGCAGCAAACCTACGATCACCTAGCGCACGCGTCCTGCCTCGCGGGCAATTCCATACACTGCTGGCAAGTCGGCAACGTCATCCAGCAAATGCAGACCTACTACGTCAAGTGCCTGCAGTCCGGCGGCAATCCGCAGTATTCGCAGAATCCACCGACCGCTTGCTGCTACTAGTCGAATCGTCGAGAGGAACTCATGACCAGCGTTCACAGCAACCTACTTGTCCTGACGATCAACCTAACGGCAATCGGCGGAATCGCTAATGCCGTCGCCGCGCAAGCTGTACCGCCGGTATCACCCACCCCGGTTCCTGCGGCCGCGCCCACGTCCGACGTGTGGCAGCTCGGGCGCCCTACGACACGGTTCCCAGGCGGCGTCTACAGGACGGCGTTCTGTAGTGTGCTCGAGAAGCGGATCAACTTCGGTTGGACGTACGCGGCACCGGAAACCCCGAGTACGACGAACGTCAAGGACCAAAGGGAGGAAGTGTTCGCTGTCGCGTACTGGCCCACGTTTGTCCTGCCAGTCGATGATTACCACTTTTGCGTTGCAGGTAAGAGTCGAGATGGGTTCACAGTGATTGAATACTGGACATTCGCGAGTACGGCACAGGGCGGCGTTGCGGCGCCGTCGGTGATGGAGCAGTATCCCGTGGGGGGCGGAGCGCCACAGTACGCGTGGACGCTGCCGTCCAGAACCGGCGTGACCGAGGTCCTGAAAGCGCCGTCAAACTCCGCGCGCGGCGTGATTCGCGGGCTCATTCCGTCACTTGAGTCCGCGACGCAAGTTTTTGTCTACCACGACGGTTCGCGTGAAGTGACCCGGCTTGACCTGGTCACGAAGTCTGAGACACTCGTCGCGGCGCCCGGAGGAGCGGCGGCGCCTCTTGTCGCGCCCACGCTTTCGGGGTGCCACTCTCGGTTCTGGGCAAGCGAGTATGTCGGGCGCGGGGACTGCTACTTCTTCGCGCCGGTCGACAGCTGTGCTTTCGGTCCGATGCCTGAGATTCTCGCGCTTCAGGACGCGAACAAGGACGGGGTCCCGGAGTCGGTGGTGGTGATTTCTGGCGCAGACTGGGAGGCGCAGGGGTGGTCAAACGAGGCGAACGTGTTGCGCCCCACGTACTGAGAGCGGTTCATCGCGCGGGGCCAAGCGTGCCGCGACTTGGTATCCGCGACGCTCTCTGCCGATCGCCACGACGCGGACCGCGTGGGGGCGTGTTCGTTCGGCGACGGTTGGCGCGAATCGGGGCGCTAAAGCGGGTCGACCTCGCATCCATGCTCGGTTCACGTCTCGCGAACTTGTCATGTCTGTGTGGCCAATTCCGAGTTGGTCCGACACAACCTGTGCGAGCCCCTAATCCTCACCGGTTGTCTGACTCGAAGTGACCAACGGGCTCCGAAGCCATGGAATGGCCCGACATCGTCAACGAGCGCTCGCGTCTCATGACGGAGAGGAAGAACCCTGCATCGCGCGAGCTCGATCGCCTCTCGACGCTCGACGCGCTCGACTTGATCCAACGCGAGGACGTTTGCGTGCACCGCGCGCTTCACGAGGCGCGTGAAGCGATCGCGCGTGCGATCGACGTCATCGCGGATCGGCTCGCGCGTGGCGGCCGGCTCTTCTACGTAGGCGCGGGCACCAGCGGTCGGCTCGCGACGCTCGACGCCGCGGAATGCCCGCCGACGTTTCAGAGCGCGCCCGAGCAAGTGCAAGCGATCCTCGCCGGCGGCCCCGAGGCGTTGACGCGCTCGGTCGAGGGCGCGGAGGACGACGCGGGCGCGGCGGCGACGGAACTCGCCGCGCGCAAGCTCGACGCGCGCGACGTCGTGTTCGGCATCGCGGCCGGTGGCACGACGCCGTTCGTGCATGGTGCGCTCGACTTCGCGCGCGAGCGCGGCGCGGCGACGATCTTTCTCGCGTGCGTCGACGCCGAGCACGTGCCCGATCGCGCGGACGTCTCGATCCGCGTGCTCGTCGGACCGGAAGTGCTGACCGGCAGCACGCGCCTGAAGGCGGGCACGGCGACGAAGCTCGTGCTCAACGCCGTGTCGACGCTGGTGATGACCCGGCTCGGCAAGGTCTACGAGAACCTGATGGTCGACGTGAACACGCGCGCGAACGTCAAGCTCGTCGATCGCGGCGTGCGCATCGTCGCGGAGGTGACCGGCCTCGAGTACGAGCGCGCCAAGGAGCTCCTCGCCGCCGCCGACGGCGAAGCGAAGACCGCGATCGCAATGCACCGCCTCGGGTGCGACGCACCGACCGCGCGCAAGCGCGTCGCCGCCGCGCGCGGCCGCCTGCGCGACGTGTGACGCGCACTCCGCGGCCGCCGCACGGGGAGCGTGATCGGCCCAGCGCGCAGGGTGCTCCGCCCAGCAGGCACCGCGGTCAGCCCAGCAGGCACCGCGGTCAGCCCAGCAGGCACCGCGGTCAGCCCAGCGGGCACCGCGGTCAATCGAGCGGGTGCGCCAGGTCGATCGTGCACCTGTCGCCGAACGTCGCCGGCTCGATCGTCCAAGGCCACGGCTCCGAGACGACAGCGAACTCGCCGGCGAAGCTCCGCCAACTGCTCTGCCACGCTGCGTCACGCGCGTGGGGAACGACATCGAGCCGCGCGTCGACGGGAACCCGGATCACCGCCTCGCCTGAGCTGTTCGTCCAGCCCGACCAGTCCGGTCGTTTGTGCCGCAGATCGCTGCCTCGGACAGCCAGCGCGAGCAGCACCGGACCGCCCGGCGGAGCGCCGTCGCGCGTGACCTGTACCGTCACGTCGACTTCTTCCGGAGGTGACACGGGTTCGACGACCAATCGAACGTCGCGCCGCGACTCACCAGCGCGCACGGTCAGGCGAGGACCACGGCTCGCCAAGCTCCAGCCGTCGTCGAGCACGTCCAACCACACCGGGCCGACGGGCGGAATCGAGAGTTCGAAGACGCCTGCGGAGCTCGACACGGTCGACACGCTGTCTCGCCGACCTGAATCGAGCCTCCACCCGAGTCGAAGCGACACCGGCCGACCGTCCTGCATCGCCACCGTGCCGGAAACCCGCGCGAGCGCCGGCATCTGCGCTTCGATGCGCACGAAGTCCGCGAGCGCGTCGCTCGGAACGTCGATCCAAGACTCCCGTCCATCCACCGTCGTCACGACGACCGTCTTCAACCGCCCGCCGCCGACGTAGCTCTCCGCGTCGTTCACGGTCAAACGCCACTCGGACGGCGTGAGGCGAACCACGTTCGGCGAGTCGCGCCAGAAACTGTCGCGCCGTCGCACGGTGTCGATCGGCTCGAGCGGCAACTCGCGATGGTCCGACCGCACGTACACTCGGTGGATCTCGAGCGCCTCTCCGTTCGGGCCGGAGGCTTCGACTTCGAGCAGCACACTCGCTTCGAGCGTCACCAATTGGGTAGGCACGTCGAGCGGGACGAGCACCGGCCGATGACCCGCGGCGCAGATCGTCGCGGCATGAACGGTGTCCCTCGACAGGCCTTCGAAGCGGATCCAGCCGTCCGAATCGGAGGTCTCGCTCGAGCGCCAGAAGCTCCTCGGTCGTCTCGCCCGCGAATCGACACCGCGCTCCTCGACGACACGGAGCTCCGCGCGCGCGCCGGCGACGGGCGCGCCGAACCCGTCGACGATTCGCACGCTCGCGGCACGGTCCGCGGCGACGACGATCGAAAGGTCCGAAGCGGTGTGCTCCAAGAGCTCCGACGAAACCACTTGGTCCGCGAAGCCGGTCGCCTGGACCCCGATCGTGACCGGTCCTGGCCCGAACGCGGAGCTCTCGAAGCGCCCGCGCGCGTCGGTGAAGCCGAGTCGCTCGATCGCGACCGGCATGCGACGCCGCTCGGGGCCGGGGGCGACGAAGATCGAAGCGTCGGCGACCGGGCGAGCCATGACGTCGGTCACTCGCACGCACAGGCGCGTCCGCTCGCGCAGCACGATGTCGCCGATCGAAACGCTCGGCGGAGGCACGAACACGTCGTCGATCCGCGAAGTCGCGTAGCCCGAGTGCTCGATCGTGAGCGACACGAACGAGCCCGAGAATCCGCGCGCGATGGCGTCTCGAACGTCGAGCGAGAACGCGCCCTCCGCGTCCGTCGTCGCCGACGCGAGCTCGACGGCGGATCCGTCCGCGGCGTCGAACGCGCGCACGAACGCGCCGCGCAACGGCTCACCGGCGAGCGTGACGACGCGGGCGGCGATCGCTGCGTCCGTAGCGAGCGCCGTGCCCGTCCGCGCGGACGGCGCCGGCGAGCTGCTGGCCGCGCCGACGCAGAGCGCGACCGCTGCCGCCGCGGCCGCCGCTCCGGTCGCGAACGCCTTTGCCGCCGCTACCGCCCCGCTCGACCAGCATCCGCGCATTCGTCACCTTCCGTCGATCCGCGTTTCACTCGCGCGGAGCGCTGACCGGACCGACGCCGAGCGCACGCAAGGCACGAGCGCGAGCGAGCAGCTGCTCCCAGTCGAACGCGGGGCCCGGATCCTGCTTCTGATCGGTGATGTGCAGGTGGCCGATCAGGCCGTGCCACGCGGCGAACTCCTCGTCGGAGAGCGCGTCGTCGCGCACGCGGCCCGCGAGGTCGCGCGGTGCGTCGAGCTCGATCCTCGGGAAGATCTCGGCGAGCCCGGCGGTGAGGCACGCGAGCGTCGCGTACTGCTCGCTCGTCAAGTCGTGCATCTCGAGCTCGCTCCCGTTCGCGAGCCCGCGCACGCGCTCGGGTCGGATCGGCCGTGCGACGAAGCCGGGCGTCGCGAGCTTCGCGTTCGCGTCGAGCGCGACGCGCACGCCGCGTTCGTCCTCGACGTAGGTGCGCGCGAGCACCTCGTCGTCGTCGGGCGGATAGGCGCCCATGTTCGCGATCTCGATGCCGATCGAGCGCGGATTCGCCTGACGCGCGTGCCACGCGGTCTCTTGGAGATCGAGCGTCTGATAGAGCGTGCCGTCGAGGTCGAGCAGGAAGTGCACCGACAGATTGCGCTTGTCGTGCAGGATCTCGAAGCAGCGCCGCGACGTGCCGCAGACGTCGTAGTGCAGCACGAATTGGTCGACGAGCTCGCGCAGTCGCTCGAGCGTCGGCTCGGGCTCGCCGGGCGCGGGCTCGTTCTCGCGCGACGCCGGATCGCTCCAGAGTCCGCGGCCGGGCCGATAGCGCTTCTTCCCGCTCGTGCTCGGAGCCGTCGCGCCGTCGTCGCGCGCGAAGAACGGCGTCTCGCGATACGCGTCGTAACCGCCGGGATCGCTCCAGAGCACCACCGGAGCGCCGATGTCGAAGCGCTCGCCCGCGACGACGATCGCGGTGCCACTCGCGCGCGTCGGGCGCTTGCCCGCGACGAAGCCGGCTTCGCGATCGCTCGCGCCGAGCTGCGCGGCCGTCGAAGCAGGCAGCGCGGCGCTCGACACGCGTGGCGTCAGTCGCACGCTCTCCGCCGCGGCCGCGCGCGGTCGCTCCTCGGTCTTGCACGCCGCGCCTCCGACGAGCACGGCGAACGCGCAGAGCGCGAGCTCAGGCCAGCGTGCCGCCACAGGAAGAACCCGCACCCGCGGTGCAGCCGAAACAGTGACGCGCGGTGACGATGCGCCGGCGCTCGAGCAACGCGAGCTCGAAGTCGCGCAGGTGCTTCGGCGCGTCGAAACCGAGCTCGAGCTCGAGCATCTGGTTGAAATCGCAGTCGAACAGCCGCCCGTCCCAACCGACCGAGAGCGTCGTGCGGCACATCACGCCCGCCGCGGCGGCCGGATTGAACGCGGCGACCAGCTTCTCGAGGTACGTCGCGAGCTCGCCCTTCTCGGAGAGCCATTCGAGGAAGCGGCTGATCGGCATGTTGGTGATCGTGTAGAGCGCGTCGAAGTCGACGTCGTGCAGGCGCTTCAGCTCGCGCTTCCATTCCGCTTCGAGCGAGCGTTGGCCGCTCGGCAGGAACGCGCCGACCGGATTGGTGACGAGCACGAGCCGTAGCCCGGAGCCCGGCTTGCCGTAGCCGACCGCGTTCAGGAGCTTCAGGCCTTCGATCGACGCTTCGAACACGCCTTCGCCGCGTTGCCGATCAGTCGAGAGCTTGCGGTAGTGCGGCAGCGAGCACACGACCTCGACCTGGTGCTCGGCGAAGAACTGCGGCAAGTGCCGATAGCGCGACGCGCCGAGGATCGTCAGGTTGCAGCGGTCGATCACATGCCGGCCGAGGCGGCGCGATTCGCGCACGAGGTACTCGAAGTGCTCGTTGAGCTCGGGCGCGCCGCCGGTGATGTCGACGGTCGGGATCGACGTGCTCGCGAGCACGCGCATCGCGAGCTCGGCGGTCTCGCGCGACATCGTCTCGCGTCGATCGGGCCCGGCGTCGACGTGGCAGTGCGCGCACGTCTGGTTGCAGACGCGGCCGACGTTGAGCTGCAGCACCCCGATCCCGGTCGCGGCGAGCGGCGCGAGCCCCGCGCGACCGAGGTGGCGATCGAAATCGCCGCCGAGCGAGTCCGCGAGCTCCGCGCGGCCGAGCGCCGAGAGCTGCGCGCGCGACGACGCGAGCTCCGCGCCGCGCCGCTGCAGCGTCGGCGCGAGCTTCAGGCCGCGCGAGGCTTCGTCGAGCGAGCTCGACATCTTGGGACGTCCCTCACATCGACACCTTGCGAGCCGCGTTCTTCATCTGCACGCCGTGCACCAGCGCCGCGCCGCCCTTGATCGCGGTCGCGACGTGCGCGACCTCGGTCAACTGCTCGGGATCGCAGCCCTTGGCGAGCGTGTCCTGCGTGTACGCGTCGATGCAGTACGGGCACTGCACGGCGAGCGCGACGCCGAGCGCGACCAGCGACTTCTCGCGCGCCGTCAACGCGCCGTCGGCGAAGACCGCGCCGTAGTAGTCGAAGAACTTCTTGGCGAGCTCGGGCGCGTGCTCGCCGATCGTGCCGAACGTCGCGAGGTCGGCCGGATTGTAGTAGGTGTCCATCGTGCTGCCTGACGGGTTGGATGCGCGAGCGAGCCTCCCGTTTCGCGCGCGGGGGCGCAAGTCGAGCGGAAGGGAAACCGCAACCGTGAGGGCGGAACGACGTCTTGGATGGAGTGAGAACCGTGCGTGTGCTGGGAGCGTGCCTGGTCGGGAGCGAGGCGGAGCTCGTGACTGTCGAGGCGCGCTTCGATCGCCGCGATCGCGAGAAGACCGAAGTGGTGGTGACCGGTTTGCCCGACGCGGTGATCCGGGAGAGCCGCGGGCGGCTCGTCTGCGCGCTCGAGGCGAATGGGATGCACCTGCCGTGCGGACGCTTGTTCCTGAACCTCGTGCCCGCGGCGCGACCGAAGTCCGGAGGCGGACTCGATCTCGCCATGGTGCTCGGCGCGGCGGTCGCGGCGGGCCACGTCGAGGCGAAGGGGCTCGAGCGCACGATCTTCCTCGGCGAAGTCGGCATCGACGGGACGCTGCACGCGGTGCCCGGCGGGCTCGCGGCGGCGCTCGCGGCGAAGAAGCAAGGGGTCGACTGCTTCGTCGCGCCGCGCGAGACGTCCGCCGAGGCCGCGTGGATCCCGGGCGTGCGCGCGCTCGCCGCCGGACGCCTCGAGGACGTCGTCGCGCACGTCGCCGGAGTCGAGGGCGCGTTGAGCGCGGCCGCGCAACCGGGCGAGAGCGCGGATCAGCCGCCCGATCCGTCGGTGCTCGACGAAGTGCGCGGGCAGGCGCTCGGCAAGCTCGCGCTCGCGGCCGCGGCGGCCGGCGGCCACGGACTGCTCTTCGTCGGACCGCCCGGCGCAGGCAAGAGCATGCTCGCCCGCCGCCTCGGAGCGTTGTGCCCGCGTCTCACCGTCGACGAGCAACTGGAGATCACGCGCGTGCTCTCGGCGGCCGGCCGTTGGCCGGGCGGACTCGCTCGCGCGCGACCGTTCCGTGCGCCGCACCACACCGTCAGCTACGCGGGCCTGGTCGGCGGCGGCGCGCCGCCGAGCCCCGGCGAGATCACGCTCGCGCACTGCGGCGTGCTCTTCCTCGACGAGCTGCCGGAGTTCCGCCGCGAGGTGCTCGAAGCGCTGCGGCAACCGATCGAGACCGGCACGATCCTGCTCAGTCGCGCAGGGCGTCAGCTCGAGCTCCCCGCGCGCTTCCAGCTGGTCGCCGCGATGAACCCCTGAGGTTTCGTTGCGAACCTGCTTCGATCTCGAAGGCGCCAGGCGCGCCGAAGTTGATCTCGATCGCGTCCTTCGCGACGGTGATGCGGTCGGTGACGGCTTCGACGATGGTCTGCTTGTCCTCGTAGGCGAGAGCTTCCCAGCGACCGTAGAGGTCGCGAGCCTGCTCGACGATCTCCTCGGAGGAGGCGAGGCGGATCTTTCGGAAGTCGACCTCGCCTTGGAGGCTGGGCATCTCTTCACCGATTGTCTGGTACCGAGCTTCGAGCGGCTGGAAGCGCCGCCCGAACCCCTCCTTCGGGAGCTCGCCTGAGAGGTAGAGGTCGAGGAGCTTGTCCATCTCCTGCTTCACCTTTACTCGCTCGGAGTCGAGGGACACAAGGAGCGCCTCCTTACCGCGCAGTTCGCCGTCGGCATCCGCGAGCTGCTTCTCTACGGACGCTTCCGTGAGGAAGAGCCCGCGGAGTTGCTCGTGGAATACACGCTCAAGGTCGTCCGTGGGGATCTTGTTCCGGCACGCGTAGCAGACGTACTTCGGCGTGTTCGACGGCACGTACATCCGCTTCCCGCAGGTGCAGTAAACGCGGCCGGTGAAGAGGTGGACCGGCTTCCTCGCAGGCCGCGTGCGGTGCTGCACCTTGAGGATTGCATTGCACCGATCCCAGAGCTCGGCGGACACGATCGGCTCCACGTCGATCCACACCCACTCCTCTTCTGGCTTCAACCGCCACGCCTTTCCGTCGCCGAGCGACTTCGTGTAGTTCGCGCGGCGCTGACCCTTGGCGATCGGATCGGTGATGAGCCGCTCGATCGTCGTGTCGCTCCAGCGGCCACCGTTCCTTGTGCGGTAGCCCTGGTCGTTCAGGAGCCGGGC
The DNA here is from genome assembly GCA_016220085.1 of Planctomycetota bacterium. Taxonomy (GTDB): domain Bacteria; phylum Planctomycetota; class UBA1135; order UBA1135; genus JACRIN01. The sequence goes on from JACRIN010000091.1 coordinate 56,027, forward strand.
AACCGTCTTCTTCCGCCGGTGCTCGCTGAAGAGTTCGTACACGATCTTCCGCACCGGAGCTTCCGCCGGATCCGGGATGAGGGATCCGTTCTCGCGGCGGTATCCGTACGGCGGCGCTCCGCCGAGCGGCTTCCCGAGCTTCGCACGCACGGGGACCGAGGCAGCGACGCGCGAGGCGATCTCCTCGCGCTCCCACTGCGCGAGCGCGGCGATCATCGTGTAGAAGAGGCGGCCCGCCGGGGTTGAAGTGTCGATCGACTCCTTGAGCGACACCAGGTCCGCGCCGTACTCGTCGAAGCGGTCGGCGAACTCGAGGAGCTCGCGGGTGTTCCGCGCGAGGCGCGCGAGCTTCGAGAAGATGAGGCCGGTGATCCGGCCCTCCTTCACGTCCTTCAGCATCCGGACGCACTCGGGGTGCTCGATCACGGACTTTCCGGACACCGCGTCGAGGCGGTAGGTCTCGGCGACGCTCCAGCCCTTCGCGTCCGCGTATGAACGCGCGCGCCGCTCGTGGTGCTCCGGGCTCTCGCCCTTCACCTGGTCCTCGGTCGAAACCCGGATCCAAATACCGACGTGCCTCGCAGATGTCATCGCCGCCTCCCGCGCATGTCCGATGCCTTGAGACGTACCTTGCACCGAGCAGGTTACGCCCGGATCGAGGTTCTCGCCTCATCCCGACAAATGAGCGCTGTCGTGCGAAGCTTCGTCGCTTCATGCGCGCCCGCTCGATGAGCCACGTTGCCTCGCCGGGCATGAGGCGAACCGGGAAGCGAGCGAGCCAGTCCGAGATTGTCCGGCGATCCGCATGCCGACGTTCCCGAGACACCCCGCCGGCACTTCGCGGGGTTTGAAGCCGAAGATCGCCTCGCACAACTCGTTTACTCCTGATATGAGCGACGCCAGCATAGAAACTCCGCCTCGCCAAGAACGTCGTTTGGAACAAGATTGATTCCTGGGAATCGCCTTACCCACGCAAGGTCACCGGGCGCTCCGCGCGTCGCTACGAGCCGCACCGCCTCGAGCGCCTCGTGCATGGGGTTGTTGCCATCTGGCAATACACTGATTGCGGCCCTGACCATCGGCCACGCCCATACTCGCTCCAGTAGGTAGCCATCTCTTCCCATGGTCGGCGGTTCACCGCTGGCCGATAGCTGTACACACTCCCGAAACGCGACCTGAATACGCTCCGGCGTCGGTAGATGCTGCTCCAGGGCGCGGCTCGTCGCGAGATGGCTGCGCCCACCCGAAACCCAATCCAAGTACCCGCCGTGGAACGCCGTGTCTGCGAGGGCTTCAAGCTCTCGCTGAGTGAACCTCGCAAGGTATGGTTCAACTGCCGTGAGCATTTCTCGCGACACTGGATATGGCCACCCGCCAGCCCGAAAGAAGTGTTCGACCGACCCCAGATCCGCTTTGAACAGGTAACGGCACACAACGACCAGAGCCTCAGGATCGCCCGTGCGCCACAAGTAGGGTATCACTCGATCTTGGCCTGCGGCCCAATCGGCGTTCGCCTTCAACCACTCTCGGAGCACAGCGCGAGGCACCTTCAAGAGCGCTTGGCCCAGTGCGAGTTGCGCCCACTCGTCGGCGGGCGTTGCAGCAACAAGGGCAGACCGGACATCGCCATGCTGAAGCAATCGTGGCGCATGCTGAAGCCACGCAGACTCACGCCGCATCCTGTCGGCTACGGCGCCGGCAATTTCCGGATCACCAATTGATGCCCGCGTGCTGGCGGCTCGTTCCCAGAGGGCATCTTCCGGTGTAATTGACTTTAAGCACGGAAGGTCCCCAGCCGTTGGTGCATGGCCGAGGAACTTGAGCGCTGTCATTCTGACTTCGGCGTCTTTGCTCGTCGCCAGCAGTTCATAAAGCCCGGCCCTTCCTTCTCGAAACGCGGGTCGGACTTGAGAGTGCTCACTGTCATCAAACGGGAAGCTCTCAGAGATCATTTGCATGGACTGCGGGTGTTTTGCCAGACACACCACGTAGGCCTTCGCGGCAGCCGGGTGGTCTTGGTGCCTCAGCACACACGCCAGTCTCCACTCGGCTGGACCACCCATCTTGCCAACCCACCGATGAATGGCAGTTTCCGAAAAACTGAAACGACCGGCTCCGATCAGACACTCAAGTGCCGCAGAATCGAGCTCTCCAAGTCGATCCAGCATTGCATCAAGCACTGTTGCATGTCGGTCGTCGCAGCAGCGGGAAAGCGCCCACAGTTCGAAAAGAAAGTGATCGGGCGACGTCTCGGCGGCTTTCAGCGCGTTGGCTATCGTGGAGGCGCACTCAGTCCAACCAAGAAAGCCAATGAGGCATAGTGCACCACACCGGAGCTCGGGCTTTGTCAGCTCCTGCGATACGAGCACTCCGAGTTCATTGCGTCGGTTCCACCATCGGCGGGCGAGAGCGGCAACTGCGGCGTCCCGTTGGTCGAATCGGGCGACTGGCGGGAAGTCCCGGCGCGTTTCTCCCTGCAATAGAGCAACTGCAGAGGAAACATCTCCCGCCGCGGTGCGAGTCACGTTGGCGGACCAGCCGCATACGTTAGCCGTCGACGAGAGCACAAGCTCCGAGTCTTCGGCAGTAGCGAGCTTTCTAAGCATCGCGTCAGCGACAACGCGCCACGATTCGGCAGACCGCCTGCATGCGGTGGCCAAGCCATCGCGCAGTGCTGCTGCCAGCGCTTCGCGAGACGCGTCTCCCTCCGGAAAGGAACTAGCCCGAGCCAACTCGGCCAACACCAGGGGGGCGTCCGCTTTCAGGTGCGGAAGCAGTTCCGTCAGTTCATCATGCCGCATGTAGCAGATCGCGACCGCAAGGGCTTCCGTCAGCTCAGGTCTCAGGGCAAGGCTCTTCCAGCCGTCGGTCACGACGTCGGGGCGTTTGCCGAGGTGCCGCCCCAGCAACAGGTCTCTGATACGTCCATGACTCCACAGCCACTTGCACGGCCCGGACATCTCGATCCGACCGAGTCGGGATGCCTCGGCGATTTCGCCAGCTTTCGCACGGTCGAAGGAGCACCTGGACCAAAAACTACCGTCCAACAGCGGGTGCGCGCGACGCTGGGAGAGGGTCTCGATGACAATGGATTCGATGAACGCCTGGACATCAGCATTGGCCTGAGTGCCGTCGGAGACAAGAACACGCTCGCAGGCCGCCGCATGACAGTCCTCCGCCAGTTCTCGAACGACCTTCGCGCCACGAACTGTTGGATCAATTAGATAGCTGCGGCGCTCACGAAGAACGCCATAGAGAAACGGGTCGCCCGCCACCACAGCAATTGCCACTCTTACGCGATTCGCCTCCTCGTGGGAGACGTGCCTTTCATGCTCCAGTCGTTCCTGGTCTCGAAAGATGTCCACCTGGAATCGCTGAACATCGCGGAGCTTCGTCTTCATTTGATCCGCCATTCCAGGCCAACATGAAGTAGCAATCCTCACACTGACAGGCGACAGCGTGCCGGACCACTCAATCAGTCTCTCTAGCTGTCTCGCGGGATCTGGCGTTCGCACGAGGTCATCAACGACGACGACAAGACCACCAGTTGCTGCGCTCCGGAGTGCCTCCAACCCACAATCCTGAGCCAGTCGTGGCTCGAATTCCCGAAGTCTCTTAGCAACGACATCCTGTAGGGACAGCGACGCGGTAAGCGTTTCATCATCTATCCAAAGCGCCGGACGTCCCTCACGGAGGAGCTGCGAGGCTACCTGATTGAGCAGAACGGACTTTCCCCTCCCGGAGTCGCCGACGAGAAGCGTGAGTGACCCGGCCGGTCGGGAACACTCTCTCACAAGTTCGCGCTCAAGCGACCGGGTGAGCAAGCTCTGTGGCGGTTTCATTCTTCCACGGTGCGCCGCGATGGATCGCGTGCATATGTCCATCAGCAGTTCTTGACTAAATAGCTCAGCTTCGATGCCAAAGTACTGTCTTCTCCAGTGCTGTCCACTGGGGTCGAGGTCGAGGAAGCGTGCTAGTTGAGAACTCTCGACAAGGACGTGCTGCATTCCCCGCGACCGCGCTGCTTCCTCGATTCTCGTGATAAGCGCCGATCTGTTTGAAAAGCTGTAGCAGGAACCGATCGCCACAATGCAACGACTGCCAGCGGGCGGGCGCGCAGCGGCAAAGCGCTTCGACACTTTGTCGAGATCCTTGATGATCTTGTTGAACCAACTATCCCCGTCATCTATCACCTGCGCGGTGCATGCTAGATACCCGTACTCGGGCGGATCCGATGGGTAGATGGCCACGCCATCGACGGGGTCTTTCACTACGCGCCTCAACTGGTTATGGCCAGTCTCTACAAGCAAGGCGAACGGTCGAGGCTGCTTGTAGCTAAGGTAGAGCGATACGAGCTCTTCCAGACGACCCGGCTCTATGGTCTTGAGCTTCTCTTCGATCACGTGGTGGCCTTGCGCGCACGATGCCAGCGGCTCCGGTAGGTCATCGATTCTCAGCGGTTCAGGTTCAATGGGATGTGTTCGTCATGGAAACCACCGCTCCATCATGCGCGTGCCTATGCCAGCCGTTTCTGGACATGGGCGAAGAGAGCGTTCATTGCGGTTCGAAATGGTGGCCAATCCCATTCACCATCGGAATGAGAGATCATTCGTAGTTCTTCATAATCATTGCTTCCAGAATCTGGGAGACTGTTGCGCACTTGTTTGATGAGTTCTTGAGTCTCAGAGTCGTAGTCGATGAGCAGTAGTCGTTTCTCAAGTAGCGGGACTCGGTAGTCCGAACCGCCCTCAACTCGTTGCTGGGCATAGTTCACGAGGTGTGATTCCATCCCAGCCGCCCACTCCGCGTACGCCTCAATGCGGAGCTCCCGAAGTCGCTGATTCCACTGCCGCTTCGCGGTGTGATGCGCGGATAGCTCGGTCAGTAGCCAGCCTACGACAACGCCGCTTAGGGGGAGAACTACGTTATTCCAATCCATGCGCTGCCTCGTGCCAAAGTGTCGATCGACACCACATCATCGCAAACCCATCGCGCATGTCCAAGGGACATCCATCCGAACGCGCCTCCCGAGGGTCAATCCCGTCGGTGCGCTGCTGTCGGGAACCAGAAGGTCGTAGTAGTAGCACGGCCAGCGGTGCTGGTCGAACGACGCGGGCATGAACGTGCTCCCGCAGTGTAGACAGACTACCTCGTTCGTCCCGCGATGGATCTGCGCGCGGAACTCTGCGCGCGGGTCGCAGTGCGGCTTGGGAACACGGTGGCAACGCTCACGCCGCCGGCACCTTGGCATACTCAGATGAATCGGCCGATTGTTCGACGAGCGACCGGCTCTCGCCTTTGTAGACGTGCAGAAAGAGGGCGGCGAGGACACGCGCGCCGGGACCCCGAGGCTGAACGTGCCCGCGTGGGTGAACCAGAGCCCCCACCACGCGCGGCCGTGTTTCACGGTCACGCCGATGACTCGCGATGCGTTGCGAAGAGCGTTCGTGTGCCTCTCGTTCGGCGCGACGTGAGCACGCGGAAGTGCTCGGAGGGTCTCAATTCCCGCCCCTCCAGAGGCGGGAATAGGCGTCGTAGCGTTCGTGCATCCGCTTTGGGGAAAGTCGCCCCGGGCGAGCCCGAGGGAGTAGCGCGCGTCCGTGTTGCGTCCCTCGCTTCTCACGAATGCTCCAAACGGGGTTGCCTCGGGGTACTCGCACTCGTGAGGCGCACGCTTCAGTTGAGCGATTTCGGCGATGGCGGACTCAAGCTCGTCCCGAACGCCGTCCAGTCGCGGCGTGGCGACACTAGCGTCGGCCACCGCGACGCGCTAGCTCTCCGAGTCGATGGCCACCTCCGCGTCCAGTCAGTTGCGGGTCCGGTTGGCAGAATTCGGTCGATTCCCGAGCATCAGACGCGCGAGTTTCTCGAGTTCGAGGATCGCTCGACGCTCGCGCTCGCGCGTCCACCAGGATTCGAAGCTCTCCACGATCGCAACCATGCCGATGAACAAAGACGTCCCGAGTAGCCGGCGGTTGCGGCCGAGCTGGATTCCACGTCGCGCACACGATGAGTGACCGCGTGACGTCGGCCACACCGCCCAGCCGACGGGCGCTGGCGAGACGCCTGACGCGACCCGGGTATGCGGATCGCCACGCGCACCGGAATCCCAGTAACAAGAAGAGCCCGATGCAGATGCATCGGGCTCTTTGCGTTCCGGATCAATAGTCTTCGGGGAGCAGCACGGTCGTTGCCGACCGGTCCCACTCGGTGATGACCCAGAACCTGCGGCCGTTTCCCCCGCGGTAGGCGGAGAGGAGGCGGCCGCCCATGGCGAGCGCTCGGTCGTTCGCAGCCTTGTCGTCGGGGTCGAGTTCTCCCCAGTCGCCGCGTACGTGCCGGCTGAGCGCGAGGAGCACGTCGTCGTTCGAGATCTCCGAACGAGCGCCGGCGGTAACGAGGAGGCGGCCGAGCGACACGAGCTTCGCCCTCCCGTCAGTGCGGTCTGTCACGGGGAACCTCCTTAGCTGCGACAAGGTGCATGCGGATCCGCTCCCGCGCGCGGAAGAGGCGGATCTTCACATTGCTTCGGCGGAGGCCGAGTTCGGCGCCAAGTTGCTCGTAGCACTTGCCGTCGAAGTAGAAGCCGATGACGAGCGCCCGCGCGAGCGGCGGGAGTTCGTCGACGGCGCGGCGGATCGCTCGCGAATTGAGATCGCTTGCTTCGCGTTCCGCGACGAGATCGGCGCCGTCGCCGCCCGCGAGTTCGTCGAGATTGATCGGCTCGCCGTTGAGCGTCGTTCGCCTGAAGTGGTCGCGCACGACGTTCCGCGCGATCGCGTCGAGCCACGCGCGAACGTCGCGCGGCCGGCTGCGCCGGGAGAGTGCGCGGAGCGCGCGGCAGTACGTTTCCTGCGCGAGATCCGCACCGAGGTGGCACGAACGGACCGTGCGGCAGAGTGCCGCGCGGATCTCCGAGTAGTGGATGAGGATTTCGCGGCGTGCATCGTCGGCCGAGTCGCCACACATGCAGAGCCTCCTTCCGGGAAGGAGCCTTGGCGGTGGACCCGGCGCGACCCGCGGGCCCGTCGGGTGCCCGCGCGTCGCCCGTCAGGCGGCACGTGTTGGGGTTCAGTTGTCAAAGAGCGCGAACGCGCTCCGCTAGCCGTCGCCGGAGGCGAGGTGGGTGAGCGCGAACGCGAGCGCGTCGAAGATCGCCATGCGCGTGTCTTCGCTCTCCCAGAGCTTCCGCTCGCGCGGCTCCTTGGCGCGGAGCTCGGGGAAGCGCGAGACGAGGACCTTTGCGATCTGCGCCTTGGTTACTGCGCCGGAGGCGGCGAAGACGCGTCGCACATCGCTTCGGGAGTACGCGCGGAGATCTGCGGCTGAGTCGGCGAGCGCATCCGCGATTCCCCCGAGGAACCCTTCGAGCGCAAATGCGCGGAGCGAGCGAGCCGCGGCGGCGCGTTCGAGGACGAGCGCCGTCGGCGCGAACTCGCCGAGCATGCGGCGCACGGCGCGCGAACACGCCTCTGCTTTCCGCTTCGAGCAGTACCGGACACCCCAGTCGACGAGCTGGAGCGGTCCGTCTTCGAGAACGACAAAGCCGAACCCCCGCGAGAGCGGATCGAGGGCGAGAACGCGGTTCCTTGGTATTGGCTCGTAGGTTGGCTCCATAAACGTTGGCTAGGCGGCGTCGCGGTGCTTCGGCGGGAATACGGAGGCGGCCAGCGCATCGAGCTTCTGCTTCGCCGCCGGCGCGAACGGCTGGGCGTCGACGCGCTTTGACAGTTGCCGCGCCCGCGAGCGGACATCGGCCGCGACCTTTGCGTAAGCACCGGAGAACAGTTGTGCCGCGGAAGCTTGGAAGATGACCTCGTACCCAACGATGGTTGCAAACGACGGACTGCGGACGCCGCGCTCGTACCGCGAAACTTTCGACCGATGGGTCGCGCCGAGAAGGAACGCGACCTCCCGTTGCGTGAACCCGCCCCGCTTGCGGTACATGCGGAGGTAGTTCGCGAGTGGCTCGACGTGTTTCATACTCTCTTCAGAATACGCCCGACTGATTTCCACACATGACGTCAAGAGGTGCCGCTTTGGCTCCCTCCGGTTGGTCAATCGCGAGAGCGGAGTCGAGGTGACTCCCACCTGCGCTCACGTTCACGATGTTCACAACGTTCACGCGGAGCGCCCAATCACACGGCTTGCGGCGCCTCTCCCGGTGAACGTTGTGAACTTGGTGAACTTGCCGGGGGCGGTGCGTCGCTAGCGGTGATGCCGTAGCGCGCGGAGAGGCGCTCAAGGGTTTCTGAGTCGGGGGCCTGGACGACGTACCCCGCTCGGCTCCGGAGCGTCGTGAGGCGGAGCCGCTTCCGAATGAGCCAGCCAACGCGCTTGGTGCTCACCGGCCGTTCCGACGCGGCGGCGCGTGCGTTCAGGAGATTCGCGACGTCGCTCACCGTCCGCGGCTCGGTGCTGCGGCGCCAGAACTCGGCGAGGATCGAGAGGACATCGGCTTCCACGCCAGAACTGCGGTCGCTCGCCATCTCGCGATCGGACGCCCTCGCGAGATCGCGAAGGTCGGCGATCGTCTCCGCGTCGTCGACGGTAGCGAGGAGCGGCGCGAAGATCTGCGCGAGCCGCGGCTCGAGCGACCGATCGAGGTTCGCGGTGAGGTCGCGCGGTTTCGCGAAGTTCCGGAATCGGAACAGGAGCAGACGGTTCCGGAGGCTCTGGGCCTCGGCGTCGTGCTCCCGGGGAAGGCTGATCGGTATGTCGCCGCGGAGCCCCGACGACTCCATCTCCTCGGTGAGGAACCGGCTCTCAAGCGCCGCGTCGTCGAAGAAGCCGCGCGTCGCGAGGAGCTTGGGGCCGAAGACGTGGTAGGCGCGCGGGTTGAATTCCTTCGAGCCCGGCACGGTCTCCGTCCGGAGCACGGAGAAACCGCGGACGTTCCCGTTGTTCAGGATCTTCACCATCTCCGCCTTCTCGTCGGAGAACCGGAAGTCGCTCTCGTCGAAGACGAGCGTCCCCTTCACGAGGTCGAGGATGCGGAAGATCGGCGAGACCGTCGATGCGCCCGAGGCGAAGATCGGCTTGTAGCAGAGGGATCCGACGGTGAGGAGGAATCTCGTCTTCCCGGAGCCCGGCTCCCCCCGCACCCGGAGGTACGGGAGCTCGTTGAACGTGTCCGCGATCCAGGAGAGCAGCACGTACGCGGTAGCGACGCGCTCGAAGCGCGGCGAGAGATCGACGTAGCGGCGGATGAACGCGCGGACCGCTTCCGCGAGCTCGCGGTCGGTGCCGTACTCCTCGGGGACTGACGCGAACTTCACGACTCCGTGCTCGACGAGGTTGTTCCGTGGCGACAGTGGCACGAAGCGCCGCCCGTCCGGAAGCTCGCACTCCAGGACAAGGCTCCAAGTTCCTGCGTTCCAGCGCGCGAAAGCCGTCGTCATCCGCCCGGCGTCGTGCACGAGCTCGAGGATCGAGCCGTCGCCCAGGATCGCCGAAACCGTGGGCACCAATCGCTTCCGTTCGTTCGACGCCGCGGCGCGCGTGATCGTCTCCGAGATGTGTTCCATGCGCCTGATCTTGCCGCCGAGCGCGCTCGTGCAGGTAGGCTCCGACCCGCGCGCGAGTGGCCGCGCAGATGCGCCGTCGGCGGGAGCGTCTACGCGTCGGAAACTGACGCCGCGGGTAAACCTGCGATCCGTTCGCCAATCAGCTGCCTCACCACTTCGAGCGCAAGTCGCGCCTGGCCCTCGTCCACGCGCACGCCGTCCCTCAGTTGGCGCGCCGGGTGGACGAGGTTTCGATACTCCCGGAGAGCTTGGCTGAGGTGAAAGTTCGCGGCCTTGAGTAGGCCGGCTGCCTGCGCTCGCTTCAGGAGCGCATCCAGCCCGAGTCTGCGAAAGTCGTCCTCCGTCCCGGCCCGTGTCGCGTGGCCTTCAAGTGCGTCGATGAGCAGCCCCTCTATGACGGCACCACAGAGCACAAGGCAGCTCTTCGACGCGCTGACGCTATTCACGCGCTCCGCTTCGGCGAAATCCGAAGCGATCACGGCGCGCAGCGCCGCATCGGCCACAAAAGCGAACGGCTCGGGGTCAGCAACTCGCGTCGTAACGCGGGCCGAGTGGCTGAGCCGTTTGATTGCATCGATCGGGTACTCAGGGTCGTATTTGACCATCACTTCGTCTCGAACGAACGCCGCGGGGTCGGCGTACTCGCCGATCTCATCGATGTCGTACGGGACACCAACGCACCATTCCGCTTCAGTGCGGTTTCCGCCGGCGTTCCAGCGCGCGGAGACGTCCAAGAGGAGTCGGCCAAGCCTCCTCAGATCGTCGGCCGAAAGGTCAAGTGCAGCTCCGACTTCGACGCTCGCTACCTCGCGCAGGTCATGCTGTGCCCGAACACGGTCGGCGACGTAGGCGAGATAGCGGCCAAGCAAACCCTCAAGGCGTTCGCCCTCGGACGTGAGCAGTATGCCGAGTGCGGTGAGCGAAACCTTCTCGAGATCAGCGCCTTGTCGTTCGTGTATGCATAGCACGCTCCCACCAAGACTGGTGGCGACCCTCCGGACTTCTGACGGGGTCGATTCGGCGTAGAGCTTTCGGGCGATCGGCCACTTGTCGTGCTGAACCAGGTGCCCCCACACCTCATCCAGAAGGCGGCGCTGCTCACTCGTGATGCTTCGTCTCAGCTCGGCGAGATCCATGGTGGGCCAGAGTCTACGATTCGTCGCGATTCGGCGCACATGCCGCGACATCGCGGAGAGTCATCTGCTTTCCCGCATCCGCCGAAGCGACCGGACGATCGTCCGCGCGATCGACTCCTGCCGCGCTGCCTGGTCCTCCGGCGACACGCTCGCGAAGCTCGTCTTCACGCGGTACCCGAGCACGACGCCTTCGCGGGGGTCAGGCACCGTGGGCTCCTCATCGAGGAACGCGAGAAGTTCCTCGGGGGTGCGGTAGGAGACCTTCGCACCGTCGGCCGCGGCGAGTGACGTGCTCGCGAGCGTCTCCACCTGTCGGAGCCGCTTCCGCACCGGCGAGACCACAACGACGCTCGCGCAGCCGCCTGCGAGGCACTTCAGGACATTCGCGAGTTCCTGCTCGGGCGTCGACGAGATCGAGATCTCGCAGGCGATCGACTGGCTGCCACGGTCGAGGAGCACGTCGACCCGTCCTCCTCCCGGGAGCTCCGCCTCGATGCGCGCGCGGTACCCGCGCTCTTCCGCGTACCGTTTGATGAGCGACTGGAGGTACTTGTGCTTCGCGCCGCCGCGGCCGGGGTCGGGCTCGACGCGCGCTCGTGGAGCGCGCCGCGGTGTTGCGTCGGGCGCCGGCTTCGTCGCCTCACGGGGCGCGTGTGTATCCACGCGCGGCGGCTCCGGCACGTGTGTAGGTTCCTCGCGCACTACTCCGTTCACCGCCTTCTCCGGTTCCCCGCGGACCGGCTCCTTCGGGAGCGGCGCCGAGTCGCGGTAGACAGCTTCGAGCACGCGGTCGATCTCCGCGCGCGGCGTGCCCCAGCGCTCACGGGAGCGGACACGGATCGCGTCCGTGCGCGCCGCGGCGTCGGATGCAGCGATCGGTGGTGACCCCCGCACGCGAATCGTGAAGTCGTGGTCCGCGCGCTCGACGCGGCAGATTGCCTCCCCGGTCGCGAGGCTCTGGAGATCGCGCGCGTCGAACTCGGCGAATCCATCGGCGAGCCGGCGCGCGTCTTCGTCGCCGAGACGGAAGCACACGCGCGTCGCCGCGTTCGTGAGGAGCGCACTCTCAAGCTCCCGGTCGCCGAGCTGCCGGAGTTCCTGGTGCGCGAGCACGAGGCCCACGTGGTACTTCCGGGCACCTGCGAGGAGCGCGACCAAAGACGGCGTCACGAAGTGGTGGAACTCGTCGAGGTAGAGGAAGAAGTCACGGCGATCAGCCTCCGGCGTTCGCTCGCGCGAGAGCGCGACCTGGTGGAACTTCGCGACGAGGAGGCTCCCCAAGAGGTGCGCGTTCTCCTCCCCGATGGCGCCCTGGGAGAGCTTCCCGACGAAGATGCCGCCCCGGTCCATGAGCGCAGCGAGGTCGAGCTTGTTCTCTCGTTCCGCAACGACGCGCCGCACCGCCCGGGGCCGGAGGAACTGGTCGAGCCGCGTGAGGATCGACGCCTGCGGCATGCCCTTCAAGAGCGAGAACTCGCGCGCCCAGAACGACCGCACCGCGGGATCGTCGACCCTTGCGAGCACCTGCTCGCGAAACCCGCGCTCGACGAGGAACCGCCGGAGGTCGAGGAGCGTGCCGCCGTCGGGGTGTTCGAGGAGTGCGAGGATCGCGTTGCCGAGCACCGCGGTCATCTGGTCGCCCCACGATGTCGAGAACCGGCGGAAGACCGCGACGAGGTCGGAGCCGAGGAGTTCCTTCTCGCGGTCGGTCCTCGCGCGGAGCACGTTGAACCCAACCGGGGCCACCTCATCCGCGGGATCGAAGACGACTACGTCGTCTCTCCGTTTGTCCGGGATGAGCGCGAGTACCTCGTCCGCGAGATCGCCATGGGGATCGAGGAGCGCGAATCCGCGCCCGCCTTCGATGTCTTGGCGCATGAGCTCGCGGAGGAGCGTCGACTTGCCGCTGCCCGTCGCGCCGATCACGTGCGCGTGCCGGAGACGGATCGCCGAAGCGAGCCGAATGGTGTTCGACGCTCCGCGGTGTGCGTTCTCGCCGAGCGCGACGTCCCCCACGAGGAGGTGCGCGGGAGCTGCCTTCGTCTTTCGGACCGGCGTGCGGAACGCCGCGGTGCGGACCGATGGCGACGGGAGGTGCGCGATCGAAGCGACTTCGTCCGCGGCGAGGATCATCCCGCTCCGCCGCGTCCGCCGGCGGAGCAGATCGTCCACGTGCGACTCGTCGGGATACCCGTCGTTCGCGAGCGGTATGAGTTCGTTCCCCGCCGGACTGGCAAACTGCTGGAGCGCACTCCCGAGGTGCCGCACGAGGTCCCACGCGCGCTGTGAGCTCTGCGCGGATGCTCCTGCGCGGATCACGCACGCGAAGAGCGGCCGACTCACCTTCCCCTTCGCGAGCGCGAGCACTCCGGGCGCGTCGGCGAAGAATGCGCCCCCGTCGCCGTCCGAGACCGCGCGCTCGATGCTCTCGACCCACGGGTCTGCCGTGCGCTGGAAGAGCACTTGGTAGAGCGCGACCTCGCCTTCGCGGAGTCCGTCGAGCGCACCCGCGAGTGCGATGAGCGGATCGATCCCGAACGACCGCGGCACGTCGAGCGGGAGCATGAACTCGCGCGAGAGCCCGAAGTCGACGACGACGCACTCGCCGCCGGCACCCTCCCATGCGCTCGCGAGGAGGTGCGGAACCTCTTCGACGGTTGCATCCGGCACGAACGCGTCGAGCATCCGGCGCACGGCGCCTGCATCCGCCGCGCGGCACGCGAACTGGAGGACGATTCGTCCCCGCGTGCCGACGAGCTCGAAGCCGACGGGCCCGAGCGCGCCGGCGCACGCGAGCACCATCCGCTCCGCGAGCTCGCGGCTCACGTCGAGGTCCGGCGGAAGCCGCACCTGGATCTCGACGATCTCGTCCTCGTCGAGGTCGAGTTCGGGCTCGTCGGTTTGCTCGCCGTCGTCGGGAGCGTCGAGAGGCGCATCGTGCGGAGAGGCGCCGCCGCGAAAGCGGCGAAGCCGATCGAGGAGTCGCTCGATGAGTCCCGGCGTTCGCGCGTCGTCGACCGGCGCGGCGCTCGCGACCGCGTGAAAGAACGGGCGGAACGGCGGCTCAAGTTCGACCGGTTCATCCCAGACGAGCCATCCGCGGCCCCGACGCTCCCAGGCATAGAAGTTCTCGGTGAGGCGCGCGGCGAGCGATCGAAACTCCGACCCGGTGCTCATCGCATTCCGCTACCGGCGTCCAAACTCGCGGAGGATGGGTTTCCGCTCGAACTCGGAGAGCGCCCGGATGCCCTTCCCCGCGCTCACGCGGTCGAGGGTGTCGGTGACCGCGCCGTGAACGGCGGACTGGAACATGAGCGCGGTGTCGTGGGTGTAGTAGGTGTCGCGGCGGAAGAAGGCGCCGATGATCGGGAGCCCGCCGATGCAGCCGGGAACCGCGAAGAGCCACCACGACACGAAGAAGCCGCGCCCAAAGGGCGCGGCGCAGACGTCGAACGTGTGGTCCTTGCGCTTCACGCGGAGGTACTCTCGCTTCCCCGAGAGGATCGCTCCCTCCGCGAACTCGACGCGCGACAGGTGGAGGTCCGGAATCCGTCGGGCTTCGAGTTCTTCGGCGAGCGCAGTGTAGAACGCCTGCGAGGACTGCTCGAGTCCGTCCACGAGGTGGTACCAGTGGGAAAAGACGTCGACTTCGGACCCAAGCATGGGGAACTCTCCTCAGGTAGGTGGAGGCAGCGTGTCAGCGCTGAAGGGAGACGAGACGACCCCGTCGACCATGAGGCGGAGGTAGACGGAGTAGTTCGGGAGATACATGAGGTCGAGCTCGGAGAACTCGGGCGCGAAGTAGCGCTTCAGGAGCGCAGCGTCTTGGGGCCCGACGCGGAAGGAGACCATGGTTCCCGCGTTCCCGAGGATCGCGCCGCGCACGTCCTCGACGACCTGGCCCATGAACTGGTGCGCGAGGGTCAGCCCCACGTGGTACTTCCGGAGCTCGGAGAGCATCGTCGCGACGGTGAGCGTCGTGAAGTTCTGGAACTCGTCGAGGTAGACGAAGAAGTTCCGGCGCTCCGGTTCGGAAACGTCCGCGCGCGAAAGCGCGGCGAGGCTGAGGCGCGTAACCAAGAGCGCTCCAAGGAGGGACGACGCATCCGCGCCCATCCGCCCTTTCGCGAGATTCACGAGGAGTGCGCCCCCGTGGTCCATCATCTCCCTCAGGTCGAAACTCGACCGTTCTCGCGTCATGATCCGGTAGAGCGACGGCTGCGACAAGAAGGCGCCGAGCTTGTTTCGGAGTGGCCCGAGCGCGTCCGAGCGAGACGAGCGCCCCATTCCCGAGAACTCTTCGATCCAGAAGTCGCGGACGGGGCCGTGCCTCACGTTCGCGAGAGCTGCGCTCCGGTACCGCTCGTCGGAGAAAAGGCGCGGAAGGTCTGCGAGCGTCGCCGTCGGCTGGTCGAGCAGCGTCAAGAGCGCGTTCCTGAAGATGTGTTCGAGACGCGGGCCCCACCACTGACCCCACACGCCCTTGAACGCTTCGACGATGCCGGACGCGGCAAGCGCTCGCTGATCCACCGGAACGGATTCGAGCGGGTTGAACCCGACATCGGATGTCGCGCTCGGCGCATCGAGGTACACGATCGCGCCGCGTTTGAGCGCGGACGCGCGCGCCACCACGCGCTCGACCGTATCGCCGTGCGGATCGAGGAACGCGAACCCCCGTCCCTCGACGACGTCCTGGACCATGAGCGTCTCAAGCAGCGTCGACTTGCCGGTACCGGTCTGGCCGATGATGTAGAGGTGGTGGAGGCGGTCGCGCTGCTTCAAGCCGAACGGCTTCCTGCGGTCACGCCAGTTCGCGCGGCCGAGGTATGTGCGAGTGTCTTGCATGAGCTGATCGTCGCAGCGCGCGCAGACTCGCCCAAGGCGCATATATGCGCCACGTGGTCGCTAGAAGTGCGACCATCCTACGTCATGCTCCAGCATCGAGGTGCGCCCAACGTGAACTCGCGTGCAGTTGCCGACGCAAGTGCCTCGGGAGCCAAACCGAGCAGTCGCTCTGGCACTTCGCTCGCCCAGGGAGAACGCCGCCGCGTCCCGCCGAATCGAGGTACCAACGCCAGACATTCGTGTCCCCATGACTCAATTCACCAGCCGCGAGCCGCTCAAGCGCGGTCGCGAGCATGAGTCCTGCGGCGGCGGAGAGGAAGGGAAGCGCCGCATCCGGACTGCGTTCCGCCCCTCCGACGCCGAGCTTCGATTCGGAGCACGCAAACGTGGCTGCGCGCGAGTCGCCGGTTCGACACCGCGGGCAGTCGTCTCGACCCGCGATGTGGCGGTGCAGCGCCGCCTGCCATTCGCCACCCGTCGTCGCGTGAAGTACGACGGGCAGGTTCCGTTGCGCCAGCTCTGTTCGAACGCTCCGCGCGTTGGCGAGACAAAGTGCGAGATCACATTGGTCTTGGACAGCTGGGCAATCGTCGTACCAACTGGTGAAGGGAGTGCCACGAAGCGCGTTCGCCACGACGACCGCCTTCGATCGAGCCGTGCCCGCGGGCCATCCGGCGTCTGCGGCGGTGAAGAGCAAGCCTCGGTTGGTATTGTGAAGCTCCACGCGGTCCGGATCAACCACAACCCAGTGTGCGTCCAGTTCCAGCCACTGAAGCCAGTAAGCGAGAGCGCTCGAAACGGCGCCTGCTCCGATGAGTAGAACGCGACCAAGCTCTCCGCGCACCAGCGAGTCCGGTCCAGCTGACGCGTCGGCGCCCGCGAGGTAGTTCCATGCCGAGAGCCGCAGCGGCGCAATGGCTCGGCCGAGGTGTACACGAAGCGCCGCGCTCGCAGCGAGGCATGAGGCGACCGCGGCACCCCGTAGGGCCCCGGGACTCATGAGGTCCGACGGGATTGCGCACGTGTCGATCATTCCGATCGCGCCGCTCGCACCCGCGAACACGTCCGCCTTGACGCAGTTCAAACTCGTAACCGCGACCACGACCTCACCCTCGATCGGCGCAATGGAGCACTCGAACTTTCCGCACGGATCGATGCTCTCCATCAGCGTGACCGCGGCTTCCTCAAGAGTCGAAGCACCCGCGGGCCCGGCGACGAGCAGCGGTGTACGCCGATCGTGGAGTTCTAGAGTCACTGAGCGGTGAATGCGCGCGAGCTGATTCAGGAGTGAGAGCACTAGAACCTGGCCAGCGCGCGACGATCCTTCCGCGTCGCCGACCACGACGCGGACGGGGAGCGCGCCGTCGAGAGGGTGACCGAGGTACTGCGTCGTGCGTGGATCGCGTCGTTCGTAGAACTCTCGACAATCGGCGGGCTTCATGGAATGGGCCTACGTTGGTCGGTGACGACCGGCACGACGATCAGACTTTCGCGAACGGAGTCAGGCGCACATCGCGCCCATCGCCGGTCCTGGTACTGGTGGACTCCGCAGTCAGCGATCGCCCACGAGCCTCGTCCGTAGTCGGGGACAACGATCGAGAGCATTCCCTCGAACGGCATGAGGACGAGGTCGTCGTCTCCGTCTGAGTGCCGCGTGTCTCGCCCTGGGTGCGAGTGCACCTGGCAGAGCACGCCAAGGCGATGCGCGTGGGCCGCGCGGGCTACCGCCCCGATCTGTTCCGGCGTCACATGCACTCGATATCGGTCGTGCGTTGCATCTGGAACGACGGCGCCGAGAACGACGGTGGTGTCGCCGATTGCGCGGCCGCTCCAGTAGAGGATCCCCTCATGTCCGCCATCGGCGTTACCGGCTTGAGCAAATGCAATGAGCGCCGCTCGCGTTGCGTCGACGACTGCCTCGGAGACGATGAACGTCCCACGCAATCGCACGACAGGGAGCGGATGGACTCGGTTCACGGACCCCTGGTTGTCGGCCACTACATCCTCCCGCTGCTGCATTGGATGTCGCGATGGAACACGGCCAGCATGTCGCCGACCGTGATCGCGCGAACCGTTCCTGGAGCGACAGTGATCCACTGCGCGAGATCAACCCAGTCGGGATGGAGCGCTGACTCCGTGGCATACGCGAAGCGATTGAAGTGCGCACACACGATCCGGTTGGTGTGGAACACCGACCCGTACGGACCTCCGTTCGATTTGGGATACGCGTTTGGCGCGCGTCGCGTCGCCCACTCCGCATCCCAGAATTCCCAGCCCGGCGGATGCGCGCGGTAGTTCGCAAACTCGCCGAGAAGGTAGAACGGTTCGTCGGTGGCCGGCTGCCGGAATGTAGCCCGCAATTGGAGCGCCTCCGGCAGCCAGTCTAGGAGCAGTCCACGTTGCACGGCGAATGCCCGCGCCGCGGCGAGTTCGTGTTCGACGACTAGCCTCGTGCTCCCCGGGGGCATCAATCACACGCCCCCGCCGCTCGACACGAGCCAAAGCTCGTCGCCTTCCTTGACTTGCTCGTCGGCGAGCGACTTCGTGACGTCGAGCACGCGTCCACTCGAGTCCTGAAACGTCGCCGGCGTTCCCCCCGGGTCGTAGCCGAACTCGGTTGCCGCGTCGGCGGCAGCTCGACCGACGAGCATGGAGTTCACCCACTTGAATCGCTTCGGGTCGGGTAGGCGCGGCGCGTGAACGACAACGTGAACCAGGGTTCCTGTGGCTTCTTGTTGCATCTCGGCAAGTCCGTTCTGAAGGGGTGGCAACCGGCGCGGCCCGATCGGGCTCGGCGCCTCGCGGTGGAAGGTCGCGCCGAATGCTCCCGCGAGCGTCCGCAGCCGGCATTGTGGGATAACTCAACGCCGGCGGACGTTCAAGATACTCTACTGCGGATCTCATTCGCTCAGATTGACAAACCTATGTTTACGAACTTGAACCGTGAACGTGTGGCGTCTAGTCTCGGGGGCGTGCAGCAGGACGACGTGGGCCGCCTCTACCGAGAGATCGGCCGGAACATCCAAGTCGCGCGCGTCGGCCACGTGCCGAAGCTCAGCCAGCGCGAGCTCGCGGGGAAGATCGGGCTGTCGCGCGCGTCGGTGGTGAACATCGAGAAGGGGCGACACCGCGTCCAGATCCATGTCCTCTACGACCTGGCCCGCGCACTGGACGCCCAACTCGCTGAGCTTCTCCCCCAGCCGACGTCCAGCATCATCCTTCCCGCGTCATTCGCTTCCCAGCTTCGACCGAAGGAACTCGAGCTCGTCGAACAGATGATCACGACCAGGGCCCAATCCCATGCTCGAACCGACCGTAACCCACGCCGCTGACCGCCTGCTCGCGCTCGGGAGAATCACCCGGCCGCCGGTGCCGGTCGATCGACTCGCGAAGCTCGCTGGTGCGGAAGTCCGCACCGGCCCGCTTCCTCCCGATTTGAGCGGCTTCCTACTCCGCCAGGGTGGCAAGCCGATCGTCGGAGTGAACAGCACGCACGCGCCTGTACGTCAGCGGTTCACCATTGCCCACGAGCTCGGGCACCTGTCACTTCATCCCGACAAGAGCTACGTCGACCGCGGATTCGCCATTTACTTTCGTGATGATAAGTCGGCGTCGGCCGAGGACCGCGCGGAAATCCAAGCTAACCAGTTCGCAGCCGACCTTCTCATGCCGCGTCGAATGCTCGAAGCGGCGCTCAAGGGTTGGACGGTAGACATCGAGGACGAGGTCACTCTCCGTAGGATCGCGGAGCGATTCGACGTGAGTACGCAGGCGCTCACGTATCGGCTCATAAACCTTGGTTTCGCTTCGGGTATGCCTTCACCAAGCCGCCGGCAAGCCGGAGCCGACCGGCACGAAACCTAGTCGTGAGTACACCCACCGCGCCGCGAGTGCGCAGCTTGGTGCGAGAGGCACTGTTGGTTGGTTGATGCACTGGTCGGACGTCGCCGCTACTGCGCGAGCCACGCCTGGACCGTTGCGAGCATCGCGGAGTCCGAGAGTAGCCCCTCGTGCGTCGCGAAGACGAGCTGCGTCGGCCCGACGACGGCGTAGTTCAGCGAGCGAATGGCGTTCACGCTGTCGACCGGCACGATGCTGTCGCTCCCGTTCGGTAGGCCCGCGAGGCACGAGTTGTCGGGCGCGAGGCTCGGCTCGTACCGCGTTCCCGCGAGAAGGTAGAACGGGATTCCGAATCCGTCGTTCAGCCACGCGTTCACGCTCCCCATGTGGCCGACGGTGAGGAAGCACGTGCTCCCGCCCACGACCGAGCACGCCCAGTCGGCGACGCACGAGCCGTCGTTCGGCGTTGCGATCTGCACCGCCTTCTCGATCCACGGTGGGCCGCCGGTGTCCCACACGAGCTTCCGCGCCAGGATGCCGCCCTGGCTGTACCCGGCGAGCTGGAACCGCGTGCTCGGCGCGAAGAACTTGCGCATGCGCGGCACCTGCGCGCGGAGGATCGTGTAGCAGTCGGGCCACGCCTTGAACCGGAGCTTCGGCACGAGCGGGATCACCGCGGTGCGAGGATTCGCGAGCGCGGTCGAGATGTCCTCGGCGAGGTAGGGCTGGAGCGTCGCGAAGTGCTCGAGCCCGCTCGTGCAGGAGCCGGACATGAAGCAGAGCGGCGTGAGCCCGTGGATGAGGATTGCCGGCCACGGGAACGTGAAGTCGAGCGAGTTCGGGCTCGCGACGCCCGCGGCGGATACGGCGAGGTCGGCTGCCGGATCGAGGTCCCACGGCTGGTTGACGAGTGCGGCGTAGCCGAAGCCCTGGTGCCAGAGCTGGCCGTCGCCGCCGGGAATCGCGGCGACCGCGACGACGTTGTACGCGCCTGGACCGAGCAGCCCCGGCGTCATCGTGTACGAACCGTCCGCGGGGCTCACGGCCGCGGCCGCGCCCGGCACGAGGACGTGACCCGGGTGCGTGTACACCTGCACCGAGACGGCCGTTGCGGCGCTCGCGACCGGCGTCTGTCCGTCGGCGAAGCGGACGTGGCCCGAGAACCCGCTCGCACCATTGCTCGGCAGCTTCCACGTGTCACCGAGGTACGGCCAGGTGTCGCCACCTCCGAAGAGCACCGTCGATCCGTGCGCTGTGTCGTACGCCACCGCGGCAAACGTCCGGCCCTGCGGCGACGCGGTCGTCGGCAACTGCGTCCACGTCTGACCGTCCCACGCCCACGTCTCCGGTGCGAGCGCACCGGCTGTGGTGCCCCCACCGAAGAGCAGCGTCTTCCCGAGCGTCGCATCGTAGACGAGCGACGCGCCGAGCCGCGGGCTTGGGCTCGCGGGCGGCGAGACGGCGGTCCACGACGAGCCGTCCCACTCCCAGGTGTCGCCGAGGAGCGTCGACTGAGCCCCGAGTCCGCCGAAGAGCACGATCCGGTTCCGCGCGTCGTCGAACGCGGTGGAGCAGAGGTACCGAGCCGCGGGCACGCCGCCGGTCGGCGACGCCTGCGTCCAACTCGCGCCGTCCCAGAGCCACGTCTCGTTCAGGATCGCACCGTTCGCGTCCGCTCCGCCGAAGAGGACGCAGTTGTTCCTCGCGGCGTCGAACGCAAACGCAAACCCGTCGCGCGGTGACGGGCTCGCGGCCGGCAGACGCTGCGTCCACGACTGACCGTTCCACTCCCACGTCTCGTTCGAAATCGTCGTCTGGAACGAGGTGGCGCTCACGCCGCCGAAGAGCACGGTGACGCTCCGGCTCGCGTCGAACGCGAGCCCGTGGAACGAGAGCGCCGGCGGTTTCGGGTTCGGGCTCGTCGGGATCCACTCCGCTCCGTCGAACTCCCACGTCTCCGCGAGGCTGAGTGTCGAGTTCGCCGTGCCGCCGTACATGACGGCGCGCTGCCGGGCGCGGTCGAACGCGAGGCTCGCGCCGGTGCGCGCGTCCGGGTGGTATGTCGTCGAAACCGGCTGCCAGCTCATCTGCGCGGGGGCAGGCAGGGCGAGGAGTGCGAGAACGACGGCTTGCGGCAAGTGAACGCTCATCATGGTGGACTCCGTTGGATTCGGGCGATCGCTCGAGGCGGTTGCGCGTCCCCCTCGCGGCGCGGGTGCGCGAGCCGGAAATCGAAGGGGGCGCCACCTCGGGACCGAACTGAACGCTGCATACAGTTGTCTACATGTACCCCAAGCGCCCGCCGTCGCAAGGGGTCTTGCATACAATTGTCTGTAGCTCAGTTGTCTGCGGGTCTGGACCCTGCCTCCGCAGTGGTCCCGAAGCCCCGTAGCCGCACCGTCGAACACGCGTTCGGCACCGTGGTGCGCCAGCACCGCGAGCGCCTCGCGCTCTCCCAGGAGGAGCTCGCGTTCCGCGCCGACCTCCACCGGACGTACATCAGCATGTTGGAGCGCGGCGAGCGCTGTCCGTCCCTCGGCACGCTCGTGAAGCTCGCGAAGGCGCTCGGCACGCGAGGAAGCGCTCTTCTCGTTGCCGCCGAGAAGGCCGCGGAAACGGATGGCTAGCGGTCCGACCGTTGCGTCATGGTCCGTTCGGGTGGACCCGGGAGCCCGCGAGAACGCGGACGTCACATCACCGAGTCTCGGGCGGCCGTGTCGTACGGCGCGTTCGCCGCTCGCTTCGTCCTACGCGAACTTGAGTTTCTCGCGAGCGGAGTTCGAGGCGCACCCGAAGATCGCTGCGAGCGGCTCGAGCACACGCCGCGCTAGTCGCTCGAATGAAAGACGCCAGCGGAGATTGACAGCGTGGCAGCGCGGGCGGAGGATCGCGTCTGCCGTGGTTGCTTCTACGCCGAGGTCTGCGTGGCGCTCGCGCAAGCCGCAGGGCAGCAGCTTCAAGCGCCCGCTCGTCAACGTACGGAGCGCGAGGCGATTGTCTGAGAGTTCGCTGATCACGGCCGGGTCGTCAGAACAACTGGCGGTGATCGATCGTCGCGACGCTCAAAGCGGATGTCTCTCCCATGACACCACACTGGTGCGTCGACGAAGTCCTTGGTCAGAGACCACCAAGAAGCATGACCGCGACCCGCGTAACCGACGGCTTGGGACGTGCCCTAAGCGCACGCAAGCGTCACGAGGATCGCATCGTTCGTCACAAGGCCAGTTAGGGAGAGAGAAACGATGACCGTCTCGAAACGTGTATTGCTACTTGGGACGACCGGTGTGAGCAAGCAGAATGCCTTCGACTCTCTGATAGCCTATCGGGAGAGCGTCGCCGACGACGTCTCGCAGCTTGTCTATAAGGACTTTGAACGCGACTACCTGAAGCCGCTCTTTAATAATCAGATGCCGGAGTTCCTGGATGCGGCGGAGTCGCATCAGCAGTTGCGCTGGAACGAAGGTTGGGTCAAGCTGATTGCCGACTGCCGCGCCTCGCAGGATGTGATTTTTCTAGGCTTGCATGGTGTCCTGGTCCGTGAACTGTACGGAGTGCGCGCGCTCGCGTACATCGATCGCATTCGCGAGTTTGCGCCAACGCATATCATTACCCTCATAGATGACGTGTATCTCGAACATGTGGCAACCGAGCGGCGCGCGGGCGGGCTTGAATACATCGGCAGGCCTAGCCTAAGCCAGTTGATCGATGCTCGACGAGCCGAGCTTCTCGTCGGGGATCTGATTCGCCGCAACATCGAGGCGGCTACTATGCTCAACAACTGGCTGCTTGCGGTGCGTCATCCGGCTCGTGTCCTCGACCGAATCGTGTTCGGCACTGAGCGCCTTATTCCAATCTACCTATCGTTCCCGATCACTGGGCCGCGAAAGATGCTTCGCGCAGGAAACGGCACGGGCATTGAACAGGTCGATGACTTCCTTCGCAAGGCTGCCGACAGAGAACGAGCCAATCGACATCTTGGGCTCTCCTCCAGCTTGAGTGGGTAGCCGAATCGCCCGAAAGGCGGGATTCGAGGCTGGGGATCGCAGCGGAACGCCGGTAGCGGTGGAGAGAAACGGCGTAGCGGGAAGCGCAGGGCGTCTGGAGCGACAGGCGCAC
>JACRIN010000012.1 GCA_016220085.1 Planctomycetota bacterium
AGACGAGCGCGCGCGTTCGCGGCGCGAGTGCGGCGAGCTCACGCCCGTGGTGCCAGCCCCAGAACGTGGTGTGCTCCGACGCGTCACAGGTCAGGCACCGATACGCCTCGATCGGGTCGCGCAACGTCGACGCGCCGGGCAGCCTGGGCGTCAAGCGCAACTCCGCTCCGTCGAGCCACGCCGGCCGGCGCAACGAGATCAGGAAGGGCTCGCCGGTCACCGTGCGTCTGCGCCAACGGACCGCGCCGCTCTTCGAGAGCGCGCGGCGCCACTGCTCGTCGCTCAACGCGCGCGCCTCGACCGCGCGGCGCAGCTCGGCGATCTCCTGCGCTTCGCTCGGGCGTCCGCGCGCGTCGCGGTGCTCGACGCATCCGATCGGCGGCAGCGCGTCGATGCGCTCGTCGAGAGTGAGCTCGCGCGGTGCTTGCGCAAACGCGGCGCGCGCGAGCCCGAGCAGCGCGACGACGAGGAGGTGGACGCGCATCGCGGCGTTCGATCCTACCGGCCGCGCGCCGCGCGGCTACCGCAAGCCCGGCGTGCGATGTCGGGCCAGGGCGAGGAGCGCGAGCAGCAAGCGCTCCGGGCCGGGATCGCTCGAGAGGTCCTCCCGAAGGTCGCCAAGGACGGTTCGATCGGTCGGTGTCCAGCCGACGCTTCGACGCTCGCGCTGCCTCGGTGTCGCGAACTAGTGTCGAACGTCGCAGCGCCAGGCGCCCTACGCCCTGACCGGTGCCCGGACGCGGTCATCGGCGCGTTCAGTCGAGCGTGCCGGCCGCTTCGACGTCGGTGCGGCCGGCGAGCTTGCGCGCGAGACGCATCGCGGCTTGCGTGCTCGTCTGGCGAACCGCCTGCTCGAGGAAGACGTGCTCGGGGTCGACCTTGGCGAGCATGCCGCAGCGCTCCATCGCGTCGCGCGTCTTCGCGCGCACGCCGGCGAGCAGCACGGCGACGCCGCGCGAACGCAAACGGCCGAGGAAGTGCTCGAACTCCGCGAGGCCGACCGCGTCCGGGTTGCGCGCGCGCTTCATGCGCATCACGACGACCTTGGTGCGCTCGGTGACTCTCGCTTCGATCGACTCGAGGTGCTGATCGAGGCTCGTCGACGCGCCGAAGAACATCTCGCCTTCGAGGCCGAACACGAGCACGTCTTCCGCGGGCTTGTCCTCGGCCAAGCGCTCGCGCACGTGGTCCTCGTCGGCCTCGACGAACTCGGTCAAGAGCATGTTGCCTGTGCGCGGCACCGTCAGCATGAACGACAGCACCACGCCGATCAGCACGCAGAACTCGATCGAGATCGCGAATGCCGCGACCGCGGTCATCACGACGATCGCGGCGTCGAAGCGCGAAACCCGCACGTGGTAGAGCAGGTCGTCGAGCTTGACCATGCGCGCCGCCGTCAGCATCAAGAGTCCCGCGAGCGCCGCGCGCGGGATGAAGCGCGCGTACGGCGCGAGCAGCAGCATGATCACCGCCACCGCGAGCGCCGACACGACGCCGGCCCACTGCGTGCGCGCGCCGGCTTGCTGGTTGATCGCGGAGCGCGTCAGCGAGCCCGAACCAGGCATGCACGAGAAGAAGCTCCCCGCGAGGTTCGCGCACGCTTCCGAGAGGCACTGTTGGTTGAGGTCGAGCTTCTGGCGCGTCACCGCTGCGATCGATTTCGCCATCGCGATCGCTTCGAGCAGGCCGAGCAGCGCGATCGCGAGCGCGCTCGACGCGAACTCGCGCAGCCACTCGGCGTCGAAACGCGGCAACGCGAACTCCGGCAGCTTCGCGGGGATGTCGCCGACGACGCGCACGCCGAGCTGGTCGAAGCGGAACACGGCGGTCAGCGCGGCCATCACGATCACGACGATCAGGAACTCGGGCAGGAGGATCCAGCCGAGCCGCTTCTTCACGAAACGCAGCGCGAGCACCAGCGCGATCGAGCCGAGCCCTACTAGCAACGTCGGTCCGTGGATCGGTCCGCCTTCCGACAGCGAACGCGCGAAGCGAACCAGGAAGTGGTCGTGGACGTCGCCGACCGATTTCTGGCCGAGCAGGTTCTTCAACTGGTCGAGCACGAGCAGCAAGCTCGCGCCCGCGGTGAACCCGACGATCACCGAGTGCGAGATGTAGCGCGTCAAGTCGCCGAGCCGCGCGAGGCTGATCGCGAGCTGGATGGCGCCGATGAAGAACGCCATGAAGATCGCGGCTTGGATCAGTTGCGTCTGGTCGCCGACTTGGCCGATCGCGGCGAGCAAGGCGATCGAGATCGCGTTGGTCGGTCCGTTGATCAGCTGCTTCGACGAATCGAGCAGCGCGCCGACCGCGGTCATCACGATCGCGGTGTAGAGCCCGTACTCCGCCGGCAGGCCGACGATCATCGCGTAGGCCATCGCCTGCGGGACCGCGACGGCGGCGACCGAGAGTCCGCCGACGACGTCGGCTCGCGCGTCGTGCAGCGTGTAGCGCCGCAACGAGTCGAGCGCCGGGATGTACCGGAAGAGCGCGGGCAGGGGCTTTTGCGTCGTCACGAGGGGCTCGGACCGGGTGCGGCCCGGGCGGGGGGCGGCCACGATATCGACCGTGATCGCTCAAGGCCGTGAGGCGTCACGGCTCGGCGGCGAGCGAGGCGGGGTTGGCGATGAGCGGCGTGATTGCGAGGTCCAAGAAGGAGGCGTCGGGATGGGGGCGCACGCGTCGAAGGGGACGAGCTCGCGCCGGCGGGCGGACCAACGAGTAGCCTGGAGCTCGACCCAATGAACCGTCGCCGATGGGTGCCCCGTTGGTCGTTGCCGAGCGGCCTCGCGTTCGTCGGCTGGGGCGTCGCGTACTGCGTGGCGTTCGGGATCGTGTGGCTGCAGTGGGCCGATTTCCACGGGAACATCGACTCGAACACGTGGCAGACGCATCCGGAGCTCGGGCCGAGGCTGACCGTTGCGCTCTACGTCCTCGGGCTGCCGACCAGTCCGGCGTGGCTCGTCTTGCGCGCGATTCCAGACGAGTGGGATGCGTATCTCGCCTTCGCCGAGGCGGGCGCGTACGTCGGCTCCGTGTACGTGAACGCGTTCGTCTGGGGCGTCGCGCTCGCGTCCGCATCCGAGCGAGTCCGCGCCGCGCTCCGGCGCTGGGTCAGCTCTCGGCGAGCCGCGTAGCCGACGCCGAGAGCGAAGCTCGACGGCGAGATCGAGCGTCCGCGCTCGGCGACGACTCCGACTTCCGCGCCGCTCCGTTCACCGTCTGCTGGCGATGGACGTGTCCGAGACCGTCGCAGCCACTCCGGTCGAGCTTCGCGACATCGTCGAAGACGTGGAGCGATCGACGATGGCATGTGACTTGTCCGCGTCTCCGATCCGGAGAGAGGCGGCATCGATGAGCTACGTGCTGGGTGTGTGGCGGCTTACGCCGACTTTCGTACGCGCGGTGCTGGTCGGATTCGTCGTGCTCGGCGCCGCGTCGTTCGTGTGGGAGCTCTTGTTCCAGATGAACCTCGCTCGCGGGGTCGCGTGGCCGTGGAGCTTGCCGATCATGGGGGCATACCTCTCGGCGTATCTGCTCTACCTGGATGGGCATGGATGGCCCAGATCGACGTCGGTGGCACGGCGCTCGGGCCTGCGACTCCGAGGGATATCGGGCGCAACGTGGCTCTGGTCGCTGGTCGGTGGGTTCGCCGCGCTCCTCGCCTGGCAGGTCGGCGTCCGGTTGCTCGGCCGGCTCGTCGAACTCCCGCCGGACGACGTCGAGTTGCCGCCTGAGCTCCGTGCGTTGCCGGCGTCGACCGTATTGCCGCTTCTCTACATGACCTCGCTCGTCGCCGGTGTCTCGGAGGAGGCGGCGTTCCGCGGCTACATGCAGGGAGCACTCGAGCGTCGGCATGGGGTCGTCATCGCGATCGCCGTCACGGGCGTGTGCTTCGGCCTCGCGCACTTCACGCACGGCTGGATGGGCCTCGCACTGATGCCGGCGTTCCTGTTCGCCTCGTTGGTCTACGGCGCGATGACGTATCTCAGCGGCTCGGTTCTGCCGGCCATGGTGCTGCACGCGGCGGGGGACGTCCTCGCCTTCTCGTTGATCTGGTGGAACCTGATGCCCGAGCGCGCGCCGCTGGTCAGCGAAAGCGGGCTCGACTCGGGGGTGTTGCGGCTCGCGGTCGAGCTCGGGGCTTCCGCCGTCGTCGCGGTGGTCGGCTTCCGCAAGCTTCTCGGGCTCGCCCGCAGTGCCGTTCCGAGCGTCGGGCCGGCCTGAGCCCGCTCAACCCGTCGCTTCCCGGATGCGCGCCGTCGACGCGGTCAGTGTGTCGCGGCGGAGCACTTCGCCACTCTTGGGATCGACCTCGCCGAACTCGAGCACGCCGGTCGGGCACATCTGCACGCACGCCGAGCAGCGCACGCATTCCGGGTCCGCCATCGGCAGGCCCTTGTTCGCGAAGTTCATCACGTCGATGCCCTGGTGGCAGACGCTCGTGCACACGTTGCACGAGATGCACTTCTTCTTCTCCGGCAGGATGCGGAAGCGCGAGAAGCGCGCGTAGACGTGCATCAAGGCCGCGAGCGGACACGCGAAGCGACACCAGATGCGGCCGCTGAACCAGAAGTAGAACGCGACGCCGAAGATGCCGGCGAGACCGACGTCGACGAGCCAGTAGTAGTTGAGCTGGACGCCGAGCACGTTCCAACCCGAGAGCAGACCGTAGTAGACGCTCTTCGCGTGCTCGCCGATCCACGTGTTCGGCAGCGTCCACGACGTCACGCGCACGACGAAGAGCAACGCGGCGACGGCGAGCACGACCTGGCCGACCATGTTGAGCCGATTCCAGAAGCGTCCGTGCGGCATCTTCGCGCGGTGCGCGTCGCCGAGCGTCTCCGCCAACGCTCCGCACGAGCAGATCCAACCGCAGTACGCGCCCTTGCCCCACTTGCGAACCAAGAGCGGGATCACGATCGCCGTCTGCACGAGCGAGATCGCGAGCCACCACCACAGCGGCTGTTCGGTGAACACGTTCCAGATGAACAGCGGCCACGCGAGCACGAAGCCGAACGCGCGCCAGTACTCGCGGCCGTGGCCGTAGTCGGCAGCGGGGAACAGATGGTCGGCGAGCGTCTTGCCGAAGCCCGCATCGAACGCGCCGTTGTGGCCGAGCCACGGCAACACGACGTAGGGCAGGAGGAACAGCGGCACGATCTGCACCGCCATCAACGTCAGCGTCTGCACCTTGACGTACGGCGTGCGGCGCTTGCGAATGCGCGCGAAGCCGAGCACGGTGACGAGCACGCAGTAGGCGAGCGAGTAGTAGAAGCCGGGCTCGGAGAGCGTGATCGCGAGCGTCCCGAGCAACGTCGACGGATCGTTCGCGCCGCCGCCGGCGGCCTTGATCCAGTGCGGCACGAAGAAGGGGAACCAACCGTTCGCCTCGAACGTGTGCTTGAGCGCGCCGCCCGCCTTCCAGTTGTAGACGAACGCGCAGAAGAGGAAGAAGAGCGCGAACAAGCTCCAATCGCGGGCCCCGAGCTCGCCCGCGATGCGCACGCCGCTCTTGCGGAAGAAGTCGAGCGGCGCTTCGCGGCCGATCATCGTGAAGACGACCGCGTTCGGGAGCACGTGCGCTTGCTTCTCCGCGTCGACGATCTCCACCGACTCCGCGTCGATGCGCTTCACCGCGGAGCCGAGCATCAAACGGATCGAGCCGGGCTTGCGCGCACCCTCCATGAATTCGCCGACCGCCGCGTTGACTCGCTCGGAGCTCGGCGACTCGACCGCGACGTTCGCCATCGGATCGGCGCGCAACGCTTCGAGCCGCTCGACGTTCTCGGGCTTCGGCCGCGCGAACTCGGGCTTGCGGTAGGAGAGCGTCACCGCCGCGCAGCATTGCGCGAGCGCGATCGCGGTCTCCAGCGCGCTGTCGCCGCCGCCGACGACGAGGACGGGCTTCGTCGCGAACTCCTTGGGATCGTGCAGCCGATTGAAAACCTTGCCGGAGTCTTCACCCGGCACGCCGAGCTTGCGAAAGTTGCCCGAGCGGCCGATCGCGACGATCACGCGGCGCGCGAGGAGCTTTTCGCCCGACCCGAGCACCACCGCGAGCTTGCCGCCTTCGCGCGCGACGCGTTCGACCTTCGCGAGCCGCGGACGGATGCCGCGCTCGAGCGTCTGCGCGAAGAGCTCTGCGATCAGCGGCTCCTTCACCTGCGCGCGGAACTGCAGCTCGCCCGCCGGCGTCATGTCGGTCGGGTAGGTGAAGATCGGCTTGGCTTTCGGGAAGTTGACGATCGTCGCGAACGGCTCGCTCGCTTCGAGCAGCTCGAACTCGAGGCCCGCCTTTTTCGCCTCGAGCGCCGCCGCCATCCCGGAGACGCCGCCGCCGACGATCACGAGGTCCTTGACGCCGGCCTCGCGCTCCTTCGCCTCGGCTTGGAAGCCGCGGTCGGCGACGATCGTCCGCACCGCGCGCGCGCCGGAGTCGGCGGAGAACTTGAGCAGCGGCACGCCGGTCAAGTCGCCGACGACGTAGAGCCCGGGCACGTTGGTCGAGCCGTCCTCGCGGACCTCGGGCAGCTTCTCGACGGTGCCCGCCGGCCAACGGGTGTGGAGCCACTGCGTGTAGCGACGAAGCGTGCGGATCACTCGGCGGTTCCTTCGCGGAAGGGCGTACGGCACATGCGGGCAGGTTGGATGCGCGCGGTCAAGCGCTCTTTCGCGGTTCCGCCGTCCGACGGCGTGCCGGGATCGACACCGAGGACACAAAAGGGTTGCCGAAGCGAAACCGCGCGGCGTGAGCGGAGTCGTGTACTTTCGGGCGCGGTTCGTTCGGGCTCGCGGTGCGTGTCGCGCCCCTAGTTCGATCGTCGCTCGCAAGTCCCCGATGTCTCTCGTCCCATGCGCAATCATCTGTCCACGCTGACTCTTCTGGCCCTGCTTCCTCTCTCCGCGTGCGCATCGAGCGGCGCGTCGACCGCCGACGGCGACGTTTCCGCCCAGAACGCCTCGCAGCCCGCGGGCCCGGCGGGCGGCGCGAGCGCGCCCGCGCCGAAAGCGTCGCTGGAGAAAGTCGGCATCGTCGCGCCCGCGAACTACGCGGCCGTCGCGCTGTGGCCGGAGCAGTTCGCGGGCGGTTTCAGCATCGTCGAGGTCCTGCCGCACGGCGCGACGGTCGCGGAGGGCGACGTGATCGCCAAGCTCGATCCGCGCGCCTACCAAGACGAGCGCCATCGGATGGAGCTCGAGCTGCGCTCCACCGAGATCCGCCACGAAGCCGTGGTCGAGCGCAACAAG
This sequence comes from Planctomycetota bacterium, assembly GCA_016220085.1. Classification (GTDB taxonomy): domain Bacteria; phylum Planctomycetota; class UBA1135; order UBA1135; genus JACRIN01. The sequence goes on from JACRIN010000012.1 coordinate 7,252, forward strand.
CTCGACGCGGCCGCCGCGGCGCTCGCGTTCGAGCAGTCGAAGGCGTCGCTCGAGCGCGCCAAGCGCTCGTTCGAGGGCTACAAGAAGTTCGAGCTCGAGTTCGACAAGCGCCAGGAAGATCTTTCGAAGCGCTACGAGCAGGCGAACATCGAGGACCAGGTCGACGAGCTCGATCAACTCGAGAAGATGTACAAGGCGGACGCGCTCGTCGACGCGACCGAGGACATCGTGGTCAAGCGCGCGAAGCGTTCGCTCGACACGACCAAGCTCGGCACCGACCTCTCGATCGACCGCCGCAAGTACCGCGAGGACTTCGAGAAGAAGATGTCGTTCGCGCAGCGCGAGGAGTCCTTGCGCGCGCAGGAAGAGGGCCACGCGCGGCTCGAGAAGCAACAGGCGCTCGACGCCAAGTCGCGCGCCGATGGCGAGCTGCGCTCGGCCGATTCGCTGAACGAGCAGCGCGAGCGCTTCGCGAAGCTCTCCCGCGACGGCAATCTGCTCGAATTGCGCGCCCCGCGCGCCGGCGTGCTCCTGCACGGCAGCTCGAAGGACTTCCGGCCGGGTCGCAACGCGCCGCGTTACGAGCGCGCGAGCTCGCTCGCTACCAAGACCGAGCTCTTCCTCGTCGCCGAGCCCGAGCCCGCGCTGGTGACCGTCGACATCTCCGACGCCGACCTCGCGACGGCGAAGACCGGCGCGCGCGTCGCGGTGCAGTCGCTCGTCGATCCGAGCGAGAAGACCCAAGGCACGCTCTCGATCGACACGTACCCGCGTACGGCGAGCCCGAGCGATGCGACGTACGACGCGCGCGTGACGCTCGACGCACCGCTCTCCGGCGTCGTCTACGGCACGCGGGCGAAGCTCGCGATCGAAGCCGGGAAGGTCGACGGATGAACGCGCTCGCGTTGTGCCTCGCGCTCGCGGCGCAGGCTCCGAATCCGGCGCCGGCGCCCGGCGCGCCCGCTGCGCAAGCGCCAGGCGCGCAAATGCCAGCTGCGCAAACGGCGGCTGCGCAAGCGCCGGGAGCGCAATCCCCGGCCGCACAGGCTCCCGCGCCGGTCCAAGCAGGCGCGTGGAAGCGCTTGCCGTCGGTGCCGGTCGATCAGGCGCTGCGCGAGGGGCTCGCGTGGCTCGTCAAGAACCAGAACGCCGATGGCTCGTGGGGCTCGCACCATTCGCCACGGCCGATCGAGGTGCTCGCGTCGATCCCGGGCTCGCAGTACGCATTCCGCGTCGCGACCACCGCGCTCTGCGTGATGGCGATCACCGACGCGAAGCTCCCGATCGACGGCGCCGCCGAAGCGGCCGAACGCGGGCTCGACTACCTGCTGAAGGACTTCGACGTCAAACGGCAGAGCGGGATGGAGCACTACAACGTGTGGTCGATGGGCTACGCGCTCGAGTGCTTCGGCGAGCAATTGAAACGCCGGCCCGAGGATCCGCGCGCAAAGCAGATGCGCGCCGCGTGCGACACGTTGGTCAAGCGCGTCGGCGAGTATCAGACGCTCGACGGCGGCTGGGGCTACCTCAGTCTCGACGCGGTGCCGACGTACCAACCGTCCGACACGTCGATGAGCTTCACGACCGCGACGGTGCTGCTCGGGCTGCACGTCGCCGGCCAACAGGGCATCGCGATCCCGAAGAAGCTGCTCGAGCGCGCGGTCGATCACATCGAACGCTCGCGGCTCTCCGACGACGCGTTCCTCTACGGCGAGTACCTCGAGTTCCGACCGCGGATGGGGATCAACGAGCTCTACGGCTCCGCGTGCCGCACGCCGCTCTGCTTGCGCGCGCTCGACCTCTTCGGGCGCAAGGTGGAGACCAAGCACTACGTCGCGTCGCTCGAGAACCTTCTCGTGAAGTCGCCGGACTACCAGAAGGCGTCGGTGCGCCGGCCGATCCCGCACGAGTCGTGGTATTCGATCTCGGGCTACTTCTACCTCTACGGCCACACTTACGCGGCGTACGTGCTCGAGCGCTTGCCGAAGGCCGAGCAGGATCGCTTCTGGCCGCTCTTGGTCGATGCGGTGCAGTACTGCCGCGAGCCGGACGGGTCGTTCTGGGACTATCCGCTGTACAGCTATCACAAGCCCTACGGCACGGCGCTCGCGATCCTGGCGTTGGCGCGCGCGCAGCGAGCCGGCGCGAAGTAGCTCTGGTCGAGCGGCACGCGCCGCCGAGTCGCGCGGAGCGGCTGGTGCCGAGCGGTGTGTGCCCGGGCGTTCTCGTCGGGAGATGGGTGCTGCGTCAGCTGTGCCGAGTCACTCGTGGCGACGTGTGCTTGCCGACGTGTGCCTGCTGCGCTGTGCGTGCTGAGCTGTGCGTGCTGAGCGGAGCTGAGCTGAGCGAGCTGACGCGCGCGAGTTGGGTTGGGCGAGCCGACTTGCGCTCGCGCCGAGTCGCTCGTGCCGCGCCCCGCGGCACCAACTGCTGGCGCGAAGTCGCTGTCACCGTGGCGGGCGAGTCTCCGAGGCATTCCTGCGACCCCCGGCCCGGCGCGGGTGGCGTGGGAGCAGGCGCTGGGGAACCGCGGCTCACTTCTACGGTCGCTGAACCGGATCGAGCTCGGCGCGCGAGTCGTGGACGCTGGGTCGAACTCGCCTCGACCCGCGCACGCGAAGCTTCCCGTGTCCGCCGTCCACCTCGAATTCCCTTCGGAGCCGCACGAGCCGCGGTCGTCGGACACTTCCACCGCGCGACCGACTGTGACTTCGTCGATCGCGGCGACTCGCGCGACACCGGGCGCGACAACGAGCTCGACAACGAGCTCGACACCAAGCTCGACACCAAGCTCGACACCAAGCTCGACACCAAGCTCGACACCAAGCTCGACACCAAGCTCGACACCAAGCTCGACACCAAGCTCGACACCAAGCTCGACACCAAGCTCGACACCAAGCTC
>JACRIN010000092.1 GCA_016220085.1 Planctomycetota bacterium
CGGGAGTCGGCGCCGGCGCCGGCTTCGCATCCGCCTTCGGGAGCTTCGGCAACTTCATCTTGTTCGCGAGCTTCATCAGCTCGACGACGCGATTGGAGTAGCCCCACTCGTTGTCGTACCACGCGACGACCTTGACCATGCGCTTGTCCATCACCATGGTCGACAGCGAGTCGAAGATCGCGCTGCTCGGGTTGTGGACGATGTCCGCGGACACGATCGGGTCGGCGGTGTACTCGAGGATTCCCTTCAGCGGCTTCTTCGCGGCCGTGGCGAACGCGGCGTTGACTTCCTCGATCGTCGCGTCCTTCGCGACTTCCACGACGAGGTCGACCACCGAGCCGACGGGCACCGGCACGCGCAGCGACACGCCATCGAGCTTGCCCTTGAGCACCGGCAGGATCTTGCCGACCGCGCGGGCGGCGCCGGTGGTCGTCGGGATGATGCTCAGAGCCGCGGCGCGGGCGCGACGCAGGTCCTTGTGCGGCAGATCGAGCACGTTCTGGTCGTTGGTGTAGGCGTGCACGGTCGTCATCAGGCCGTGGACGATGCCGAAGCTCTCCTGCAGCACCTTGGCGACCGGTGCGAGGCAGTTCGTGGTGCAAGACGCGTTGGAGATGATCCGGTGCTCGGGCTTCAGGATCTCGTCGTTGACGCCGAGCACCACCATCGCGTCGATCTCGTCCTTCGGCGGCACGGTCAGCACGACGCGCTTCGCGCCTGCGGTGAGGTGCTTCTGGAGGTCCTCGCGCTTGGTGAAGATGCCGGTCGCCTCGACGACGAAATCGACGTCGTTCTTGCCGTGCTGGAGCAGCGCCGGATCCTTGATCGCGGTCACCTCGATCTTCTTGCCGTCGACGATGATCGAGTCCTTGCCCGCCTTGACCGTGCCCGCGAACGGCCCGTAGACCGAGTCGTACTTCAGCAGGTGAGCCAGCGTCTCCGGCGTCGTCAGGTCGTTGATCGAAACGACCTCGATGTCCGGGTACTTGGAGTGGATGACGCGGAAGACGTTGCGACCGATTCGTCCGAAGCCGTTGATGGCGACGCGCATGGCCATGGCAAGTTCTCTCGTGGCTCTGGGCGGTCCGAGGTCGGGCGCGCCCGCGGGGTAAGTGAGGGATGGAATTCGGGTTGCCGCGCGGGCTCTCGGATGCGACACCGCCGCCTCCGAAGCTCGCAAGTCCAGTCCGCCGCGAGCCTCACGACGGCCGATGTCGCCGCGGCGGAGGTTTCGGGCAAAATGGGGCGGAGAAGGTAGCTATCGCTGCCGATTCGATCAACGGACTCGCAGAGTCCGCCTCCCCATCTACGCACGACGTGAACGTTCGATCCGCACACCTCCCCGGCGACTTTTGCCTGCGCTACGGCCGGGTTGCCCGCGCCGTCGGCGTCGAGCCGTCGGAGCCGGTGCTGGTCGCGCTCTCCGGCGGCGCCGACAGCGTGCTCTTGCTGCACCTGGTCGCCCTCGCCGAGCCGCGGCCCGCGGTCGTCGCCGTGCACGTCGACCACGGCTTGCGCGGCGCGGAGAGCGACGCCGACGCCGCGTTCTGCGAGCGCACCGCGCGCGCGCTCGGCGTACCGTTCGTCCTGCGCCGCATCGCGCTCGACGCCGACCTGGGCTCGCTCGAGGCGCGGGCCCGCGAGGCGCGCTATCGCGTGCTCGCCCTGGAAGCCGAGGCCCGCGGCATCCGCGTCATCCTGACCGGACACCACGCCGACGACGCGCTCGAGACGCTCTTGATGCGCTGGTCGCGCGGCACCGAACTCGGCGGCCTCTCCGGCCCGCGCGCGTCGCTCAAGCTCGTCGGTCCGATCGACGGCGCCGACTTGCGCGTCGCGCGACCGCTGCTCCATCTGCGGCGCGAGGAAGTGCGCTGCATGCTCGCCGCCGCCGGGCTCGCATGGCGCGAGGACAGCTCGAACGAGAGCGACGCCTTCACGCGCAACCGCGTGCGCAATCGGCTCTTGCCGCGCGTCGGCGAGCTCGCCGGCGAGCAGGGGCTCGAGCGCCTGCGCGACTTCGGCCGCGCGATCGAGCGCTTGGAGCTCGACCTCGCTCGAGCGACCGCGCACCTCGCCTGGCGGCCGCTCGACGCCGCGCGCGTCACGCGCCACGCCGACCGCGCGGACCTCGGCGGCACGCTGCCGCGGGCGGACCTGATGCGGTTGCCGTCCGCGCTGCGTCGCCGCGCGGTGTGGCGGCTCTTGCAGGAAGGCTGCGGCGCGCCGCCGCGCAAGCGGGTGCTGACGCTGGTGCTCGGCGACTTGGAACGAGCGCGCACCGGACGCCACGCTCTCGCGCGCGGCTGGCAGCTCGAGCTACGCGCCGATCGACTCGACCTCTTGCCGCCGCGGCGTCTGCTCGATGCCCAAGTGCGCCGCGCGCCCGCCGCGATCCGCGGCGCCGAACTGCCGTTCCCGCCCGCGGTCGAAGCCGCCGCGGCGCCCGAGTTCGTCCGGCTCGCGGTGCCCGGCAGCGCGCTGCTCGCCGACGGACGGCGCCTGACCGCAGCGTGGGTCGACCGCGAGCCCGGCGTCGAGCCCCCGCACGGCGCGACCCTGGTCGAGCTCGACGCCGACCAACTCGCCGCCGAACTGCGAGTCCGCTTCCCCCGCCGCGGCGACAAACTCAAACCGCTCGGCGCGCCGGGCACGCGCTCGCTCGCGCGCTTCCTCGCGGATTGCCACGTGCCGCGCGACGAGCGGCCGCGCGTGCCGTTGGTGCTCTCCGGCGAGCGCATCGCGTGGGTCGCGGGTCTGCGCCCCGCCGACGACTTCCGCGTGCACTCGGGCACGCGTCGGCGCCTGCGGCTCACGCTCTACGGCGCGCCGGAGCCCGCCGCCGCGCGCGCGCGTCGCCTCGCCGAACGGAGCACGTCGGGGACGCCGGGCGAGCTCTTCCTCGGCGATGCCTCCGGCGACGTTCGCGCGCGGTGACTTCGGGGCGAGAGCGCGGTAGGCTCTGCGGTCCTGCCACGACTGCTTCGGCCCGTCGCGGGCCGGCCCCATTTCGTGCTCCGTCCCCCTCCCCAAGCCAGCGCCGTGAACCGCGCCCCGCATCGAGCCCTCGCGGAACGTCTGGCGACGCTCCATGAGCGCCTCGGTCGCGCCGCCGTTCGCTCGGGACGCGCCCCGGACGCCGTGCGGCTCGTCGCGGTCACCAAGAACGTCGACGTCTCCGCCGCGGCGGCTCTGGTCGAGCTCGGCGAGCTCGAACTCGGCGAAAACCGCGTGCAAGCGCTCCAGCAGAAGTGCGCGGCGCTCGCCGACCGCGTTCCGCCGCCGCGCTGGCACCTGATCGGGCACCTGCAGACCAACAAGGCGCGCAAGGCGCTGGAGCTCGCGGGCTCGATCCATTCCGTCGATTCCGCCCGGCTCGTCGACACGCTCGACCGCGTCGCGGCGGAGCTCGGCGCCCGGCCGCGGATCTTCCTCGAGGTCAAGTCGGTCGACAGCGCGGAGCGCTCCGGCATCGAGCCCGTCGCGCTCGCCGAGCTCTTCGCGCACGCGCGCCGCGCGACGCACCTCGAACTCGCGGGTCTGATGACGATGGCTCCCGCGCCGGACCCCGGGCGCACAGCGGCCGAGAACTCCGACCGGGCGCGAGCGGCGTTCCGCGCGCTCGCGACGCTCGCCGCGGCGCTGCCTTGCGACGCGTTCGTCCGCGGCCGCGCCGAGCTGTCGATGGGCATGAGCTCCGACTTCGAGGAAGCCGTGCTCGAAGGCGCCGACTGGGTGCGCATCGGCAGCGCGCTGTTCGCTGGAGTCGCCGCATGAGCGCGCCGGAAGCGAAGCGGCTGTTGCTCGAGATCGTCGGCGCGAAAGGCGCGCCGGTCGAGTTGCCGCGACAGGGCGTCCTGACGATCGGCAGCGACGGCGTGCGCGCCGATCTCTGCGTCGACGGCCAGGGTGTCGCCGACGTCCACTGCGCGATCGGCAAGTCGAAGAGCGGCGGTTGGGCGCTCAAGGACCTCGGCTCGCAGTACGGCACGCTGGTCAACGGCAAGACGGTCAGCGCGACGCGCCTCGAAGCCGGCGACGTGATCGCGCTCGGCTCGCGCCGCCTGCGCGTCTTCGATCCCGAAGCACCGGCCGCGGCTCCGGCGAAAGATTTCGACACCGCGGAGCTCGACCCCTCCGCCCCCGCGCCGCCGCCGCCGAAATCGGAAGCGCCGCTGCGCGCGACGCAGGTCCGCGAGGCGCAATTCGAGCCTCCCGTCGTGCGCGGATACCGCGTCGACAAGTTGCTCGGCAAGGGCGGCATGGGCGAGGTGTGGCTCGCGCTGCAAGAGCGCCTGGAGAGGCCGATCGCGCTCAAGGTGCTGAAGCGCCAGCTCTCCGCCGACTCCGAGTTCGTGCGCCGCTTCCTCGCCGAAGCTCGCGCCGCCGCGGCGCTGAACCACCCGAACGTCGTGGTCGTCTACGACGCGGGCGAGGACGACGGGCATCACTACCTGTCGATGGAGTACATGGACCGCGGCAACCTGGAGTCGCGCGTCGCGAAGTCCGGGCCGCTGCCGTGGAAGGAAGTGCTCGGCGTGCTCGTCGAAGCCGCGCGCGGGCTGCAGTACGCCGAATCGAAGGGCATCGTCCACCGCGACATCAAGCCCGCGAACTTGATGCAGAACGCGTCGGGCATCACCAAGATCGCGGACCTCGGCCTCGCGGCGCACCTCGACGCCGAAGCGACGCAATCCGAAGGCAGGAAGATCTTCGGCACGCCGCACTTCGTGTCTCCCGAGCAAGCGCGCGGCGAGCGCGTCGACCATCGCTCGGACCTGTACTCGCTCGGCGCGACCGCGTATCGCCTGCTCTCCGGCCGCACGCCGTTCGAAGGCGCGACGACGCGCGACATCCTGCGCGGGCACTTCACCGAGACGCCCAAGGCGCTCGCGACGCTCGCGCCCGAGTGCGACGCCGGGCTCGCGCGGATCGTGCACAAGCTGCTCGAAAAGAAGCCCGAGGACCGCTACCCGAACGCGGGCGCGCTGCTCGCCGAGCTCGAGGTCGTCGGCGCGCCCCCTGCTCCGGGCGCACCGGGCTCGGCGGGCGGGCGCGCGACCGCTCCGTCGAAGAAGTTCGCCGGCGTGCTGCCGCTGATCGTGCTGCTCGCGCTCGGCGGCGCCGGCTACTGGGTCTTCACGAAGAAGCAAGAGCAGGACGCCGAACGCGAGCGCGAACGCTCCGCCGCCGCACCGAATCCCGGCGTCGGCGAGCCCGAAGCCGTCGTCGATCCCGAGCCTGCGAAGGGCTCGACCGCCACCGCGCCGAAGGACGACGACACCAAGCTCAAGATGCGCGAGCTGCAGGCGGAGCTCGCGTATCGCGACCTGCCGAAGGATCTCGACGAAGGCGCGCGGCGCGACGCGTTGGTCAAGCTCGCCGGCGATTTCGCGGGCACCACGGTCGCCACCAAGGCGCTGCAGGAAGCGCAGGAGTTCGCCGGCCGCGTCGCCGCCGCCGCGCGCGTCGAGGGCGAGCGCAGCCACGCTGCCAACGAGGTGCTCGTTCGGCTCCAGGCGGTCGTCACCGCAGCGCGGCCGGAGCGCGTCGGCAGCACGCTGACGGAGTTGAAGCTCGTCGGCGGCCAAGAGCTCTTCGAAGCCGATCCCGATTTCGTCGTCAAGCGGCGCGAATTGATCGGTCGCGTGTTGATCGACGGCGCGGCGGCCGCGCGACGCGAGCTCGCCTCGGCGCTCGAAGCCGTCGAGCGCGGCGACTTCGCGCGCGTCGAGACCGCGCTCGCCGCGCTCGAGAGCGAGCTCGGGCTCCCGGAGCTCCCGAACGAACTCGCTCCCGCCGCGGCGCTCGCGAAAGCGGACCTCCAGCTCCTCGCTCGCACGGCGCGCGAGTGGCACGAGAAGCTCGTCGAGGTCCGGGCGAGCTACCAGGGCAAGCTGCGCGCGGAAGAGACGCGCGCGGTCGCCGCCGGCTTCGGCGGACCGAGCGGTTTCGAGCGCGAGCTCGCCGCGTTCGACTTCGGCGCCGCGCGCGCGCGCCTCGCGAGCCTGCGTTCGCGCACGTCGACCACCGAGCTCGGCAACGATCTCGACGCGCTGATCGCCGATATCGAGCGCGGCGAGAAGCTGCTCCAGCTCGTCGGCGCCGAGTTCGGCAAGGGCTCGTGGCGGCGCAAGACCATCGCGGACCCGCGCAGGGGCAAGGGCGCGAACCGCAACGCGGTCACCGCCGACGCGCGCGGCGTCTCGGTCGAGGGCGACGGCGGCGTCGAGACGATTCCGTGGTCCGCGTTCGGATTGCGGCCGCGCGAGCTCAACCAGCTCTTCCACGAACGCCTGACGCGCGACTGGACCGACGAAGAGCAGCGCGGCATCGCGGCGCTCTTGCGCCTCGCGTCGGTCTCGGCCGCGGTCGACGGCTCCGGCGAGATGCTGCAGACCTCCCGGCGCGCGACGTTCTCCGAGGGCGAGTTCAAGGAGCTGGTCGAGGGCTATCGGCTCGCGAAGAACTGGAGGATGCCGGAGGCCGACGTGCGCGTGCTCGAACGCGAGCAAACCGCCGCCGAGTTGCTCGGTCGCGCGTTGCGCGCGATGGACGGCGCGGCGTGGTCCTCGGTCGTGGCGAACCTCGAGCGCGTCGAGCACGAGTTCGGCGACACGCTGCTCTTCAGGTTGCTCACCGGCGGCCCGTCCGCCGAAGACGTCCCGCCCGAGGTCGGCATCGCGCTCTCGCTGCCCGAGCCTCCGACCGCGGCGCCCGCCGAGCCCTCCGACGAGAAGACGCCGACCGAGCGCGCTCCCACCGAGACGGACCCGGCCGAGCGAGACGACGGCGCGCCGCGCGCGGATGCCGACAAGCCGCCCGAGCGCGGCGACGGATGACCGACTTCGAGCTCGTGGCCCGCGGCGCCGAAACCGACCTGCCGGTGCGCGTGCAGCCCGGGGCGTCGAAGGCGCGCGTCGTCGGCGTGTGGAACGGTAGGGTGAAGATCGCGGTGACCGCGCCGCCGGACAAGGGCCGCGCGAACGAAGAGCTCGTCGAGTTCGTCGCCGAACTGCTCGGGCTGCGCGCGTCCGCGGTTCGGCTCGCGAGCGGCGAGCGCTCGCGCGACAAGCGCCTCGCGATCGCGGCCGCCCCGGAACTCGTGCGCGCCGCCTTGCTCGCGAAGCTCGCGGCCCGTTGAAGACGGCACCGTCGCGAGAGACGGCGCGCGAAGGCGAGTCGACGAGCGCGAGAGAGCATCTGCAACGGCCTCCGCGGCAACACGTGAAGCGTTCGCAACGAAGGCTCGCGCGGCGACTTCGCGGCGCCGTCGCGCCACCCTCACGTCGGAGCTCGGGCTGTCGAATCGCCGAGCGCGCTACTCCGCGCACGACGGACGTTCGCCGAAGCGCGCGCAGCCGAGTAGCTCACCCCTTCGCCGGGTTGGTAGGCTGAGCCGACTCGTGACCCACTCGACGCCCATCCCGTCGCCGCTCGACGCCGCCGTCGATCAAGCGCGCGCTTCGCTCGCGCTGCGCGGCGTGCCCGCGCCCGAAGCGCTGTTCTGGCCCGCGACCGGCACCGGCATCCTGCCCGGGCGCTTGACGCGCGGCGGCAAGCTGCCGTTCTCGCGCGTCGACGGCGTTCCGCGCGCGTGGCGCGATTCCGTGCTCGCGTGGGGCGACTTCCACGGGCTCGCGGTGTGGATGCTCGACGACGCACCGCTCGAAGCGATCGACGGCGAAGCGCCGTGGATGCGTTCGTTCCCGGTGTGGCTCGCGGCGGCGAGCGGAGCGACCGCGCTGATGCACGCGTCCGCCGGCGTCGCGCTCGAACGCAACGGGCGCGAGCTCGCCGTCGGTTCGCTCGCGTTCTTCTCCGACCACTTGAACCTCAGCGGCTCGTCGCCGCTGATCGGGATCGGCGAGAGCCAGCTCGGGCCGATGTTCCCCGACCAGACCCGCGTGCACGACCCGCACCTGCGCCGCGCCGCGCTCGCCGCGGCCGAGCGCCTCGGCGTCGCCGCCGCGGAGGCGGTGGTCGCGTGCACGGCGGGTCCGACGCTCGACACGCCCGCCGAGCGTCGTTTTTTCGCGCGCGCCGGCGCGGACGTCGCCGTGCAGGACCTCGCGGGTCCGTTGATCGCCGCGGCGCACTCCGGGCTCGGCGCGCTCGGCGTCGGCGTGATCGTCGCGCGCGAACGGGACGACGTCGACGTCGCGAGGATCGCGTCGCTCTGCCAGGCGGTCGCGCCGGCGCTCGACGATCTCTTCTGGCAGCTCGCCGCGGACGTCCAGAAGGAGATCCGCGCGCGGCTCGACGAGGACCTCGCGTGACCCGACGCATCGCCGTGCTGGTGTCCGGCGGCGGTCGCTCGCTCGAGAACCTCGCCGATCGGATCCGCGCCCGGACGCTCGACTGCGAGATCGCGCTCGTGCTCTCGAACGCGGCCGACGCGGGAGCGCTCCAGCGCGCCGAACGACTCGGACTCGCGCGCGCGGTCGTCCCCCATCGCGAGTTCCGCGACGCGTCCGAATTCTCCCGGCGCGTCTTCGCCGAGGTCGAGCGCTCCGGCGCGGAACTGGTCGTGCTCGCCGGCTTCCTGCGGTTGCTGGTGATCCCCGACGCGTGGCTCGGGCGGGTGATCAACATCCATCCGTCGCTGTTGCCCGCGTTCGGCGGCAAGGGCTGTTGGGGTCATCACGTCCACGAAGCGGTGCTCGCGCGCGGCGTGCAGTTCACCGGCTGCACCGTGCACTACGTCACCAACGAGTACGACGCGGGGCCGATTCTGCTGCAGCGCTGCATCGCCGTGCGCCCCGACGACACCGCGGATTCGCTCGCCGCGCGCGTGTTCGAGGAAGAGAAGCTCGCGCTGCCGGAAGCGATCTCGCTGCAGCTTTGCGGCCGCGTGCGACTCGAAGGTTCGCGCGTCGTGCGCTCGACCGCGGCCGATTAGCGCGCGGCGTCGGCGAGCTTCTCGGCCGCGCGCGCGACCCGCGCGCATTCGGCGCCCGCGAGGGTGCGCAAAGCGAGCTCGCGCGCGCGCGAGGCGAACGCACGAGCTTCGGCGAGCCCGCGCTTCGACGCGTAGCGCGCCGCGGCGAGCGCCGCGTGCGCCGCGACCGCGTCGTCGGACTCGGAGAGCGCGCGCACGGCGCGCAGCGCGTCGTCCTCGCGCCCGGTGCGGGCCCAGAGCTCGGCGCGCAAGAGCTCTTGCTCGCGTGACGGCGCGGCGACACACGCGAGCCACGCCAACGCGTCGGACCACTCGCGGCGCCGAACCGCGCTCCGCGCGAGCGCGGAATGGCGCGCGTCGGCCGGACCTTCGAGCGGCGTTCCGTCGGCGCGCCGACCCACGCGCGCCGAGCCGACGTGCGCGGCGAGCGTCACCAGGCTCTTCACGTCGTCGTAGTTGTGCCGAAAGACCTCTTCGAGCAGGTGCGGACGCCCCGCGAGGAAATCGAACCACGCCGCGGGCGCGAACGAGCCCGGCAGGTCGCGGTCGCGCACGACGCCGCAGAGCGCGCGCTCGAGCGTCGCGAGCCGGCCGTCGGCGAACGCGCCCGCGTAGAGGCGCTTCAGCGGATGGTAGAGGTCGAGGTGCGCGAGGTCCGCGAACGGCGGCTCGATCCCGTGCAGGCGCATCTTGTCCTGCAGGCGATGGCGGTCGAACGACTTGCCGAAGAAGGTCACCAAGCCGTCGCTCGCCCGGATGCGCGACGCGGTAGTCGCGAGCAAGCTCGCTTCCTCTTCCGGCCCGCGCGCGAAGCCCTGCCACACCTCGAGCGCGTCGAGGTCGAAGCGCGCGAGCCCGACCAGGAAAACGTGCGTGCCCGCACCGCCGGAAAGTCCGGTGGTTTCGATGTCGAGGAACAGCGCGCGCCCGAGCGCCAGCGTCCGCAGCGCTTCGTCGTTCGCGAGCCACGCGAGCTCGTCGCCGCGCGCCGCGAGCGCCGCTTCGAGCGGCCACGTCCCGTGGCGTTCGGCGCGAGCGAGCCGCACGACGCGCTCGGCGTGCGCTCCGAACGCGTTCATGACCTCGGTGAGGTCGCGCGGCGCGTCGAGCGACTTCACGCGCGGCGTCGCCGCGGGCGCGAGCTCCGAGCGCCGGTCCGCGTCGGGCTCCGGCCCGGTGGCGAGCTCCGCGCCCGATCCCGGCCGAGCGAGCCTGCGCTTGAACCAGTCCGGCAGCGCGTCGCGCGCGGGCTTCGGATCGGGCTTCGGCGGATCGAGGTCGCGCCGCAGTCGCTTCAGGCGTGCGAAGAGCTCGTCGTGCATCGCCTGCGCGCCTTTCGCTCAGCCCATCTGCCGTTCGCGCGCGCTGCCGCCCGCGACCAGGTGCGCGAGGATCGTGCGCGCGCTCTGCTTGCCGAGCGGACCGGCTTCCGCGAGCGGTCCGACGCAGCCCGGACACCCGTGCTCGCACTCGCAGCCGATGACGACGTCCAGCGCGGCTTCGAACAGGTCGCGATGGCTCTCGAACAGCACGTCGGCGAGTCCGACGCCGCCTTGGACGCGATCGTAGAGGAAGATCGCGGGCCGTCCGAAGTGCGGCGAGCGCACTTGGGTCGACAGCCCGAGATCCTGCGGTTGGCAGCGCAAGAAGAGCGGCGCGACGTGGCGCAGAAGCTTGCCGACGCCGGCCCAGGCGCTGCCGCGGTCGCCGCTCTCGAGCCCGAGCGCGTTCGCGGTTTCGAGCGAGAGCGCGAAGACGAAGGACTGCGTGTCGATTTCCTCCGCGGGCAGGTGGATCTTCTCGATGCCGACCGACTCGCGGGTGTAGTAGCGCACCTTCTTGTACGAGGTCGCGAGCGTGGTCACGTGCACCTCGCCCGACCACACGGAGTAGTCGTCGGATTCGTTCGACTGCGACTTGGGACTCGAGCTCGCGAGCCGCGGTCCATCCAAACGCTCGCGCTGCGCTTCGCGATCGAGCCGCAGCACGCGCACGTCGGTGTCGACCTCCGCCTCGGTGAAGTAGTCGGTCTCGACGCGCTTGACGTACGCGCGCCGATTCTCGAAATCGAAGCGCTCGACGATCCACGTCTCGCCCTCGACCTGGTAGATCGCGCCCTCGTGCACGGTGGTCAGCGAGCCCTCGCGATCGATCTCGCCGACGGCCTTCTTGGTCTCGACGTCGAGGATCAGCACGTTGTCCGGCCCGCCGCCGGCCAGCGAGACGTCTTCCGCCGGATACGCGTCCGCCATCCAGTACCAACGGTCGCCGCGACGGTGCAGCAGCTTCGATTCCTCGGTCAGGTAGTCGAGGATGCCGGCAAGGTGCGGCGCGTTGCCGAACCCGCCGTGCTCGAGCTCGCGATCGCTGAACGGCAGCTCGAACGCGGCGCACTTCACCTGCTCGGAGAGGATCACGAGGTTGTTCGGGTCGAGCCCGAGCCGTTCGCGCGGCGCCGAGAACAGCCAATCCGGGTGCGTCGCCAGGTACTGATCTATGGGATCGGAGCGCGCGATCTGGATCACGAAGCTCGAGCGCGCGCGTCGGCCGACACGACCGGCGCGCTGCCAGAACGAAGCCTGCGAGCCCGGGTACCCGACCAGCACCGCGACGTCGAGGCTGCCGATGTCGATGCCGAGCTCGAGCGCGTTGGTGGTGACGACGACCTTGACCTTGCCGGCGCGCAGATCGGCTTCGATCTCGCGCCGCAGGTTCGGCAAATAGCCGCCGCGGTAGCCGCGGATCTCGTCCCGCTCGAGCCCGAGCCCGTGCGCGGACTCCTTCAGGTAGCGCGTCAGCACCTCGACCGACGTGCGACGATTCGCGAAGAAGATCGTCTGGTGCTTCGGACCGACGACGCGCAGCGCGATCCGGCGCGCCTCCTCGAGCGCGTTCGCGCGCAGCCCCGCGACCGCGTCGAGCATCGGCGGGTTGTAAACGGCGAACGTGCGCGCGCCCGACGGCGAGCCGTCGCGCTGGACGAGCTCGACGTCGCGGCCGATCAGCGAGCGCGCGTGCTCCTTCGCGTTCGGGATCGTCGCCGACGAGAGCAAGAAGCGCGGGCGCGCACCGTAGTGCTCGGCGATGCGCTGCAGCCGCCGCAGCACGTTCGCGACGCTCGAGCCGAACACGCCGGAGAGCGTGTGCACCTCGTCGATCACGATCGTCTCGAGGTCGCGGAAGAGCTCCGCCCACTTCGCGTGGTTCGGCAGGATGCCCGCGTGCAGCATCCACGGGTTGGTCAGCACGATGTGCCCTTGATCGCGCAGTGTGCGCCGCACGCTCGACGGCGTGTCGCCGTCGTACGTGTAGGAATGCCACTCGCGTCCGGCCGCGCCGCCGGAGCCCGGCGCCGCCCCCGCGCCGAGTTCGGCGAGCAACGCGTTGAGGTTGGTCGACTGGTCCTGCGACAGCGCCTTGGTCGGATACAGAAACAGCGCTCGCGCCTTGCCGTCGGTCTCGAGCAGCCGCTGGAGCACGGGCACGACGAAACACATCGTCTTGCCCGACGCGGTCGGCGTGGTCACGAGGACGTCGCGACCGGCGAGCGCGTGCTCGATCGCCTCGCGCTGGTGGGACCAGAGGCTGGTCACGCCGCGGCGCGCGTAGAGCTCGGCGAGCTCGGGCCGCAGCGCGGGCGGGAACCCGGCGACCTGTTCGTCGCGCGCCGGCAGGCTGCGCCAGTGCACGCAGCGCGGTCCGAACTCGGGGTCGACGC
This sequence comes from Planctomycetota bacterium, assembly GCA_016220085.1. Classification (GTDB taxonomy): domain Bacteria; phylum Planctomycetota; class UBA1135; order UBA1135; genus JACRIN01. Next base: position 12,621 of record JACRIN010000092.1, read on the forward strand.
GCAGGCGTTCGGCGAGGTCCTCGACGGACAGACGCGCGGCGGAACGGACGCTGGTCGGCGCGCGCTCTCGGCGGGTCTCGGGCTCGCGTTCGGTGGCCATCGTCGCGTTCGGTATCCGTTAGGGTACCTGCGCGGCAGCGCGCGTCAAGGCGCGAGCAGCTTCGCGACCTCCGCGTGCAACGCGGGATCGACCTCGGCGCGACGGCCCGCGAACTCGGCGACGGCGCGCTCGCCGACGCGCCCGAGCGTGAACGGCGTGACGTTGCCGAAGCCGTCGGTGAAGGTCACCGCGATCGGCTCGGCGAGCACCCCGCTATCCGAACCGACGAGCCAGCGTTCCGCGCGCAATCCGATCAAGCGATCGACCAGCAGCGCGAACTCCTTCGCCTCTTGATCGACGCCGTCCGGCGACCAGCGCCCTTTCGGACTGCGGATGTACTTGCGCACCTCGCCGGCGCCCGCGACCGACGCGAGCACGAGATCGAGCTCTCGCAGGCGCAGCACCTGGCGGCTCTCGAGCTCGGCGCGCGTCGTGCTCGCGAGCGCGAGCGTGCTCGGATCGAGCAGGAACACCAACGACTCGCCGTCGCGACGGAAGAGGTGCCCTTGGCCCCCTTCGGGCGTGCGCGTCTCGCGACCGATCCGACCGCCGAACGGCGCTCCGCCGGCGCGCAGCCAGATGCCAGAGCGCGCGTCGTCGGCCTCGAACGGCAGGCTGGTGACGTGCTGCACGAAGTTCAACGTCGCGAGCTTGCCGATCAAGAGCTCCGCGGCCGCGGGTTCGGCCGGCGACGAGCTCGCGCGCCCGCTCTCCGGTCCGTCCCAGACGATCCACCGCTGCTCGAATCGTTCGAGCCAGAGCTCTCCGTCGCCGAGCACGAGGTGCACCTGATCGACGTCGCCCTTCGGCACGCGCACGAACTGATAGTCGACGAACGCCTCGGTCGGCAACGAGAGCTCGTCGACCGCGATCGGATCGATCTTCCACACGTACGGAGCGTCCGAGCGCATCGCATACCACGCGGTCGACTTGCGGTCGCGGTGGAACGAGAGCACGGTGCGCTTGCCCGAGAGCTCGGCGATCTCGAATGTCAGGTCGACTTGATCGAGCCCGACGACGTCCGGGAGACCGGACGCCTCGTCGACGAACGCCTTGACGCGCACGTCGCGCAGGAGCTGGAGCCAATCGAGTACGCGCGTCGGATCGAGCGTGCCCTCGAACGGCTTCACCGCGCTCCAACCCGACGCGCCGAGCACCGCGTCGAGCTCCAGGTCGCGTGCTTCGCTCCCGTCGGGGTTGCCGAGCTTGCCGCGGCGGCTGAACTCGACCACGCCGCGCGGATCGAACACGAGGATCTCTTTCGCGCGCCAGAGGTCGCGCGGACGATCGAGCGCGTTGTCGAGGTTGCCGAGCGTGCGCACGATCTTTCCATCGACGCGGACGAAGAGGTGCTGACCGTCGAGATCGGGTTGGCCGAGCTCGATGCGGTGCACGCGCTCGCGGCCGCCGACGTCCTCGCGAACCTCGACGACGGCGCGCGGAGGCTCGAAGCCGAGCCCTTTCGGATCCGGATCGACGACCGCGGTCGCCCTGTTCTGCGAGAGCGCGTCGAGCAACCAACCGACGACCGCGCCGTCGGCCGGGAAGTCGATCGGATCGACCATGCGCCAGCCCCCGTCGGCGTCGACGCGCAGTTCCATCTGCAGGCTGTACGTGAACTGATCGACGCGCAGCGACTTCACGCGGCCGCGATCGAGACCCTCGAGCAGCGCGAACTCGCCGACCGGCTGCGCGACGGCCTCGCGACGACTCTGCCACCACGCGAGCCCGCCGAGTCCGGCGAGCAGCAACACGAGCAGGATCAACGTGCGGGGATTCATCAGCTCCGTCTACGCAGGAAGAGGACGACACCGAGCAACGCGCAGACCAATGGCAGGCCCACGATCGCGAGTCGATTGAACCACGGCAACGCGGAGGACTGCGCGAGGTCGATGCGCACGGGTTCGTTCGACCGCGGAGGGATCGAAAGCCGCCAGTCGCGCGCGGCGAGCCAATTGAACGCGTTGAGCGCGAAATCGCCGTTCTGCGCGAAGAGCTTGTCGGTGACGGCGTCCGCCGAGCCGAGCGCGAGCACGCGCGTCACCGAGCGCTCGTCGTCGGCCGTGCGGCCCGACGGCGCGAGGTACGACACCGCTACGCAGATGGGCACGGGCCCGAGCTCCTCGGATTCGACGTCGGGGACCCACGCGTAGAGTCCGGCCGGCGTCGGTCGATCGATCCACGCGTTGCGCGGCGCGCGCACGAGCTCGGCGAACGCCGCGTCCGCGGGTCCGGTGCCCGACTTCGCGAACGCGCGCGTCGAAGGAAACACCAGGCGTCGTTTGGCGCGCCACAGCGACTCCGTCACCGGGTGGCGCGGCTCGAGGCCCTCCGTCGGCACCGTCAGCGTCGCCACGCGGGCGTCGCCGACGCGCTCGGCGCCGCTCGGCTCGCGGAACGGCGCCGCGACGCGACCGGCCGAAGCCTGGATGCCGGATTCCGCCAGCAGAGCGTGCAACGCGTCGCTCTGCGCGAACGACGCGTCGCTCGAGCTCGGCACCGTGAACAGGCGTCCGCCGCGCGCGAGGAATCGGCGCACCGCGTCGAGTTCCTCCGTCCCGAACGCCTGACGCGGATCCGCGATCGCCAGCACCGCGCAATCGGCCGGCACGTCGGGCGCGCGCGACGAGTCCCAGGCACCCACGGCGAAGCCATCGACGGCGAGCGCGCGCGCGAGCTCGAACAGGCTGCCTTCGCCCGGCGACGCGAACTCGCGCTCGCCATGCCCGGAGCTGAACAGGATCCGCGCCGGCGCGCCGCTCGACACGCGCTTCAGCGCGAGCGCGAACGCCTCTTCCGGTCGAAAGCTCGCGATCCGCGCCGGCGCGAACTGCCGCGGATCGGGATTGCCGACGTCGACCTCCGCGACGTCGCGATAGAGCCTCAGCAGCGTCTTCTCCGCGCCGCACGAGATCACGATCACGTTGTCCTCGCGCAGCTCGAGCTCCGCGAGCCGCGTCTTGGCGGTCGCGATGTCGTCGAGACTCCAGTGGACGACCGCGAGCTGGTCCTCGCGCCCTTTCGCGAGCACGAAGAGGAAGTCGCGCACGCGCGCGATCGCGTTCTGCGACACCTCGGTGAACGGCGCGTCCAGCGGTCGCAGGAACGTCTCGATCTTGGCGCGTTGCGGCAGCGCTTCGACGATCTCGGCGAGCTCGTCGGGCAACGTGTTGCTCCGCTCGGCTGTCCAATCGAACTGCCGTGCGAGTCCGGGCCGCGCCGCGAGCCACGTCGCGACATACGCGCAACCGGCGGCGACCAGGATCACCAGAGCAACCTGCGCGCCGATGCGCAGCCGCACCGCGGAGCTCGTCCCGCCGGCGTTCAGCGCCATCGCCGAGCCTCCAGGAAGCGCGTCGCGAGGAACGTGAAGAACGCCGTCCACGCGAGGAAGAACACCGCATGCGACGTATCGAGCACGCCGCGCAGGAACGAGCCTTGGTAGTGCAGAACCACGTCGAACTGCCGCAGCGCGACGCGCAGCGCGCCGCCCGGCGGCGAACCGAAGAATTCCGCGGCGAGCGGCAACGTCAGCAGCGCGACGTTCGCGACGAACGCGAGGAACGCCGCGAGCAACGGAGTCTGCGTCGCGGCGCTGAAGACCAGCCCGAGCGCGCAGAAGAGCGCGGACGCGAGCACCGCGCCGAGATAGCCCAGCGAGAGCGCGCCCCAGTCCGGCGTCACGCCGAACAGCCCGAGCAAGAGTCCGTGGAAGAGCACTCCCGACAGCAAGACCGCCATGAAGAACACCGCGGCGAGCAGCTTGCCGACGATCACCGCGAGGTCGCTCACCGGCGCGGTCAGCAGGAACTCGAGCACGCCCGAGCGAGCTTCCTCGCTGATCATTCGCATCGTCAGCAGCGGCGGCACGACGATCAACACCGCCCAGAACGGCCAGCCGCCGCCGAGCGAGAGGCTCAACGCCTGCTGGACGTCACCGCCGGTCCCCGCGAGCCCGAGGACGAAGAAGTAGCCGCTCGAAAAGAGCCCGATGCAGAGGATGACCCACGCGAGCGGTCCGAGGAACAGGCCGGCGAGCTCGCGCCGAAAGATGGTTCCGATCCCGCTCACGGACGCTCGCAGCGCGACGCTTCGGGATCGTCCGGTTTCGGCGCGGCCTCGAGAGACGGCGCGCCGCCGCGCGGAGCCTCGAGCCCGTCGGAGATCGCTTTGGGTTTCGAGAGGTCGCGGCTCGCGCCCTCGTCGAACGGATTCAGGTTGTAGACGACCTTCGAGGGCACGTCCGGCGCGGGCTTCTCGAACGGATTCAGCGGTCGATAGCCGGCGGGCTTCGCGGTCGGCGCCGTCGGCGAGCCGGCGAGCGGAAGCTCGAACTTCACCGGCGAGGAAGCGCTCGCCGGGGCGCCGGACGGAGCGGGCGACGGAACACGCGACGAAACGGGCGACGCAGCCTCGGGCGCCGCTGGAGCGCTCGCCGCGTGCGGGTCGCCTTCGAGATCGAGCGCGATCCGCGCGAACAGCTCCTCGAGCGTCGGTCGCGACCACGACAGCTCGCGCACCGCCCAGCTCTTCGCCGCGGCGAGCGCGCCGAGATCCTCGCGCAGATCGTCGTCGCTGTGAACCTCGAACACGTTGTGGATGCCGAGCCGGCCGCGATCGACGACCTCGCGCACGCCGCGCACGCTGCGGATCGCGCGCACCGCGGCGGCGACGTCCTGGCCGACGAACGCCTCGAAACGCACGAACGCCGCTCCGCCGAGGCGCTGGACGAGGTCGTCCTTGCGTCCGTCGGCGGCGATCTTGCCGCGGCGCAAGATGATCACGCGCGGACAGACCGCTTCGACCTCCGAGAGGATGTGCGACGAGAGCAACACGGTGCGCTCGCTCGCGAGCTCGGCGAGCAGCTTGCGCACTTCGAGGCGCTGAAGCGGATCGAGCCCGCTGGTCGGCTCGTCGAGGATCAGGACCTTCGGATCGGGCAACAGCGCGACCGCGAGGCCGACGCGCTGGCGCTGCCCGCGCGAGAGCGTGCCGACGATGCTCTCGGTGCGATCGGCGATGCCGACGCGCTCCAGCACCGAAGGAATGCGCGCGCGGCGCTCGGCGCGCGAGAGCCCGTGCAAGCGCCCTTGGAAGTCGAGCATCTCTCGGACGCGGTGCTCGCGATACAGCGGCACCGACTCCGGCAAGTAGCCGATCGTCTTGCGCACCGCGAGCGACTGACGCAGCACGTCGAGCCCGCCGACCTCCGCGACCCCGCTCGACGCCGGCAAGTAGCCCGCGAGGATGCGCATCGTCGTCGTCTTGCCCGCGCCGTTCGGACCGAGGAAGCCGACGACTTCGCCGCGCTCCAGGTGGAAGCTGAGGTCCTCGATGGCGTACTTCGCGCCGTACTTGCGCGAGAGGTTTCGAACCGTGATCACGTGGGGAGCCTATCGAGAGCGCGCGGCGCTCTCAATCTCCGTGCCGACTGGGGACGCGCCCGCGGCTCGCCGCGGAGTTCGGCGAGCGAGCGAGGCCGCACACGCGAGCGTGCGGCTGGAACGCGACGGGCCCGCCGCATCCGGCGAGCCCGTGCACTTCGGACCTTCGGTCGAGCCTACTTCTTGACTTCGTACTCGGCGTCGACCGGCTCGTCGCCTTCGGGTTTGCGGGCTCCGCCGCCGTGCGCGGCTCCGCCAGCTCCACCGGCCGCGCCGGGCCCACCGTCGGTCGGAGCGCCGTGCGGCGGCGCGCCAGCCGAATCGCCCGCGGGCTGCGACTGGTAGATCGACTCGCCGATCTTCGACACGCGTTGGTTGAGCTCGTCGAGCGCGCGCTGGATCTTCGCGTGGTCCTCGCCGGTGAGCGCTTGGCGGAGCTCCTCGCGCGCCGACTCGATCGACGCGACCACAGCGGAGTCGAGCTTGTCCTTGTGCTCGCGCAGCGCCTTCTCGGACTGGTGGAGCAGTTGGTCGCCGTGGTTCTTGAGCTCGACGAGCTCGCGCTTCGCCTTGTCCTCGGAGGCGTGGGCCTCGGCGTCTTGACGCATGCGCTCGACGTCCTCCTTCGACAGGCCGGACGACGATTCGATGCGGATCTTCTGCTCCTTGCCGGTGCCCTTGTCCTTCGCGCGGACGTGCAGGATGCCATTCGCGTCGATGTCGAAGGTCACTTCGATCTGCGGCATGCCGCGCGGCGCCGGAGGAATGCCGTCGAGCACGAACTTGCCGAGCGTGCGGTTGTCGCGAGCGAAGTCGCGCTCGCCTTGCAGCACGTGGATCTCGACCTGCGGCTGGTTGTCGCTCGCGGTCGAGAAGACCTGGCTCTTCGAGGTCGGGATCGTCGTGTTGCGCTCGATCATCTTCGTGCAGACGCCACCCTGGGTCTCGATGCCCAAGGACAGCGGCGTCACGTCGAGCAGCACGACGTCGGAGACTTCACCCGCGAGGATGCCGCCCTGGATCGCCGCGCCGATGCCGACGGCTTCGTCGGGGTTGACGCTCTTGTTCGGCTCTCGGCCGAAGATCTTCTTGGCCATCGCGTGCACGGCGGGCGAGCGCGTCGAGCCGCCGACCAGGATCACTTCCTCGATCTTGCTCGGATCGAGGTTCGCGTCCTTGAGCGCCTGGAGGCACGGGCCCTTGGTGCGCTCGACGAGGTGCTCGGTGAGCTGATCGAACTTCGCGCGCGAAAGCGTGGTCTGCAGGTGCTTCGGCCCCGAAGCGTCCGCGGTGATGTACGGGAGGTTGATCTCGGTCTGCGCGGTGCTCGAGAGCTCGCACTTCGCCTTCTCGCACGCTTCCTTGAGGCGCTGCAGCGACATCGGGTCCTTGCGGACGTCGATGCCGGAGGTCTTCTTGAACTCGTCCGCGACCCAATCGATCAGGACCTTGTCGAAGTCGTCGCCGCCGAGGTGCGTGTCGCCGTTGGTGGCGAGCACCTCGAAGACGCCGTCGCCGATCTCGAGGATCGAGATGTCGAACGTGCCGCCACCGAGGTCGAACACGGCGACGCGGCCGCTCTTCTTCTTGTCGAGCCCGTACGCGAACGCCGCGGCGGTCGGTTCGTTGAGGATGCGCTCGACCTGGAGGCCGGCGATCGTGCCCGCGTCCTTGGTCGCTTGGCGCTGCGCGTCGTTGAAGTACGCGGGCACGGTGACAACCGCCCGGGTCACCTTCTCGCCCAGATAGGCTTCGGCGGATTCCTTGAGGTGCGCGAGCACCATCGCGCTGATCTCCGGCGGAGTGAAGCGCTTGGTGTCGATCTCGACCTTCACCGGCTCCTCGGAGCCGCCGACGATCTTGAACGCGACTAGCTTCTCCTCGTCCGCGACTTCCCGGTGGCGACGGCCCATGAAGCGCTTGATCGACGCGATCGTGCGCGTCGGGTTGGTCACCGCCTGGCGCTTCGCCGGCGCGCCGACCAGACGATTGCCGTCGGTGGCGAACGCGACCACCGAGGGGGTCGTCCGCGCGCCCTCGAGGTTCGTGATCACCACCGCCTCGCCACCTTCCATCACGGCGACGACCGAGTTGGTGGTGCCGAGGTCGATGCCGATGATCTTGCCTTGTTGAGCCATGGGGGTCGTGCCTTCCTGAGTCGGAGTCGCCGCCGGCAGAACAAACTCCGTGCCAGTTCCGGATCGCGCGTAACCTGCTTTGCGGCAGGGCTTTCGAGACGAATCGGAGCTCTGAGCTGCTGCCAGTTCGGCAGACACGTTCGGATCGACCTCGGACGCCTGCCCGGTTGGCAGCGCCACTGCCGACCGTCTAGACGCCCGACCGCGGCCCGCAGTCGGCGCCGCCGACCGGGCGGAACGACGGGACCTCGCGCGGGTCCACGCAGGGCAAGTACTCGAGCTTGCGCGCGGTCGCGCCGTCGAGCACGGTGAGCTCGACCGGCCGACCGGCGTCGCCGAACGACACGCTCCACCCGCCGAGCCGATCGCCTTCGCGCAGCCCGGCGCGCTCCGCCGCGGAGCCCGCGCGAAGTCCGGTGACCACGTTCCCCGTGCGCGTTGCCTCGAAGTCGAAGCCGAGGTCGAACACGCCGCTCTGCGCGACCGCGTGCGTCATGCACGGCTCGAACCAATCGGCGCGCGGAGGGAGCAACTTGCCGTCCTGGGCGACCGCTCGAAGGAGCTCGGCGGTCTCCGGGCCGGCGACCGCCGCGATCGACGCGAAGAGCTCGTCGCGCGTGAACGGCCGCCCGCGCTCGCGCGCGCCGCGAAACTCGGCGCGAATCCAGTCGTCGATCGTGCGCGCGCCAGCGCTCGCGCGCCGGATCGCCCAATCGAGTTCGATCGCGAGCGCGTCGCCGCGCTGATAGGGCAACATCGAGACCGCGGAGTCGTTCCAAAAGTCCTCGCGAATGCGCTCGGCCGGCGCTTCGCGCACCGCGGAACCGTAGTAGCCCGCGAGCTTCTCGTTCAGGTTCGCCGCGAAGTCCTCCGGCCCGTAGAGACCGGCGCGATGGAGCAACCGGCGAGTGAAGTAGTCGGTGAAACCCTCGGTGAACCAGTACGAGAGCTCCTCGGGAGCTTCCGGCGTGATCGCGCCGCCGCACCAGTGGTGGAACATCTCGTGGGCGAGCACGTGCAGCACCCGTTTCGCGTCCGCATTGCCCGCGTTGCCCGCGTCGCCCGACTTGCTCGCGGCGCTTGCCTTGCTCGCTTCGCTCGGGGCGAGCGGTGCGCCCGGTGACACGAACATCGCGAACGAATCGTGCAGCCCGGTCCCGCCGATCGATTGGGATCCGCCCTCGTCAGGCCCCGCCTCGACCAAGCTGATCAAGTAGTGCGGGTAGTCCCAGTCGTCGAAGAACGCGCGCTCGGTCTCGACGATCCTCGCCGCGACGTCGGCGAACTCGGCGGCGGGCGTCGGCCAGCGCTTGCCGTGCACGGCGACGTCGACGGGCTCGCCGCGGACCTCGCGGCGCTCGAGCGCGAACTCGCCGGCGAGGTAGACCGCGTGCTGCAGGTCGTCGAGGCGCGCGACGAATTCGAGCTCGCGCTCGCCGCAGCCGAACGAAGTCGCGACGTTCTCGCCGGGCCGATCGAAACCGCGCCACTGGAGCCGAACGCGCACGTCGCGCTCGCGCGGCAGCGAACTCGGCGTCAACAGCGCGCGACCGCCGAGCACGTGGAAGAGCTCCGGCGAGACGATCGGTCGGTAGTGGTCGGTGTGCACCTTGCTCGCCAGGTGCTCGGTCGGCGCGAGCGTGTACCGCACGCTCTGCAGTCCCTCTCGGTCGGCGTGGACGACCCACGCGTTGGGCGCCTTCTGCGCGAGCGCGAGCGGGCGTCCGCCCCCGTCTTCGGCGGAGAGCGTCCCGAGATCGGAATCGGGCGCGTCGTTGCCGCCCCAGCTCACGGGCAGCGTCCATTCTGTGTCACCGGCGGCGCCGCGCGCGCTCGCGCTGATGCGCACGCCGTCCGGCACGCGCTCGAACTCGTACACGAGCTCCACCGGCCCGCGCGAAGCGTCCGCGCGCGGACCGTGGCACGCGAACAGCCCGAACCACGCGGCGACGAAGATCGGCGAGACCAGCAGCCAGGGGACGAGCACGGCGATGCGTTTCGACATGGGACGCGACTACGGCGGCGATCTCGCCGCCGTTGGCGGGATCAGTACAACCCGTACTGCTTGATCTTGCGGTAGAGGGTGCGCTCCCCCATGCCGAGGATCTTCGCGGTCTTCTCGCGGTTGCCGCCGGTCAGGTGCAAGTTCGCTTCGATCAGCGCTCGCTCGACATCCGCGAGCGAACGACCGGCGAGCTCGAGCCCGCCCCCGCGCGCCGTGGGCTTCGTGTCGAGGCGCAGGTGATCGGGGATGTCCTCGACGGTCAGCATCTCGCCGTGGGCGAGCAACACCATGTTCTCGATCGCGTTGCGCAGCTCACGGACGTTGCCGGGCCACGGATGGCGCGAGAGCGCGGTGCGCGCCTCGGGCGTGATGCCGCGGACGGCGCGGCCGTGGTGCTCCGCGAGCTCGACGACGAAGTGGTCGACAAGCAACGGGATGTCGCCGCTGCGATCACGCAGAGGCGGCAGTTCGATCGTGACCACCTGGAGGCGGAAGAGCAGGTCCTCGCGGAACTTGCTCTCCTTCGCCATGCCGCGCAGATCGCGATTGGTCGCCGCGATCAGGCGGATGTCGACCTTGCGCGGCGTGTTGCCGCCGACCGGGACGACCTCGCGACTCTCGAGTACCCGCAAGAGCTTCGCCTGAGTCAAGAGCGGCATGTCGCCGACCTCGTCGAGGAACAGCGTTCCACCATCCGCATACACGATCTGGCCTTCCTTGTGCCCGATCGCGCCGGTGAACGCGCCCTTGACGTGCCCGAAGAGCTCGGATTCGATCAGACCCTCCGAGAGCGCCGCGCAATTGACCGCGACGAACCGCGCGTCCTTGCGCGGCGAGTTCTCGTGCAGCGCGCGGGCGACGAGCTCCTTGCCGGTGCCGCTCTCGCCGAGGATCAGGACGGTCGCGTTGGTCGGACTGACCTGGCGCAGCATGTCGAACACGCGCTGCATCTCGCGCGAGGATCCGAGGATGCCCTCGAAGCCGAAGCGTTTGTCGAGCTGACGACGCAGCTCCAAGTTCGCGCGGCGCAGTCGCGTCGTGTCGATCGCGCGCTCGAGCCGCGTGCGCAGCTCGGCGATGTTGACGGGCTTGAGCAGGTAGTCCGACGCGCCGAGCCGCATCGCATCGACCGCGTTCTCGACCGAGCCGTGCCCGGTGATCATGATCACGGCGCTGTCCGGCTGGAGTCGACGCGCTTCCTTGAGCACGTCGAGCCCCGACCGGTCGCGCATCACCAGGTCGGTCAGGATCGCCTCGAAGCTCTGCTCGCTCGCGCGCCCGATGCCGCGCTCGCCGGAGTGCTCGATCGCGCACTCGTAGCCGTCGATCTCGAGGCCGTCGGCGACCGCTTCGGCGTGCGCCTCGTCGTCGTCGATGATCAGCACGCGCGCCTTCGGCAGGGTCACGGCGGTCATGCGTCGTCCTCCGCGCGTCCGTCGCGCGGCGTGCTGGTCAGCTCGACGATCAGCGGCAGGAAGAGGCTGAAACTGGTGCCGCGGCCTTGCTCGGAGATCACCGAGATCGTCCCGCCGTGCAGCTCGACGATTCGCCTCGACATCGACAGGCCGAGCCCCATCCCGCCCTTCTTCGACGAGAAGTACTCGTCGAAGCAGTGCTCGAGTTGCTCCTGCGTCATCCCGATGCCGGTGTCGGTGACCGAGAGCTCGGCCCAATTGCCTTCGCGCCGCAGCCGGACCAGGAGCTCGCCGCCGCCGGGCATCGCCTGGCGTGCGTTGACGAACAGATTGATCACCGCCTGCTTGATCGCGGTCTCGTCGAGCATCACGAGCGGCAGTCCCGAGGAGATGTCGACGTGGTGGCGGATGCCCTGAACCGTGTCCTCGGGTTCGACGAATTCGAGCAGGTCGCGCACGACCGCGGCGAGATCGGTCGGCCGCCGATTGATCTCGCCGCCGCGGGCGTAGTGCAGGAACTGATTGACGATGTTCTCGAGGCGCTGGACCTCGCGCTGCAGCGTCTTCACCCGGCGCAACGATCGTTGCTCGCGCGGGGTGGGCTCGCCCGCGCTGCGCGCCCACTCCTCGTCCAGCAACGCCAGATTGATCGCCATCGTCGAGAGCGGGTTCTTGATCTCGTGCGCCAGACCGCCCGCGAGCCGTGAGAGGAACAGCACTTGTTCCTCTTGCGATCGCGGCCGCGGACCGCGCGGCGGTTCCGCCGCCCGAGGTTGAAGCTCTTCCTGCGCCATGCTGATCGGGGTGTAGCGCCCTTTAGGTTGGATGTCGAGGCGGATAGGCTAGCAGCGTGCGACTGCCCAATGGAAGGCGCCCTTGAGCGCAGCGGTCGAGACCGTCGCGTTCGGCTCGGGCTCTCCGCCGTCTCGCGCGCTGCGCAAGCGCGTCACCTCGCTGCTCGCCGCCGGCGAGCTCGTCGCGCTGCCGACCGAGACCGTGTACGGCATCTTCGCGCGCGCGGATCGACCGGAAGCGCTCGAACGGCTGCGCAACGTCAAGCACCGGCCGGAAGAGAAAGTCTTCACGTGGCACGTCGGCGACGCTCGCGCGCTCGCGCGCTTCCCGCACCTCTGGCACAGCGCGCGCCGACTCGCCGAGAAGTACTGGCCGGGGCCTTTGACGCTCGTGCTGCACGGCGTGCCGCACGGGCTCGAGCTCGCGTCGGCCGGGGGGTGGACCGGTGTGCGGCTGCCGGCGTTCGCACCGACGGCGAAGCTGCTCGCCGACCTCGATTTCCCGGTCGTCGGTTCGAGCGCGAATCGCCCCGCCGGCGCGGCCCTGGTCGACGCCGCGGCGATCTAGAGCGAGTTCGCCGGCGAGCTCGCGCTCGTGCTCGACGGCGGCGAGCCGGCGCTCAAGGAAGGCTCGGTCGTCTTGAAGCTCGGGCCGGGCTCGTTCGAGCTCTTGCGGCCGGGCATCATCGACCTCGGCGCGCTGCGGCGCACCGCGGGACTGCGCGTCGGCTTCGTCTGCACCGGCAACACGTGCCGCAGCCCGATGGCGGAGGTGCTCGCGAGCGCCGAGCTCGCGCGCAAGCTCTCGGTCCCGGTCGCGCGGGTCGGCGAGTTCGGTTTCGAGCTCCGCTCGATGGGCGTGTTCGCGCACCCCGGCGCGGCAGCTTCGCGCGAGGCGGTCGAGGTCATGGCGGACGCGGGCCTCGATCTCTCGGCACACCGCTCGACGCCGCTCGATCCGGAGGTCGTCGGCGAGCTCGAGCGCGTCTACGCGCTGACCCAAGGCCACCTCGAAGCCTTGCGCGCCGCCGTCGCGCCGTCGGTCGCGAAGCGCTGCACGCTGCTCGATCCCGAGGGCCGCGACATCCCCGACCCGATCGGCGGCACGCGCGAGGACTACGAGCGTTGCGCGGCGGCGATCCAAAGCGCGCTCGAAGTGCGCGTCGACGAGTGGGTCTGAGCACCCGCCGACCGACTCAACGCCAGCGTTCGCGGAGCTCGTCTTCCCAATAGATGCCGGACGTCGCAGCGTCCAGCGAGCCGTCGATGTGCCAGCCCTTCCACGGTCCGGATTGCTTGCCCTCGCGCAGCTCGCCGGCCGCGCGACGGATGCCGTGCTCGTACCAAAACTCCCACCAACCGAACGGCTCGCCGTCGACGAACGAGCCCTCCGCGCGCTTCGAACCGTTGTCGTGCCACACGATCCACAGACCGGTGCGCTCGCCGCCGAGGAAGAGCCCGCGCGTCTCCAGCGCTCCATTCTTGTGGTACGTCTCCCACGGACCCTCGCGTAGGTCGCGTCGGAACGCGCCGCGTGCGGCGAGCACGCCGTTCGCGTGCGTGAAGTTCCATTCGCCCTCGCGCAGTCCGTCGAGCCACGTTCCGCGCGCCGCCTCGCGGCCATTGCGGTGGCGCTCGAGCCAAAGTCCCTGACGGACGCCGTGCTCGTACGCGCCGCGCGCCGAGAGCTCGCCGTTGTCGTGCCAGCTTTCCCAGACCCCGACGCGCCGGCCGCCGACGTAGCGACCGCGCTCCGCGAACTCGCCGCTCTCGTGGCGCGAGACCCACTCGCCGTGCTCGCGATCGTGCTGGAACTCCCCTTCGGCGAGTTTGACGCGCCCGTCGGAACTCCAGCGCGTGTGCCATCCGTGCCGCGCGCCACGCACGAACTCCTGCTCGAGCGTCTTGCGTCCGTGGTCGTTCCAGAACACCCACGCGCCGTCGCGCAAGCCCTGGTCGAGCGAGCCCTCGGCGGACTTCTTGCCGTTCGCGTGACGATCCGTGTGGCGCATGCTGATCGATCGCGGCGTCTTGGACTTCGAGGCGCGGCGGCCTTCGCGCGCGCCGACGCTCAGTCGCCGATGCGCTTGTCGTTCTCGTAGACGCCGGACCACGCGGCGTTGACCGAGCCATCGGCGTTCCAGAAGGTCCACCGGCCGTTGCGCTTGCCGGCCTTCATTTCGCCTTCCACCTGCGGCTTGCCGTCCTCGAACCACGCCGCCGAGCGACCGTTCGGAACGCCGCCGATGTAGCCGTTCTCCGACTTCTTCACGCCCGAGAGGTACCACTCGGTGCGCACGCCCTCGGACTTGCCGGCCTTGTAGTGGACCTCGACCAGGCGCTCGCCGGTCGGCGCGAACTCGCGGGAAACCCCGTCGATCAACCCGTCGCGATACGTCTCCTCCATCGTCTTCTGGCCCGCGGCGTTGCGCGTGATCCAGAGCCCGTGCTTCGCGCCGAGCTTGTACGCACCCTCCGAGAGCACCGCGCCCGCGTTGTCGTACTCCTTCCAGACACCGTCTTCCTTGCCGTCGACGTACTGGCCCTCGACGGACTTGAGCCCGGGCCCGAACCGATAGTCCTCGAAGCGTCCGTGCAGCGCGCCATCCTTGTACGACTCGATGCGCTTCACCTCGCCTTCGTACCAATACGTGTTGTGCCTGCCGTGGCGCACGCCGCGCTTGTACTCGCTCTCGTCCTTCAGCTTGCCGTTGATGTAGTAGTCGAGGACGAGCCCCTCCCACCGTCCGTCGACCGCGCGCCCGGTGCGAGAGATCTGCGCGTTCGGATGCCACGACTGGAAGAGCCCGTGGTTGACGACGCCGTCCTTGTCGCGGCGGACCTCGCGACGCAGCTTCGGCGTGCCGTCGGCGTAGCGCTCCTCGATGACCTCGACCTTGCCGACCTCGACCTTGCCGGCGTCCTGCACCATCGCGGCGGCCACATGGAGCTCCGGCGGAGCGACGGGAACGACGACGAGCAGCAGCAGGACGTGGATCGACATGATTGGAAGCATACTCCGTCGCCGCACGGCGCCGCGGGGGTCGTACGGCCGCCGAACCGGCCCGTTGGAGGCGTTCGCGGCGCCGGGCGCGGCCTCCACGGGCGCACGTCAGCTCGCCAGATCGCGATAGAGCGCGGCGCGGGTCGCGGGCTCGAGGCGGGTCTCGTGGTCGAGGTCCGACAGATCGACTCCCACCGCGAGCGGCACCGCGCCGTGGACGTCGAACTTGAAGTACTGCACCGACGAGAGCCGGGTGTCGCCGACCTGACGGGGATCGAAGCGCGCGCGCACCTTGGCGCCGTCCTCGCTGCGCAAGTAGACGTGCTCCGGCAGGTCGAGCCAACGCGAGAGCTTGTCCTTGCGTTCGTCGGGATCGTCGATCTCGATCAGCAGCGTGCACCCGAGCTCGCCGTCGCCGCCGAGCAACTCGTTGTACGTGTCGATCTCGTGGCGGATGTCCGCTTCCTTGACGATGCGCTCGACGCGGATGATCTCCTGCATCTGGTAGCGCACGGTCTCCGCGTTCTCGAAGAGGAACGTGAGCACGCCGCCGACGTGCACGCGCCGCACGCGCTTCTCCTCCAGGATTCGCGCGCGGAACGCCTCGCGCTGCTCTTCGTACGTGACGTAGTCGAGGATCTGATCGCGGGTGACGGGCTTCATGTGGGGTTCGAGCGCCGAATCTAGCTCCTGACGAGCCTCGGCGGCAGTCCCGAGCGGCATCCGCCGGCAACCCGCTCGCGCGGCGCGCAACGTGTTGCCCGGCGCAACGTCCCCGCGTCGCCCGGGCACTGTGTCGCCATATCCCGCGGGGCAGCGACCGCCGAATCCGACACGCGAGGGAGGTCGCTTGACGGACCCCAGAGCTTCGGAAGGTTCTCTCCAGCCTTTACCCAGAACGGGATGGGCCCGTCAAGCATCGCTGCGACGCACGCGGAGCGACCCGGGTTCCGTCGGATCGCGATCCCTCGCTCACTCCGTCGCGGCGTAGGCGGCGAGCGTCGTGAGCCGCGGATCGTCGACACGCGCGCCGCAGGCGAACTGGTAGAGGCAGACCGGACCCTCCGCGCCGAGACCAAGGCTCCCGCGCGTCGGTTGATCGAAGTAGCAACCGATGCCGGTGCCGGAGAGCCCGAGCGCTTCCGCTTCGAGATAGAGCAAGTGCACGACGAAGCCCGCTTCCCAGTGGAGCTCGCGGTAGACGCGCGGACCGTGCGCGACGAGCTCGCCCTCGAGGTCGGCAAACGCCGCGACCGAGAAGCAGCCGTCGGAGGCGATCTCCTGGTGGCAGGCGAGCGAACGCGCGGTCGCGCGGACGTCGCCGGCGCGCAGACGGAACAGCGCGAGCTCGAACGGCGCCGTTTCGACGGAGACTAGCTCGCCCTCGACACCGAGCGCGCGTCGCCAACTCTCCCGCCGCGCCGGATCGCGCAGCAAGAGATAGATCCCGCTATCGAGCCCCGCGACTCGGTGCACGAAGCACACGAGGTCGACGCGCGGCGCGCCGGGCACGACCTCGGTGACCAGCCGACCGCGCCCGGCCAGGGTGCGCGAGAGCGTCTGCAAGAACGCCTCGCGGGCGAGCCCGCGCGCCGGATCGAACCCGGTCGCGCTGCGGCGACGCCGCACGACTTGGCGCAGACCGAGCGCGTCGGGCTCGCGGTCGCGCGACTCGCGAAGCTCCAGGCGCGACGGCGCGCTCGACGAAGCGGTGCGCGGCTTGCGCGTAGCGAGCGCGATCGCATCGAGCGCGTCCCAGTCGACGTGATCGCTCGACAGGTCGTTCGGCCGCCCGCGCCACGCGAGGGCGCGCGCTGAACGCGCGAGGTCGTTCGACGGGGCAAAGCCGGGCTCGGGCGCGTTCGCGGGCTGCAGCGCGACCCATGTCTCCGGTTCCTCGCGCTCGGGCCCGCGCTGATCGTGAACGCCGCAGAGCGCTGCGAGCTCGTCACTCGAGAGCCCGTCGAGCCGGCGCGCGCGCCAACCGAGCCCCGCCGCGGCGACCGAGAGCGCGCCGAGCGCGTGCCCGAGATCGAGCTGGCAGTAGCGGAACGCGCGCTCGCCGTACTTCCACGCCTCGCGCCACGCGATCGACGTCAGGCCAACGAACGCGACCGGTCCGTCGAAGCCGCGGGTGAGCTCGCGCACGAGCTCGTCCGACAACTCGGCGCGGACCTCGAGCGCGTGCACGTCGCTCGCGTAGTGCGCGACGAAACCCGACGCACGCAACCCGATCCGCGGCGGCGCGATCAGATATGCCTCGGTCGGATGCAGATTGCCGCTCGACGGATTGCAGCGCAGCGCCCAGCGCGCCTCGCCGTACTGCTTCCACGCGGAGAGCGCGAACGAGTCGTAGAAGAGCTGCGAGATCGAGGCGCGATCGAACGCGCGCGGCGACACGGCGCCGTGATGGTACGCGGGCTCGAAGCGCGGCTCGGGGCCCGGTTCGACGCGTTCGAGCGGCACGAGCTCCGCGCCCGCGAAGCGTCGGAACGGATCCGGTTGCGTCGCCCAGTCGAGGTCCAGCGGTCCGGCCGCGTAGCGCTGGAAATCGTGGCGTGTGCCGACGTGGTACGCGCGGACGACCGCACTCGGCTCCGGCGCGAGCGGATCGGGCCCGTGCGGCGCGCGCCCGGCATCGCCCGCGTCGGACCTCCGCCGGGAGAAGAACCCCACGCGTGCTCAGTGCGCGGCGCGGCGGATGCGCGAGAGCGCGTCGGACGCCGCCAAACAGACCTCGCCGTTCTCGTCGGCGATCGCTTCCTCGAGCGCCGGCATCGCGGGAGTCGCGCGGTCGCCGATCTCGCCGAGCTTCTTCGCCGCAGCGAAGCGCTTCTCCCAATCGGCGTCCTTGAGATCCTTGACGAGCTTCTGGACCTCGGCGTCACCGCCGCCCCCACCGCCGAAGAGCTTTCCGAAGAGTCCCATGTGCGTGCTTTTGTTGCGTCGCGCCGGAGGGTTGGTCCGGGTCTGCGAGCGGGGCAAGACTACCACGCGTCGCTCTTCGGTCCAGCGCAGGCCCCGACCGGGGCGGCGTGCGGACCCGGAGCCTGTTCCGGGCTCTCCCACGCGCGCAGCGCTCGCCGACGCCGCGCGTAGCCGTTCCGATGTCGAAGGGCGCGGCTGTCGTCGTTTCGGCGTCGCTCGACTCGCGCTCGGCGCGCCCCGGTCGAACCGTCCTCGCGAGCGCAAAGGCGACCCCGGATGTCGGGGGTGCCGGATCGCGGGGGTGCCGGATCGCGGGGGTGCCGGATCGCGGGGGTGCCGGATCGCGGGGGTGCCGGATCGCGAGGGTGCCGGATCGCGAGGGTGCCGGATCGCGAGGGTGCCGGATCGCAGGGGGGGGCGAGCGGTGCGACGCAATCCCGACCGACTCCCGCGATGCGGCACCCGACCCGAACGCGCGGACTCAGGACGAGCTCGATTCCCACCGGGATGCCGCGGGCCCGCGCCTCCCGAGGTCTCGCTCAAGCGCGAATTCGGTGTCGTCGATACGCCTCGCGCGTGTCACCCCCCAGCATACGTAATCAGTCGACTAGGCAGAGCCGAGGTGGAACGAAGTTCCTGTCCGTCGCCATCGCCACCGCGTGGCTCGCGTCCATCGCCGTCGGCTTCGGCATCCTGCTGCGCTACTCCGCCGCGTCCGGCGACGCCGCGGGAGCTCCCGAGCGCTGGCCGCTCGAGTCGGGACTCCAACGCGCGGATGGGATCTGCACGCTGGTGCTGTTCGCTCACCCGCGCTGCCCGTGCACGCGCTCGTCGCTCGAACAACTCGATCGGATCGCCGCGCGCGAGCTGCCGCTGCAAGTCGAGGTCGTCTTCTTTGTGCCCGAAGACCAGGCCGAGGCCTGGGCGCACACCGACCTTTGGGAGACGGCCGCGGCGATCCCCGGCGTCGGCGTGCGCGCCGATCCGGGTGGGAAGGAGGCGCAGCGCTTCGGTGCCCGGACCTCGGGGCAGGCGCTGGTCTACGACCCGTCGGGCGGTCTCCGCCTCCAAGGCGGCCTCACTCCCGCGCGCGGGCACGTCGGCGACAGCGTGCTCGAAGCGCAGCTCGTCGACCTCGTCCGAGGCAACCCGGTCGTCGGAGTCGCCCCGGTCTTTGGGTGTCGATTGCTCGACTCCCCCGACTCCCCCGCCGTCAGCGACGTCCGCGACCTCCCCATCGAACCCCAGTGACTCAGGTGACCGTGGCACTCGATCGCACCCAAGTCCTCTTCGACGAACAACACGCGGCTCAGGCGTGCAAGACCGACCGCCAATTCGCGGCCCTGATGATCGTGCAGTGGATCGCGGGAATCGCGATCGCGATGTGGTTGTCACCGCGGACCTGGATCGGCTCGTCCAGCGGAGTCCACCTGCACGTGCAGTTGGCGATCTGGTTGGGCGGCGCGCTCATGCTGGGCCCGCTCGTGCTCGTGCTGCGGCGTCCGGGCCAGCGGATCACGCGCCACACGATCGCCGTGTCCCAGGCACTGACGTCGGCGCTCCTGATCCACCTCACCGGCGGTCGGATCGAAACGCACTTCCACATCTTCGGGTCGCTCGCGTTCCTCTCCGTCTACCGCGATTGGCGAGTCTTGATCACGGCGTCGGCGGTCGTCGCCGTCGACCACGTCCTGCGCGGCGCCTTTTGGCCACAGTCGGTCTACGGCGTGCTGAGCGCCGGTTCGTGGCGATGGCTCGAACACGCCGGCTGGGTCGTCTTCGAGGATGCGTTCCTCATCCGCTCGATCCTCCACAGCCGCCACGAGTTGTGGACGATCGCTTCGCGTCGAGCCGAGCTCGAGGCGACCAAGGCGGACATCGAGCGCCAAGTGGCGGAGCGGACCGCCGAACTCGCCGTGGCGCGCGACGAAGCGTTGGCCGCCGCGCACGCCAAGGGCGAGTTCCTGGCGAACATGAGCCATGAGATCCGCACGCCGATGAACGGAATCATCGGGATGACCGGGTTCCTGCTCGAAACGGAACTGACGCGCGAGCAGCGGGAGTACGCAGACACCGTCAGCTCCTGTTCCGAGGCGCTCCTCTGCCTGATCAACGACATCCTGGACCTGTCGAAGATCGAAGCCGGCAAGCTCGAACTCGAGAGCATCGACTTCGACCTCCGTTCGCTGGTCCACGAGGTCGCGCACATGCTGGCGCACGCGGCGGATCGCAAGGGGCTGGAGCTCGCGGCCGGCGTCGCGCCTGATGTGCCCTATCGCCTCCGCGGAGATCCGGGACGGCTGCGCCAGGTCTTGCTCAATCTGGCGAGCAACGCCGTCAAATTCACCGAGCGCGGCGAAGTCACGATCGCCGTCGAGAAGCAACGCGAGGACGAGCGAGTCGTGGCGTTGCGCTTCGAGGTGCGAGACACCGGCATCGGGGTGCCCGCCGAGCGCATGAGCCGCCTCTTCCAACAGTTCTCGCAAGTCGACGCTTCGACCACACGCCGCTACGGAGGCAGCGGACTTGGGCTCGCGATCAGTCGCCGGCTGATCGACGCGATGCACGGCGAGATCGGGGTCGAGAGCAAGGAAGGCGTCGGCTCGACGTTCTGGATCGAGGTCGAGCTCGAGAAACAGGCCTCGGCACTCGGGACGTCCCCCGAGCTGTTCGAGACGGCGTTGCGCGGACAGCGCGCATTGGTCGTCGACGACAACGGCACGAACCGGCGCATCTACCATCGCTTGCTTGTCGCCTGGGGTCTGCGGTGCGACGTCGCCGAGGGACCGCGCGAAGCGCTCGAGATGTTGAGCCACGCAGCCGCCGAGGGAGACCCGGTGCGGATCCTGCTTCTCGATTTCCAGATGCCCGACACCAACGGGCTGGATCTCGGCCGCCAAGTGATCGCCGACCCGTCGCTCGGGCGACCGCGCATGTTGCTCCTCACCTCGATCAGCCTCGCCGGCATGCGAGCGCAGGCGCACGACCTCGGCTTCGCGGCGTGCCTGATCAAACCGGTCCGCCCCGAGCATCTGCGCGCCTGCCTCGTGGACCAGCCCACGCCGCCGGGCGTCCCGGCGCCAGCGCCGATCGCCGGAGTCCTTCCCGCGCCGCGCTCGTTGCCGCCGTCGCGTGCGCCCTTGCGCTTGTTGGTGGCCGAGGACAACCCGGTCAACCAGCGCGTCGCCCGCGTCCAGCTCGAGAAGCTCGGCTTCGAGGTCGCGGTCGTCGACGACGGAGAGGCGTGCGTGCGAGCCGTCGGCGAACGTCACTACGACGCGGTCTTGATGGACTGCCAGATGCCGGGGATGGACGGCTACCAAGCGACGCGCGAGATCCGTCGGCGTGAAGGCAGCGGTCGCCGGATCCCGATCCTCGCGATGACGGCCAACGCGCTCCAAGGCGACCGCGAGAAATGCCTCGCCGCCGGCATGGACGATCACGTCGCCAAGCCGATCCGGCCGGCGGACTTGATCGCAGCGCTGGAGCGCTGGGTCGAGGGTCGCGTAGAGCCGACCCCGCTCGCGGAACGCGATCGGGGCTGAGCCACCGCGCTGCCGTGATGCGCGGCCTCGACGCCACGCGGAGCTCGAAGCGCTGGGATCGTGCGCGCCGACGACCGACGCTTCGCCGTCCGCGCTTCGCCGATGGAACTCAGCGGGGGTCGACGGGCACGACCGTCGCGGCACCGTCGGCGGTCGCGCTTCGCAGGGCCCAACGCTGGAGTCCGGCGCGCAGCGCGACGAAGCCGAGGAAGAGCCCTCCGACCGCGACGCGCGTCCAACCGGCGCCCAGCGTGCCTTCGAAGAGGATCACCGTCTGGATGAAGCCGAACAGCGCGACGCCGAGCGCCGTGCCGAGCGCGCTGCCGAGGCCGCCCGCGAGCGACGTGCCTCCGACGACCGCCGCGGCGATCGCTTCGAGCTCGAGACCGCTCGCCGCGATCGCGCTGCCCGAGCCGCCGTAGACGACGTGCGCAACGCCGGCAAGCGCCGCGAAGCCGCCGGAGAGCGCGTAGAGCTCGACGCGGACCCGCGCAGGCGCCAGACCGAAGTGAAGCGCCGCGCGCGCGTTGCCGCCGACCGCGCGGACGCGCCGGCCAAAGCGCGAGGACGCGAGCGCGAACGCGGAAGCGAGCGTCGCGGCGAGCCACGCGAGCCCGAGCGGTCCGATCGAGAACTCGCCGAGTCGCACGCGCGTGTCGCCGAGCGCCGCGAGCGTCGGATGCGAGACCGCGAGCGACTCGAGCTCGATCGAGAGCGCCGCCGCGCGCGCGATGAACAGCCCCGCGAGCGTGACGAGGAACGGCGGCAGCGCGAGACGCTCGATCGCGACCCCTTGTAGCGCGCCGAACGCGGCGCCGCCGCAGACGACCAACGCGAACGCCGCGAGCGGATCGAAGCCGCCCGCGACGATCAGCTTCGCCGCGCCGATGCCCGCGCACGCGCACACCGAGCCGATCGAGAGATCGAGTCCGCCGCCGACCAACACCCACATCGCGCCGAGCGCCGCAAGCCCGAGCTCGGCGTTGTCCTCGATCAGGTTCGCGAGCACGCCCGCGGAAACCAGCCCGTCGTAGCGCGCCCCCGCGAGCACGACCAACACCGCGAAGCCCGCGCACGAAAGCGCGAGCGGCTTCGACGCGAGCTCGCGTAGCTTGCTCACGCGATCGCCCTCCCCCAGCTCGGCCGCGCGGTCGCCGCCGCGACCAACACGACGACGCCCTTGACCAGCAGCGCGATGTGCGGCGCGAGCCCGTGCATCAGCATCGCCGTCGCGAGCGTCTGCAGCGCGAGCGCGCCGACCAACGTCGCGAGCAGCCGCGCGCGACCGCCGGAGAGCGGCGTGCCGCCGATCACGACCGCGAGGATCGCGTCGAGCTCGAGGTAGAGCCCCGCGCTCGCGCTGTCGGCCGCGCGGATCTCGCTCGCGACCACCAACCCGGCGAGCGCCGCGGCGAGACCGGCGAGCACGTACGTCGCGAACAGCACGGCGCCGACCGGCAGGCCGGCGAGCCGCGCGGCGCGCGGGTTGTCGCCGCTCGCCTCGAGGTAGAGCCCGAACGCGAAGCGGCGTTTCGCGACCGCGAACGCGGCGAAGAGTAGCCCGACGAGCAACACCGACGCGGGCAGGCCCGCCGGCCGCGCCGCGAGGATCTCGACGAGCCCCGACCGATCGATCGGCACGACGACGCCGCCGGCGGCGAGCTGCGCCGCGCCGCGGACGACGATCATGCTCGCGAGCGTCGCGACGATCGGCGCGAGGCCGAGCGCGACCACCAACGTCCCGTTGAGCGCGCCGACGAGCAGTCCGAGCCCGAGCGCGGCCGCGACCGCCGCGGCGGCCGAACCGTCCGCCTCGCTGACGCGCGCGGCGCCGACCGCGGCGAGCGCGAGCACCGAACCGACCGACAGGTCGATGCCGCCGCCGGCGATCACGAGCGTCAGCCCGAGCGCCGCGAGCATCACCGGCACGGCGCGCACGCACGCGTCGACGCTCGCGCCGACCAGGCGTCCGTCGCGCCACGCGAGGTCGGCGAAGTGCGGCGTCGAATGCGCGGCGACGAGCCACGTCGCGATCAAGACGTAGAGCGGCGCGAAGCTCGCGAGCTTGGCGCGCACGCGCTCACTCGCCATCGCGACCCTCCGCCGTCCCGCGCTCCGCCATCGCGCCCCCCGCCATCGCACGTCGAAGGGCCGCGACGTCCGCGTCGACGAGCTCCACCTCGGCGCGCCGATCGCGCAGCACCAGCACGCGCCGCGCGCGCCGCATTACTTCGTCGAGCTCCGACGAGATGAAGAGCACCGAGAGCCCGCGCTCGGCGCACTCGGCGATCCGCGCTTCGAGTTGGGCCTTCGCGCCGACGTCGACGCCGCGCGTCGGCTCGTCGAGCACGACCAAGCGCGGCTCGGCGGCGAGCAGGCGCGCGAGGATCACCTTCTGCTGGTTGCCGCCCGACAACGTGCCGACGCGCTGCTCGGGCGTCGCCGCGATGCCGAGCGCGCGGATCCAACGCTCGGCGAGCTCGGTCTGCGCCGCGCGCGACACCCAAGCGAAGCGCGCGCGTCGCTGCACGCCGAGCGCGAGGTTCTCGCGCACCGAGAGACCGAGGCAAAGCCCGTCGACCTTGCGATCTTCCGGCGAAAGCCACAGTCCGACGCGCGCCGCGTCGCGCGGCGAACGCACGCGCACCGGCGCGCCGACGACCCGCCGCTCGCCGTGCACGCCCGGATCGGCGCCGACGAGCGCGCGCGCGAGCTCGGTGCGACCGGAGCCGACCAGACCGTCGACGCCGAGCACCTCGCCGGGCGCGAGCGCGAGCTCGATCGGCGCGAGCACGCCCGCACGAGCGAGCCCGCGCGCCTCGAACCAGACGCGCCCGGCCGGCGCGGCCCGTCGCTCCGGCGCCGCGCCCAGCGCCGCGCCGAGCATCGCCTCGACGATCGCGCGCGGATTGGTTTCGTTCGCGACGAACGTGCCGACGCGTCTGCCGTCGCGCAGCACGGTGATGCGGTCGGCGAGCGCGAACACTTGCTCGAGCGAGTGTGCGACGAACACTTGGGCCAGTCCGCGCCCGCGCAGCGCTCGCATGTGCGCGAACAGGCGCTCGACCTCGGCGATCCCGAGGCTCGCCGTCGGCTCGTCGTAGATCAGGATGCGCGCGTCGCTCGACAACGCGCGCGCGATGCAGACCTGCTGCTGCTCGCCGAGCGGAACGTCCTTCGCCGCGCGGCGCACCTCGACGGCGACGCCGAGCTCCGCCAAGGCTCGCCGGGCGCGCGCCTCGAGCTCGCGGCGATCGATGCCCCACCAGCGCAGCGGCTCGCGGCCGAGCAGCAGGTTCTCGGCGAGCGAGAGCTCGGGCACGAGATCGACCTCCTGGTGGATCGCGCCGATGCCAAGCGCGAGCGCCTCGCGAGGACTGCGCGGCCGCACGCGCCGGCCGTCGACCGAGAACGTCCCCGCGTCCGCGCTCTCGAGGCCGGTCAAGACCTTCGCGAGCGTGCTCTTGCCCGCGCCGTTCTGCCCGACCAGCGCGTGGATCTCGCCCGCGCGAACGTCGAAATCGACGTCGTCGAGCGCGACGACGCCGGGGAAGCGCTTCTCGATCCCCGCGAGCTCGAGCGGATTCACTCCGCGCGCCACTCCAGGATGCCCGCCGAGACGTCCGGGCCGAGCGCGAGCTCGAGCCGCAGCTTGGTCGCCTCGATCGGCGCGAACGTGACGTGATTGAAGACGTCCTTCTTCACGCCGAACTCGGTGCCGTTCGTCGGCTCGACCGGCGCCCACGCGTCGCCCGACCAGTACGTGACGCGCCAGGCCTTCGGCGTGCGACAGCTGCCCTTGCCGGTGTCGTCGAACCACTGCACCGAGCACTTTTCGATGCGTCGCGGCGCGTCGAACTCGTACTCGACCCATTCTTCGGTGCCGCGGTGGTTCCAAAACGTCAGCCGCGGGATCGACTCGTCGCCGGAGCTCGCGCCCGCGACGCCATCGTTCAACGCCGCCGGCGTGTCGCTCTGCCAGCAGTGCGACGCGCGCACGCTCGCACCGTTCTGCTTCACCTCGTCGCCTTCGCCGGGCAGCTCCGCGAGCTCGGGCACGATCGGCAGCCACGTGACCATCTCGCCCTTGCCGCGGTTCGCCCAGAGGAAGTACGGGATCAGCGTCAGTTCAGTCGACTTCAGCTTCCGTCCCGCGCCGTTGGGGACCACTCTCCAACCCGGAAGGCGCATCTGCCGAGTGTCGCTGGGCAGGCCTTTCATATTCGTCCGTTCGATCACCCCCGAGTTGGACGGATCATCCAATTCCGCCCCCCAGAGCGTCTGAGCATTCAGCAGGGATTCCGCGCCTCGATCGAGGACCAGGTCGCGCGCGCTCCCCTGGTTGTCGACGGCCTCCGCGCAGTAGACCAGCGGGCCGACGCGCAGGGCGCGACGATTGACCGTCGCTGCAACTCGTGGGTCTTGCGTCAGCACCTGCGGGACCATTGGCCAATCGAAGACCAGGCGATCGCCAGGCTCCCACGTTCGCCGGAACACCAGAAAACCGTCGACGACGGCGTGAATGTGCCCGTCGAGCGTCACGGACTCGCGACCGCTCTCTCCAACAATCCCCGAGCCACCCAAGAAGGTCGCCCACCCCGGCCAACGCAGTCGCACTTCGAACTCCCGCGGCGCTTCGAGATCGAAGGTCAGCTCGCCCTTTGCTTCCCACGGCAACTTCGAGCTGATGGTCACCCGCAGCGGTCCATTCGAGAGCTCGACATCCGCGCGACTGGCTATGTACTGGGACACGAAGAGCGTGTCGTCCCGGGTCGCGTAGATGCGCTCGCCGATCGCCGGTAGGAAGCGCACGACGTTCGACGGGCAGCAAGAACAGTCGAACCACGGCACGCGCTCGTGCTGGCCCTTCGACGCGAGCGGGTTGTCGTAGAAGAACTTGGTGCCGTCGAGCGACACGCCGGAGAGGAAGCCGTTGTAGAGCTCGCGCTCGACGACGTCGCAGTACTTCGCGTCGCCGGTGGCGAGGAACATCCGCTGGTTCCAGAGCGCCATGCCGATCGCCGCGCACGTTTCGCAGTACGCGGCGTCGTTCGGCAGGTCGAAGGGCGTCGTGAAGCCTTCGTTCGACGCCGACGGCCCGATGCCGCCGGTGACGTACATCTTGCGGTCGACGACGTCGTGCCAGATCGCATCGAGCGCGGTCCAGAGCGACGCATCGCCGGTGATCCCGGCGACGTCCGCCATCGCGCAGTAGAGGTACATCGCGCGCACCGCGTGGCCGACGACCTCGCGTTGCTCGCGGATCGGTTTGTGGTCCTGCGCGTATTCGCCGAACGGCGTGCGACCGACCGCGCTGCCGCGTTGGTCGAGGAAGAACTGCGCGAGTGCGAGATAACGCGGCTCGCGCGTCTCGTGGAAGAGCTTGACCAGCGCGAGCTCGAGCTCCTCGTGCCCCGTCGCCTCGAGCTTCTTCCCCGGCCCGAACGTCGCGTCGATGTGATCGGCGAACCGGATCGCGCAGTCGAGCCACTTGCGTTTGCCGGTCGCGTGGTAGTACGCGATCGCGCCTTCGATCATGTGGCCGGCGCAGTAGAGCTCGTGGCCGTGACGGATGTTCGTCCAACGCTTGCCGGGCTCGACCAGCGTCCAATACGTGTTGAGGTATCCGTCGGGTTGCTGCGCCGCGACGATTTGGTCGATGATCGCGTCGGCGCGAGCCTCGAGCTCCGCGTCGGGATGCACCGCGAGCGTGTACGCGACGCCTTCGAGCACCTTGTAGACGTCGGAGTCGTTGTACAGGTAGCCCTGGTGCTCGCCGGCGACGAGCTTGGCGCAGACGGCGAAGTTCTGGATCCGCCCGGTCGCGTCGCACTGGTCGAGACACGCCTTCACGGTCGCCGTACGGTTGGTCTCGATCCGGGCGGACCAGAAGGGATCGGTGATCGTCACGGCCTCGAACGGCACGGCAACGAGCGTCTTGCCGTCGGTCTCCGTCACCGAGAGGGCATCGCGCCCCGGTGGTGCCACCACGACCATGCCCGACATGTCGAGCCTGCAGGCTGAAAGTCCGAGCGCGCCGAGGGCTACGAGAACGTACGGCTTCATGCTCAATACTCCCGCTTCGAGAACTCCGCCGCCGCGTTGCTCGCGTCGAACAACCGATCCGGAACCTCCGTGCGTTTCGACAACGCTTCGCCGCGCACCGCCTTCTCGACCGCATCGAACGCGAGCGGCCCGAGCAGCGGACTGCACTCGACCAACGCGCTGACCCTGCCGGCGACGAGCTCGGTGAACGCCGGCTTCGCCGCGTCGATCGCGAGGACGAGCACGTCGACGCCCGGCTTCTTGCCCGCTTCCTCGAGCGCCTGCAGCGCGCCGAGCGCCATGTCGTCGTTGTGCGCGTAGACCGCCTGAATTGCGTCGCCGTCGGACTTCAGGAACGCCTCCATCACCTCTTTGCCCTTCGCGCGCGTGAACTCCGCGGGCTGGCTCTTGATCACCTTCACGCCCGGGAACGCCGCGATCGCCTCCGCGAAGCCCTTCGCGCGCTCGATCGCCGGATCGGAGCCGACGGTGCCGGCAAGCTCGACGACTCGGCACTCGCCGCCGGTCTTCTCGCCGAGCCAACGGCCGATCATCCGACCCTCCTCGACGAAGTCGGACGCGATCAGCGTCGCGTAGAGCGCGTCGTCCTTCACCTCGATGCCGCGATCGACCAGCACCAGCGGGATCTTGGCGCGCGCGACTTCCGCGAGCACGTTCTCCCACCCGAGCTTGGTCTGCGGCGCGAGCACGATCGCGTCGACCTTCTGCGCGACGAAGCTCTTGAGCGCCTTGATCTGGTTCTCCTGGCGGCCTTGCGCGTCGGCGAACTTGAGCTCGATCCCGCGCCGCGCGGCCTCCTGCTTGATCGACTCGGTCTCGAGCGCGCGCCACTCGCTCTCCGCGCCGATCTGCGAGAAGCCGACGACCAGCTTCTTCGCGCCGCCGTTCGGGGCGGGCTCTGGAGAAGGCGAGCAGCTCGCCAGGAACAGGACGACGATCGCGAGGAGGTGTTTCATTCGCCGATGCGCTTGCGGCGCACGAAGTTGGTCAGGAAACGAAACGCGAAGAGATCGGGGATCTCTTTCGCCGAGCCGACGTTCGAGCCCCAGAACTTCTCCTCCTGGGTCGCGCGCCAGCGTTCGTACGGGAGGCCGAGGTGATCGAACGCGAACGCGATCCGATCCTCCGGCGTCTTGAGGCCGACCACCGCCTCGAAACCTTGCAGGTCGAAGTGGTTGACCGAATCGAGGATCAGTCCGTGGCCCGCGCGGAACCAGACGGCGAGCTCGCCCGACCCCCAGCGCTCGGCGCAGATCGGACTGTCGACGAGCACTTGGCAACGCTCGGGATCGACGACCTCGATCAGGTGCGCGCCCTCGAGCTTGAAGATCGGCACGGTCGCCTCGCGGAACACGCCCTGGACGTACGGGCTCTCCGGCGCAACGCACGCGCCCGGCACGTCGTCCTGGACCTCGCTCTTGGTCTCGTACTTGCGCACGACGCCCGGGTAGACGCGCTCGACGGTTTCGTGCAACGCCCAGCACGATGCGAACAGGTAGCCGCCGGTGCGGACGAACCACTGCAGGCGCTCGGCGTCCTTCGGCTCGATCTCGCCGGGACAGTTCGCGACGTAGACGGCGTCGGGATGAACCGCGTCGCCGACCAGACGGTTCGCCTCGGTCATGCGATGCACGACGCCGAGCCGGCCGAGCAGGTTCTGGATGTTGTCGCCGCCGGGACGGCCCGCGAACACGATCACGTCGAGATCCGCGTAGGTCTCTTGGTAGTCGGGAGAGCCGTATCCGTACTTCTCCATCCGCGCGCGGAGCTCGGCGGTCGGCTTGAAGGTCACCTTGCTCTCGTTCTCCGCCCACCACTTGCGCCAGACCTCGACCTCCGCGGGGAGCCGAACGCCGCTCGCGCGCAAGAAGAACTCGTGCGCGAGCCGCGCGATCGCCGTGTCCGCGTCGCCGACCGCCTCGATCATCCGCGGCACGCACGCCGCGCGGTTCCAATGCGAGAGGCCCGCGATCGCCGAGCCGCGCAGGCGCCAATCGGCGCTCTCCGCGAGCTTGGTCAGCGGTGCGAGCGCCGCGTCTTCGCGCGTCTTGCCGAGCGACACCGCCGCGCACGCGACGACGGTCCACTGCGGATCGGCGAGAGCGTGCGCCAGCGGCTCGGCCGCCTTCTGCAGACTCTCGACGCCGAGCGCGACCGCCGCCTCTTCGCGCACGAACGGATCCGCATCGTCGCGCAGCCGACCGAGCGTCGCCGTCAGCGTCTCCGGATCGCGCACGCCGAGCCGCTCCACCGCGACGCGCAGCGCGACGTGTCGCACGCGCGCTTCCGGATCGCTCGCGATCAGGCCGCGCACGCGCTTCGCGAGCTCGTCGTCGCCGATCTCGCCGACCGCGTGCGCCGCCGCGGCGCGGACCGCGACCGACTTGTGAGAAAGCGCTCCGTCGATCGCCGCACGCGCCGCGGCGCGCGTCGCATCGGGCACTTCCTTCGAACGCACGATCGCCGTCGCTTGACGGACGCCTCGCGCGACGACGCGCGGGTCCGCGGCTTCGCCAAGCACCTGGAACGCGCGCTCCCACGTCATGGTGGCGCCGCCGCCGCCCGGCCCGGTGCCGGGGCTGCTGGGCGAACCCGACGGCGTGCCGCCTTCGAAACTGCCCTCGCACCGGTTCGCGACCGCGGCGAACGCGCGGATCAATCGCCGCTCGATCACCGGGTCGAGCGCCGTCGGCTCGAGCAGTCGGCGATAGAGCAGCCCCGCGTCGCGCGCCGAGGGCGCGTACGCGATCGAGTCGAGCGCCGCGGCCCGCACCGCGAGGCTCGGCGACTCCAGCGCGGCGAAGAACGACTCGCCGCGGGTCTTCGGATCGCTCGCGGCGAGCGCGCCGGCCGCGAGCGCGGCGTCCGAAGGCACCTTCGCCTTCTTCGCCTTCAGCCACGCCTTGGTGACCGCGTCCTCGGCGCGCGGATCGACTTTGCCGGCGGCCAGGATCCCGAGCGCGACCAACGCGCGGTCCGCGCGCTTGCCGTTCAGCAGCTTCGCGAGGTCCGCGGAAGCGCGCGTCGCGTCGATCGCGAGCAGCGCGCGCGCCGCGGCGACTCGCATGCGCTCGATCGGAGCCTCGACCGCGAGATCGACGAGCTCCGGCACCGCCGCCTTCGTTCCGTGACCGCCGAGTGCGATCACCGCGCGCTCGACGACCTCCCAATCGCGATCGTGCAGCGCGCCGAGCAGCAGCTTGTCCGCCTTGTCCGGCCCCTCCGCCGCGAGCGCATCGACCGCGGCCAAGCGCTCCTCGACATTCTTCGACTTCAGATCGCGCGCCGGGTCCGCTTGTGCGAAGAGCGACAGGCACACGCAGAGGGTTGCGATCATGACGAGTACCGGTCGTTGAACCAGGGTTCGGCGGAGTTGGAGTAGCCGCGCACTTCCCAGAAACCCGGGCGGTCGCGTTCGAGGAACTCGATCTTGCGGATCCACTTCGCGCCTTTCCACGCGTACAGCTTCGGAGTGATCATCCGCACCGGACCGCCGTGCTCGCGCGGCAGCGGACGGCCATCCCAGGTGTGCACGAGCAACACGTCGTCCTCCAGCGCCCGCTCGAGCGGCAGGTTGGTCGTGTACGGCTCGCCGGTGCCCGGTTCGCGGTCGTAGGCGGTCACCGCGACGAAGCGCGCACGTTCGTCCGGCTCTACGAGCTCGGCGAGCGTCGAGAAGCGCACGCCGCGCCAACGGTTGTCGAGTCGACTCCAACTGGTGACGCAATGGAAGTCGGAGACGTCGTCGACTTGCTCGAGCGCCTCGAACGCCGCCCAGTCGAGCACGACCGGCCGCGCGACCAGCCCCGCGAGCTCGAGCCGCCACGCCGCGCGCGTGACGTCCGGCACGTCGCCGAGATCGAGCACGGGCCAGTTCTTCACGACGTGCTGGCCGACCGGCACCGCGGGAGCGCCGTGACGGTTCTGCGGTCCGGAGCCCTGCGGCTCGCGCCCGCCGCTGCGCGGCTCACGCTCGGCGATACGCGGCTCACGCTCGCGGTGACGCGCGAGGAAGCGCAGCCGCTTCTGCACCCAGTCGCCGAGGCCGCCGGAGTCCGTCATCTCACTTCCTCGCCTTCGGCAGCACGGCGCCGGCGGCGAACCAAGCTCCGGGCGGCGCGCCGCCGGGCTCGACGATCCGCGCGCCGAACGCCGCCGCGCCCCACAGGTCCTCGAGCACGATCACGAGCCCGTGCTCGCCGGGCGAGAGCTCGAACGGCACGCGCACGCTCTCCTCGATCGGAGCCATCACGCGCCGGTCGAACGAGATGCGTTGGCCGTCGAGCCACACGCTCCAACCGTCCTCGAGCGAGAGCCACAGCTCGACGTCGTACGGCCGCTCGCCCGAGTTCGCGAGCGTCGTCGCGAGCAGCCAGAGCGATTGATCCGCGGAGCGCTTGGTCAACTGGTCGAGATCGCTCCAGCCGGTCGCGACGAGCGCGAGCCGCTCGAACGCGCGCGAGCCGACCTTCGCCTTGTCGCGCGCTCGGACCTTCGCCGGATCGAACGGCGGCGTCGCGAGATCGACGCCCTTGTCCGCGAAGGGACCCGCGACCCACCAGTCGACGATCCGCGGCGCGTCGGGCTTCGGGCGTTTCGGAGGCACGACGCTCTCGCCTTCGAACAACGGATCGCTCGCCGGCGTCGGCGCGTCGGAGACGGTCAACGTCGCCTTGCGCAAAAAGAGCAACGCGAAGCACGTGTCGTCGTGCCACCCACCCCAACCGCCGTCCGGTTTCTGACGATCGACGAGCCACGTCGCGCCGTCGGTGTACCAATCGCGCTCGCCGAGCCGGTCGCGACCGGTCAAGCCGCCGAAGCGCTCGACCGCCCACAGGTACGCGAACTGGAAGCTCGGCGTCCACGCGCGCTCGCCGACCGGATTGCCGTCGGCGCGGAAGCGGCGCGCGAGCCACTGCTCGCTCGCCTCGAGCGACTTCGCGTGCTTGCGCAGGAGCACGTGGACCTCGCTCGACTTCTCCGCGAGCTCGCCGAGCACCGCGAGACCCGCCAGCGTCGCCGCGGTCATCCCCCCGCTCGCCTCGCGATGCGTCCAGTACTTGAAGCCGCCTTCCTGCGCCGCCCAGCCGCGTCCCTCGCTGTCGCGAAAGCGCAGGAGCCCGTTCGCGGCGCGCACCCACGTCGCGTTGGGCACTTCGAGCCCGAGGCGGCGCGCGGCGCGCAGACCGAGCAGCGCGAACTGCGTGTTGCTCATGTCGACGCCGCCATCGGGATACGCCCAGCCGCCGGTCGCGCCGTCCTGCTTCGCGATCAGGAACTCGAGGCTCGACCGCGCGGGCTCGCGCCACGTCGCGGGCTCGCGCAACGCGTCGAACAGCAGCAGTCGGACCGCGTGCGAGTACGTCGAGCGAAACGTCGTGCCCTGGACCGCGGCGAGCGCGCGGCGCACGCACTCGTCGCTCGGCTTGACGCCGGACTTCACCAGCGTGAAGCACGCGAGCGCGGTCATGCCGCCCGGGTGAGGACCTTCTTGACCGGGCCAGTGTCCGTCGGCGAGCTGGCCGCGCCGCAAATTCTCGACGCCCGCCGCGATCGCGCGATTGACCGCAAGCGCGAGCTCACCGGCGTCGCGCGCCGCCTGCGGGACTTGCGCCGCTTGCGCGACCTCCGACGCTTGTGCCTGTGCGACCTGTGCGACGTGTGCGAGCGGCGTGACGTGCGCGAGCTGCGCGAGCTGCGCGACCTGTGCGAGCGGCGTGACTTGCGCGAGCTGTGTGACTTGCGCGGCTTGCACGGCGCTTGCGAGCTCGAAGGTCCCTGCGACGAGCGCCACGCCCGCAAGCAGGGCGGCGCGAAGCATGCGGCGCGACATGAACGCCAAGCATAGCGGATCGACACTCCGACACCGCGCTCGCCGCGAGCGTTCGAGCGTCCGTCGCACACCACGCTGCACGACCGCGAGCCCGGACAGGCGGAGGATCGGGGCGCGCCTCCGCCGCTGACGTCGTCGCGCACTCGGAGCCACGCACTCGGCGCCACGCGGCCGGTGTCGCGACGCTGACGCTGTTCGGTTGGCGGTGTGCGACTGGCGCGACGCGGTCGACGTTGCGCGGTCGACGTTGCGCGGTCGACGTTGCGCGGTCGACGTTGCGCGGTCGGCGTCGCGAGGTTGGCGAAGCTTGGTTGGCTCTGTGAGAACGGCGCTATGCGGTCGGAGTCGCGACTTCGGCGTCGAGAGGTTCGCGAAGCGAGATTGGCGCTGTGAGGACAGCGCTGCGAGGCTGGCGAACCGAGGTTGGCCCTGTCGCGGCTCGCGCTCGACGTTGTGGCCGCGAACGCGAGCCTCTACGCTCGCCGTGCATGCCGCTCGCGAGCCTCCACCGCTCCGCACGCTTCGCGGTCGCGGCGGCGATCGCGACGCACGCGGCGCTCGCGATCTGGGCTGCGTGGGCGTGGATCCACGGCCCGTTCGAAGGCCGCGGCGTGGTCGACGGCGCCGAGATACTCGCGTGGGCGCGCACCGGAGAGCCCGACGCGTTCGCGACGAAGAGTCCTCTCTACCCGACGTTGCTGCGCGGCGCGTTCGCGCTCGCCGGCGACTCGCCGTGGACCGTCGCGGGCCTCGGACTCGTGCTCTCGCTCGCGACGCTCGCCGCGCTAGTGTGCGCGGCGCGCGAGCTCGAGACGCCGCGCGCGGCGCCGTGGGCAGCGTGGGCGTGGGCGCTGTCGGGCAGCGCGCTCGCGTTCTCGGTGCAGCCGGTCGAGGCGCTGCTCGCGGCGTGCCTCGGCGCGTGGTGCGTCGCTCTCGCGTTGCGCGCCGAGCGAACGCGAGCGGCGAGCGCGATCGTGCTCGCCGTGCTCTGCGGCGGCGCGGCGGTGCTCTCGCGAGCTCCGCTGCTCGTCGGCGTGCTCGCGGTGCTCGTGTGGCTGCTGCGGCGCGGTGTCGCGTGGCGCACGCTCGCCGCGAGCCTCACCGGTGCCGTGCTGCTCGCGTGGCTCGCGTTCGGCGCGCGCGCGTGGCCAGAGGCCGGCGCACTGAACCTCCGGCTCGCGAACGGCGGCGCGCGCAGCGGCACGTGCGAGCTGCGACCCGGACCGGCGTACGACGCACTGCGCTACGACGAGACGTTCGATCCTCGTCGCGCGGCCGACCCGTCGCGCTCGG
Source organism: Planctomycetota bacterium (assembly GCA_016220085.1). Lineage (GTDB taxonomy): Bacteria > Planctomycetota > UBA1135 > UBA1135 > JACRIN01. The sequence continues at coordinate 47,126 of JACRIN010000092.1, forward strand.
GCGAGTCGATCCAGCTCGCGCTGCTCGCCGACGAAGTTTCCGCCGATCCGAGCGGCGCGGTCGCGACGCTCGCGGCCAAGGCGTTGCTCTTTTGGCAGCGTTTCGAGCTCGTCTCCGACGCCGACTTCCATCACGGCTTCGCGCGCTTCGCCGCGTGGCCGGTGCTCGCGTGGAGCTTCGCGCTCGTCGCGCCGCTCGCGTTGTTCGGACTGGCGCTCGCGCGCTGTTCTCGCGCGACGCCGATCGCCCTGTTCGCGCTCGCGGTCTTCGCGACCGACGTACTCTTCGCGTCCGCGTCGCGCTACCGTTTCCCGGCGCTGCCCGAGTTCGCGTTGCTCGCGGCGCTCTTCGTCGTCTCGCGGCCGGCGCGCGTGCGTTGGGGTCTGGCATGCCTCGTCGCCGGCGCGCTCGCCGTCGATTGGACCGGACGGGCGCGACCGTTCGGCGGCGACGGAAATGTCCAGGAGGCCCAGCTCGAGCTCGAGACAGACCGCGAATCGCCTCGCGCGCGAGCGTGCTTGCTGCGCGCGCTCGAGCTCGGCCGCGATCCGCGTGCGCGCTACGACCTCGCGCTCTCCTACGAGCACGAGCATCGCCGCACCGGCTCGCTCGATGCGCTTCAGCGCGCTGCGGCGCTCTATCGCGAGGCGCTGGAGCTCGAGCCGCGCTACGCCGAGGCGTCGGGCAACCTGCTGCGCGTCCTGCTCGCGCTCGGGCGGCCCGACGAGGCCGCGCGCGTCGGCGTCGATCTCGCGGCTCGCGATCCCCGCGCCGGCACGCTGCGCGGGAACCTCGCGGCCGCCCAACGCGGCCTCGCGTCGGACGCCGACGTGCGCGAGCTCGAGCGCGAAGCCCACCGCATCGAAGCGTTGCGCGCCTGGGCCCAGCGCGCCGAAGCGCTCGCCCGCGAACACGCGCGCGCCGCGCGGGAGCTCGGCAGCGACGACCCGCGGGTGCTCTGGCTGCTCACGACGACGACTCGCTGAACGCGGGTGCCGCGCCGCCCCTCGCGCGAGGCTCGACGTTTCGGCGGCATCACGAGTCTCTCGGGATTGCGAGTCTCGCCGCGTTGCGAGTCTCCCGGCGTTGCGAGTCTCCCGAGGTTGCGAGTCTCCCGAGGTTGCGAGTCTGCCGAGGTTGCGAGTCTCCCGAGGTTGCGAGTCTCCCGAGGTTGCGAGTCTCCCGAGGTTGCGAGTCTCCCGAGGTTGCGAGTCTCCCGAGGTTGCGAGTCTCCCGAGGTTGCGAGTCTGCCGAGGTTGCGAGTCTGCCGAGACTGCGACGCGCCCGGGGGTTGCGACTCGCCCGAGTTTGCAGGGCTTCGGAGGTTGCGAGTCGCCCAGAGTTGCGAGTCGCGCGGCGTTGCGCTTGACGTCGATTCGCGAGGCGCGCGAGCCCTCACCGAACGGGACCGGGCGCAGCGATGACGAACAGCGCTGCGAGCAGCGGTGAGGTGCTGCGCGAACTCGGCGCGGGAACTTGCTCGACGTCGCTCGTTCCGCGAGCACGGAATTTCACGCCGCGTGCGCGCGGCGCGAGCTCGCGATCACTTGCCCCCGTCGGTCGGCGGCTCGGTCGGCGGCTCGGTCGGCGCCGGGTTGGTCGGCGCGGGTTCCTTCGGCGCGCCGTCGGCGGGCGCGGGCTCGTTCGGCGCGCCCTCGGCCGGAGTTGCCGGCGCATTGGGATCGATCTTCGCGCCCGCCTTGTAGGTGCCGGTTTGCTCGGTGTCGACCGAGCCGTCGGCGTTCCAGAAGTTCCAGAGGCCTTCCTCTTCGCCCGCGACGCACTCGCCCTCGGCCTTCTTCGCGCCGCTCTCGTGGAACAGCGTCCACTTGCCGACGCGCAGGCCTTCCTTCATCTCGCCTTCGGCCGCCTTCTGGCCGGTCTCGTGGAAGAACGTCGCCGGGCCCTCCGCCTGGTTGCTCTTGAACCCCGACTTCCACTGCAGCTTGCCGCCGGCCGCGAAGAACTCCGTCACGCCCGAGCGCTCGTCGCGCTCGAACGCGCCGCGCGAACGCAGCGTGCCGTCGTCCCAGTACTCGAGCCACTCGCCCGAACGCATGCCGTCGACCATCTCGCCGCGCTCCGCGAGCGTGCCGTTCGGCCAAAAGCCGACCCACGGGCCGAGCTTCTTCCCGGCGTCGTACGCGCCCTCGTTCGCCTTCTCGGCGTTGGGGTGGTACTGGACCCAGTTACCCACGCGCTGATCGTTCGCGTACTCGCCTTCGGCCGCCTTCTTGCCGTCCTCGTGCCAGAAGGTCCAGCGACCGACCTTCAGGCCGTTCTTGAACGCGCCTTCCTTCGACTTCTGGCCGTTCGCGTGCCACTCGGTCGCGGGCCCGGTCTGCACGTTGTTCTCGAAGGTGCCTTCGGCGCCCTTCTGGCCGTTCTCGTGGAAGCTCGTCCAGAGCCCGACGCGCAGACCGTTGTCGTACTTCCCGGCGTACGCGGGCCGGCCGTTTGGATGCCAGCCCTGCCACTCGCCGTCCTGCACGTCGGCGCGGAACGATCCGGCCTTCTCCTTCGCGCCGTCTTGGTAGTAGAAGGTCCACGGACCCTCGCGCTTCAGGTTGACGAGCGTCCCCTCTTCCGCCTTCTTGGTCTTGTCCTTGTCGTAGAACTTGATGATCGGCTGCGTCAGCGGCGTGGACGAGCCGGCGCCCGGTGCGGACGGTCCCGGCATCGGCGGCTTGGGATCGTCGCTGCACGCAGCGAGCAAGAGGAGCGGAAGGCCGACGAAGACGCCGAGGTGGAGACGGTGCGGACGCATGAGGGGCCATCCTATCGTCCGACACCGGGCTCGATCGAGAGCCGAGCGCGCCTCCGCGGCACCCGCCGTTACGGACAGGCGGTGTTCGGCGCCCCGGGCGTGCCCTTGTCGGTGCTGCCGGCGATCGTCGTCTGGGCGTCGCACCAGCTACCCGGAAGATCGTTCAGGAAGCCGTCGAAGAGCCCCGGGTTCAGGTTCAGCGCGGCGCCCGGCGTCGAGGGCCACCCTGAGGTCGAGTACGCGATGCGCTCGACCTCCAGGCCGCCGGGGGCGACCAGCACCAGCTCGTCGTCGGAGTCGTCGAGGTGAAAGCCCGACCACGCGTACGCGACCGGGATGCCGCCGTTGACGCCGGTGTCGGCGCTCGCGCCGACCACCAGGAAGTCGCCGGGGCCGAGCACGAGGCCCGCGCCGCCGTTGATCAGCGTGTGCGTCTCACCGCCGTCGTCGCGCAACGTCCAGCCCTCGAGGTCGAGCGTCTGCGAGGAGTTGTTGTAGAGCTCGATCCACTCCCCGACCGCGTCGCTCACGAACGCCGGGTCCTTCATCACCTCGGTGACGATCACGTCGCCCGCCGCGAGACCGGCCGGCGGAACCGGACAGAAAGTCACCGCCAAGCCGTTCGAGAGACCGACATTCGTGCCGTCGGGCTGCGCCGGATCGCGCATCCAGAATTGGTAGTAGCGCGTCGTCCCCGCCATCGAGGCGTCGACGGGCACCGAGTAGCTCGCGTCGCCGACCGAGTCGATCACGGTGACGCCGAAGCGCACCACCGGCGGCTTGACGTAGAGCGTCCCGTTGTAGAACGGCAGTGCGGCCGACTGCGTGCCCCAGAACGCGATGCACGGTTTGTTCGGGACGCCCTCGTTCAGGACGATCTCGAAGTCGTTGGTCAACAGGCTCGGCGTGCCGCTCCAGAGCACCGTCGGCTGGCCGAACTGAGACGTGATCTTGCCGGTGCCATAGGGGACCGGCGACGGGCAGGCCGGGACTTCGGCGTCGTTGGCCTCGCCCGGCGTGCCGAGGTCGGCGCCCGCCCACGCGGACGTCGCGGCCGCGAAGTTCGACGCGGTCGGCGCGTTCGTCAGGACCCTCCGCTCCGCGGAGACGCCGCTGGTCACCGGGAAGCCTCCCGTGCCCCATCCGACGGTCTCGATCGTCGAGTTCGTCGGCGTCTTGACCAGGATCGAGCTCGTCGTATCGGCGAGGCCGAAGTTCTCCCACGGCGCGCCGAGGTGCTCGAACACGTTGCCGTTGCGCGTGCGATTGCCGTCGACGCCGATCACGATGCGCTCGCTCGGCGCGAGCAAGAGGTGCGACGCGATCGTGAAGGTCTTCGCGCCCGACGTCACCTTGACGCCGGCGAGATCGCGCTCGGCGGCGTCGACGTTGACGAGCTCGAACCACTCGCCGTAGAGGTCGCTGGACGCCGCGGGGTTGACCAGGACTTCGCTGACCGCGAGATCGCCGATGCCGACAGTCGCACCCGGTTGCTCGAAGGTCGCGAAGTCGAGGACCTCGGAGCCGCTCGAACGTGTGACCGTGAAGCGATTGCCGTCGCTCCGGATCACGACGTGCCCTTCGACGGGGTTGAAGCCGCCCGAGCCGTTGTTGGTGTCGCCTTCGGTCGTCGACCATTGCACGCGGGTCGCCGCGAGCGTGTTCCACGCGTTGATCGTCTGCTTGGCCGGATGCTGGTACGGATTCGCGTCGCCACAGGAGTGCACGACGAAGCTCGGATTGATCGCCGAGACCACCGTCGCGCTCGAGCTCGTCGGCGAGCCGTGGTGCGCGGAGATCGCGACTTCGCATTGGCCGATCGCGAGCGACGACGGGCCCTCGACGTTCGCGGTCGAACCGTCGGCGTTCGCCGTCACGTCGCCTCCGATGTAGCAATCGAAGTCGCCGTAGCGCAGGACCAGCGAGATCGAGCGCGAGTTCTCTTCCTGGCCCGACGAGGTCGGATCGACCGAGCCGGTCAGGTACTGGCCGTTGATCGTCGTGATCTGCGCAGTTGCTCCACCGCCGAGCGTGATCGTCTGCCCGATGGTCGCGATCTGGCGCACGCCGCTCACCGCGCTCATGTAACCGGTGACCTCGGAGTTCGACGGCTTGTTGGTGTCGCCGCGGTCGTACGCCGCGACGTTCGGTTTGAGTCCTCCGTTGAAGACCTCGTCGAGCCCTCCCATGTGGTCGGTGTGCCAGTGCGTGCAGACCGAGTAATCGAGGTCGGTGATGCCTTGCGACGTCAAGTAGGGACGCACGATCGCGTTGCCGTCGCCGGGGTTCGCGCCGTCGACCAAGAAGCGCGTTCCGGTCGGGCTCTTCACGAACACCGACAGCCCTTGGCCGACGTTGATCACGTGGATCTCGAGCTGTTGCGCGGCGACGGGTGTCGCCGAAGCAACCGGGGCGACCAGCGCGAGGGCGAGGGCTAGCAGGGGAAGTGTCTTCATCGGGGTGCGGTTCCGGCTGGGGAGCGCACCTTTCTAACATCCCCCCGAGATGACCGCGCGGACGCGGACGCAGATTGCCGCTCGCCGGCAGGACGAGATCGCCACTCGGTCGTAGGCCGAGATTCGGTCGGCCGACGCGCGCGACGCGTCGGCCGACACGAAGCGAACTCACGGACAGGCGTCGTTGACTACTCCAGGCGTTCCGAAGTCCCCGACGGCGCCGGCCATCGGCGTGCTCGCGTCGCACCACAGCGTGCCGTCGTCGGCGAGGCTCGGGCCGAGGATCCCCGGGCGCAAGTTGAGCGAGGCGCCCGCGGTGTCCGGCCAGAAGATGCCGTCGTCGTACGACACCCAATCGACCAGCGCTCCGCTCGGTGCGTACAGCGCGATCACGTCCGCGCCGTTGCCGAGCGAGAAGCTCGAGTACTTGTAGTCGACAGTGACGCCGCCGTTGGTCGCGGTGTCGGCGTTCGCGCCGAGCACGAACGGAACGCCGGGCAGGATCCACACGGAGTTGCCGCCGGATCCGCCGATCACGTGGTGGTTCGAGCCACCGTCGTCGAGCACCCAGCCCTTGAGGTCGAGCGACAGGTTCGTCAGGTTCACGAGCTCGAACCATTCGCCCTTGGTGTCGCTGACCGCCGTCGGGTCCTTCATCACCTCGCGGATGAGGACCGCCTTGCGCTGCAGCGGACTGATGCCCGTGCCGCCGGCCGGGCCGACGCTCGTCTTCGTCGACATCGACGGACCCGCGACCGAGGCGAGCGCGAAACGCGCCTCGACCGAGTCCGCGAGCGGCACGTCGCGCCAGACGCGCTCCCAGTGGCCGTCGGCGTCGAGCTGGATCGGCAGGTACACCGATCGCACGACGCCCTTGCCCTGGAGTTCGAGCACGCCGGTCGCGAACGCCTCTCCGCCGTCGAGCAGCAGCTTGAACCCGAAGCGCTCCGGGTGCGAGCCGTACTCGACCTGCGCGACGAGCCCGGCAGGCCCGGCGAGCGCCGCCTCGTCCGCCTCCACCGGATCCGACGGCGCGCCTTGCGCGAACGCCGCGCCGCCGAGCGCCAACGGAGCCACCCACCCACGCCAATCCATCCAACGATTCTTCTCGTGCATCCTGATCCTCCTCGAGTTTCCATCGCGCCGCGAACCCATTCGCGGCGTGCAGGGAGAAAGACGATCCGGCGCCGCACGGTTGCGGTTCTGGTGGGATTCCTCCATCGGCGACGGCGGACTGAGCAGGAACGCGCTCCGCTGTCGCGAAGCCACGGGGCTTGAACCCGGACGTCCGCGCGCGTGCAATCGTGCTCATGTTCCGACTCTTACGCATCCTGGTCGTGCTCGCCGCCCTCGCGGTCGTCGCGCTGTTCCTCACGGTCCTGTTCGTCGATCGAGTCGCGAAAACGGCGATCGAGAAGGGCGGCACCTACGCGCTCGGCGTCGAGACGACGCTCGACGAAGCCGACATCTCGCTGCTCGGCGGCCGCTTCGCGCTCTCCGAGCTCGAGGTCGCCAACCCGCCCGGCTTCGCGTCACCGCAGTTCCTCCGCCTCGGCAGCGGCAAGCTGGAGGTCTCGCTGTCGTCGCTCAACTCCGACCGCGTCGAGATCCCGTCGCTCGTGCTCGACGGCCTGACTCTCTCGCTCGAGCGCAAGGACGGCCAAGCGAACTACGACGCGATCCTGAAGAGCCTGGAGCGCTTCGGCTCGCGCGACGGCGGCGGCGAGCCGAAGGAGCCCGACGCAGGGCCGCGAAAGACGTACGTCATCCGTGAGGTCGTGCTCAACGACATCCGCGCGGAGGTCCAGTTGCTGCCGGTCGGCGGCGAGCTCACCAAGGCGACGGTGATGATCCCGACGATCCGCCTGAAGAACGTCGGCGACGACGGCCAGTCGATGAGCGAGCTCTTCGCCGCCATCCTCGACGGCGTGCTGCGCGCGGTGGTCGAGACCGGCGCCGACACGTTGCCGAAGGAACTGCTGAAGGACTTGAAGCAGAAGTTGCCCGACCTCGGCAAGCAGGCGCAGGCGTTCCAGCGCGAGCTCGAGAAGTCGCTCGGCGAGCTCGGCGAAAAGGCCGGCGAACTCGGCAAGGACGTCGGCGAGAAGGCGGGCAAGGCGCTCGAAGACGCGAAGAAGGGGCTCGACGACCTCTTCGAGAAGAAGTGAGCGTTCAGCGGCCGGTGTAGCCGAGCTCGCGCAGGCGTCGCTCGACTTCCTCGACCTGGCTGCGATCGAAACTCGACGGCAGAGGCCGAGACGAGAGTCGCCACGCGTCGAGGGCGCGCGCGAGTTCGTCCCGCGCGTTCTTCGCGCGCTCCGAGGCATCCTCCGACAGATCGCGCGACTGCGCCGGATCCGCGGCGAGATCGTAGAGCTCCCGGCGACCGAGATAGGGCGACTCGATCCACTGGAATGCGTCGGTCTGCACGCTCTGCGCCTTCGCGAGGCCGAGCCACGCGCCGGGCACCTCGACGCTCGGCGGTTGCGTCGCGGTCGAGAACACCGGGCCGCGCGCGAACGGCCGGCCCTCGAGCGCGTCGAGCAGGCTGACGCCGTCGACCGGCGCGCCCGCCGGCAGCTCGCAGAGCGCGAGCAACGTCGGCAATACGTCGACGTTCGACACCGTCGAGGCGACACGGCGGCCCGCTCCGGCGCCGTCGGGCAGGCGCACGAGCAGCGGCACGTGCACGGTGCTCTGGTAGAGCGCGAGCCCGTGGTTGTAGACGTCGCAGTGATCGACCAGCGTCTCGCCGTGATCCGCGGTGACGATCACGAGCGCGTCCCGCAAGATCCCGCGCTCGTCGAGCCCGCGCAGCAGTCGCTCGATCTCGCCGTCGAGCCAACGGACTTCGCCCGCGTAGCGCGAGACCAGCGCGCGATCGAGCTCGCCCGCGCGCATCTCGCGACCGACCCAGCGCGGATCGAGTCCGGCGAGGATCGTCGCGTCGAGGCCGCGCGGATCGCCGAGCTCGCGCTGGTGGACGTCGACCGCGGCGCGCAGGTCGTCCATCGAGCCGCTGACCGCGCGCTCGCCGACGACGTCGAGCGCGCGGCCGGGCGGGTCGTACGCGGCGTGCGCATCGAAGTAGTGGACGAAGACGAAGCTCGCCGTGTCGTCGTCGCGCGAGCGATCGAACCATCCGAGCACCGCATCGGTGACCTTGTCGGCGCGACGCTCGTTCTGCTCGTGCGCCTTGCCGTCGACGAGCAGGTCGAACTCCTGGTCCCAGTGCGAGAAGCCCTGCGCGATCCCGAAGCGCCGGTCGAGCGCGAAACTGCCGGCGAAGCCCGCGGTGCGAAAGCCGTGCGCGGCGAAGCGCTCCGCGAGCGTCTCGAGCTCCGGCCGAACTTCGAAGCCGTTGCGCGCGACCCCGTGCGCGTTCGGCCAGAGCCCGCTGAAGAGCGACGCGTGGCTCGCCAGGGTCGACGGCGCCGCGGCGATCGCGCGCTCGAACAGCACCGACTCCCGCGCGAGCCGATCGAGATTCGGCGTGCGCTCCTCCGCGAACGGCGCGCCCCACTCGGCGAGCCGATCGCGCCCGGCCCCGACGTACGCGCCGAGCGCATCGGCCCGCATTGTGTCGCAACTGATCAAGACGACGTGCTTCACGCCGTGCGCGCCCGTCGACGGGGCGCACGCGGAGCACACGAGAGCGAGCGAGACCAGGACGCGGCGCACCGAGCTAGTCTGCCGGGAACACCGCGGCTCGCGCAATCGGCTTCACGCGTCGACGCCGCGCCCGAGCGCGCAGCGGACCGCGGCCGCGAGCGCTCGGTGGGCCGGGTTTCGCTCCGCCGGCGCTAGACGCCGCGGGCAGTCACTCCTTGAGCGCGTCGCGCCGTTGGCACTCGCTCCTACAACGCTTCACGCCGCACGCTCTCGTTCCGACAACGCTTCACGCCGTGCGCTGTCGTTCCGACAACGCTTCACGCCGTGCGCTGTCGCGCGGCCGGCGCGTCACTCCGCGGACTTTGACTCCGGCGGCACGTCACTCCGCCGGCGCGTCGTCTCCTGCGGTCCCGGTGAAGCCCCAGTCCTTCAGGCGCTGGTAGATCTTCGCCCGCGAGATGCCGAGCAGCTCCGCGGCCTTGCGCTTGTCGCCGGCGCACACTTCGAGCGCGTGGAAGATCGCCTCGCGTTCGAGGTCGGCCAGGCTCTTGACTCGCAGGCCGTGGGACCGCGGCGCGGTCGCCTTGGTCAGGCCGGGGTCGCGCACGAGCTCCGGATCGACCAAATCGCCCTCGGACATCACCGAGAGCCGTGCGAGCTCGTTGAAGAGCTCGCGGACGTTGCCCGGCCAAGCGCGGCGCGCGAGACGCGAGAGCACCACGGGAGCGATCGCGCGTTGCTCGCCGGATTCCGCGGCCTGGAGCCGCATGAAGTGCTCGACGAGCTCCGGGATGTCGCTCTCGCGCTCGGAGAGCAGCGGCATGCGCACGCGCAGACCGTCGAGTCGGTAGTAGAGGTCTGCGCGGAAGCGGTTCTCGCGCACCTCGAGCTCGAGGTTGCGATTGGTCGCCGCGACGAGCCTGAAATCGACGACGCGGCCGGTGCTCTCGCCGAGGCGACGCACCTCGGACGTCTCGAGCACGCGCAAGAGCTTCGCTTGGAGCTCGAGCGGCAGCTCGCCGATCTCGTCGAGGAAGAGCGTGCCGCCGTGCGCGCGCTCGATCAGTCCGTCGCGATCGCGATCGGCGCCGGTGAACGCCCCGCGGCGCGTGCCGAAGAGCTCGGATTCGATCAGGCTCGGCGGGAGCGCCGCGCAGTTCTCGGAGATGAACGGACCCGCGCTGCGCGGCGAGAGCGAATGCAGCGCGCGCGCGGCGAGTTCCTTGCCCGTGCCGCTGTCGCCGGTGACCAGCACCGGGAGCTTGACCTGCGCCGCACGCTCGATCATGCGGTGCACCGCGCGCATCGGCGCCGACGAACCGACCAGCCCCTCCTGAGGAGACGCGATGTCGACGCGAGCGAGCGCCCGCCGGGCGCTGACGAGCTCCGCGTCGCGATTGGCGACCTGACCGCGCAGCTCGCGGTTGAGTCGCCGGATCTCCTCGAGACGCCGCACCTGCAAGATCGCGAGACCGGCTTGGTCGGCGAGCAACGACAGCATGCGCTCGGCGCGCGGCGAGAACGCCGACTCGACGAGCCTGTGATCGACGTAGATCACGCCGCGCAGGCCCGCGTCGACGCGGAAAGGCACGCATAGGATCGAGCGCAAGTCGAGCGCGATCACGCTCGGCGCCGCCGCGTAGTCGGGCTCCTCGGAGGCGTTCGAAACGCGTACGGCGCGCATCGCCGCGAGCGCTTCGTTCAGGACGGAACGCGAAACTTCGAGCTCCGGGTCGCGAATGTCGCCGCGTCGACTGTCGCGCGCGGTGTCGAACGAGAGCTCGCCTTGCTCCTCGAGGATCAAGAAGCCGCGTTGCGCCCCGGCGACCTCGAGAGCCTTCTCGACGATCGTGCCGAGCAAGCGAGGGAGTTCCTCCTGCGCCAAGAGCTGACGATTGATGTCCAGCAGGGACACGACTTCCATCTCGAACTCCTCATCGCCCGCCGAGCGTCGTTCGCCGGCGGCCAGGTCCTCGGGATACGGATCGGGGATCGACGAGAGCGAGCAGCGCAACGCCTTCGCCTCGTCGTGGGTCAAGCCCGCGCTGCAGCGCGTGAACAGCGTCTCGAAACGGGCGCGGAACGTCGCCGCGCGCCGCGGATCGCCGACGCGCGCCGCGAGCGCGCACGCGAGTCGCGCGGCGCGATCGTCGCGTCCGCGGGTCTCGAGCGAGTCGAGACGCGCGAGCACCTCCGGCCGAGCGAGTTCCGGCGCGCCGAGCCAGCCCAAGAGCTCCTCGTCCTCGCGCACCAGCTCGTTCGCGAACGCCTGCGTGATCTCCGCGCCGAGCGGACGCCCGCCGAGCCTCGCCGCGAGCGACTGCGCTTCCTCGGCGACCGCGCGCAACCCGACGGAGCGCGCGAGACGCTCCGCGCGCTCGAACGACTCGGCGGCGCCCTTGCGATCGTCGAGCAACCAGCGCGCGCGTCCAAGCGCCGTCAGGGTCCGCGGATCGCCCTCGGAGAGCGTCTGCGCGTCGGACGGACGCTCGCTGCGCGTCACCCTTCGGCCGATCCGCGCGGCGCATTCCTCCGCGCGCGCGTCGAGCAACATCGCCTCGACGCTCTTGCGGCCCTTCAACAGCTCTTCCGCCGCGCGCGCGAGTTCGTCGAGCGCCGCGCGCACATGTCCGCGCTCCGCGAAGAGCAGCCCGAGCATGCCGCGCACGGTCACCGCGCCCGCGCGATCGCCGAGCCGCTCGCGGAGTTCGAGCGCGGACCCGAGCAGCGGTTCGCTGGCCGCGAGTTCGCCGCGCTCGCGCAGGAACGCCCCCCACTGCGCGCGCGCTTGCGCGACGCCGGGCAGGTAGCCCGAGGCTTGGTAGCCCGCGAGCGCGCGTTCGTACGCGCCCTGCGCCTCCTCCGGTCGTCCGCGCCGGCGCGCGAGGGTCGCAAGATTGAGCGCGAGCGCGGCGGAGCGCTGGCGTTGGCCGCGCCGCTCGGCATCCGCGAGTTCCTCGCCGAGCAACAGGACGGCGCGCTCGACGTCGCCCTGGCGCGCGAGCGCCATCGCTTGGACCTCGACCAACGCCGCGCGCGACGACTCCGATGCCGGGCTCGCGAGCAACGCTCGCGTCCGTTCGACCACTTCCGCGTCGCGGCGCAGCTCGTAGAGAGCGCGGACTTCGAGGGTCCCGGCGGCCGCGGCGGACGAAGGATCGAGCTCCCGCGCCGCCGTCGCCGAGGCGAGCGCCTCGCGGGCGTCGTGTCGGTGCAATGCGATCGCCGCTTTCGCGCGCAGCGCCGCCGCGCGCGCGGAAGTCGAACCGTCCGCGATCAGCCCCTCGGCGACGTTCGCCGCGCGTTCGAGGTCGCCGAGGCCGACCCAGCAGAGCGCGAGCTCGAAGGTCAATGCGGCCCGCTCCGACGCGCTCTCGGTCAAAGCGAGCGCCGGCGTCGCGAGCTGCAGCGCGAGTTCGTGCAGACCTCGCTCGCGCAACTGCCGCAGCTCTTCGAGCAACTCCGCGAGCGTGCGCCGACCCGCGAGCCAGTCGAAGAGCACGATGCGCTCGTTCTGCGCGCCGGTGCGCACCAGGTGCGCGCGCGCTCGCTCGCCGAACCCGCGTCGCTCCGACGGCTCGATCAGCGCGGAGAGCGGCTGGAGCGCGTCGAACGCGTGCTCCAGCTCCGCGCCGCGACGCTTCACGCCGCCCTGGCTCACCAACTCGTCGATCGCGCTCACCGCCGCGGCGTCGTCGATACCCGCGAGTCGCGCGAGGTCGCCGGCCAACGCGGGAGAACCGAGCACGTGGAACCCCGCCGCGAAGCGCTGCGCCTCGCGAGACACTTGCAGCGGCGCGTGCACGCCGCCGAGCTCGTTCGGAAGCGCCGCGACGCGCACTCGAAACCCATCGAGCCCCGCGGTGATCGCACCGACCTCGGCGGCGCGTGCGAGCGCTCGCTCGGCGAGCGTCGTGCTTCCACCGCTGACGCGCGTCAGCCACGCCGCGGTCGCCGCGCGCCGCTCGTCGTCCTCGTCGGGGAACTCGGCGCGCACGAAGTCGCGCCAGCCCTCCTCCGAGACCGGAGGCAACGATAGCCGCAGCCCGCCGACGTCGGCGCCGGGCAGCACGTTGCCGGGCGCGATCACCGCGAGCACGCGCGCCTTCGCTCCGCGTTGCCGCAGCGCCCGCACGAAGAACTCCAGCGCGCGAACTTCCCACGCACCATCGCGCTGGACCGCGGCGACGAAGAGCAGGTCGTCGGCGCGACGCGCGCGCCCTTGGGCCCAAACGTCCAACGAAACCGAGTCGCGGAGCGACGCGAGCTCGCTCGCGAGCTCCAGGCGCTCGACGCGCGCACCGGCGAGCGTCGCGCTGAGCGCGAGCTCCCGCGCGATGCGCTCGACCTCTTCCCCGGCGGTGCACTCGAGCCACACGTCGCCGCGCGCCGACGCGATCGTGCGCACGACCTCCTCGCGCCCCGTGAGCAGCGCGAGGCGCGGCGCCTCCGCCAGCTTCGGCGCCGCGAGCGAGAGTCCGAGCCGAGCCGCGATCGCGCGCCCGACCCACGCCGCCGACGGCGGCCGCTCCGACGGCGTGCGCGCGACCAACCGCACGACCAAATCGCGCGCCCACTCCGGCAACGCTTCGGTCGCGAGCCCGGCAGCGGCGAAGAAGTCCTCCGTGGGGAAGCGTGCGTAGAACGCGCGCGGCGTGATCGAAAGCTCGGCGACCAGCCCGGCGAGCATGACGCCGAGCGCGAAGAGATCGCTCGCGGCATCGGGCCCCGCGCCGCCCAGTCGCTCGGGCGCCAGCGCGAGCCAACTGCCCGAGAGCTCCTTCTGCGCGGCCCCACGCAGCGCCGCGAGCCCGAAGTCGGTCAGCACCGGCTGCCCGTCGGGTCGGACGAGCACGTTGCTCGCCTTCAGGTCGGCGTGCACGAAGCCCCTTTGGTGCAGGTGCGCGAGCACGAAGCAGAGCTCCGCGACGACGCGCCCGATCTCCACCTCGGAGCGGCCGGCGCACCAGCGCCCGAGCTCGACCCCCTCGATCCACTCGCGCGCGACGAAGCTCGCCCCGCCTTCGAGGCCGCCCCAGTCGAGCAGCTTGGCGACCCCCGGGTGAGCGACCGCGGCGAGCACCGCGAGCTCGGCCGACCGCTCGCCGCTCTCCCCTTCGGCGCCGACGCGAAGCACCACCTCCGCGCCGGACTTGCGCGCGCGCAGCACCGCGGCGCCGTCGAGTCGGCGACTGAGCGCGCCGACGAACTCGTACCCCTGCGGCAAGCGCCAGGCGGAACGTTCAGAGGGGTCCGGGACGGTCGTCGTCCAAGTCATGGACAGCATTCCATAGTCTAGACCCGCGCGAGCCGCCGTGCGGGGCGACTTCGAGGGTGCCGCGCCCCTGGGCAACATGTGGACCGACGGTCTCGTCATCCCGCCGAGTCGCGGTTGGGGGTACGCTCCTTGCGTTCCCTCCGCACACCATGACGAACACCTATCGACGGATCTCGCTCTGCGCCCTCGCCGCTCTCTCGTTGACGGCGGGCGCGCTCGCGGGCGAGTCGGCGGTTTTCCGGGGTGTGCCTGGCGGCAGCGGCGACGTGATCGCCTTCGACGTCGCGGCGCCCGCGACCGCGCATTCCGTTCCGGGTCTCGCCGGAGTCGTCCTGCTGCCTCTCGACTTCTCCGGCCACAGCGCAGCCGACGAACTCTCGCCGCGCTTCCCCCGTCAACGCCTCGACGTCCCGAACGCCTCGCGACTGGTGCTGCAAAACGGTCGCGGCTCGCTCTACCGATTCGTGCGCAGCGGCGCGACCGAGGACGCCTACGGCTTCTTCGTCGTCGACTCGATCGGCGTGCGCGTGCTGCACGAGCTCAAGGTGCCGTCGGGCGCGGGCGATCCGTTCCTCCCGACCCTCGCGGTCGCGTTCGACGGCGCGGCGCTGCTCGCCGCGACCACGCTCGCCGCGGGCGGCGATCTCCTGGAAATCCAGGTCGCGACAGGCGCGGTCGACGTCCGCACCTCCGCGCTCGCACCCTTCGACTTCGGCCCCTTCGGACTGGGGCTCGGACCGCAGTGCGGGTTCGCCGTCCACGCTTCCGGGATCCTGCGCTTCTCGCGCGCGGTCGGCGGCAACGCGACTTCGGTGACGTTCCCCGCGCCCGCGCCGAGTTGGTTCTCGCGCGAGCTCATGCTCTCCCTCCAAGGCGACCACGCGGCGACCACCGCCGGCGCGGCCGCGACGCAAGCGTTCGTCTACGCGCTCGGCACCACGGGCGCCGCTGTCCAGGTCAGCACCACGCCGACCAGCCTCTCGGGCGCCGGATTCCTGCCCGCCGCCGACGGACCGCACCTCGCGATCTCCGACGACGGCAGCACGGTCGCGTGGCGCACCGAAGGCCTGAAGCGCGAAGCGTTCATGGCGCGCGCGCAACCGATCGGCGGCGAACTGCCCGAGCACCTGAGTTCCGACGCGCGCTTCCTCGACACGCTCGACGAAATCGGGCTCTACGGTTTCCGGCCTGCTTCGAATCGACTGGTCGTCGGCATCGGCGCCGGCGATCCCGCGTTCCCGAACACGCTCGACAAAGTGGACTTTTTCGCCGTCGACCTCCAGGTCGGCGCGCCGCCGACGTTCACGAACCTCTCGCTGTCTTCCGGCGATGCCTCCGTTCCCTTCACGACGCCGCCGACGCTGAAGCCGACCAATGCCCGCTGGCTCGCCGGCGCCGACGCGTTCGTCGTGCACGACGGGAATGCGGATCAGGTGCTCGTCGTCCGCGCGGCGCAGACCGGCGCGCAGTTGCTCATGAGCAACGCCAAGAGTCTCGACTGGATCGAAGCGCTTCCGAACGAGCTGATGCTCTCGGTCCGCGACTCGCAGGGGAACAAGCCCCAGCAGCTTTGGCGCGTCGACTCGGCGATCGCGGGGTCGCCGACGCTCGTCGCGACCTTCCAACCGGGCAACGAGCTCGATCGCGTTGCAGTGCGAGCCGACGGATGGCTCGCGTTCATCGAAGCCGGCGGACCGAGCGAGTTCGTGTGGCGCTACGGGAGTGCCAGCGGACAGGTCACGCTGCTGACCAGCCGACCGCTGCCGTACGGACCGAGCATGGGGTTCGCACCGGCGGGTGAGCTGCTGTTCTCGATCGGCGTGCCGGGTGCGCAAGCGCTGTATGGCGCGTGGCCCTTCGCGGGTGCGCCGAAGCGGTTGCCGATCGGGCCGGTGCAACCCGGCTTCGTGCTCCCGGGCGCCTGACAGACCCTGCCTCGCACCGCTGTGCCGAAATCGCGTTGGAGCCGACACCACGGCGGGGTGGTGCGGCCTGTGCGGGTTGGACTCCGAAGGAGGGTCGACTCGCCATGCAGTTCCAACCCCGTTTCTGCCCGCGTCCCGACTGCCGGTCTCACGCGCAAGGCCGGGTCGGAGGGCGGCGCGAGACCCATCCCCGAGTTCCGTTCCTCTACCGACGGCGCGACACGTTCACGCGCGGCTGCGACCGCCGCGTCGTCCCACGCTTCCTCTGTCTGACCTGCAAGCGCGGCTTCTCCGAGCAGAGCTTGCGCGTCAAGTACCGCCTCGGGCGGCGCGAGCTCTTGCCGCTGCTCTTCCTCGACCGCGTGCCGAAGTAGCGGCCGCCGCAGCTCAAAGGACGGTGTAAGGCAGGACGAGCGGCGTAGCGAACGCGCCCCCGCCAACAGCCCCCAACCCAGCGTGCACCTCGATCGTCAATCCACCCACCGGCCAGCCCCCTCCGGGCGGCGCGATCTGCAGATCCTCGCCGACGGTGCTGAGCACGATCGCGAGCTCTTGTCCGCCTCCGTCGAGCGCGCGCACGCGCGTCGCGTCGGCGGTGCTCGGGTCGAGAGTGCCACCCAGGAACTCGAGCAGCAGCGGTTGCGAGGGATCGATCGCCTGATCGATCCGCGGCGTCGATCGCGCGAGGACGAAGAACGCGGGTGGACTCGCTGCGAGCATGCCCGGCGTCCGCGCGCCAGGCGCACCGAGAGCGCCCGCGTCGACCGGCGGCGCGCCAAGCGGCACCATCGCCGCGCCGGAAGCCACGCTGTTCGCGACGACTTGGAAGTCCTCGGCGACGCTCGCTCCTGCCGCGAACACGAAGAGGCTCGTCGGCACCAGGAGAGCCGTCGGCTGAGGATCGACACCGACCAACGTGCCCGGGCCGACACCGGTGACGGAACGCGCGACCGAGTCGTCGCCGAGTTCGACCCGATCGCCCGGCGTCAAGCCGCCGAGATCGTCCAACACCCACTTCGAGCCCGATAGCCCATCGACCGCGCGGTACTCCCGCGGCGCGCGCACGAAGAGCGGTGCGTCGGGATCGGGCTCTTGCACGACGAAGTGCGTGCGGACGCCGGAGAAGGCGTTGGTTTGGAGCGTGACGATCGACGAGGTCGCGCTCGACTCGACCGTCGTGCTCGCGAAGCCGCCGAGCGAGTTCCCCGCGAAGATCGAGTGACTCGCGTGAACCGGAACGTTGCCGTTCTCCGTCAGGAGGCCGTAGCCGCGATTGCCGGAGAACACCGACGCCGCGACGATCGCCTGCGAGGGCGTCGACTGCGAAGAGACCTGCAGCCCGTCGCCGCCGTTCGCGCTCGCCACCAGTCCGTGGACCAGCGTCGTCGACGTCGAGTCGAGCTGGAGCTGCACCCCGTCGTTCTCGTTGTTCCGAGCGAGACACCCGCGGAGCACCAGGTCGAGGCTCCAGCCCGCGACCAGGTTGAAGTCGATGTCGAGCAGCAGCCCGGCCTTCTGGCGATTGCGCTCGAAACTAGAGCCGTCGATCGCGACATCGAACGCACCGCCGACGAACGGGACCGTTGGAGCGCGCAGATTGACCTTCAGGCCTTCGAACGCGTTGTCCGCGAATTGTGAGCGTCCGATCGCGAGGCGGATCCGCTCGCCGTCGGGCGCGATCAGCGAGCCGCACTCGAGACCCTCTTGACCGTTGCTCGTGAAGCGCGAGCGCTCGACGGTCAGGTTGACCGCGCCCTGCACGAAGAGCCCGTCGGCGCCGTTCGCGTCGACGACGCAATTGACGACCGTCGCGTCGAACGCGAGCGTCTCGACCGTCGAGATGATCTTGAGACCGCGGCCTTTCAGTCCGCGCACGACGAGCGAGCGCAACTGGCACGGCGTGTCGTGGGACTCGAGCGCGATGACGCCCTTCGCGTCGCCGAGCAGCTCGAGGCCGTCGAGCACCGAGCCCGTGTTGCCGTCGATCAGGGTGAACATGTTGATCGGACTCTTGCCGTGCAACCGCGTCGGGAACACCGTCGGGTCGCGATCGGCGAGCGAGAAGTCGGGCCCGAAGCCGCCGTAGAGATCGACGCGCGAATAGAGCGGCAGCGCGACGTCGACGTACTCGCCGGAACCGAGCCACACGTTGCCCGCACCCGCCGCGAGCGCGGTCAGGATGCCGGTGAAGGGATCGGGAAACGCGGTCGCCGGCGTCAGGCCGTCGGCAACGGCAGGATCGGCTCCCGCCTGGACGTAGATCGGCGGATTGGGGCGACCCCAGACGATCGCGCCGACCGGCTCGTACGAGCCGCCGCCGGAATCGAGCGCGAGGCCGAAGAAGTACTTCGTGCCGTTGACGAGGCCCGACGCGACGAGCGAACCGTCGCCCGACGCGCTCGCGAGCGGCGCGCCGGCGAAGAGCGTCGCCGAATCGAGCCCCTGGAAGACCGCGATCGCGAGCGGCGCGGCGTCGAAGTCGCTCGCCTTCCAATCGAGGCGCACTACGCCGTCGCCGGCGATCGCGGACACGAGCCCGAGATCGGCGCTGACGACTGTTCCGCCGCTCGTGCCGCCGCCAGGAAGACCGTCGCCGGAACCGAACCCGCCCGTGCAAGCGACGAGCGAGACGGTTCCGACCGCGATCAGCAGTCGCTCAAAGAACGATCGTCGCATGGAGGTACGGCGACCAGGCGCGGTGATTGAAGCCGGCGGGATCGATCACGAACGCGCGAGCCTTCAACGTGAGGCCGACGAGCGCGGGCTTGTCGGCGATCGGCACGCTGAACGTGCCGCTGCCGGCGCCCGCGACGCCCGGGCTGCCGCCGAGCTGGATGCGGAGCAGCGGCTTCATCGACAGCGTGCTCATCGAGCCGACGATCTGCGTCGCCGCGAGCACGTTCGGCGTGAAGGACAGGAACGCGTTCGCGCCACCGCGCGCATTCGCGATCTGCACGCCGAACTGCGCGTTGCCGATCCGCGGGGTGCAAACGCCCGCGATCGTCGGGACGAAGCCGCCGGTGCCGACGGTGCCGGCGCCGACCACCGTGCCGCTGGACGCGGAGGGCAACGTGCCGTTCTGCAGCTTGTTGGTGCTCACGACGACGTTGTTGACCTGCTGGGAGCCCAGCGCGAGGCAACCCGGCGGCGTGAACTTCACGTGGAACGTGCCGGTCGGGATGATCACTTGGTAGGTGCCGTTGCTCGCCGTGTTGTCGGCGCAGAGCGGGATCTCGGCTCCGTTCGACGCCTGGAAGACGTCGACGTCGACGCCGGAGTACTTCAGGCCGTTGAAAGCCTGCACCGTGCCCGAGAGCACGACGCCCGCGGGCAGCGTGACGATGCCGAGGTTGGTCGTCGTGGTCACGACCGTGCCGGTTTGCACGGTGGTGAGCAGGTGATCCGCGAACGGCGGGCAGAATTCGAGGTCGTACGTACCGGCGGGGACGACGACGTCGACGAGCCCGGTCGCGTTGGAGTTGTCACCCGGCGTGTAGAGCTTGACTCCGGTGGCGCTCGACATCACGTCGACATCGACGTTCGCGACTGCGGTGCCGTTTGTGCGGTGCACGGTCGCCGAAAGCGTGAAGCCCTGCGCGAGGCCGACCGTTCCGAGCGCGGTGTCGACCGCCAGGTTCAGATTCAGCTCACGCGGCGCGCACTGCGGCAAGAGGCCGGAGGGGTCGAGCTGCAGCGTGTTGACGCCCTTCAACACGGCGATCGAGAAGTTGCCGAAGACGTCGGTGACATCGTTCTTCGTGTTCTCCAGGTTGCCGGCGGCGTCGAGCACGTCGATGTTCAGCCCGGCGACCGGCTGATTCAGGTAGTTGCTCACGGTTCCGGTGAGCATCACCGCGTCCGGCAGGACGAGCGTCCCCAAGTTGACCGTGCCGACGACGACGACGTCTTTCACGATCAGCGGATACGGCGCCATCCCGAGCGGCGGATTGATCGTGATGTCGCAGATGCCGTCGGGCGTGATGGTGGTCGTGAACTGGCCGAGCGCGTTGGTCGCGTCGTTGTTGACCGTCGGGGTGCCGCCGCCGCTCGAGTAGTCCGCGTCGAGGTTGGCGTTGACGACCGGTTGGCCGAGCGAGTTGACGACCGTGCCGGTCACGATGCCGGCGCGCGCGCTTGCGGACGAAAGCACGAGCGCGGCGGCGAAGAGAAGTTGCTTGAACACGAAAAGGCTCCGAGGACGGACGAGGGGGACGAACGCGCACGCGAGAGGTGCGTGCTGACAAGACGAGGTCAAGAACGGTGCCAGAGTGGTGCGAACCCGCACTCGGCCCCGTTCACCCCCGATTGGCGCCACCGGAGCCCGGCGCGCGGGCGAATTCCAAGACGTCCATCCAGGTCCTGGATTCGCGCGGTCCAGAGGATCAACGAGCCAACGCGCGATCGGCCGCGACGCAGGTCTGGACCGCGCCGACCCCGCTCCGGCGCCGAAGCGGCACGACGCTTGATCCACCGGCGCGCCTCGAACGCCGTCGCGCTCGAGCCGCGCCCAAAATGACGACTCCCCGCCCGCCGCTCCGACGTCCAGGACTCCCGATGCGCGCCGCCGCGATCGGGTGGTCCGAACGCTCGCGCCGGTGGTGCGCCGACGAAACCCCCGAGACCCGGCCGTGAGCGAACTGCATCTCGCCTACCTCCTCAAGAAGTTCCCCCGGCTCTCGGAGACCTTCGTCCTGAACGAAATTCTCGGTCAAGAAGCGCTCGGACGACGCCTGCGCGTCTTCTCGAGACGCTCCCGCGACAACGAGCCCACCCATCCGCAGTTCGCGCGCATGCAGGCCGAGATCGAGGTCCTGCCGCCGAGCTCCGAGATCGATCCGTGGAGCGAGCTCTTCGGCCCGGAAGCGGACGAGCTCCTGCCCCGCGTGCGAACCCTGGTCGGCGATCTCCGGCCGCTCGGGCACGCACGCCTGCCGTCGCTGATCGCCGAAGCGCTGCTGTTGCGCCGCCGCGCGCGCGAATTCGGGATCCGACACGTCCACGTGCACTTCGCGACCGACTCCGCGATCACCGCGCGCTGCCTCCACGCGCTCGGCGGCCCGACCTACAGCATCACCGCTCACGCGAAGGACATCTATCGAAACACCGTCTCGCCGCGGGTGCTCGACGACCTCGTTTCGAATTCCGCCTTCGTCGTGACCGTCTGCGATGCGAACGTGGCCCACATGCGCTCCGTCCTCTCCCCTCGCGCCGCGGAGCGGATCCGGCGGCTCTACAACGGCATCGACCTCGGTCTGTTCCGCCGTCCGAACGTCGAGCGCAAGCGCGCGCAGATCCTCTCGGTCGGCCGCCTGGTCGAGAAGAAGGGCTTCGACGTGCTGGTCGACACGTTCGCGCTGCTCGCGGAGCGCGGAGTCGACTTCGAGGGCGTGATCGCCGGCGACGGAGAGGATCGCGTGCTGATCGCCGCGCACATCGCCGAACGCGGGCTTGCCGGACGCGTTCGCATGACCGGCCCGCTCGACCAGAACGCGGTGCGAGCGCTGATGCACGAGAGCACGCTGTTCTGCCTGCCGTGCAAGATCGGAGTCGACGGCAACCGCGACGCGCTCCCGACCGTGCTCCTCGAGGCCCAAGCCGCGGAGCTGCCGTGCGTGTCGACGCCGGTCAGCGGCGTGCCCGAGATCCTCGACCACGGCCGCGCGGGCCTGCTCGCCCCCGAGAACGACGCCGCGGCGACCGCCGATGCGATGCAACGCTTGCTGCTCGATCCCGCGCTCGCCGCGGGGCTTCGCGAGCGCGGGCTCGCCCACGTGCGCGAGCACTTCGACGTCGCGAAGACATCGCGCCTTCTCGGCGCGTGGTTCGACGAGGTCACGGCGGAGAGCGCATGCGCGTCGTCCACTTGAACCAGGACCCCGGCACCGGGCCGGCGAAGAAGAAGGGCGCCGCCGTGCACGTCGCGTGCATGCGGCGCGCGTTCGAACGCCGCGGCGCGACGGTCGCAGGGCTCGACGTGCCGGGACGCGAAGTCGCGCTCGGCGAGCTCCGCGCGCTGCACGCCGACGGCGGCATCGACTTGATCTACGAACGCTACGCGCTCGACGCCGACGCCGGCGCGACCTTCGCGCGCGAGCACGGCGTGCCACTGGTGCTCGAGGTCAACGCGCCTTTGCTGCTCGAAGCCGCGGAGCATCGCGGACGCGCCGTCGCCGCCGAGGACGAGGCGCGCGAGCGCGCCGTCCTGACCGCCGCGCACGTGGTGCTCTGCGTCTCGAATGGCGTCGCCGACTACGTGCGGGGCCGCGGAATCGACCCGACACGCGTGATCGTCCGGCCGAACGGCGTCGACTCCGACGTCTTCCGACCGCGCGCGGCGACCGACACGCTGAGGACCGAGCTCGGGCTCGACCGACGCTTCGTCGTCGGCTTTCACGGCCGGCTGCGGCCCTGGCACGGCTTCGAGAACGTCGTCGAGGCGGCGCGCCGGCTCGCGCAGCGCGGCGTCGACTCGCACGTGCTCGCGGTCGGCGAAG
>JACRIN010000090.1 GCA_016220085.1 Planctomycetota bacterium
CCGCGGAGACGCGCCGCCAGTTCTGCCTCGATCGAGATCGTCCGTGTCTCGTGCAGGTGATCCCGAACTTCGTCGACACCGAGCGCTTCCATCCGGACGCCGCGAAGCGCCGGCCGAAGTGCTCGCGACCGCGCGCGGTGCACGTCTCGAACTTCCGCCCGGTCAAGCGCGTGCCGTGGTTGGTCGAGGCGTTCGGCGAGGCGCTGCACGGGCGCAACGCCGAGCTCGTGCTCGTCGGCGACGGCCCCGACCAAGCCGCGTGCCGCGACATCGCGCATCGGCTCGGCATCCAAGACAAGGTCGTGTTCCTCGGCGAGCGCGACGCGATGCCCGAGCTCTTGTCTCCCGCGGACGTGTTCGCGCTCGCGAGCCGCGAGGAATCGTTCGGCCTGGCCGCGCTCGAAGCGATGTCCTGCGGCACTCCCGTGGTCGCGACCGACGTCGGCGGCGTGCACGAGGTCGTCGAGGACGGCGTGACGGGTCTGCTCGCGGCGCGCGACGACCAGACTGCCTTCGCGGCGAAGCTCGCCGCGCTGCTCTTCGGCGAAGTCGACGCCGCCGCGATGGGCCGGCGCGCGAGAGAGGCGGCGGTCGAGCGCTTCCGGCGCGAGAAGATCGTCGCGCTGTACGAGACGCTCTACCGGAGCACGTCGGCGCGATGAACCGCGTCTACCTCGACCACAACTCGACCACCCCGATCCGGCCCGAGGTCCGCGCGGCGCTGATCGCGACGCTCGACGAGCTCGGCGGCAACCCCTCCAGCGTCCACGCGTCCGGCCGGCGCGCGCGGCACCTGCTCGACGAAGCGCGCGAGCGCGCGGCGGCAGCGCTCGGCGTCCACGAGGACGAGCTCGTCTTCACCTCCGGCGGCACCGAGGCCAACAACCTGGCCGTGCTCGGCGCCCTGAATGCCGCCGGACCCGGCGCGAGGCTCGTGACGACCGCGATCGAGCACTCATCGGTCCTCGAGCCCGCCCAAGCGCTCGCCAACGCCGGCCGTCCCGTCGACTTCGTCGGCGTCGACCGCCGCGGCCTGCTCGACCCCGCGGAGGTCGCCCGGCGTGCGGCCGGCGCCCGCCTGGTCTCGGTGATGGCGGCGAACAACGAGATCGGCACGCTCGCGCCCATCGCCGAGCTTGCGCGGACGCACGATCGCGGCTGGCTTCTCCACACCGATGCCGTGCAGGCGCTCGGGCGCGTCGACCTCCGTCTCGCGGAGTGGGGAGTCGACCTCGCGAGCTTCTCGATGCACAAGCTCGGCGGCCCGGTCGGCGTCGGCGTGCTCTTCCGACGCAAGGGCGTCGAGCTCGCGCCGCTCGTGCGCGGCGGAGGGCAAGAGAACGGCGTGCGACCGGGCACCGAGAACGTCGCGGGCATCGTCGCGTCCGCTCTCGCGATCGAGCTTGCCGTGCGCGAGCGCGAGGCACTTGCGCCCCGTCTCGAAGCCCTCTCGCACGGCCTTTGGCGCGAACTTCACGCCGCGCTGCCGAAGCTGCAATTGGTCGGGCCCGCGCTCGGCGAAGGCGGGCGGCTGCCGGGCACGCTCAACGTGCTCGCGCCCCATGTGGACGGCAAGGTGTTGGTAACCCGTCTCGATCTAGCGGGCCTCGAGGTCAGCGCGGGTTCCGCGTGCGCGTCGGGCTCGCTCGAGCCGTCGCACGTGCTGCTCGCGCTCGGCTTCGCGCGCGACGAAGCTCGCGCGGCGCTGCGGCTCTCTTTCGGACGCGCCAACACCCTCGAAGATGTTCACAACGCTGTGGAGATCCTGCGGAGAACGTTGGGGTGATTTCGCCGAGGTTGGCGCCCGCTCGCGACTTGTGTGTGTGGAGTGGAGAGACGTGTATTCGGCGTTGACCGCGCGACCCACGCGCTGGATAACTTCGCCTCGCTCGCCGCGACCGCGACCACAGCGGAAGTGCGCGAAGATCGAGCTCGCTGACGACGGGTCCCCCGACGCGTCGACGCGCGCGCGGTCCGATCGACGAGGAGGAGAGGCCCCGGGTGAGCGCAAGCGGGTTCCTGACACCGAGCTCCTGGCTCGGACCGGAGGTCTGTGCCCCACGGGCACTCCGGGTGCGGGAGGGGCGGTTTGGATTCCATGCAGCAGCCGGAAGCGTTGAACGCGGACTTGGCGAGATCTCCGAGCGACGAGCTCGCGCCTGCCGTCGAGGCGACCCCTCGCGGCCCGAGCTCTGGCTGCAACGCCCAGAGCTCCGGTTGCACCGGTCAGAGCTCCAGTTCCACCGGCCCGATCGCCGGATGCGACGGCCCGATCGCTGATTCCAACGGCGCTGTCGCGCCGGAGACCACGCTCGGGCTCGACACGACCGCGGTCACCGCCGGCCCCTCGGCCGCGGACCTGCGCGTCCTCGAGAGCGAACGCCTCCAGCAGATCTGGTCGGCGCTCCAGAGCTCCCTCCAAAAGGCGCTTCAACGCGAGCAGTTCGAGACTTGGTTCCGCGGCGCGACGCTCGCGCGCGCCGACGACCAGACCGTCGCGCTCGCCGTCCAAAACTCCTTCGCTCGCGACTGGCTGGCGAAGCACTACGCCGACGTCCTCGACAACGCGATCACGCACGTCTTCGGCGGCCGACGCCAAGTCGTGCTCGAGGTCGATCCCGAGCTGACGATGGCCCATCGCGCCGCTCGGAACCCCGCTCCGGCGCCGCTTCCGGCGCTTGGCGCGGCCGCGATGCCTCCGGCGCCCGGGCAAAGCGCTTCGGGAGCGCTCGGAACCTCACGAACCGCAGGTTCCTCGGCCGCCCCAGGAACCTCGGGTGCGCCGGGTTCGCCCGCCTCCCGCGAACCCGCCACGCCCGCGCGCCGCTCGTTCGACGACGGCCCCGGCTCGCGCCTGCTCTGGGCGAGCGACGGCACGCTCAACCCGCACTACCGCTTCGACACCTTCGTCGTCGGCCCGTGCAACCGCTTCGCGCACGCCGCGTCGCTCGGCGTCTCGGAGAACCCGGGCAAGGCCTACAACCCGTTCTTCCTCCACGGCAGCGTCGGTCTCGGCAAGACGCACCTGCTGCAGTCGCTCTGCTACACGATCCTCGAGCGCGATCCGAACGCGCGGATCCTCTATCTCTCCTGCGAGACGTTCGTCAACCACTTCATCAGCGCGCTCGAGACCTCCGACCTCGCGAAGTTCCGCAACAAGTACCGCAACGTCGACGTGCTCGTCGTGGACGACATCCACCTGCTCGCCAACAAGGAGCGCACGCAGGAGGAGTTCTTCCACACCTTCAACACGCTCTACAACGCGGGCAAGCAGATCGTGCTCTCGTCCGACAGTCCGCCGAAGGAGATCCCGACGCTCCACGAGCGCCTGGTGTCGCGCTTCAAGTGGGGCTTGGTCACCGAAATCGAGCAACCGTGCTACGAGACGCGCGTCGCGATCCTGAAGCGCAAGGGCAAGGAACGCGGCCGCGAGCTCCCCGACGACGTCGCCGCTTTGCTCGCGGATCAGCTCGAAACCAACATTCGCGAGCTCGAAGGCGCCGTCACGCGTCTGATCGGCTTCGCGAGCCTCAACAACCAGCCGCTGACGTGCGAAGTCGCGCGTCGCGTCCTGCGCGACGTGTTCTCGACCGTGCGTGGACAGCCTTCGATGGAAGACATCCAGCGGATCGTCACGTCGCACTTCAACGTGAAGTTGACCGACCTTCAGTCGCGCAAGCGCACCAACGCGATCGCGTTGCCGCGTCAGGTCTCGATGTTCCTCGCCCGCAAGATCACGCGGCACTCGCTCGAGGAGATCGGCGGCTTCTTCGGAGGTCGCGACCACTCCACCGTGCTCTACGCGATCGAGAAAGTCGAAGGCGAGATGCGCGACGATCCCCGCTTCCGCGAGCTCGTCGCGGGCTTCCTGACGCAGCTGCAGCGCGCGAGCTCGTGAGCTCCCGCCGCCCCGCGCACGCCCTAGGAACCTGTGGAGAGACCGTGAGTTCCTTCCGAACGTTTCGTCGGCAACCCGAAGCCCTCCAGAACCACTGGATCGCCGGTGCGGAGAGGTGTCAGGAAGCGGGTGGCTACTACACGGGTTTTCCACCGTCGGTGGAGCGACGTCCACGGAGCGACGACCGTGTTCAAGTCTCTGCGGTGAAAGCACTTAGTAGCTCGGAGTCGGTCGTACTCCACACCCGCGGTCGCCTCTATGATTACGACCAAACTTTAAGTCTCTGTTCCTTCAGAAGAAGACCAGAGCACCAGCCCAGCGCGCTCACCGCGCGACCCTCGAGGAGTTCGATCGAATGAAGGTCCTGTGCAACCGTGACGCGCTTCGCCAAGGGCTCGCCGTCGCGAACACCGTCATCCCCGCCAAGACCCCGAAGCCGATCCTCTCGAACGTGTGCTTGGTCGCCACCGCGGACGCGCTCGAGCTCGTCGGCACCGACCTCGACGTTTCGCTGCGCTACCGGATCGAGGACGTCAAGGTCATCGAACCGGGCACTGCGGTCGTGTCCGCCCGCACCGCGCACGATTTCGTTCGCGATCTCTCCGGCGAAACGGTCGAGCTGTCGAGCAGCGACGGCTCGCTGTCGATCACGTCGGGCTCGGACGTCGGCAGACTCGTCACCGCGGACTCCGACGAGTTCCCGGTGGTCGCGCGTTTCTCCGACGAGGGCGCGACGACGCTGCAAGGAGGGACGTTTACGACGCTCGTGTCGCGCACGGCGTTCGCCGCGGCGCGCGAGCAAGGCCGCTACGCGATGCACGGCGTGCTGATGGAAATCGAGGACGGCCGGCTGAAGATGGTCGCGACCGACGGACGACGGCTCGCGTTGGCGAGCTCGACGATCGAGAACGGGCCCGACCGATTCCCGACGAAGCGTCCGGTGATCGTGCCGACCAAAGGCGTGCAGCTGTTCTGCCGCGTGATCACCGATCCGCTCGGGCCGATCAAGCTGACGGTCGAGGAGAGCCAGATCGGGATCAAGACGCAGAACGCCGAAGTGTTCGCGCGACTGCTCGACGGCGAGTTCCCGCGCTACAACGCGGTGATTCCGAACGAGGCGACCAACATCGTCGAGGCGGACGCCGGCATCTTCGAACGCAAGCTGCGTCTGGTCGCGAACGCGACCGGCGACGAGACGCGCGCGGTCAAGCTGACGGCTCGCAAGGGCGAGATGGAAATCACGGCGCAGTCCGCCGGCAAGGGCGCGGCGACCGCGCAGCTCGAGATCGATTACAAGGGCAAGAACGCCGAGATCACCTTCAACGCGGACTACGTGATCGAAGGTCTGAAGACCTGCGAGAGCGGGCAGGTGCGGTTGGAGTTCAACGAACGCAACGCGCCCGGGCTCTTCCGCCTCGGCGAGAGCTACACCTACGTCGTGATGCCGATCACGATCGACACGTGATCGAGCCGGTTGCTCGAACGTGATCGCGTGAGCAAGCACAAGCACCCGGGCCCGCTGCAGATCGGCGAGGTTCTCGATCGCTACTTCAAGCGACACGGACTCGACGAGAAGCTGCGGGGCGCCGCGGTGATCCGCACCTGGGACCGCACGGTCGGTCCCCTCGCGGCGCGAGCCCGAGCGGTGCGCTTCCGCGATGGCGAGCTGATCGTCGAAGTGGACTCGGCGCCGCACTTGGCCGAGCTCACGAGCTTCACCGGAGAGAACTACCGTCGCGCGATCAACCAGCAACTCGGCCGAGAGGCCGTGAAGCGCGTGACGTTCCAGAGGAAACGCTAGACATGGCAGAGAATGAAACCCTGAGCAGTTCCTACGGCGCCGATTCGATCACCGTCCTCGAAGGTCTCGAGGCGGTGCGGAAGCGGCCCGCGATGTACATCGGCGACACCGATGTGCGCGGACTGCACCACCTGATCTGGGAGGTGGTCGACAACTCGATCGACGAGGCGCTCGCGGGCTTCGCGCGCAGGGTGCAGGTGACGCTGCGTCGCGACGGTTCGGTCAGCGTGACCGACGACGGACGCGGCATTCCGACGGCGATCAAGCAGCCGTACGGCGTGTCGGCGCTCGAGGTCGTGATGACCAAGCTCCACGCCGGCGGCAAGTTCGATCACGGCGCGTACAAGGTCTCGGGCGGGCTGCACGGCGTCGGGGTGTCGTGCGTCAACGCGCTCTCGGCCTGGCTCGAAGTCACGGTCTTCCAAAACGGCAAGATGCACCGGCAGCGCTACGAACGCGGTGCGCCGACGTCGCCGCTCGCTGTCGTCGGCACGACGGACAAGCGTGGCACGCAGGTCGTCTTCAAAGCCGACTCGATGATCTTCCGCACGACGGAGATCGAGTGGGAGATGGTCGCGACGCGTTTGCGCGAGACGGCGTACTTGATGGGCTCGAAGGGGATCGTCATCGATCTCGAAGACGAACGCACGGGCCACAAGGAGCACTTCGACTTCCCCGAGGGGCTGAAGACGTTCGTCAAGCACGTCAACAAGAACAAAGAGGCGCTGCATCCCGAGCCGATCCACTTCTCGAAGGTCGTCGCGAGCGAGGAAAACCCGAAACTCGAGTACACGGTCGAGGTGGCGCTGCAATACACCGAGACGTACCTCGAGAACGAGTTCACGTTCGTCAACAACATCAAGACGCCGGGGGGCGGCACGCACCTCGCCGGCTTCAAGGGCGGGTTGACGCGCTCGCTGAACAACTACGCCAAGAACCAGAAGATCGTGAAGGACGCGGAGAAGCTGCCGGTCGGCGACGACTTCCGCGAAGGCTTGACCGCGGTGATCGCGGTGCTCGTGCCGGATCCTCAGTTCGAAGGACAGACGAAGGACAAGCTCGGCAACCGCGAAGTGCAGGGCATGGTCGAGTCGGTGGTCGGCGATTGTCTGTCGCGGTTCCTCGAGGAGAACCCGCCGGTCGCGAAGATCATCGTCAACAAGGCGTTGCGCGCGCAGGCCGCGCGGGAAGCGGCGCGCAAGGCTCGCGATCTCGTGAGGCGCAAGTCGGCGTTGGCGTCGGGTTCGCTGCCCGGCAAGCTCGCCGACTGCCAGAGCGACAACCGCGAAGAGTCCGAGCTGTACCTGGTCGAAGGTGATTCGGCAGGTGGCTCGGCGAAGGAAGGCCGCGATCGTCGCTACCAAGCGATCCTGCCTCTGAAGGGCAAGATCCTGAACGTCGAGAAGGCGCGTCTCGACAAGATGCTCGGCCACTCGGAAATCCAGACGATCATCGCGGCGCTCGGCTGCGGCATCGCGGAGGAGTTCGACGCGACGAAAGTGCGCTACGGCAAGGTCATCATCATGACCGACGCCGATGTCGACGGCTCGCACATCCGCACGCTGCTATTGACGTTCTTCTTCCGGCACATGAAGCCGTTGATCGAAGCCGGCCACCTGTACATCGCGCAACCGCCGCTCTATCGCGTGAAGACGAAGGAGTTCGAGCGCTACGTCCCGAACGACGCCGAGCTGCGCAAGTTGCTCGTCGATCTCGGCGCGCACTCGATCGCGATCCGCGACGCGAAGAACGGACGCGAATGGAAGGGCGCGGAGCTCGCGACGATCCTCGACAGCCTGCGTCAGCTCGAAGACCTTCTGGAACGCGTGATCCCGGTGTGGACGCGCTTGCCCGCGACGCACTTGCTCGACGCGTGGGATGGTGAGCGTCTGCCGCAGTTCTGGGCGCAAGCCCACGGCAAGGACGCGTTCTTCGTCACCGACGAGGAGTACGGGAACTTCCTCG
The DNA here is from genome assembly GCA_016220085.1 of Planctomycetota bacterium. Taxonomy (GTDB): domain Bacteria; phylum Planctomycetota; class UBA1135; order UBA1135; genus JACRIN01. Next base: position 7,665 of record JACRIN010000090.1, read on the forward strand.
AGCTGCAGAAAGTCGATCTGCGCAAGGGCGAGGAGCTCGTGGTGTACACCGGGCCAGAGGCCGGCGGCAGTCGCGAGGCGGCGCACGTGGTCAGCTCTCGCTTGCCGCATACCGAAGAGCTCGCGGCGGTGCTCGTCGCGCTCGAGACGGCGGGGCTCAGCTTCCGCGGCGGCGGCGCGTGGCAGCTCGCGCGCGGCAAAGCGACGCTCGACGCCGACAGCCTGACCGCGCTCGCCGACGCGGTGCAGAAGAGCGCCGAGGGCGAGCTCGACATCCAGCGCTACAAGGGCTTGGGCGAAATGAACCCCGAGCAGCTCTGGGAGTCGACGATGGATCCGAGCCGCCGCAAGCTCTACCAAGTGAAGATGGACGACGAGTTCGCGGCGGACGAGATCTTCACCATCCTGATGAGCCCCGGCGTCGAGCCGCGCCGCGACTACATCGAGCGCTTTGCGCTCGAAGCGACGAACCTCGACGTCTGAGACCGTTCGCGCGAGCGGTGGGGACGGCGTGCTCGTGCCGCGCGAGCGCGCAGAGCGTTGCGTGCGGCGGGTCTCCGATCGGCCGCATCGGCGCGCGCGAGAACCTGGCGGAGCCGCGGCGTTGGCCGAGCGAGTCGGTCGACCTCGTGTACATCGAGCCGCCGATCGACACCGGCGAGCGTCGCCGCTTGCGTTCGATCGAGTTGAACGCGGGCGAAACGACGCGGGTTCGGCGGACGCACAGGTCGCTGCGACGTGCGTTCGGAGCTGCCGTTCGGTGACGCGCGGACGATCGAGCCGTACCGGGCGTTCCTCGGCGAGCGACATGTCGAAGCGCGGCGCGCGCCGAGGCCGGATGTCGTGCGCGCCCGGTGCAGTACACCGGTGCGGACTCGTGCGTGTGGTGCCCGCGCGCCGTGCCTCCGCGCTGTCGAAGCGGTGTTCGAAGTGCGTTCGGAGTTTCGTTCGGCGAGCGCCGAACCGATCGGCCGTGGCCCGCGCGCGGGCGAGCCGGGCGCTGCGCGGAAGACTTTTCCGTCGACGGAGAAGCGGCGAGATCTCGGGTCTGCGTTCAGAGTTGCATTTGAGCGAGCCGATCCTTGGGGCGTTCTCGTGCAGGGGCACGAGACGGTGTGGGGAAGGGCAAGTGAAGGCAAGTCAACGACTCGACTATTCCAATCTCGCCGCCGCTCTCGGGCAGCGGAACCTCGTGGACTCCGCGCGACTCTCGCTCGCGCTGCAGACGGCGCAGCAGACGCGCACGCCGCTGCCGGAGCAGCTCGTCACGGAAGGAGCGATCGGTGACTGGGAGCTGTCGCACGTCGTGTGCGACGTCTTCGGTCTGCCGTTCCTACCGGTCGAGATCTGCGCGCCGAACCCGAAGTCGCTCGAAGGGATCGATCCGGAGTTCCTTCGAACGCACCGGCTGATCCCGATCGATCGTCACGGGCAGATCCTCACGGTCTGCATGCCCGGATTGGTGCAGGCGGACGTGCTCGGGATGCTCGCGGCGGACGCGGACGTCACGGTGCTCTGCGTCGTCGGCACGGTCGAGAGCAACAACCGTTGGCTCGCGATGAACCTCGCGCGCGCCGTCGAAGCGGCCTTGCCCGCCGAGGCGCAGACGCCCGGCAACGGGTGGTCGACGATCTTCGACACGGGAGACGCGGCGGTGATGCAAGAGCTCGTGCCGGGCGAAGCGCCACCGCCGACCATCGGGTCGATCTTCGACGAGCTTCCGCCGCTGCCCGGCGAAACGTCGCAACAGAACTGACGCTCAGCCGCCCGCCTCGTCGCGACCCGGATTCGGGCGCGGCGGTGGCGGCATCGGTTCGAGGCGCGATGGCGGAATCTGCGGCGGCGGAGGAGGCACCGGCGCCGGCGGGATCGGCGAGGACGGAGCTTCGAACGTCGAGGGCGGAGGTGTCTGGGTCTGCGGCTGGGCCTCGAGCGCCTTTTGCGTCTCCTGCGCGGCTTCGCGGAACGGGCGAGCGATCGTGTCGGTCAGCTTCTGCTGGACCTCGCGCACCTTGAGGCTGTGCTCGACGCTGCGCTCGACCTCGCGCTTCGCGTTCTCGATCTCGCGCTCGATGCCGGTCTCGCGGCGGATGTCGTTGAGCGAGCGTTTGAGCCCGACCACCCAACGCGCCGCTTCGGCCGCGACCTTCGGCAGGTTGCCGCCGAACAGCAACAGGCCGATCACGCCGGCCAAGAAGATCTCGCTCCATCCGAGCCCGAACATGCGCGTCGCATTCTAGCCGGTGCGCAGCCGGCTCGAAGGGCTCAATCCCCGTTGCGACGGCGGTCGAGCAGGTCGGCGAGCCGGGGCAGGTTGCCGCCGACCGACATCAGGCCGACCACCGCGACCACGAAGATTTCGTTCCGTCCGAGTCGAACAGGTTCCCCGCATCCTGGCCGGCGCGCGTGCGGGTCGGACTCAGTCGTCTTTGCGCCAGCGGTCGAGCAGCCCGAGGTTCGGCGAGCGGTACCCGAGCAGCGGGACCAGGTTGAACTTGATGTTGTTGGCGCCTTCGCCGGCGACGAACGAGAGCTCGATCTCGAAGACGAAGTCGTGCCCGAAGCGGCGGGCGGTGATGCTGGAGGAGAGTCGGCCGGAGGTCTGCGAGATGGTCTCGCGGCCTTCGAGCTCCCACTTGTTGACCGCGGGGTCGGAGTCGAAGCGGTAGCGCGCGCCGATCGTCATCGCGTCGTACAGGCGATCGCCGGCGAGACCGCGCGCGCTGTTGTAGCCGGTCTCGAGGTCGAGCCGCTCCATCGGCCGCAGTCCGAAGTACGTGCGCGAGTAGACCGTCTCGCCGGATTCGAGGTCGTAGCGACCGTCGTGCGACACGGCGAACGGCACGTCGCCGACCTGCGTGAGCCACGCCGCGGCGGTTTCGATCGGCAGCCAGCCTTCGGGCTCGCCGGCGGCCGTCGCGTTCGCGTGCGACTGAGCTAGCTCGACGTCGAGGAACTCGCGCTCGCGGAGGTTGACGAGCCGCGAGCGGAGGCGCATGTCGACGAACGAGCCTTCGAACGGTCGCTCGACCTCGTCGAACGACACCGGGAGGCCGTCGGTGTAGGACGTCGCGAGGTCGGAGCGGAGCGTGACCTGAGGGCTGAGCTCGTGCAGGTAACCCGCGCCGGCGTAGCGCCGCCAGAACGTCGTCGCGAGGTCGATGCCGGCGAGCACGAGACCGCGCGACGGATTCGTCGTCGGATCGACGCCTTCTTGCCAGCCGGTCGCGCGGCCTTCGACCCACGGCGTCGCGATCAGGCCGCCGACGCCGAGCGGCTTGTTGAGCTCGACGCGGTGACGCGTGTCGAAGCGCAGCGTGTCGCGCTCGCCGAGCCCATCGGCGAATGGCTGCTCGTATTGCGTGTTGCCTTCGAGCCGCGAGAGCTGCGCGAACTGCGTGTTGCTCGAGTAGAGCAGCGGCGCGCCGTCGAGCTCGGCGACCTCCGAACGGCCGCGGTAGAAGTCGAAGGACGGTTGCTCTACGACTTCGGTCCGGAACGAGTCGAGGCGGGTCTCCGCGGTCGCCGAGATCAGCGAGCCGTCGAGCGACTTGCGCCAGTGGACGTAGTTCTCGCGCTCCTCGAAGCGCAGGAACTCGGACTCGAAGAACCCCGACTGCACGCCCGCGTCGGTCTGCTTCGAGTACACGATGTCGAGCCAGGTGTCCTCGTCGTAGAAGTAGCGCGCTCGGGCGTGGTACCACGCCCGCAACGACGAGCGATCGTCGTCGTCGACACGCACCAGGCCGCGGTCCTCGCCGGTGTCGTAGATCCCGTCGAGGTTCAGATCGGCGTCGTACACGCCGTCGCGGTGCAGCGAACCTTCGAGTCCGAGCAGCAGACCGCGCTTGTTGAGGTACTGAGGGCGGACGCTCGTGCCGCCGTCCGGGCCGTCGAGCTCCGGGGCAGCGACGCCGTTGACCTTCGGCCCGCGCAAGGTGAGGCCCGAGAGCCACTTGTCGATCCACTTCAGGAAGGCGCCGGGCTCGAAGTCGATCTCGGTGCCGACGAACGTGCCGAAGCGCGCCTGGCTGCCGAAGCGGAGCCATCGGACGCCGCCGATCGAGGCTTCGCGCGCGTCGATCGAAAGGTTGCGGAACGAGAAGACGTCCCAACCCTTCTGCGAGAGGGTCTTCTCGCCGAGCTTCTTCTTCGGCTTCATCGGGAACGCGATCCGAGGAAGCGGCAGCGACCAGCCGTTCTCGAAGACGATCGCGTTGCCGCGGATCGAGACGTCCCAGACGTTGGCGCGGGTCGTCGACGGGCCGAGGCGCAGGTCCGCCGTCTTGATCTGGTAGTGCGGCTTCGCGAAGTCGCACGACGTGATCACCGCTTGGTCCGCGCGGAACGAGCCGTCGGCGGAGTGCCGCAGCCACTGCGCGCGGATCTTCACGTGGCGGCCGCGGATGTTCATCGGCGAGGTGACCTCGGCGTTCTCGATCCAGCCGTGGCCGTCGGCGTAGTCGAGGTAGACGGAGTCGGCGCGCGCGACGCGCGTGTCGCCGTCGAACGTCTCGATGTTGCCTTCGAGGTACACCTCGTCGAGCAGGTCGGCGAACCCGGAGCGCGCTTCGAGCAGCGTGAACAAGCTCGGCGTCTCGCGCCGCTTGCGTCGGCGGGCTTCGCGCGACGGATTGGGCCGCGGCGAAGCGTCGGAGTGGAATTGGCCCGACAGGCGGGTCCATTCCTGGCGATCGACCCAGCAGAGCATCCAGCCGGCGCGCGTGAACTCGACGCTCTCTTCGTCGCCGGCGTTGCGCGCGACGGTGAAACGCGGCTCGCGCAGGACTTGGATCGTTTCGTCGAGGCCTTCGAGCTGGTCGAGCGATTGGTAGTCGATGCGCCAACTCTCGTCGAGCGCGCGGATGAAGCCGCCGGTCGAGCGCACGAAATTGGTCTCGAGGTTCCACTCGAGGTGCTCGGACTCCATGCGTGCACTCTTCGACAGCACGAACGCGGGCTCGCCGTCGAGCTCCGCGCGATTCTCGGCGCGCGAAACGCGCACGGTGTCGCCGTGGGCTTCGACTTCGTCGCCCATGCGCATCACGCAGTTGCCCCACGCGAGCACGTCGGCGGAAGGCGCGAAGCCGGGGCGTTGGCTCTCCTTCGTCGAAGTGATCAACGCTTGCTCGGCGTCGAGCGACCACCCGCGCTCGGAGGGATCGAGACCGCCGAGGTAGACGGAGTCGGAGAAGAGCAACGATTCGCGCGTGCAGGTCATGTGGCCGGCGACGGCGCGCAAGTGGCGTCCGGCGTCGGAGCGAGACGGCGCGGAGAGCGGCATCGGCACTCCGTCGACGTCGAGCTCGGCGTTGGTCGCGTCGAGTCGGTCGCTCGTGAAGTCGATCGAATCGCCGGCGAGATGGAAGCCGAGTGCCTCTTTCGGCAGCGTGCCGCGCAGTTGCGCTCGCGAGCCGGGCAGAGGTTCGAGGTGCGCGAGGCCGGCGCTCGAGACGGTGAAGCGCTCGCCGCTGCCGTCGAACTCGTAGAGGCCGCGGTAGTCGACCGTGACGGCGCCGAGCGCTTCCAGCCACTTCGCGTCGATGTCGCGCGGCCCGCGTTGCTCGCCGCGCAAGCGCAGCTCGCCCGAGGAGATCTCGAAACGCTGCGCGGGCTCTTCGACGATCGCGTGGGCGGAGCCGCGCGCGTCGAGCGAAACCTGCGGCAACGTCCCGACGACCAACGGCGGATCGCGCTCGATCGCGAGCCAGTCTCCGTCGAGGTCGATCTTGCGCTCGGCGAGCCGGACGTGCGCTTCCGCGTCGCCGCGCGCGATCATGCGCCGCGAGTCGTACTCGATCGTCTTCGCGACGATACTGCCTTCGGGGAACTCGAGGCGCGCGGGCAGGCCCGAGAGCTCGTACACGCCGCCCTCGTAGGAGTTCAGGCGCTCGCCGATGCCGCGACCGAGCTCGTTTTCGAACACGACCGACCGCGCGGCGACGAACGTCAGCGTCGTCGAATCGAAGTCGGAGAGCTGATCGGCCGCCGCGGTGAACCCGTTCTTGCCCCACACGCGTAGCGACACGCACTCGGCGCGCGGCACGCGGAACTCGTCCTTGGCGCGCACGACCTGGATGCCGCGCTCGGTCTCGAGCACCCACGCGCGACCGTCCTCGAGCGCACCGTACGCGTACGTTTCGCCGCGCGTCGTCAAGCGACCGACGATGCTGTCGTCGGGCGCGCGATCCGAGGTCAAGACGAGCGTCGGTGCGGTCAAGTACGAGCCGCGCGCGGTCAACGTCGCGCCGCCGAGCGCGGTCAGGTCGCTGTACGACTTCGACTTCTGACCGCGGCCGGCGAGCGAGCCGCGCGCTTCGAGGACGAGTTCGAGTTCCGGCACGCGCACGGTCGCGGGGCCGGCGAACGTGAAGCTCGGCGGATCCTCGAGCGACACTTCGAGCGGGCCCGCGCCATCGGCTTCGAGCTGGAGCGAACCGCCCGCGACGCCAGCGATCGACGGGGGCGCGTCGAGCGGCACGCGCACGCTGGGCGCGCCTGCGAGCGTCGCGTGCTTCGGTCGGCCTTGGACGTCGAACTCGACGAACGCGCGATCGCCGGTGAAGCGCTCGCGGCGGAGCGTCAGCACCGCGGAGCCGACCGCGGTCGCGCTCTGCGCGATGAAACGCCCGCTCGATCCCGCGGGCATCACGCCGCGCAGCAGGATGCGATCGCTCTCGACGTGCAACGGCTCGGCGCCGGTGATGTCGAGCACCGCCTGCGTGTGCGCTTCGATCTCGATTTGCTCCTCGGGCGAGCCCGGAACGTCCGGCAAGCGACGCATCTCGAGCCCTTCGAGCGACGTCAACGTCGCACGCGCGTTCTGACCGAGCTCGAGGTCGACGAACGCGTTGCGCACGAGCTTCAACTAGCGCGCGCGCGCGTCGAGCACCAGCCCGTCGCCGTGCGCGGTGAGCCCCTGGCCGACGATGTCGACGCGCTCCTTGGAGCTCAGGCGCTCTTCGGAGATCAGGCCCTCGACGACGGGCAGAGTCACCGTCACCGGCGCGAGCGGCAGGTCGCGTTCGGCGCGCAGCACCGCCTCGGTCAGCGTGATCGGATACGCGAAATCGATGCCTGAGGTGTTCGGCGAGATGCGGACTCGCGCGGTCGCCGCGGTCGCGGTGCCGCGCAGGTCCTCGGTGCGCGCGTCGAAGACGCTCGCGCGGAAACCGAACAAGTCGTACGCATCGGAGCCGAGCGGCCGCGTGTCCTTCGCGTGGAGCTCGTAGTGCTTCTTGAGCGTGCCCGGATCGCGCTCGATGTGGTCGAACGGGCCTTCGATCACGAATTCGACGGACTTCGCTTGGCGCTCGCCGCCCTCGATGTCGACCTCGGTCAGCGGCTGGTCCTCGACCTTGGTCGGAGGCGTCGGTTGCGCGGGCTCGTCGATGCGGCCGGGATGAAGATTCTCCCACCACAGGATCGCCGCGAGCCCGAGCGCGAAGATCAGGACGAAGACGACGAGCTTCCTCATCGTGCCCGTGCAGCGAGCAGTAGGTCGGCGAACTCACGCACCGCGCCGGCTCCGCCGCGCGCGTCGGTCACGAGGTCGGCGATCGCGCGGATCTCGGGCCGCGCGTCCGCGGGCGCCGCGAAGAACGCGGACGCGGCGAGCAAGCCGAGATCGGGCTCGTCGTCGCCCATCGACGCCGTGTGCGCGGGTGGGATGCCGAGGCGCGCTTGCAGCTTGGCGAGCGCGAGACGCTTGTCCTCGACGTGCAGATGCACTTCGCCGACGCCGAGCTCCTTCGCGCGCGTGCGCGTCGCGAGCGAACCGCGGCCGGAGATCCACGCGAGCACGAAGCCCGCGCGGCGCAACGCGACCAGGCCGTAGCCGTCGTGGACGTGGAAGCGCTGGAGCTCCGTGCGGCCGGCGTACGCGATGCCGCCATCGGTCAACACGCCGTCGACGTCGAAGACGACGAGCCGGATCTCCGCGAGCGCCGCGCGGAGTCGTGCCGGTCGCAGCGCTCGCGACTTCTTCGCCATGGCCGTCAGAGGCGCGTGTCGAGCACGTCCTGGACGTCGAGCAGACCGACCGGACGCGAATCGGCGTCGAGCACCGGGATCTGGTCGATGCGGAACTCGTGGAGCAGCCGCTCGGCTTCCTCGACGAGCTGCTCGGGCCGCACGAACTTCGGGTTCTTGTGCATGAAGCGCGCGATCGGCGAGCCGCGGTCGAAGGACTCGCCGTGTTCGAGCACCAGGCGTCGCAAGTCGCCGTCGGTGAAGATCCCGGCGAGGCATTTCGCCTCGTCGACGACCAACGCGGCGCCCGGACGTCCCGGCGTCCTGCCCATCACGCCGAGCGTGTCGGCGAGCGAGGTGCTCTCGCCGACCAACGGGAGCTCGACGCCCTTGCGCATGATCTCCGAGACCTTCATCAGCCGCCGGCCGAGCGAACCGGCCGGGTGGAAGAGCGCGTAGTCCTCGCGGCTGAAGCTGCGCTCCTGGAGCACGACCATCGCGAGCGCGTCGCCGAGCGCGAGCATCGCGGACGTGCTCGCCGTCGGCGCGAGGCCCATCGGACACGCCTCGTCGACCTTGCCGATGTCGAGGACGCAGTCCGCGCGCTGAGCGAGCGTCGACTCCGCGCCGCCGGTGATCGCGATCAGGCTCGCGCCGAGCTTGCGCGTCGGCCCGAGGATGACCTTGATCTCGTTGGTCTCGCCGGAGTTCGACAGCGCGAGCACCAAGTCGCCCGGCCGGATGCGCCCGAGGTCGCCGTGCTGCGCCTCGGCGGGGTGCAGGAAGATCGAGTCGGTGCCGGTCGACGCGAACGTCGCGGACACCTTCTGCGCGATCAGACCGGCCTTGCCCATGCCGGTGACCACGAGCTTGCCCTTGCAAGCGAGGATCAGGCCGACCGCGCGCGAGAAGGAGCTCGAGAGCGTGCTCTCCAGTCTCGCGATCGTGCGCGCCTCGAGACGGATGACTTCCTTCGCGCGTTCGAGACGCGCGAGTTCGAGCTCTTGCTCGCTTGCGGAACTCATGGAGGTGACTTGGGCCTTGCCGTGCATGGATCGAGAGCTGCGCCGGTGCACGGAGTGGGGTGGCTTCGCGCGCGAGGACGGCCGGGCGGGCGAACGCCACGAGCCGCGCCGGATTCTAGGGGTTCGTCGGATGGGGGAGCAAGGAAGGCGCGCGTCCTACCGCGTCGCTTTGCTATAAGGCTCTTTCCGCGCGCCTCCGCGCGCGGAGCGAGAAACGAAGGCCGCAGCCAAAGCAGTCGAGCCACGTGAGATCGAGGATCCTTTCACTTGGTGTGAGCGCGCTGGCCGCGCTCGGCCTGTTCGCGGCGCTGCCGGTCGGGTTCGCGAGCGAGCTCAGCCCGATCGGGCTCGGGCTCGTCGTCGCCTTCCTGATCCTGTCGCTCGGGGTGCACGAAGCGGCGCACGCTTGGGTCGCGCTGAAGCGCGGCGACCCGACCGCTCGCGACCTCGGTCGGATCACGCTGAACCCGATCCCGCACATCGACCCGGTGATGACGATCCTGATCCCGCTCTTCCTCGGGCTCGGGAGCGGCGGCGAGTACATCTTCGGCGGCGCGAAACCGGTCCCCGTCAACGCGGCCAAGCTGAAGAACCCGCTCGGCGACATGGTGCTGGTCGCCTTGGCAGGGCCGTTCTCGAACGTGTTGCTCGCGGTGCTGTTCGGCGCGCTCTACAAGCTCGCGCTCGTCCACGGCTTCTACTCGGGCGCCGCGGAGTCCATCTACGAGCGCCAGTTCCAGCTGCTGCCGCTGGTGCTCGAGTACTCGATGTCGATGAACCTGCTCCTGGCGGTGTTCAACCTGATCCCGGTCCCGCCGCTCGACGGCTCCCGCGTGATGACCTGGCTTCTGCCCGCGAACCTGCGCGAGGGGTACACTCGCTTCGGAATGCTCGGGATGTTCCTGGTGGTCGGGCTTTCGTTCTACCCGCCGTTCTCCCGAACTCTGCTCCGCGCCGTGCACGGCATGTCGGACCTGATCATCAGCTGGGTGCCCGCATGATGCCCGACTACACCGTCCGCCTGGAGCAGGTCTTCCAGGGGCCGATGGACCTCCTGTTGCACCTCGTGCGCGAGCAGGAAGTCGACATCCACGAGATCGAGATCAACCGCGTGATCGACGGGTACCTCAAGTACCTACGCGACATGAAGGAGATCGACATCGAGGTCGCCGGCGAGTTCATGGTGATGGCGGCGACGCTGATGGCGATCAAGAGCCGCTCGCTGCTGCCGCGCGACGAGGTCAACCTCGACGAGGAGCTCGACCCGCGCGACGAGCTCATCCAGCGCCTGATCGAGTACCGCCACTTCAAGGAAGCTGCCCGCAACCTCGGCGATCGCTTCGACGAGCGCTCGCGCATGCACCCGCACGGCTGGCGCGAGCACACGGCCGACGAGCCGACGATCGAGTTCGGCGAGCTGACGCAGTGGGATCTGCTCTCGACTTTCTCGCGCCTGATGCGCGAGACGCTCTCGCACCGGCCGATGGAGATCCGGCCCGACGACCGGCCGTTGCGCTGGTACGTGCAGAGCCTCGCCGACCACATCAAGGTGAAACGCGAGCTCTCGCTGCGCACTTTGATCGCCGACATCGCGACCGATCCGGAGGCGTCACGGTCGATGTTGATCGGGACGTTCTGCGCGTTGCTCGAGCTGATGAAGCTCGGCGTCGTCACCGCGCATCAGGGCAGCAACGCGGACGACGTCTTGATCGCTCTGCGCGACGACGTCGAGGCCCAGGACATCGACGACATCGTCCGTTTCACCGGCTTCGACGACGAGGAACCCGCATCCGACGGCGACGCGCGCCCGGACGCCGCGACCGCGACGGAAAACTCGGCGACGCCGACCAACGAAGTCGATACGGCCGCGGCTACGCATTCCACGGCAGTCGCGGGTCCCGAAGCCGACGCCGGCGGCTGAAGTCGAGGCGCTCCCCGGCCGATTCTCTGGAGGGGTTGAGGTCGAGACCATATTCTCCGCCCTCTCGACAACCGATACTCACCGCCCGACATCTCCGCGTGTCGGGCCCAAGCTCGCCAACCCCGAAAAACTTCGCCATGAGCGCCGCCGCCGACGTCACCGACAGCAACTGGGATTCGATCGTCCTCAAGAGCAAGACCCCGGTCTTGGTCGACTTCTGGGCCGAGTGGTGCGGTCCGTGCCGCGCGATGAGCCCGTTCGTCGACAAGCTCGCGCAAGAGCTCGGTGACAAGCTCAAGGTCGTGAAGCTCAACACGCAGGACAACATGGAAGTGCCGGCGCGCTACGGCGTCAGCTCGATCCCGACGTTCCTCCTGATCAAGGACGGCCAGGTCAAGCACACGATCGTCGGCGCGCAGCCTTACGACCAGTTCAAGAAGGCCGTGACCGCGAAGCTGTAGCGGCCCGTTGAAAAAGTCACCTACTCGGCTTCGCGCGCTTCGGCGAACCTTCGTCGCGCTCCGAACATCGCGCTCGGCGGGCCGACAGGTCGCTCCGCGCTGCGACGGCTCCACGGGAGCCTTCGCCACGAACGCTTCGCGTTCCAGCGCGGGGCCCCTTGCCGCTGTCCCCGCTGCGAACGCTCTGCAGGAGCCTTCGTCACGAATGCTCCGCGTTCTACCGCGGGGCCCCTTGTCGCGCTCCTCGCCTCGCCTCTGCGCGCCGTGCCTCGTTGCGGCGCCTTCTTCAACGGACCGCTAGGGCTTCGCCCGGCGCGAACGGCGTGCGCGTCGTCTTCTTCGGATCTCCGCCGTTCGCGGTGCCCGTGCTCGAGCGGCTCGCCGCGAGTGCGCATCGCGTGCTCGCGCTCGTGACGCTGCCCGACAAGCCCCAGGGGCGCGGACAGCGGGTCGCCGAGTCGCCGCTCGTCGCCGCGGCGGTCGCGCGCGGGATCGAAGTGCTCCAGCCCGCGGATCCGCACGACGAAGCGTTCCTCGCGCGCCTTCGCGAGCTCGTGCCCGACGTGCTCGTCGTCGCGAGCTACGGCGTGATCATGAAGAGCGTGCTGCTCGAGCTCGCGCCGCACGCCGCGCTGAACGTGCATGCTTCTTTGCTGCCGCGCCACCGCGGCGCGTCGCCGATCCAAGCTTCGATCGCGCAAGGCGACGCCGAGACCGGCGTCGCGATCCAGAAGATGGTGCTCGCGCTCGACGAAGGCGACGTGTTGGTGGAGCGTCGCACGGCGATCGGCGCGCAAGAGACCGCCGGTGAGCTCGGAGCGCGCCTCGCGGTGCTCGGCGGAGACGCGTTGATCGAGACGCTCGATGCGCTCGCCGCGGGAAGTGCGAAAGCGACGCCGCAGGACGCCGCGCGCGCGACGTACACCAAGAAGATCAAGAAGGCGCACGGTCGTGTCGACTGGACACGCGGTGCGAACGAGCTCGAGCGGCAAGTTCGCGCCCAGAATCCGTGGCCGCTCGCGCGCACGATCGATCCGAAAGGGCGCGAGCTCGCCATCCTGCGCGCGCGCGTCGTCGACGGGGCCGGCGCGCCCGGCGAGATCCTCGCCGCCGATGCGCGCCTCGTCGTCGCGTGCGGTCGCGGCGCGCTCGAGATCCAAGAGCTCGTGCCCGCCGGCAAGCGCGCGCTCGCCGCCGAGGAGTTCCTGCGCGGCGCGCGGTTGGAGCGCGGCGGTCGCATGACGAGCCCGGAGAACACGACGCGATGAATCCGACCCGTATCGTGGCTTGGCAGCTCGTTCGCAACGGCACCGGCGCCCCGACGCTCGCGGTCGACGCTGCGGCGCGCGTGCACGGGCTCGACCCGCGCGATCGCGGGCTCGTGCGCAGGCTGGTCGATCTCGAAGCGCGCCGACGCGGGACGTTGCGCGTGATCCTCGCTCGGCTCGCGTCGCGCAAGCCGTCGGCGGATCTCGCCGCGCACTTGCACCTCGGGCTCGTGCAGGCGTTCTTCCTCGATCGCATCCCCGATCATGCGCTCGTCAACGAAACGGTCGGCGCGGTGCGGAACACGCTCGGCGACGGGCCCGCGCGGTTCGCGAATGCGGTGTTGCGCGCCGCGCTCGCTCTGCGCCAAGAGGGCACGCGCGGCGATCCGCGGCGCGACTTGCCGCTGCGGCCGTGGCACCTCTCCGAGCCTCTCTTCCACGATCCCGCGGAGCATCCGCTGCTCTGGGCCGAGGAAGCGCTCTCGATGCCGGCTTCCGTGTTCAAGCACTGGCACAAGCGCTTCGGCAACGAGCGCGCGAAGGAGCTCGCCGTGCAGGCGCTCGACGAGCCCAAGCTCTCGCTGCGCGTCGTGCGCGGTGACGCGAACGACTTGCTCGCGGAGCTCACCGAGCTCGGCGTCCACGCAGCGCTCGGCACGCACCCGCGGATCGTCCTCGTCGACTACGGCGATGCCGAGCTCGCGCTGAACTCCGCGGCGATCGGCGAAGGTCGCGCCACCGTGCAAGGCGAGAGCGCGTTGCGCGCCGCCGAAGCCGTCGACGCACGCGAGGGCGAGGACGTGCTCGACCTCTGCGCCTCGCCCGGCGGCAAGACTGCGGTCCTCGCCGAAACCGGCGCGCGCGTCGTCGCGTGCGACGTGTCGCTCGACAAGCTGGAGCGGCTTGCGTCGACGCTCGCGCGGCTCGGGCTCAGCGAGCGCGTCGAGACGCTCGACCTGCGCGATCCAACGGTGCTCGCCGGCCGCACGTTCGACGCGGTGCTGGTCGATGCGCCGTGCAGCAACACCGGCGTGCTCGCGCGCCGGCCGGAAGCGCGCTGGCGCTTCGGTCCGTCGACGAAAGCGTCGCTGCTCGACCTGCAAGCCCGCCTCGCCGAGCTCGCGCTGCCGTTGGTCCGTCCCGGCGGCCGTCTCGTCTGGTCGACGTGCAGCCTCGACTCCGACGAGAACGCGCGCCGCGCCAAACAGATCGTCGACGCGCACCCCGACTTCACGCTCGCCGCCGAGCACGAAGCTCTGCCCGCGTCGGTCGGCGCCGCCGGCCCGGTCGACGGCGGCTACTTCGCTCGCCTGGTTCGCCGCGCGTGACCGAGCGCTCGGTGCGCAGGCACTCCGCGCGATTGCGCGAGCCGAGCGACTTGACTAGAACGGCGCGGTGACCCTGAGCACGGAGGCGATCGTCGCGCAGCTCGATGCGCTCGAGGTCGAGCACGACGTGCGCATCCTGTACGCGTGCGAGTCGGGCAGCCGCGCATGGGGCTTCGCTTCGGCCGACAGCGACTTCGACGTTCGCCACGTCTACGTCGCGAGGCCCGAGCGGTACCGCTCGATCGCGAAGACGCGGGATGTGATCGAAGGACCGCTCGACGCGACCCGCGACTTCAGCGGGTGGGACGCGCGCAAGGCCTTGGAGCTCTTCCGCAAGTCCAACCCGAGTTTCCTCGAGTGGCTCGGTTCGCCGATCGTCTACCGCGAACGCACGTCGTTCGCGGCAGGGCTGCGCGAGCTGGCGAAGACGTACTACTCGCCGATTGCGTGCGCCCATCACTACGAGCACATGGCGCGAGGCAACTTCCGCGAATACCTCCAGGGCGAGGAGGTCTGGTTGAAGCAGTACTTCTACGTGCTCAGGCCGCTGCTCGCCGTGCGTTGGCTGGAGCGCGGTCTCGGCGTCGTGCCGATGGAGTTCGCACGCCTGGTCGAAGTAACGCTCGAACCGGGAGCGGTGCGCGACGCGTTGGAGGTGCTGACAGCCGCGAAGCGCACCGGCGCCGAGTTGTCCACTGGCCCGCGAGTGTCCGCTCTGAATGACTTCATCGAGGCCGAGTTCGAGCGGCGCCGGCAGGCGCCGACGGTGCTCGCGAGCGGCGAAGCCCCGATCGATCAGCTCGATGACGCCTTCCGCAAGGCTCTCGGGGCGGCTTGGGGAGACGCGCGAGAGGGTGAACGCCCGCGTGCCGCGGGCGGCCAGGGCAGCCAGCGATGAGCGAGCGAAGGCGAGCGTTGGTGACCGGGGCCTCGTCGGGGATCGGCGAGGCGGTGGTGCGCGCGTTTGCCGAGCGCGGGTACCGCGTTGCGTTGCTCGCGCGGCGGGCGAGCGAACTCGAGCGCGTCCGGGCCTCATTGCCGCGGCCGGACGAGCACGTCGTCGTTCCGTGCGACCTTCGCGATGAAACGGCGTTGCGCGCGGCGATCGCCGCAGCCGGCGAGCGCCTGGGAGCGTTCGACGTCATCGTGCAGAGCGCGGGCACCGGCTACCGAGCTCGGTTGGAGGAGCTCGAACGGGTCGAGATCGAGCGCGTGCTCGCGCTCAACGTGACCGCGGTGCTGCTGGTCGATCGCGAAGCGTTGCCGTGGCTCGAGCGCGGCGAGCGGCCCGTCGTGATCCACGTCGGGTCGGTGATCGCACGCCGTGGGATCCCCGGTCAGCTCGTGTACGCGGCGTCGAAGGCGGCGCTGGTCTCCGCGAGCGAGGCGCTGCGCCTCGAGTGGGCCGGTCGCGAGATCGAGGTGTGCCTCGTCCACCCCGGCGTGACCCGGACGCCGTTCTTCGCCGTTCAGCAGAACCCGCACGGCCGGCCGCCGCCGGACCTCGCATCCGCCGACGAGCCCGCGACCGTCGCGGCGGCGATCCTCGAACTCGACCGCCGTCCGCGGCCGGAGGTTTGGTTGCGCTCGCGCTGGCGCTGGTTCGCGCTGGCGAGCCTGATCGCGCCGCGGTTCGCGGATCGGTGGCTCGCGAAGAAGCTCGGGCCGAGCGATCGGCACTAGACGCCCGATCGGGCAAACTTCGTCGAGGCCTGGCGCGACGAAGTTCGATCGACCGCCGCCGCTCGCCGGCGGACGGACGGGTCCGAGCGCTCTCCCGCGAACGCTCGGGCGCGCCCTCGATGGCGGCTCGCTCGCCGGCGCGCGGACATCGTGCGGCGGCGCGGGCCCGACGCGGCTATCCGCAAGGCGTCCTGGTGGCCTGCGGCGCGCGCTGCCCAGATTTGCGGATGGTGAAAGCTCGCGCCGAGGTCGAGAGTCGCTGTCTGGGAGGTCCCTATGCGTCTCTTGACTACCGAGTCGTTCCGGAGCCTGCTCACCGCGCATCCGGCGCCGTGCGTCTCCGTCTTCATGCCGACCGAGCGCGGGCCGCGCGCGTCCGACCTGAACCGCGTGCGCTACGAGCACCTGCTGCAGCGCGCGCGCAACGACATGCACCCGTTCTATTCGCCACGCGACATCGATCCGGTGCTGGAGCCGTTGACCAGGCTGCCTGGCTCGGAGCTGTGGGACGCGCAGCACGCGGGGGTCGCCGCGTTCGCGAGTCGCAAGTTCCACCTCCATTTCCAACTGACGGATCCGCCCGAGGAGCTGGTGATCGTCGGCGACTCGTTCCACGTCCGACCGTTGCTCGCCCAACTGCAGACCAACCGGCACTACTTCCTGCTGAACCTCAATCAGAAGCACGCGCAGCTGTACCGCGGCACGCGCCGCGGCTTGGTGCCGGTCGCGCTGCACGGGGTCGCGTTCGAGGTCGCGTTCGTCTCGAAGGAGCGCGAGCGGACTTCGACGCAGCACTCCGGCGGCGCCGGGTTCGGCATCGGGATCCATCACGGCCAGCAAGGCGGCGATGTCGGCCAGCGCGAGGAGCTGCAGCAGTACTTCCGTGAGATCGACCGGGCCATGCAGCGCGAGCTGGCCTTCGAGAAGGCCCCGATGGTGCTTGCGGCGCCGCGCGAGTTGCACACCACGTATCGGATGCTTTCGCGCTACGCGCACATCGCCGAGGAAGCTCTTCATGGCAACTTCGACTCGGCCACGCCGTCCGAGTTGCACGAAAAAGCCTGGCCGATCGTGCAGCGCGAGCTGGCGGTCCGCGAAGGGCACCTCCTGGACGACTTCGACTCCTTGGCGGCGCACGGCCGAGCGAGCGCCGATCTCGCCGAGAGCGCCCGGTGCGCGATGCAGGGGCGTGTGCGCGAGCTCTTC
The DNA here is from genome assembly GCA_016220085.1 of Planctomycetota bacterium. Classification (GTDB taxonomy): domain Bacteria; phylum Planctomycetota; class UBA1135; order UBA1135; genus JACRIN01. Next base: position 24,527 of record JACRIN010000090.1, read on the forward strand.
CTCGCCGACGGAGAGCACGTGTGGGGCCGCCTCGATCGCGACAACGGCTCGATCCAGCTCGCGATAGAGGGTGGACTCGTCAAAGGCGACGATCTGCTCGACGACATCGCGGAGGCGGTGCTGGCGCGCGGTGGCGAAGTGCTCGCGCTCGAACGCTCGCGGATGCCGGGCCGCGCGCAGGCGGCCGCCTTGTTGCGTTGGTGATCAGTCCTTGCCGAACAGCATCCACAGGCCGATCGCGATGAACGCGGTCGCGACCACCTTGTGGAGCACGGCTTCGGGCACGTAGCGGCTCAACACGCCGCCAACGACCACCGCGAGTGCGGAGACCACCGTCAACGCCGTCGATGCGCCGAGGAAGACGGCCCACGGCGCCTTCGTCTTCGCGGTCATCGTCAGAACCGCGAGCTGAGTCTTGTCGCCCATCTCCGCGAGGAAGAGCAGGCCGAACGTCGAGAAGAAGGTCTTCCAATCCATGTGTCGTGTCCCCGGGTGCGCCGAACCGGGCTCGATCGCCGCGGTGGGGCGAGCATGATAGAAGGAAGGGGTGTTCCGGCTCGGCTACAACACGAATGGACTGGCGCACCACCGCGTCGGCGATGCGCTCGAGCTGCTCGCCTCGCTCGGGTACGAGGGCGTCGCGATCACGCCGGACGTCGGCGAGCTCGACCTCTACGCGCTCGACGCGAACCGTGTCGCAGAGCTGCGCAGTCGAGCCGACGATCTCGGGCTCGCTCTGACGGTCGAGACCGGCGCGCGCTACCTGCTCGATCCGCGGCGCAAGCACTTCCCGACGCTGCTCGAAGCGAGCGCGAGCGACCGACAGCGGCGCGTCGACTTCTTGCGGCGTTCGATCGACCTTGCGGTCGATCTCGGCGCCGAACTGGTGTCGATGTGGTCGGGCGCGGCGCCGGGAGGTGAGGTCGGCGATCGGCGCGGCGCGACCGGCGGCGAGCATCCTGAGGTCTGGGAGCGCCTGGTCGCCGGCGTCGAGGCGGCGCTCGCCCATGCGCGCGAGTCCGGCGTTCGCCTCGCGTTCGAGCCCGAGCCCGGCATGTTCCTCGAGCGCCCAAGCGGCTACCTCGCGCTGCGCGAGCGACTCGGCGCGCGGGCGACCGAGCTCGGCTTGACTCTCGACATCGGACATCTGCTGGTGTCCGGAGATCTGCCGGTCGGCGAACAGGTTCGCCAACTTGGCCCATACCTCGCGCACGTCCACTTGGACGACGTTCGCGATGCCGTGCACGAACATCGCATGCTCGGCGATGGCGTGCTGAATCTGCACGAGACGCTAAGCAGCATTCTCGAAGTGGGTTACAGCGGGATGGTCGCGCTCGAGCTGTCGCGCGACAGCCATCGGGGTGCATGGGCTGCTCAGGAATCGATGGGCAGACTGCGCCGCGTTCTCGCCGAGCTTAATCCCGGAGTGTGAGCTTGCATTGCCGGTGGCGCGCTCCGCAGAATGACCGCGACACCAGGACTTGCCACCGCGCCTCACGCGCCCTCCGAGATCGACCTTTACCGCGCACGCCTGGAAACGACTATGGCCACACCCCCGAACGGGATGCACGTCTGCCCGACACGCGTCGACGGATCACCGGTCTTGTTCGCGCACAGCGTCACCAAGGCGATGTGCCAGGAACGCCAACGCGGCCTGTACCACAAGTGCTTCATGTGCGTGCACAACAACGCACGAGGCGAGACCGGCAAGAACGCCGCGCAAGCGCTCGCCAAACTCTCACCCGCCACGAAGGTCAGCGCGGGCTGAGCCCAAGACACCACTGCGCGTCCGAGCACGCTCGGAAACGCGCTGTCGCTGACGACGAGAGGCGCCTCCATCGAGGAGCGCGCCTCTCGCGCTTTTCTGGGCGCGACTACGGCTCCCACGCGGACAGCGATCCGCGCCGTGCGCGCGAACGGACTTGGACGGCAGCGAGCGCAAGGGCGACACGTCGACGGAGTCGACACTCGCCGGCAAGGTGCGCCTCGCGCGCGGTGCCGTCGCCCGGGTCAGACGACTCGCGGACCGTGGAGCGGGCGACACATGCGACCACCCAGCGGCTGTGGTGACGAGCACCAGGTCGCCCCGGACGCGAGGGCGCAGTTCCGCGAAGAACTCGCACCTCTCGCGAGGCTCGTGCAGCTCAGCCGACTCGCGGACCCCGGAACGGGCGACACGCGCGACCGGCCGCGGGTAGCGACGAGCACGAGGACGACCCCGCGGCGAGATCGTGGATCCACGGAAGAGTTGCGCCTCTCGCGCGACGCGGGTGCGCAGCTCAGCCGACTCGGAGACCGCAGCCGGGGCAGCGCGCGCGACCGGGTTTGAACGGAGTCGAGCACGCAGGACACACCGTCGACTCTGCGTCGAGGTCGATCGTGCGCTGCGAAGCCTCGTAGGCCTCCGGCGAGAGTTCACCGGCCCATCGAGCCTCGAGCGCCTGCAGCGCGTCGGGCAAGTCCATGCTCGCGACCGCGAGCATCACCTTGGTGCCTCACCCCGTGCCGCAGCCGCCGGGCGGCGCCATGAGCTCGGTTCGGATGCCGCGGCGGTCGAGCACGCGGCGCATGTCTTGAATCGCATCGGAGGTGCCCTGGGCGAGGAGGGCGTAGCCGGGGGGCATCTGCATACGGCTCCAAGTCTGAGCGACGGCGGCGATCTCGGCAACGGCGCGTGCGCACGTCGACGGGATTCTCCGGCGTCGACCGGCGACCGCGCGACGGCGGGCGGACAAGATGTCCAGGGTCCCAGGAGTGCCCCGAGAGTTTCCCCGATGAAGTTGACCGCGTTGCTCCGATCGTGCGTGCTGGTTTCGCTCGCTTGGCCGCCGTCGCTCGCGAGCGCGCAAGCGAACGCCGCCGTCCCGTCGGTCTTCCGTGTGCCGGATACGACCGTGCGCGTCGCGCTTCGCACCGCCGAGTTCGAGGTGGACGAGCCTCTGCTCGCTGCGACCAAGCTCTCCCTGGGCGACGAAGTCGTCACCTGCGGCACGCTTGGCGCGAGCGGCGGACGCCTCTCGTTGCTGGCGACCCGCAACGACCAGGGCGTGACCGCGGCCGAGAGGCGCGACCGCCTCGCAGGCGAAGGCGTCGAGCGGTTCGAGCTTGCCGGCGCGCCATGCTTCGAAACGCGCGTCGTCGTCGCGTCGCGGGCGACCGTCGAGTACCACGCGTTCGTCGGCGCGGCGCGGCACCTGTTCGAGCTCTGCGTGTCGGTCTCGACCGACGGCGCCGAGTCCGGCTTCGGTCGAACCCAGTTCGCCGAGCTGGTCGGCGGGCTGCGGTTCGCGTACCTGCGGCGAGCGACGTGGCCGGAGTACCCAGCGGAAGTGCTCGCGGAGATGGACGCGATCGCGCGCCGGATGCCCGACTGGGTGGAGCAAACGCACGCCGAGTTCGAGGTGTCGCCCGAAGCGTGGGCCAAGAGCTTCGCGATGGCGGAAGCGCTTCGGTTCCAGCGTGCGCCCGCGGTGCACTCGCTCGAGCCGTACCAGCGGACGCTCGAACTCCTCGCGCGCAAGACCGATCGGTCGCCCGCGATCGAGTTGGTGACCATCGTCGCCGAGGAAGGTCTCGGCCTGGGGCTCAGCGAGGATGCGCGCACGAAGGACTCGATCGCTCACTTCCGCCGCGGTTACGACCTCGCCAAGGAAATCCGCCACGAAGTGCGAGCTTCGCTCGCGTACAACCTCGCGTGCTCCTACGCGGAGCTCCTGAACGAACCCGACGCGTTGAGTTGGCTCGCTGAGGCGATCGCGGTCGCGCCGAGCTACCGTGCACTCGCTCGCCAGGATCCGGATTTCGCGGCGCTCTCCAAGTCGGAGCCGTTCCGAAAGCTGACTACCGAGCCAGAGCCCGAGCCCAAGCCGGGCGAGCCCGCGCGGCGCTGATCCGCCGCCGCGCCCTCCGCTCCGAATCGAAGGAACGATCGCATGACGCCCCGCCTCCTGATTTTCGCCGGCAGCACCCGCACCGACTCCTGGAACAAGAAGCTCGCGCGTTGCGCGGCCGAGGTCGGGAGCGGCGCCGGCGCGGAGGTGACGATTGTCGACCTGCGCGAGCTCGAGTTGCCGCTATACGACGGCGATCTCGAAGCTCGCGACGGGTTGCCGGCGGGCGCGAAGCGATTGAAGGAGCTCATGAAGGCGCACCACGCGTTCGTGATCGCGTCGCCGGAGTACAACAGCTCGATCACCGCGGTGCTGAAGAACGCGATCGACTGGGCGTCGCGCGCGGAGAAGGACGAGAAGGCGCTCGCGGCGTTCCAGGGCAAGCTCGCGTTGCTGGTCGCCGCTTCGCCGGGCGCTCTCGGTGGCCTGCGCGGCTTGGTGCACCTGCGCGCGATCCTCTCGAACCTCGGCATGCTCGTGCTTCCGGAGCAACTCGCGGTGTCGAAGGCGCACGAAGCGTTCGACGAACGAGGACGTCTCGAGGACGAAAAGCAGCGCGCGGCACTCGAGCGCCACGTCGCGACGCTGATCGCGACGACGGCGAAGTTGCACGGCTGAGCCTGTCCCGATCCCCGCACCGCGAACGCATCGCCATCACGCTTCGCGAATCGGGAGCCCACGCCGGCACGGACGCGCGATAGGTTGAGCCCGCGAACTTCGCGCGGGTATTGCAGGCGTGCTCCGTCGTCCGAGCGCGGCGCGCGCGAAGTCGCCGAACTCTCGAAGGAGACGGATGATGCGCCTTGGAATGACAGCTTGTGCTTCGTGGATTCTCGCCTCCGCTTCGTTCGCGCAGTTGACGGTCGTCGCGACCGATCCTTTGCTCAACGCGAGCCATCAATCGGCGAGCAAGTCGATCGCGATCGACTTCGATCGAGCCGTCGCGAGCGCGTCGCTCTCGAGCTTCGGCGTGTACGGCCACACGAGCGGCACGATCGCGGGCAGCTTCGCGCTCGAGAACGGCGGCCTGCGCGTGCGCTTCACGCCGGCCGAGCCGTTCTTCGCGGGCGAGCTGATCGACGTCGTGCTCGACGAGAATCTGCAAGCCCAGGACGGCTCGTTCCTGCGCACGCAGGGCTACACGCTCAACTTCCGCGTCGCCACGGCGAGCGCGCCGATGTCGTTCACGCCGCTCGCGACGTGGGACGTCGATCCGACGCAGTTCGCGCGCATCTACGGCGGCCAGACCGCGGACCTCAACGACGACGACTTCAGCGATCTCGCGATCATCTGCGAGAACAGCTCCGACGTGCGCGTATTCATGTCGAACCACGACGGCACGGGCTCGTTCGGGCCGCTGTTCCAGGGCACCGCGTATCCGGTCGGCAACACGCCGAGCCCGAACGAGAACGCGGACTTCGACGGCGACGGCTTCATCGACATCGTGACGTGCGAATCGGTCGGCAACTCGGTGTCAGTGTTGCTCGGCAACGGCGACGGGACGTTCCAGGCGGCGACGACGTACTCGGTGCTCGCACCGTCGCACGGGCTCGCCGTGCTCGACGTCGATGGTGACGGCGACATCGACATCGCCGCGAGCGGCAACGACGAGGTCCAAGTGCGCGTCAATGCCGGCAACGGCACGTTCCCGACACTGCTGTCGGTCTCGACGTCGGTGCAGACGGACTACGCGCTCGCCGCCGCTGACATGAACAACGACGGCGTCACCGACTTGGTGGTCGGCAGCACCACGGGCGAAGTCGTCGTCCTGCTCTCGAACGGCGACGGCACGTTCGTCGAGCAAGCGGTGCAATCCGCCGGCGGGCACGGGTGGATGCTCCAACTCGGCGATCTGAACGGCGACCGCAAGATCGACGCTTCGGTCGCGAACGGCGGCAACGCGCACGGTTCGATCCTGCTCGGCAACGGCGACGGCACGCTCCAGGCTCCGATGTCGTCGAGCAACGTCGGCCACATGCCGGCGACCGACCTCGGCGACCTCGATGGCGACGGCGACCTCGATTGGGTGCTCTCGAGCTTCGGCGCCGGCGTCTATCAGATCTGGCGCAACGACGGCGCGGCGAACTTCTCGCTCGCGCAGACGATCCCCGCGGTGTCGAACCCGGCGTGCGCGGCGCTCTTCGACATCGACGGTGACCGCGACCTCGACATCGCGTTGCTCGACGAGCTCGGCGACGTGATCACGATCATGGAGAACGGCGCGCAGGATCAGCAGACGTTCTGCTACGGCACGAGCACCGCGTGCCCGTGCGGCAACGCCGGCGATGGCGGACACGGCTGCGACAACTCGAACTCGACCGGCGGAGCGTTGCTCTTGCCGCAGGGGCTCGCCGACGTCGGCAGCGACTCGCTCGTGCTCAACGTCACCGGCCTGCCGACCAACACGACGCTGGTGTTCATGCAGAGCGCGTCGCAAGCCGGCGGCGGGCTCGGTCTGCCGTTCGGCGACGGCTTGCTCTGCGTCGGCTCGCCGATCAAGCGCCTCGCGACCAAGGCCGGCAACGGCGGCGCGCAGAGCTTCGGCTCCGGCATCGGCAGCGACCCGAAGATCTCGATCGCCGGCCTGATCCCGCCCGCGGGCGGCACCTTCTACTACCAGGTCTGGTATCGCAACAACGCGAGCTTCTGCACCGCCGCGACGTCGAACCTGTCGAACGGCGTGCGGATCGTCTGGACGCCCTGAACGAGCTCCGATCTCGCGCGCGGCGACCGAACACGTCGTCGCGCGCGAGCCTCCGCCCCGTCTCGTTCGCCTGTCGTCTCGCTTCGAAATGACTCACGCGCGGACGCCGGGTCGTCCGGAGCGAACGCAACTCGTTCCGCAATAGGAAGTGGTGCTGGACCCGGAGACAGACACGCGCACGCAGAGGCGTTGCGCCCTCCGCGCGACCGCGGTGGCTCCACGAGTCGAGGGGGTCTCGGAAGGAAGCGTGCGGGGTGGTGTGTAGACCCCGCGCTCGCACCATCGCCTGATCACGCAGTCTGCGCGCACATGTACGTCGGTAAGGTCCTCCTCAAGAACATCCGGGGCTTCGAGACGCTCGACTTCGACCTCGAGCGCCCGGATGGCAGTCATGCCGGTTGGACCGTGTTCACCGGTGACAACGGATCCGGCAAGAGCGCGCTGATGAAGGCGATAGCGATCGGTCTCGCGGGGCGGGACACGACCCGATCTCTGCAGCCAAGTCTGCACCGGTGGATTCGTCACGGGGCGCAGCCGAGCGAAGGCGCCATTCAGCTGGTGATCGTCGGACGAGATGGGGATGACGCGCTGGTCGAGAAGGGCAACACCCCCAAGTCCGCGTTCCCGGCTCGGCTTGTCCTTCGAAACGGAGGCAAGGACGTCACGCTCTCGTCGGAGATTCCCGAGGGATGGCCGACGAACTACAAGTCGCCCGAACGCTCGATCTAGTCGTCGGATCCGCGGGGCTGGTTCTCTTGCGGCTACGGGCCGTTTCGCCGAGTGTTCGGTGCTTCACCCGAGGCCGCGCGGCTGATGGCGGTTCCGACGACATCGCGCTTCGTCACCATGTTCGAGGAAGCCGCGTCGCTGGCGGAGGTGGACCAGTGGATGCGCAACCTGAAGCACAAGGAACTCGAGAACAAGGCCGACGAACGAGAGCAGCTCGCGTTGCTCCTCGAGATCCTCCGCGACGATCTGATGCCGAATCAGATCACCGTCGATCGCGTCGACTCCGATGGGTTGTGGCTGACGGATCGCAACGGCGTTCAGCTGTCGTGGCGCGAGATGAGCGATGGTTACCGCTCGGCGCTGGCGCTGCTGGCCGACATCGTGCGACACATGATCGACGTGTTCGGGATGAGCGGCCTCACGCAGCGCGGAAACGATGGAAAGCTCCGCATCGTCCGCAGCGGAGTGGTGCTGATCGACGAGGTCGACGCACACCTTCATCCGGAATGGCAGCGGACCATCGGATTCTGGTTGAAGGATCACTTTCCCAACGTGCAGTTCCTGGTCACGAGCCACAGCCCGCTGATCTGTCAGGCCGCCGATGAGAACGGACTGTTCGTGTTGCCCGAGCCCGGAAGCGACATCGCGCCCCGCCGCCTGACGATCGACGAGCACGCGAAGGTCATCGCCTCGCGCCCCGACACGATCTTGCTGTCGCCGGCCTTCGGGCTCCAGAACACGCGCTCTCCGCGGGCGGTCGAGGCCCGCAAGGAGTACGCGGACCTCCAAGCGAAGGCGAGAGCCGGCGCGCGCCTCACGGGCGAGGAGACCAAGCGAATGACCCAGCTGGAGCTATTCGACAAGGTCGAGGAGGACCTGTGATCGATGCGCCGAGTCGTCCGCGAAGCCCTCGACCCGCAGACAGCGGAAGCGCGGGCGCGACGACAGGCGGACGCTGATCGCGACGGCGAAGTCGGCGCGTGCGGCGTAGCCGCGAGATGGAAAGCGGCACGCCAGACGAACGATCTCCTAGCGGTCCACGCCGTGTTGAAGCGCATGGCGGGTCCGCGCGAGCGGTGCATGTACTGCCTGGATTCGCACGCGACGGACATCGAGCACTTCTGGCCGAAGGCGCCGTACCCCGAACGCATGTTCGTGTGGCTGAACCTGCTCTTGTCCTGCGCGGAATGCGGTCGTTTCAAAGGCGAGCGATTCCCGCTCGACGGTCGCGCTCCATTGCTCGTCGATCCCACGGTCGAGGATCCGTGGCAGTTCCTCGACTTCGAGCCGCGAACCGGAATCGTGATGGCTCGGTACGACGACGTCGCGGGCCAACAGGAGCCGAAGGGTGTCGCGACTGTCGATCTGCTCCAGCTCAACCAACGCGAGGCATTGAGTCACGGCTACCTCCGAACGTACTCCCGCTTGCGCGCGGCAGTCGAGGGCTCATTGACCACCGGTGTTCTCGACGCGAGCAGACTACTCCACGGCCTTCGCGCGGCAGACGATCACGGCTTGCTCGGCTGGTGCTTCTCCGAGCGCGGTGCCCAAGAAGCGCCCTTCAAGGACCTGCGCGCGAGACACCGGCAGGTCTGGGATCATTGCGTCAACGAAATCGCCCGGGGCTGAGCTGAACGGAACCCTCTGGTCACCTCGTCGCGCGCGAGCGACGGCTAGCTCCGCGCCGCCGCGAGGATTTCCTCGTCGCGCAGTAGGCCCTTTGCGTTCTTCGCGACGGCGAGCACGGCGTCGACCGCCTTGTCGGTCGGGGCGATGCCGCGCTTCTCGAGGTACCAGATCACGTTCGACTTGCCTGACATCGGGCCGATCTTGATCACTTGCTCGAGGCCGACCCTGTCGGCGGGCACGCCGGAGTAGACGCGGTTGGCGAGCCAGTGGTCGCCTTTCTTGAACGCCTTGATCACTGCGGCGGCGTGGACGCCGGTGCCGGTTTCGAAGGCGTCGGAGCCGAAGACGGAGTAGTTGGAGGGCAGCGGCACGCCGATGATCTTGTGCGCGAGCTTCACGTACTCGCCGAGGTGCGTCAGGTCGTTGTCGATCCAGCCGAGCAGCCGCAGGTTGACGAGCAGGAGGTCCATCTCGGTGTTGCCCGCGCGCTCGCCGACGCCGAGGGCGCACGCATGGACGCGCGACGCGCCGGCGCGCAAGGCGGCGAGTGAGTTGATCAGGCCGAGCCCGCGATCGCGGTGTCCGTGCCAATCGATGCCGACGTCGGCGCCGCTCTCCGCGACGATCTCCTTCACGAAGCCGATCAGCGCACGCACGCCGTCGGGAGTCACGTGCCCGCACGTGTCGCAGACGCAGATGCGCCTCGCTCCGGCCTCGATCGCGGTCGAGTAGAGGGCGCGGACGTCCTCGGGCTTCGCTCGGGTCGTGTCCTCGGTCACGAACATGCACGGCAAGCCGTGCTTGACCGCGAAGGACACCGATTCGCGGACCAAGCCGAGCATCTTCTCCATCTCCCAACCCTCCGCGAACTGGCGGATCGGTGAGGAGCCGATGAACGCGCACACCTCGATCGGCTCGCCGGTCGCTTGGGCGATGTCGACCACCGGTGCGATGTCGCTGACCAGCGTGCGGCAGGCGACGTTGGCCTTGATCTTCAGGCCCTTCATCTCCTTGACGAGCTTCGCGATGTGATGACGCGCCTGGTCGCCGGCGCCCGGCAGACCGACGTCGGCGGTCTGGATCCCGAGCTGATCCATCAGATGGATCAGACGGATCTTGTCGCTGAGCTCGGGATTGCGCGCCGACGGACTCTGCAGGCCGTCGCGCAGGGTCTCGTCGTCGAACTGGATCGTGGTCGGGCGCGGCGGGACGGTGCCGGCGAGGTTCCAGTCGTAGATCAGATCGTCGTGGTTCAAGTTGGACATGGCCGGTCTCGCAGCTCGGGCGCGCGTGGGGAGCGACTATCATAGGGAACGGTTCCACCCTCGTGATCGCTCCCATCGTGATGAAGTTCGGCGGCGCCGCGCTCGGCGACGGCGCGCGCGTTCGCCAGGCCGCCCGCCTGGTCGCGGAGCGTAGCGCGGAGCGGCCGATCGTCGTCGTCTCGGCGGCTTCCGGCGTCACCGATTTGCTCGAGCGCGCGGCCCGGGACGCCGCAACGGGCACCGTCGACGCGCGGACGATTCGCCTGCGCCATCGCGGGCTGTTGTCGCAGCTCGGGCTCGAGCCCGAGCTCTTGAACCGGCTGCTCACCGAGCTCGGATTCGTGCTCGACGCGGTGCGCACGAAAGGCCGCCTCGAGCCGCGCGAGCGCGACGTGATCCTCTCCTTCGGCGAGCGGATGAGCGCGCGCGTCTTCGCTCCGGTGCTGCGCCGAGAGGGCCTCGAAGCGTCGCCGGTCGACGCGTTCGATCTCGGGTTGACCAGCGATTCGAACTACGGACGCGCGCGGCCGTTGCCCGCGGCGACCACGGCGATGGCGCGAGCTCTCGCGGCGATCCCGGGCGTCCCGGTGGTCACCGGGTTCCTCGCGATCGATCCGCAGGGCGATCTGACGACGCTCGGGCGCAACGGCTCCGACCTCACCGCGGCCTTGGTCGGCGAAGCGGTGCGCGCGAAGGAAGTCCAGTTCTGGAAGACGGTCGACGGCGTGATGACCGCCGATCCGAAGGTGGTGCCGAGCGCGCGCGCGGTCGAGAACCTGAGTTGGCGCGAAGCGGCGCTGCTCGGTTTCTTCGGCGCGAAGGTGCTCTTTCCGGAGGCGCTGGAGCCATTGGAGCGAGCGCGCATCGCCGCGCGCGTGTGCTCGGTCGATCGCGCGAACGAGCCCGGCACCCGAGTCGACGCCGGCACGTCGAACGACGGTCCGCGCGCGATCGCGTGTCGTCGGCGAGTCGTGCGCGTCGCGGTCGAGCTCGGCGGGCTCGAGGCGCGCGCGGAACGCCGTTCGCGCTTCCTCGCGGCGCTCGCGGACGCGCAACTCGAGCTCTACGCGCTCGACGAAGGCCCTGACGAGCTCGTCTGCGTCGTCGGCGAGAGCGAGCAGCTCGCCACCGTGCTGCAGATCGCCCGGGCGCGCGCTTCGGTCACCCGCGACCTCGCGTTGGTGACGTTGGTCGGCCGCGCGGCGCCGGAGCTCGAAACGCTCCCCGTGCGCGCCGCGTGGGTGCGCCCGGAGAGCGTTTCGCTGCTGGTCGACGAGGCGGAGCTCGAACGCACGGCGCGCGAGCTCCACACGCGCTGCTTCGAAGCGAGCGCGCCGAGCCTCGCCTGATCAGACCTTCTTCGCGCCCTTCTTCGAGGCCGGCTTCGCGGCCTTCTTGGCGGAGGTCTTCGCGACGGCCTTGGTCCCGACCTTCGCGGTCTTGGACGTCGCGCGCAGGTCGACGGAGTTCGACTTCGCGTCGGACTGGGGGCTCCCGAACTTGCCTTCCTTGGTGTGGACGGCGGAGAGCTTCTTGCCCTTCGAGCTGCTGAGAGTGGTGCGCTTGGTCATGGGAACTTTCGATTCGAATGTTGGGGGGAGCGCGACCGACATGGCCGCGCCGGCAGGAAGCCTACCGTTCGCACGCCGCGCGCCCGCACACGGAATCGAGAGCCCACGCCGCACGTTCGAGCTCGTCGTCGCGTGATCGATGCGATCGCAAGCTCGCGAGCGACGACTTCGCGCGCATGCGAGCCGTGCGCCGCGACCTCAACCGCGCAGCAGTTTGAACGCGATGCGAGGCCCGAGGCCTTCTTTGTAGGCGAGCGAGATCCAGAGCAGCGCCATCGGCTCGAGCAGCCGCGCTCGCGAGAGCGGACCGCAATCCAACATGTCGAAACCGAGCTCGTGCCCGAGCTTCGAGACGACGTCCTTGACGCCGCGATCGTCGCCGCAGAAGAGCATGCTCGCCGCCTGGCCCGCGAACGCGGGTTGGGCGAAGTTCTGGGCGCCGAGCGAGTTGAAGCACTTCACGACGCGCGCGCCGGACGCCCAGTGCGCGACCTGCTCGCCGCCGGACGTCGTGTGACCGATCGTCAGCCCCGAGAGATCCTCCTCGAGCGGATTGGTGCAGTCGATCAGGATCTTGCCGGTCAGATCGCCGCACGCCGCGAGCGTCTCGTGCGCGGCGCGCCACGGCGTCGCGAGCACGAGCACCTGCGCGAACTGCGCCGCCTCGAGCACCGTCGCGGACCGACCACCGCCTTTTGTCGGCGCGCGCGGATCGCGGCGGCCGAAGACGACTTCGTGGCCGCGCGCAGACCAAAGTTCGCCGAGCGTGCCGCCGACATTGCCCGAACCGAGGATGCCGATCTTCATGTGCGACTTCCGAGGGCGCGATTGCCCGAGGCGGGAAATGGAGGCGAGCGATTCGCTCGTGCCGACGATCGCGCCGGACTCCCTCCAGCGTTCGAAGCTAGTCCGTTTCATGCGGAGCGTCCCTGACGCGCTCTGCGTACACCGGTGCCGCGGAGGGCGCACGCGAGCCGATTTCGCGACTCCCGCGCTGCAGCGACGGCGGATAGGCTCCGCCACCGTGATGATCGCGAGCCTCGCTCTCTGCGTTTCGAGCGTCCTTCCCGCGGAGCCGAGCGATCCGAGCCTCGCCGGCGAGGTGCGCATCGCGCGCGCCGGTTGCATCAACTGCCACGCGGGCGCCGCGCTGGCGCGCGAGCCCGCGCCGGAGCTCGGCGAAGTCGGGCGGAGGCTCGAACCGAGCTTCCTGCGCGCGTGGCTCGCGTCGCCCCAGCGCGTCAAGCCGGGTACGGCGATGCCCGACGTGCTCGCGACGTTGCCGGAAGGCGAGCGCGAGCGCGCGGGCGACGAGCTCGTGCACTTCCTCGTCTCGCACGACGGGCCGTTCGCCGCGGAGCCGAGCACGTTCGACGCGGCGGAGCTCGAGCGCGGACGCCAGCTCTACCACTCGGTCGGCTGCGTGCCGTGTCACGCGCCGCAGGAAGCGGTCGAGGACCTCGCGGTGCCGCTCTGGGATCTCGCGCTCGACACCGCGCTCGCGCCGCACGTCGCGACGTCGTTCCCCGATCCGGCGCAGAAGTGGCGCGTCGACGAGCTCGCGACGTTCCTGCGCGAGCCGCTCGCACTCCATCCCGCCGGCCGGATGCCGTCGCTCGCGCTCGATGAGGGCGAAGCGCGCGCGATCGCGGCGTACCTGTCGCGCTCGGCGATCGCCGCGATCGTCGAGCAACCCGGTTGGCGCCACGAGTACTTCGAGCAGACGTTCGCGCACGCCTCGCGCGGCTTCGACGGAGCGCCGCGGGTGCGCTCGGGCGTCGTCGCGAGCCTCGACGAGCTCTCCGAGCTCCCTCCGCACGCCGAGGACGGCTTCGCGTTCCAGTTCAGCGGTCTCGTCGAAGTCGTCGACGCCGGGCTGCATCGCTTCGCGCTGCGCTCGGACGACGGCTCGAAGCTCTGGGTCGACGGCAAGCTCGTGATCGACAACGACGGACCGCACGCGCCGGAGACGAAGAGCGCCGAAATCTGGCTCGCGAAGGGCAGGCACGAGCTCTGCGTCGCGTACTTCGAGATCGCGGGCGGACAGGAGCTCGGATTGAAGTGGAAGTCCCCGCGCGGCGCGGAAGAGGCGCTTCCGGCGGAGCGCGTCGCGCATTGGAGTCTGTCGCTCGCGCCGAAAAGCGACGCGGCGTTCGCGGTCGACGCCGCGAAGGCCGAGCGCGGGCGCGAGCGCTTCGGGAGACTCGGTTGCGTGCGGTGTCACGAGCTCGAGGGCGTCGTCGATCCGCTGCCGAACCCCGGGAACCTGTCGCAGATCGCGGCGCATGCCGACCGCGGCTGCCTCGCCGACGCGCCGACGGCGAACGTGCCTCGGTACGCGTTCGACGCCGCCGCTCGCGACGAGGTGCGCGCGGCGCTCGCGCTTTGCCGCGATCCGCAGCGTGCGCATGACGCGCGCCGACGCGTCGCCGTGCTGCTCGCCGACGCGAACTGCTACGCCTGTCACGCTCGTGACGGTCGCGGTGGGCCCGACCAAGCCAGCTCGGGCTACTTCGAAGCGCTGGTCGACGCCGACCTCGGCAACGAGGGCCGCGTTCCGCCCTCGCTCGACGGCGTCGGCGCGAAGTTGCACAGCGCGTGGCTCGAAAAGGTGCTCGCCGGTCGCGGCGTCGAGCGTCCGTACCTCGCGGTGCGGATGCCGGTGTTCGGCGAGCGGCGCGTGAGCGAGCTCCCGCGGCTCTTCGCCGAGCTCGACGGCGGCGGCGCCGAGCCGAAAGCGGTCGCGTTCGACGAGACGCTCGCGGAGGCGGGTCGCCGGCTCGCGGGCGACCAGGGGCTCGCCTGCATCCAATGCCACTCGTTCAACGGCACGCGTTCGCTCGGCATCCCCGCGGTCGATCTCGGTCACGTCGTCGAGCGCATCCGGCCGGAGTGGTTCGAGCGACTGCTCTTCGATCCGAAGTCGGTCGGGATGAACTCGCGCATGTCGACGTTCTGGATCGAGGACGCCGGCAAGCTCGTCAGTCCGGTCAAGGACGTGCTCGACGCCGATCCGCGTCGCCAGATCGAAGCGCTGTGGCAATACGTGTCGCTCGGGCGCGCGATGCCGTTGCCCGACGGGCTGGTCGTGTCGAAGAGCGAGTACGAAGTCGAAGTCGGACGCGAGCCGCGGATGGTCGGCGTGTTCTTCGACGGCGCGAGCCCGCGGACGATGCTGGTCGGTTTCCCCGAGCGCACGCACCTCGCGTTCGACGTCGAGAGCTCGTGCCTGGTCGCGGCGTGGCGCGGGCACTTCTTCAGCGGCGAAGGCACGTGGCTCGGCCGAGCCGGCGGGCTCGAGCAGCCGCAGGGCGAGAGCGTGATCGAGTTCGAGCGAGCGCCGCCCTTCGCGTTCCTCGTGAGCGAGCACGATTCCTGGCCGACGACGATCGGGCGCGACGCGGGCTACCGCGTGCTCGGCTGGAAACGCGACGCAGACGGCCGGCCGAGCTTCCGCTACGCGCTCGGCGACGTCGTGATCGAGGAGCTCGACTATCCGTTGCTGTCGCCCGGGCCAGCGAAGCTGCGGCGGAGCTTCGAGCTGCGCGCGCCGCGCGACGTGAAGGACCTCCATTTCATGCTCCGCGGCCCTGCGGCGCGATCCGAGGCGCCCGCGGACTCGCGCGAGCTCTCGTTCTCGCACGACGGCATCCTGCCGGACTCAACGCGCGAAGTGACGTTCGGCGGGAGCCGAAGCGCGCGCATCGTCGTCGCCGCGTCGTCGTTCTACGGCATGGTCGTAGGCGAGCAGCTCGAGTGTCGCTTGCCCGTGGTGTTCGAACGCGACGGCGCCGAGTTCGTCGCGCGGTTCGAAGTGGAGGTGTCGTGGTGATCGCGCTCTTCCTCACGCTCGCGCTGCAAGGTGTTTCGCAAGACAGCGAAGCGTTCTACTACCGCGTCGAGTCGTTCGTGCCGCCGCCCGGAGTCGTGCTCGAAGTCAGCGGCATCACCACGCTCCCCGACGGACGACCGATGGTTTGCACGCGCCGCGGCCAAGTCTTCGTCGTCGACGACGCGTACGGCGCGGAGCCGGTCTTCAAGCTCTTCGTCGAAGGCTTGCAGGAGCCGATGGGGCTCCTGCCGAAGGACGGCTGGATCTACGTCACGCAACGCGCAGAGCTCTCGCGCATGCGCGACGTCGACGGCGACGATCGCATGGACGAGCTCGAGACGATCTGCGACGCCTGGAACATCAGCGGCAACTACCACGAGTACAACTTCGGGCCGGTGCTCGCGGACGACGGCAACTTCTGGATCACCACCAACCGTCCGTTCGGCGACGAGCCGTTCGGACACCAGAAGTGGCGCGGGTTCGCGCTGCGCATTTCGCCCGACGGCGTGATGAAGCCGATGTGCGCGGGCCTGCGTTCGCCGGCCGGGATCGCGAAGAGCCCGTGGGGCCAACTCTTCTACACCGACAACCAAGGCGAGTGGGTTGGCACCGGCAAGCTCAGCGTGCTCGTCGACGGCGGCTTCTACGGCCATCCGTGGGGCATTTTCTCGTGCGCCGATCCGCTGTGGACGTTCGAGCGGCCGCGCGAACCGCCGAACGAGGTCAAGTGCTTCGAAGTGCGCGCGACGTGTCCGACGTACGAGCTCCCGGTCGTCTGGTTCCCCTACGACAAGACCGGTCGCTCGCAGTGCGGCTTCGTGTGGGACACGACCGACGGCAAGTTCGGACCTTTCGCCGGCCAGCTCTTCATCGGCGATCAGTACCAAGCGTCGGTCGTGCGCGTCGCGCTCGACCAGGTCGAAGGGCGTTGGCAAGGCGCGGTCTTCCCGTTCCGAAAAGGTCTAGCGAGCGGCGTGATCCGCGTCGGCTGGGACGCGCACGGCGGTTTGCTCTGCGGCGAAACCGATCGCGGCTGGGGCAGTCTCGGCACGAAGCCGTGGGGCCTCGAACGGCTGACGTGGACCGGCGAGACGCCGTTCGAGATCCTCGCGATGCGCGCGCGGCCGGATGGGTTCGAACTCGAGTTCACGCGCGAGCTCGACGTCGAGCTCGCCGCGACGGTCTCGAGTTGGCGCTTCGAGAGCTACACGTACTTGCACCACGAGCAGTACGGCAGCGACGAGGTCGATCGCGGCACGCCGAGCGTGCGTGCGGCGACGGTGACCGACGACCGACGGCGCGTTCGACTGACGGTCGACGACTTGCGCGCCGGCTACGTGCACGAGCTCCACGCCGACGGCGTCCGCGACGCGCGCGGCGCGAAGCTCTTGCACGCCGACGCCTACTACACTCTCAACGCGATCCCGCGGAGGTAGCCATGGACGAGCCCGCAACCCCCCAGCCGCCGGTCACGCCCGCGGCGACACTGACGAAGCACTCTGGCTTCGGAATCGCGTCGTTCGTGTTGTCGCTGCTCGGTTGCACGGGGATGGCGTTCACGTTCGCGGCGTGCTTGCTCGTCCTCGCGCTCCGACGGGATGCGCTGCACGGCAAGGGCACGGCGATGGCGGCGATCGGGTTCGTGATGATCGGCATGGTCGTGCTCGAGCTCGTCGCGCTGGTCTTCGGGGTGCTCGGAAGCCTCGATCGGACGCGTCGACGCGGCCTCGCGATCGCGGGGGTGGTGGTCGCCGGACTGACGTTGTTCGTCTGCGCCGCGCTGATCGCGCTCGGCAAAGCGTCCTGACGTCGGCGCGGGAAGCGCACGCCGTGCGGGAAGCGGCGCGGCGCGTTGCGTAGGATCTCCGCCCGCTCGATGAAGAAATGGCTGACCAGATCGGCGTGGGCGTGCTTGCTGATCGTCTGCGCGGTCCTCGTGATCCAGGCGTTCGTCTGCGACGTCTATCGCGTCGACTCGGGCTCGATGGAGCCCGTGTTGCACGGACCGGATGGGAAGCAGCCCGGCGAGTCCGTGTTGGTCTTCTACGGCGCGCAAGAGCTCCGGCGGTTCGAGCTCGCCGTGCTGCGTCGACCGGGCGAGGACGCGCCGATCGTCAAGCGCATCGTCGCGCTGCCCGGCGAATCGGTTTTGATCTCCGGCGGCGATCTGCTGATCGACGGCGAGCGTCTCGCGTGCGACGTTCCGCGCGCCGCGCCGATCACCGTGTTCGATTCGACCGCGCACCCGCTCGACGCGGCGTTTTCGGAGCTCGCGACCAACGCGCGTGACCTCGGTGGCGCGTGGCGAGTCGAGGCGCCCGCGGGCGGCGAGCTCGCGTGCGGCTTCGCGCCGCGGATGACCGACGGTTTTTGGAACGCGTCGAACGAATGGGTCGACGGGAGCGAGCTCGTCAACGATCTCGGCGTCGAGCTCGCGTTCCGCTTGCTGTCGCCCGGCGCGACGCTGACCGTCGAGCTGACCGAGGACGGCGATCGTTTCCAAGCGCGCGTCGAGCCTCGCACGTCGGTCGGCGTGCGCGTCGACGTGCTCCGCGCGCAGCCCGACGGTTCGTGGACGTCGCTCGGCGCGGTCGAGGAGCACGCGGGTGCCGAGCGCTGGCACACGCTCTCGTTCGCCAACGTCGACAACACGTTGCTCGCGAGCCTCGGCGGCGACGTGCGTGTCTTCGCGGGCTACACGGCGAACGCGCCGCTGCTCGACGCGCCCGATCCCAACCTGCGCCATCGGCTGCCGCGTGTCGCGCTCCGGATCACCGGCGCGATCGAGTTCCGCGCGCTGCGCGTCGAGCGCGATCGCTGTTGGCTGCGCCGCGGCACGCAGGCGGTCGACGTGCCGCTCCAACTCGGCCCCGACGAGGTTTTCGTGCTCGGCGACAACTCCTCGCAGAGTTTCGACAGCCGCGAGTACGGCCCGGTCAAGGTTTCCGACCTGCTGGGACGGCCCGGATCGGTGCTGTGGCCGCGCGCGGCGATTCGGCGGCTGGACGGACCGCGGCCGTGGACGGAAACTCGCTAGCCGCTGGGGTTTGCATGCGCCATGGGCTCGCGCACTACGCCCTCGCCGGCCGAAACCAAGTCGGTCGAGAAGGGTTCCAGCCCGAGACATGCCTCGAGAGCCGATGAGCGACCACCAAGTCAGCGATCAGGGAGCCGCGTGGATGCTCGCCTACCAAGGCGGCGACGAGCGCGCGTTCGATCGCTTGGTCGAGAAGTACTCGGGCCAGCTCTTCGCGTTGTTCACGCGCTTCCTCGGGCCGGCGCCGGAGCGCGAGGACCTGGTGCAGGAGGTCTTCCTGCGCATCGTCCGCAATCGCGAGCGGTACGAGCCGACAGCGCGCTTCTCCACGTTCCTCTACCGCATCGCGTTCACCCTGGCGGTCAACCGCACCGAGCGCGAGGGCTCGCGCGACGTGCAGTCGCTCGATGGCGACGACGGTGCGGCTCCGCGCGACTTCTCCGATCCGAACGTCGTGCCGCCGTCGCACGCGCTAGAGCGCGAGGATGTCGTCGGCGCGGTGCGCGTCGCGATCGCCGAGCTCTCGCCGTCGCAGCGGATGGCGCTGATCCTCGCGAAGTACGAGGAGCTGCCCTACGAGCAGATCGCCGACGTGATGGGCACGAGCGAGAAAGCGATCAAGTCGATGGTGCACCGCGCCCGAGAGAACCTGCGCGCGCGCCTCGCGCCGTACCTGACGGAGGAACGCCTGTGAACTCCGAGTGCATCGCCTTCCGTGAGCGACTGGTCGCGGCGTTGGAGCCGCGGCGCGGACGCGGCGAGCTCGACACGCTCGGTTGGCACGAGCACCTGCTCTCCTGCGCCGAATGCCGGCGCGTGCTCGCCGCCGAGGAAGCGCTCGAGCTCCTGCTCGATTCGCTGCCCGAGCCCAAGCTGCCGCGCGAGCTCGCGGTGCGGGTGCTCGCGCGCTTGAAGCTCCGTCCCGCGGGCGACGGGCTCGATGCCTTGCTCGAACGCGCGGATCCGGCGATCGCGTCGCCGACGCTCGCGCGGCGGGTGCTCGCCGGTATCGCCGCCGAGCGCGCCGAGATCGCGCTCGATCGCCTGCTCGAACGCGTTCCGGCGCCTGAAGTGCCCGCGGAGCTCGCGGTGCGCACGCTGTCGAGGCTGGCGCTCGCGCGGCGCCGTCGCACGGCGTTCTCCGGTCCGCGTCTCTGGCTGACCGCGGCCGCCGCGGCGGTGATCGTGCTCGGCGGCGCGTGGAGCTTGCGCGCGTGGCTGCGCGGCGCGACGCCGGTCGACCCGCAACCGATCGTCGAGAACGCGACGCCCGAGCAGGCGCCGCGAATCGAATCGCTCGCCGCGCCGAGCGACGAGCTCTTGGCGTCGTTGTCGGTGCTCGAATCCTGGGAGCTCCTGAACAGCGACAACATCGACGTGATGCTGTCGAGCCTCGATGCGAGTGACGAGCTCCTGCTCGAACTCAGCTCCGAGCTCAGCCCCGATTTCGGAACTGAATCCGTCGATGAGTCGATCGACGACGGAGTCGTGCCGACCGCGCTCGAGGAGCCGAGGAACGGGTGACGTCATGACGATCCTCGTTCGACTCTTCGTGCTTCTGATCGCCCTCGCGGGCGTCGCCGGCGCCAAGCAAGATCCGCGCGACGCGCGCGATCGCTGGGAACGCATGCCGCACGACGAGCGCGCGAAGTTCGTCGAGCGGTTCGAGGAGTTCCGTACGTTGCCGCCGGAGAAGCGCGCGAAGCTCGCCGAGCGGGCGAAGCGCCTCGAAGGGCTGCGCACGGAGCTCGTGAAGGAGCTGCCGGCCGAAGTGCGCGCGCGGTTGGAGAAGCTGACTCCGCTGGAGCGCGCCGAAGCGCTGCGCGAGTTCATGGAGCGCCGGCTCGAAGAGCGCGGACGCCACGTGCGCGGCTTCTTGCCGCGCGAGCTGCGTGCGCGCATCGAGAACGCGCCGCCGGATCAACGCGAGCCGATGGTGCGCGAGTTCTGCGAGAACGCGCGTCGCGAGGACGGTCGGCGGATGCTCGACGCGCTCGCACGCAGGCTCGAACTCGCGCCCGAGGAGGTCGCGCGCATCGAAACTCTGCCCGAAGGCCAGCACTTCGAGGCGGTGATGGAGCTGCGCCGGCGGGTGATCGAGCGCGACGTCGCCGAAGAGGGGCTGCCGACGTGGCTCGAAGCCGCGGAGTGGGCGGACGTCCAAAAACTCCCGACGCGTCCGTTCTTCGAACGCTTCCACGACCTGCGCCGGGATCGTTGCGGTCGCGAGCACGACGGTGGACCGGGCGGTCCGCGCTTTGGGCCTCCGCGGCGAGGCGAGCACTTCCAGAGTCCTCGCGAGCTCTTCGAGCCCGATCCGGCGTGGCGCGACGAGGCCGAACGGCTGCCGAGTGAGCAGCGCAAGCCATTCCTCGAAGGCAGGTTGCGCGAGCGCATCCTGGATCGGCTGGCGGCGCGGCCGGAGCTGATCACGCCGGAGCAACTCGAGCTGCTGCGGACCAAGCAAGGCGCGGAGTTCCAGTCCGCCCTTCGCGATGCCCTGCGCGGCAAGGCCGAAACGCTCGAGAAGCGGACACCTCGCGAGCGTCGCTGAGCCAGCGGCTCGCGACCGGAAAAGGCACCCCGTCGAACCAGATTCGACGCGCGCGGCGTCCCTCGATAGCCCGGTTCGCTCGCCGGTCCGAGAAGATCCGGAACCGCAGAACTCCGGCGACGCCTTGTGACACGATCGGAGCACCGAGCCGCTCGACTACGCGGTCCCTTCGGGAACCGCCGAGGGCTCTTTCAGCACAGCCTAATCCCGACTCACCATGAGACGCCACCTCCCCGCCCTCTTGTGCACCGTTGTCGAACACGTCACTACCAAAGGTGCCGTCGATCTCCCGGATGTGCAGCTTCATCTCCCCATAGGAGAACCGCTGAACGCCCGTTCCGACAAGGTAGGTCCGATAGCAGTTCGCCGGTCGTTGCCCCGCCGACTTGGGAGCGGATCTCGCGGACGCTCGCCGGTCGCTTGCGGGGATCTACTCCACGGGGAGTCGAAGCCGCTCATCGCTGCACCGCGCGTAGATGAGGGTCGAAGCGATGCTGGCGTGATGAAGGAGTCGCTGCACGGTCAGCAAGTCGCCGGTCCTGGCGTAGGCGCGCACCGCGAAGCTGTGCCGGAGCGCATGGGCTCCCCGATGTGGCAACCCAGCGCGATCGAGCCAGAGTTCGAGGCGGCGCGCGGCTTGGCGCCGACCAAGAAGCCCGCCGTGAAACGCCGGAAAGGCCGGGCCTGATCGGCGCGCGCCCAGGTACGCCGCAAGCAGCGCCACCGTCCTCGGCCCGAGCAGCACGCGCTCGGTTCGGTTCCCCTTCACGTGCCGCAGCCTGATCTCGGCGCCGGCGAGGTCGATGTCCTCGACCTCGACGCCGATCGCGCTCGACAGGCGGATCCCGGTCCAGGCCATGAGCGCGAACAGCGCGTGGTCGCGATTGCCCTCGGGCGTCGGGTCTCGGGCGATCGTCGCGAGCATGCGCTCGATCTCCTGGTCGGCGAGCGTCTTGGGCGGCGGCGGCGAACAGATCGCGCGACGCACCATGCGTGCCGCGTTCGTGCGCACGAGGCCCGCGCCGTGCAGCCAGCCGAAGAAGACGCGCAGCGAGGTGCGGAGCGCGTTCACGGTGGAGGCGCTGCGCGCGACGCCGTTCGCGTCGAGCCGCGCGACGTCGCTGGTCAGGAATCGCGCGAGCGTCTGCGGCGTGACTTCGTCGAGGTCGTCGTTCGCGCCGAGCCAGCGCGCGAGTAGCGCGACGTGGCGGCGGTAGTTGCCGAGCGTGTGCTCGCTCCGACCGTCGGCCTGGAGCTGGAGCACGAACTGGTCGAGCGCGTCGTGTAGACGCATGCGCCCTCCTTGGAGTTGGAGCTTGGACTTGGTGAGGACGCGGGGCCGATCGCCGCTACCGACGATCGACCCCGTGGCTGTCGCGGTGGATCAGGCCTTCGCTTCGACCGACGGGATCGGCGCGCTCGCGAGGAGGTTGCGCTCGACCGCCCACAGCAACGCGAGCCGCAGCACGCGCTGCGTCTTCAAGTAGGTCGGCGGTGCCTTCGACTTCCCGGCGCGCGTCTTCATCACGGCGTCGCTCGAACAGTACTCGGCGATGCGATCGGCCGTGAAGAGCCCGATCGGTGTCTCGCTGCCGAGTTGCTTCGCGGCGGTCTTCAGCTCCATCCCGTAGCTCGCGATCGTCCCAGGCCCCGCGCCCTTGTCTTCGAGCGCCT
Source organism: Planctomycetota bacterium (assembly GCA_016220085.1). Classification (GTDB taxonomy): domain Bacteria; phylum Planctomycetota; class UBA1135; order UBA1135; genus JACRIN01. The sequence goes on from JACRIN010000090.1 coordinate 47,412, forward strand.
TCAGGTAGCGCTCGCTCAGATCACCCAGCGTGATCGTCGCGTCGCTCGCCATCGCGACCTGCGCCTCTTGGATCAGGTCGCTCGTCTTCGCCGCGTTCTTCGTCGTCTTCTTCGCCATGTCGTTGCCTCGTGGTTGGTGCGCGCCACCATCGGCGCGCGACGACATGCACGCTCATCTCGCCGAAGTATTGAAGGCGATCTCGACCGGCTCGATGCGTTTCGACGAGCGTCGCACCTCACCTGTGAGGGTCGCATTGCACGCGCTCGCTGGCGAGCGCGTGCGCGCGCAGCGCGACACCGACGAGCGTGCTACGCAGGCGGCGGACCCGGCACCGTCGCCGCAGCCGCCAGCATCGCGGCGCGGATCTGCGCCGCGAGATCGCCCCGAGGCTAGGCAGAACTCTCGACCATGCGGTCGCTCACTGCGAAGCAGGCGAACGGACGGCCCGAGGCCCCAACAACGCGCCCAAAGACCCCAGCGCAACGCTTCGCCTTACATCGTCGATTGCCGTGTACGCCCGAAATTTCTTGGCTCTCCTCCAGCTTGAGTGGGTAGCCGAATCGCCCGAAAGGCGGGATTCGAGGCTGGGGATCGCAGCGGAACGCCGGTAGCGGTGGAGAGAAACGGCGTAGCGGGAAGCGCAGGGCGTCTGGAGCGACAGGCGCACG
>JACRIN010000093.1 GCA_016220085.1 Planctomycetota bacterium
GCGTGCGCGTGGTCAAGGCCGACGTGCTGTGCTCGAACGGAGTGATCCACGTGCTCGACTCCGTGCTGTTGCCGAGCGCGCAGACGGTCGTCGAGGTCGCGGAGCACGCGGGCTCGTTCAAGACGTTGCTCGCGGCGCTCGACGCGGCCGATCTGCGCAAGGTCCTCGGCGGCGCCGGGCCGTTCACGGTGCTCGCGCCGAGCGACGAAGCCTTCACCAAGCTGCCCGAGGGCACGGTCGAGGCGCTGGTGCTTCCGGAGAACCGCGCGAAGCTCGTCGCGCTGCTCCAGAACCACGTCGTCGCCGGGCGCGTCTACGCCGATCAGGTCGTCGCGCTCGAGCGCGTCGAGACGCTCGGCGGCGCCCATCTCGCGGTCAGCTCGTCGGCCGCCGGCGTCTCGCTCGCCGGAGCGCGCGTCGCGAAAGCCGACATCGAAGCCCGCAACGGCGTGATCCACGTGATCGACACGGTCATCGTCCTCCAGTAGCCTCCTCTGCGTTCCCGCTGCCGCGCCGGGCGGCGGCGGGACGATGTTCTTCCGCCCGGCGAGTTGCCCCCCCGGTTCCTTGGTGAGCTCGATCCTCGAACGAATCGCGAAAGGCGAGTCCGGCGCGGTGCAGGAATGCATCGAGCGCTACGGCCCTCTCGTGTACTCGCTCGCTCGCCGTTTCGCGAAAGACGCGCACGCGGTCGAGGATGCGGTCCAGGAGACCTTCCTCCAGCTCTGGCAAGTCGCACCGCGCTTCGACGCGACTCGCTGCAACGAGGCGACCTTCGTGGCCATGATCGCGCGTCGCCGACTGATCGACCTGCGCCGTCGCGCCGACAAGCATGGCGGTGTCGAGGAGATCGACGAGACCCGCGCGCCTGCGTCGCCCGACCACACCGAGCAATCCGCGGTCTGCGACGACGCGCAGCGCGCGAAGACGGCGCTCGGCGAGCTCCGGCCGGAGCAGAAACGCGTGCTCGAACTCTCGATCTACGAAGGCCTGTCGCACTCCGAGATCGCGAGCCGAACGGGCTTGCCGCTCGGCACCGTCAAGACCCACGCGAGGCGCGGGCTCGAGCGCCTGCGCGACTTGCTCGGCTTCGGCAGCGCCGCGCGCGCCAGTGAGGTGACGTCATGAGCGCCCGCCGCTTCGATCAGGATCGCTTCGAGGAGCTGCGCGCCGCGCGCGCCCTCGGAGGGCTCACCGCCGCGGAGTGCGCGGAGTTCACCGCGCTGCTCGCGGAGCACGCCGGCATCGATCTCGAGGCCGACGAGCTCGCCGTTGCCGCCGTCGAGCTCACGAGCGTCGAGCAGCGGCTCGCTCCGTTGCCCGTCGCGCTCGCGAAGAAGCTCGAGGCCGACGCGCAGGCGCACTTTGCCGCGAAGCCGGGCGCTGCGAGCGCTCCGAGCGCCCCGCGCAGCCAGAAGCCGTCGACCGCGAAACCGGCCGCCGCGCCCATTCCGAAGCTCTCGTCCGTTCCAGAGCGCCGTTTGCGTGTCATGCCGAGCTTGGTCGCGGTCGCCGCGGGGCTGCTGATCGCGTTGGCCGGTTGGTGGCCGCGCTTGATGAGCTCGTCCCCGTCGCCGGAGGCCGAACGCGAAGCTCTGCTCGCGCAGGCCGGCGTGTTGCGCGTGCCGTGGAGCGGCACCGACTTCGCGAAGGGCGCCGAAGGCGATGTCGTCTGGGATCCGAACGCACAGCGCGGCTTCATGCGCATCCGCGGGCTCGCCGCGAACGATCCGACGCGCGAGCAATACCAGCTCTGGATCTTCGACGAGACCCAGAAGCACCCGGTCGACGGCGGCGTGTTCGACGTCGGCGCGGACGGCGAGCTGATCGTGCCGATCGACGCGAAGCTCTTCGTCGCGAACCCGACGCTCTTCGCCGTGACCGTCGAGAAGCCCGGTGGCGTGGTCGTCTCCGCTCAGGAGAAGATCGTGCTCGCAGGCAAGGTCTGACGTTCGGCGCCGCTGCGTGGTCTCCAGCGAGTGCTGGCGGCACGCGCGCGGCCCGTCATCCGAACCCCGCGACGATTTCAGTGCTGCGCCGACGCCGCGGCGACCGAGCTCTGCACGCGCTCCGCGTCGGAGGAGGTCGGCGCACTTGCCAGGCCCTCCTTTTCGAGCCAGTCGTAGACGGCGAGCAACGGCGTCGCGAGGCCCATGTGCGGCACGATCGTCGAGCGCAGCGAACCGTGCGTGTAGATCTTCGAGAAGATCGCGAGCAGCTCGTGCGACTCCGCGTCGAAGATGCCGCCTCCGGAGTTGCCGATGTACGTCGGCGCGCTGACCATCCAGTAGTGCGTGCCTTCGACGACGTGCTCGATCGCGGCGACTTCGCCGCGCGTCGGGATCGGATCGTTGCCGAGCGGGCAGCCGACCGCGTACACGCCGTCGAAGATGCGCGAGTCGATCAGGCGCTGGCGCGTCGCGAGCTTTGCGCCGCACGGCACCGGTTCGTCGCACTCGAGCACGAGCAGCGCGACGTCGAGGTCGACGTCGTGCGCGATCAGCTTCGCGGTTTCGTGCCGCAGCGCGCCGTCGCGCAGGTAGATCTTGACGGGCACCGGCTCGTCGGTGCGATCGGGCGAGCCGTAGATGTCGCGCACGACGTGCCACGCGGTCAGGAGATGCGTGCGCCACTTGGACGTCTCGCCGAGGCGTCGCGACTCGAGCAACACGCCGCTGCCGACCGTGCTGTCGCCGGCGAGCTGCACGACGGGGCCGACGAGCTCGTCCCACATCCGTCCGCGATCGGGTTCGGACGCGATGCGCATGTCGAGGCGCTCGAGCCGAGCGCGATCCTCGCTCGCGGCGCGTGCCGCGTTCGTCGTCAGCTCGTCGAGCGAGCGCCACCGTTCCTCCAGGCCGACCTTGAGTTCAGCGAGGCGCGAATCGATCTCGGGCTCGAGGTCGGTCCACTGATCCTCCCAGGTCGAGAGGCGCGAGCCTTGCGCGTCGAGGCGGCAGTCGGCGTCGGAGAGCTTCGCTTCGAGCGCGAGCACGCGGCGCGCGAGCTCGACTTTCGCTTGATCGCGTTCGATGCGGAACTTGGCGTCGGCGAGCTCGGTGCCGACCTGCCGGAGCTCGTGCTCGAGCGCGTCGACCTCGGCGGGATCCGCTCGCGGCGCCCGAGCGAGCTCTTCGAGCTGTCGCCGCAGGCTCTGGGTCTCTTGCAGGCCGAGCCAACCCACGAAGGCGAGCCCGGCCGGGAGCAGATAGCGCTTCATCGCGTTCCGGCCGAAAGGGGGGAATCGCCGCCCGCGTCTCGTCCCCACTGCGAGGCGCGTCGCGCGCGGCGAGGTCCCTATCGACGGCGAGCCGCCGTAGCGATGAGACCGCCCCGCGAATCTGGGCTTCCCTAGGGAGTTCCAAATCGGTGTGGAGAGCGAGCTCCGGCGCAACTGAGCCGCCGGCAACGCCTTAGCGCCGCCGTCGCGCCGCTCTCCACCGCTTCTCCACCGACCTGCCGGGCTCTCCACAGCGGTTGTCCACCGCGTGTGGAGAACGCGCCCGCTCAGCGACCGTCGTCGACGACGGTCACTCTTTCGATCACGTCGCCGACCTCGATGCGATCGAGCGCTTCGAAGCCGTCGCGGAGCTCCCCGAAGATCGTGTAGCGGCCGTCGAGGTGAGGCGTCTCGCGGTGGGTGACGAAGAACTGGCTACCGCCGGACTCGAGGTCCTCGTTGCGCGGCATCCCGAGCGAGCCGCGGACGTACTTCCGCGGACCGATCTCGTGGCGGAGCGAATCCTGCGGAACGAGCTCGCCCTTCGCGTGGAGCGCGCGCACGTCCTCCGCGATGCGGAACGTCGTTCCACCGTTGCCGTCGCCGCGGTAGTCGCCGCCTTGGATCACGAAGTCCGGAACGACGCGGTGGAAGCCGAGCCCGTCGTAGTACCCGCGCGCGGCGAGCGTCAGGAAGTTGTGGACGTGGAACGGGGCTTCGTCGGGGAAGAGCTCGAAGCGCAGCACGCCGCGCTTGGTGTGCACCTCGACGATCGGATGACGCGGCCGCGCGGGCAGATCGATCGCGCGCACCGGTGTGCTCGGCGCGCGCTTCGTCGGTTCGGCGTCGTGTTTCGCGAGCTCGGCGGGGGCGAGCTTCTGGAGCTCCTGCCTCGCGACCGAGCGCACGAACGGCTCCGGCGCGCCGAGAGCGGCGGCGAGCAGCTCGATCGCGCCCGCACCGCCGATCTTGCCCGCGAGTCGCAGCGCGTTGAAGCGCACTTCGGGCGCGATGTCGCCGACCGCGCTCGCGAACGAGGCCGCGACGTGCTCGAGGTCGCTCGCGTCGGGCTTGGTGTCGAGCGTGCCGAGCGCGGCGAGCCGCAGGCCGTTGTCGGGGCTGTAGAGGAGCTCGTGCAGCGTCTGACGATGATCGGGTCGGAGATGCTTCGCGAGCGACTCGATCGCCGCGCTCGCGACGCGCGGATCGCGGTGGCGCAGGTAGGGCGGGATGACGCGATCGAAGAGCGCCGCGGGCGCCGCTTGGAGTCCGCGCGCGATGCCGGCGAGCGCGACGACATCGTCCTCGGGCAGCGGTTGCGTCGTCAGCAGCGACTCGAACGGCACCTCCGCCGGTACGCCGGCCTCCGGATCGGTCAGCAACCGCGCGTAGATGCGCAGTTGCGCCTCGCGGCCGGCCGCCCAGACGAACGGCGAGCTCTCGTAGTCGACGAGTGCGCCGGAACCTTCGTGCAGGATCCAGCCCGAGGCGCCGAGGATCGTCATCTGATCGCGCGTGTTCGGGATCCAGTCTCCGACGACGCGCCACGTCGAGTAGCGCACGTTCGCGCTTTCGTGGCCGAGCGAGTACGCGGGCACGTGCTCCTCGTCGACCGACGTCTTGAACACCGGCACCGCCTCGCACGCGACCCGCGAATCGTGGTCGTCGGTGCGCGCGAGCAACGCGGCGCTGGCGGCGGTCGCGTCAAGCATTCCGAGCGAGTGCGAGCTCAGCAACGTGACGAGCCCGCGCACGGAGTAGATGCGATGACGCGAGTCCTGCGCTGTCGCGAAGCGCAGGAACGTCGCAACCGCATCGACGCCCTTGCGGCGCTCGAGCGCGAAGAGCGCGTACGTGATCACGTCGGCGTCGGTCTCTTTCTCGAGGTGCGCGATCAGCGCTCGATCGACGTCGAGAGCGCCCTTTTCGGTGGTCGGCCAGCGCGACGGGGCCTGCGCGGCTTCGATCCGCACGCGCGGATCGGCATCGGCGAGCGCGGTGAGCAACGCCGAGCGCTTCTCCGGCGTCGAGAGCTTCGACGCAGCCTCGACGGCGCGCGCGCGGACGTTCGCGTCGCTCTCGCGACGAGCGTCGGCGCGCGCGAGCAGCGCGTCGGCGAAGCCCGCGTCGCCGCGCATGCCGAGCGCGAAGGCGGCTTCGGCTCGGACGGACGCGTCAGCGTCGTCGAGCAGCTTCGCGAGCGGCTCCGCGGCAGCATCGAGCACGCGCCCGAGCGCCCGCGCGGCGCGCGCGCGCACGAGCGCGGAGTCGTGCGTCGCGAACTGCGCGACCGACGGATGGCGCGCGTCCTCGAGGATCGCGAGCTCGCCGAGCGCCTGCTCGACCGGCACCTCCGGCGCGGCGACGGCGACGGGATGCGCGGGATCGGTCTGCGCGCCCGGCGCGACTTGTTCGCCCGGCGCGCTCTGCTCGGCCGGCGCGGCCGGCGACGGCGTCGCACGCACGGGCCCGGACTTGGGCGTGGAGCAAGCGCTCGCGGCAAAGAGGACGAAGCACGACGACAGAGCGATCGAGGAGGCATTCATGGCTGTTCGAGACACGCAGGATAGCGCGCGGGAACGTCGGAGACGCGCTACTGCTTCGTCGCGCGCGCGAGGGCGTCCGCCAGCGCGTCGGCGGGCAGCGAGAGCGAGCTCTCGGCCGGCGCCGCGACCAACGTGACGATCGGCTGGTCGGTGGGCGCGAACTCGAGCTCGAACCGCGCGCCGGACGTGCGGTGCACCAACAGCGCGGAGCGGACGCAGTAGTCGCCGAGCCCGGGCGCCGCGACCGAGACCCGGTCGTGCTCGGCGAAGACGACGGCGAGGTCGTCGCTGAACGCGAGCGCGAGGTCGTCGTCGCAATAGGCGAGCTCGACGGCGAGCGCGAACTCGGCGCCCGCGTCGCCGAGCGACGGCGCACGAATCACCGCGGTCGCGCCGGGCCCGAGCTCGAGCTTCGCGCCGCTCGCTACGCCGCGGAAGAGCCGCGAGCTCCGCCCTGGCGCGGACGCGACGACGTCGATCGTCGTGCCGAGCGACGGCAGCACCGCGCGCCCGTCGGACGCGACGGTCACGTGGTTGACGTACTCCTCGCCGCGGAGCTCGCAAACCGTGCCGCCGCCGAGCGCCGCGCCGCGCTCGTCGACCACCTCGAAGCGCAGCGCGTGGATGCGCTCGCGCAAATCGATCGGCGCGAGCTCGGTGATCTCCCCGGCGCGCACCTCGATGCCGTCGACGCGCGCGACGACTTCGTCCTGGAAGAGCACTACGAGGCTCGACCGTCCGACGAACCCGGTGAAGGCTTCGAAGGGACCGCTTTCGTTCTCGTCCCAGTTCGCCCACCGGCGCCTCCCGCCATCCGCGGGGTCGAGCGCGAGCTGGATGTCGCTGGAATCGAGTCCTTCCGGCCAAACGAACTGGCCGCGAAGCGTGCCACTTTCACGCTCAGCGGGAAGTACGAGCACGATGCCCGTCACGCCTCGCGCCGCCGGGTGAAACGGGGCCGGCTCGCGCCCGTTTCGTGATATCGCCGTGACCTCGAGCTCGCCGATCTCGTCCGGAATGCCCAGCTCGAACTCGCCGTGTGAGTTCGCGAGCGTCGTCACAGCCCACGCGGTGTCGCCGCTGGCGGTGCGCCATCGCCCGCCGACTTCCGCACCGTCGACAGGAGCTCCGCTCGCATCGACGACGCGACCGGAGCAGAAGAACGGGTCGGTCACGCAGACGAGCGCTCCGAAGTCGTGCTCCTGCCGCGGCACGATGTCACGGACCTCGCGCGCCGGCGGCCAGGTCGTCCGGGCACGAGCCACGCGCATCCCGGGCTCGACCACGTCGACGTCGACCTCGAGCAGGCGCTCGGGAAACGACCACTTCAGCGACTTGCACAATTGCAGGCGTCCTTCGGCATCGGTGCGACACTCGTCGAAGAGCGCTTGTCGCTGGCCTTCCAGATTCACGCCGCTGATGCGGACACGCCGATTCGCGAACGCGGAGCCGTCGGTCGCCACGAGTTGCGCGCGGATGATCGGATGAGCTTCGGCGAGCGGAACGGCGACGCGCACGACTTCGTCGGCGACGCGCGGGCCCGGGACGATGCGCTCGGTGAAGCTCAAGCCTTCGAAGTACGCGTCGACACGGAGCGAAAGCCCCAAGCCGATGCGCTCGAAGCGAGCGTGACCGTCGCGCGTGCAGGCAGACTGGCCATCGCGGACCGCGACGACGAACGACATCGGCGAGTCCGCACGCTCGTCGACCGAGAGATCCATGCGCGCCGCGATCGACAGCGGCTCGCCGCGAGCGTCGGTCGCCACCGCGTCGACGACTCCGGTGTCTGCGATGACGAGCCGCACGGGCTCGGACGGCGCGTTCGCGCGCGTGAACTCGACGAAGTCGGGACTGCAGCCGACGAGCGGCGTCGCGATCCGCAGCGGCGCGGTCTCCTCCGGCGCGGCCTCCTCGAGGCCGTAGAGTTCGACGCGACCGTGTTCGTCGGTCAACGCGTCGGCTTGCACGTCCCATTCGCCGAGCACGAGTCCGAGCAACGCGACGTTCACGTTCGCAGCCGGCACGCCGAGCCGATCGACGACCGCGACCGTCACGCCGCGTAGCGTCACGAGCTCGACGCGCGCGTTCGCTGCACCGGTGGAGACGTCGACTTCGCCGTGTAGTTCCTCGTGGCTCGCCCAGATCGTCACGGGACACTTCGGCGAGGGCACGCGCACTCGCCCGTCGCGATCCGCGGCGAACTCGCGGCCCAGGACCGGCGCGAGCAACGGACCCGAGAACCCGTATCGTTCCTCCGCCGCGCGACGTTCGAATTCGTCGACGTCCTCGCGCTCGACGAAAACGCGCGCGCCGACGATCGGTTGCTCGGTGCGTGCGTCGACGACTTCGATGACGAGTTCGGTGTTCGCCGTCGCTTGCGACGCATCGGACACGGCGTCCGTGCGCTCGCTGCGCGCACCGAGCGGCTCGCTCGTGACCAGCTCGGCGCCCGCGGCGTCGGTCGACGCGCTCTCGCTCGCCGTCTCGAGCCGCGCGACGTCCGCGGGCGACCTGGTGAGCGCGAGGTAGAGCATCGACGCGACCGCGCCGATGACGACGAGCAGGACCAGCCGCTTCACGGTCGCATCGTAGGAGCGCACGTGAGTCGGCGCGAGCGGAAGGTTCAGCGGCCGAGCGCCCGGTCGACCGCGGCTCGCAGCGCCGCGTCGGGGACTTCGACGACGTGTTCGAGGTCGTCCTCGGCGATCGTGACCGTAGGGAACGGATCGAGCCCGAGTTCGAACTCGGTGCCCGTCAGCCGACGGACGAGCCGCGCGTCGCCGAGTTCGTACACACCCGCGACTCCGAACGTCGAGGTTCCGCGTCCGTCAGCGCCTAGCAAGCACATCACCGAGCGTCGGAAGCAGGTGTCGCGCTCCTCGTCCTTCAGCCAGAAGTTGAGTCGCAGGTCGTAGTCACTCGCGATCGGGTCCAGCACGGGACCGCGCAGTCGTGCGACGAAGCCTCGCGCAAGCACCAGGCGCACGTGGCCCGAGACACCGAGTGCGCGCTTCGGACGGAATCCGGGCGCGGACGCAGCGACGTCACACGTCGAAACGTCGAGCGGCAACACCGCGACACCGTCCGGCCCCGCTTCCGCCGCGCGGAGTCGTGCGCCGTCGCGGCTGGCGCAGACCGAGCCATCGACGAGCGGCGTGTCGTGCTCGTCGACCAACTCAACGCGCACGCACACGAGTCGTTCACGCAGGTCGATGGGCGGCGCCTGCGTCGTCTGACCGCCGCGCACGATGATTCCGCGAACGTCGGCGAGCGCTTCGGGCGAGGTCGAGAACTCCACGCGCACCGCGTACTCGCCGGCGGGAGTGTCCTGCACGCGAAAGCCGCCGGTGTCGCTGTGCGCGAAGTTGCAGCCCGCGCGCGAGCCGTCTTCGAGCACGCGCTCGATCGACAGATCGAAGTGGTCCATCGTCACGCCGTCGGGCAAGACCACGCGACCCTCGAGTGTCCCGACTCCTTCGGCAGCCGGCAGCGTGAGCACGACGCCTCGCGCACCGCGCGCGGCGATCACACGCTCGGACCGACGATTCGAGCCGGCATTCGCCATCAGCGCGACCTCATCGGCATCCGCCGTCCAGCCGATCACGAAGCGCCCCTCGGCGTCGACGGCTTCCTGGAAGTCGCGATCGGCTCGCGTAGGCACCTTGTTCAGGTTGAGGGTCACGATTGCATCGGCGACCGGCCGGCCTCGCGTATCGAGCACTTGGCCCGCGCAGAAGAACGGATCCGCGACGCAAACGAGCACGCCGAAGTCGTACTCGTCGCGCGAAACGCGCGTCGGACTTCGCGTCGGCTTCGGGAGCAGGCAGCGCACTCGCCGCCCGGGCTCGTTCGCTCTCCGTCCGACGAACGTGACTTCAACTACGGCGCTCGGCTTCCACGTCGCCGTCGGGACGAAAGTGTGCACCCGGCCGCTCGCGTCGGACTCGAAACGAAGGAAACCGTCGCGGTCCTTGGACCGATCGCGGTGGAAGTACGCGATCCCATTCACGTTCGCGAGCGGCTTGGATTCCTCGTCGACGAGCTCTGCCCGGAACACCGCATCGATGCGTTCCAGCGGCACGTCGACGCGCACCACTTCGCCGCCGACGTGTGGTCCGTCGATCCAACGCCGCTCGAACTGCGCACCTTCGAGTTCGGCGTCGGCGACGATCGGGAGTCCCACCCCGACGTGCCGGAAGGTGGCGGTACCGTCCTGACTCGTCGTGCGCACGCGATCGTGGAGTGCGAGCGAGAACGGCCACGCGATCGGCGCGTCCGCGTCGGTGGCGATCCAGAGTGTGAGCGGCACGCCGAGCGGATCACCATTCGATTCGGTCGCTCGTACTTCGAGCGTGCCGGAGTCCTCGACGACGAGCCGCATCGGTTCGCGTGGAAGTTCAGCGAGCGCGAACTCGACGAACTCGGGCTCGCAGCGCGCGAGCGACAGGCCGACACGGAGCTTCGCGTGCTCGTCGCGCCACTTCTCGAGCCCTTGGAACTCCGCGAGGCCGGCCTCGTTGGTGAGCACGGTTCTATCGAGGCGCCAGCCGTCGAACTCGGGTACACAGAGCGCGACCGCGATATCGCCGACGGCGCGGCCCGCGCGATCGACGACGACGACCGATGCGCACAGGTCGGCGACGAGCTCGGTCGTCGGCGCGGAATCCAGCGAGGTCGCTGCGACTGCGCTCGCGCTGCGTTGCTCGCGCGTCTCGGTCGTCGCGAGCGAGCGCGAGTCGTCGGCCTCGTTCGTTGATGCTCCGCCGTTCGCGATCGACACTACGTCGGGGCGCTCGCTCCGCGTCGCGAGGTACGCGACGAGCGCGAGCCCCGCGAACACCGCGACGAGGAGGAGGTTGCGCACGGCGACATCCTAGTCACGACCGCAGCACTGTCGTTCACCGTGCCAGCCTCCGCGTCCAAAACGAAGCTCGCGACGCTCCGGTCGGAGCATCGCGAGCTCGGGCGTGCGCGCTCGCGCGCGACGTCACTCGATCTTCGCGAGCACCAGGTTCGCGAGGAACGCGGTCACGTCGGCGCGCGCCGGCGTCGGCAGCGCGGCGAACGCGTCGCGCGCGGCTTGGGCTTCGCCGCCGTGCAGCAGGATCGCTTGCTCGAGCGTCGTCGCGCGGCCGTCGTGCAGGTACGGCGCGGTCGAGCCGACGCCCCACAGGTTCTCGGTCATGAACACCGACGCGCCCGTGCCGATCTCGTCGATCTGCTCGGCGAGGCCGGCGCCCATGTCGTGGCGCTTGAGGTCGCCGAAGAGCTCGACGAGCGCCTGACCCGACGCGTTCTTCTTGAAGTTGCCGAGGCGCACGATCACTTGCCCGGTGTTCGGATCGACGATGACGTTGTCCGGCAGGTCGCGCGTCAGGTCGTAGCGCACCGCGAAGTTCGGGTCGAGGCCCTCCACCAGCGGATCCTGACCGGCCGGCAGGACGGCATCGCGGAACGCAGGGTTGAGGCTCGGCTCGCGGAAGATCGGATCGTCGAGCGTCAGCGACGGCACGTGGCAGACCGCGCAGCCCGACGCTTCGAAGAGCTGGCGACCGCTGCGGATCGCGCGCTTGTCCTCCGGCGTCAGCGGATCGATCAGGCTCCAACGGTCGAGCTCGAGGTTCGACAGCGGACGCGGTTGGCCGGTGACGTAGATCACCATGCCGGTGACGTCGCCGACGCCGAGCTCGTCGCTCACGCCGTCGAAGTCGCCGTCGACTCCCTGGCCGACGAGCTCGACTCCCTGCATGCCGATCTCGTTGTTCGACGCGTTGCGACAGAACTGGCGCATCGTCGGCGTATCGCCCTTCCAACCGAACGGGCGCACGACCAGGTCGGCCGAGACACCGATGACCCCGGAGGTGTCGAGTACGACCGTGCAGGGACCGCTCGTGCTCGGCGTCGCGACGAGCGAGCCGTACGAGATGCCCTTGGCGACCAGGGCCTTGGTGACCGGCAGGCCCGATGCACAGGCTTCGGCTTCCGCCGCGTCGCGGAGCGCGTGCAGCGTCGCGGTCAGCTCCTCGGCGACGCGCTGGAGCGCGCCCGAGCCGAAGAGGTGGGTCGTCTGACGCTCGATGTACTGGGTCGGGTCGCCGAGCCGCAGCGGGTCGCGCGTGACGTTGTGAGCGATCCCACCCCCGCCGTCGTCCATCGGCAAGGCGTGGCAGGCGGTGCAAGCCTGTTCGTTCGGGCCGGTCGGTCGCGCCGGGACGTGGTTCAGCCACTCGGTCGGGCCGTTGAGGTCGGCGCGCGGAATGCGCGTGAAGCGGCGGCCTTGACCGATCGCCGCGCCGACACCGTCGGACTCGACGAAGAAGAAGTGGAACGACTCGTCGCCGGCGTCGAACGCGGTCGTGTAGGCCTGGCCCAAGCGGCCGCCAGCCACCAGCTGGAGCAGGTCGGCCTGGTCGATGTGCCCTAGGAAGCCGCTTTGCCCATAGGTCATCGATACGGCAGACAGCAGTACGGCTGACGCCAAGCTGAGGCGCCCGATCGACGGGGAGTAAGCAGGCTTCCGGTGTTCACCGGGGTGGTGGGTGAATGTTCGCATCTCTATATTTTGTTGATGGTTAGAACCGCCAAGAGCAACGCAGGTCGGGACAGACGATTCGTTGGACTCGGCGAGAGTCTACAACATGGATGCAAGCGGTTGTAATAAATACTGAGACTGACTCTCAATACGAGTCTCCATTTCCGCCGGAAATGTCGTTGGCGTGCGGACTTGCGAGACGCGCGCTCGCTATTCGGGAGGCGTCGCCTGGGCTACTTTGAGCGAATGCCGATCAGCCCGATTCCCGAGATCCTGGACGAGCTCCGTCGCGGTCACATGGTCGTCCTGGTCGACGATCCGGGGCGCGAGAACGAGGGCGACCTCGCGATGCTCGCCGAGTTCGTCACCCCCGAGGCGATCAACTTCATGGCGAAGGAAGCGCGCGGGCTGATCTGCCTGCCGCTCGCCAACGACATCTGCGACACGCTCGAGCTCGAGCCCCAGGTCGCCAAGAACACCTCGAAGCTCGGCACGGGCTTCACGGTCTCGATCGAAGCCGCCGAGGGCGTCACCACCGGCATCAGCGCCGCCGATCGAGCCCACACGATCAAGGTCGCGGTCGACCCGAACGCGAAGGCGAGCGACCTCGCTCGGCCCGGTCACGTCTTCCCGCTGCGCGCGCGCGACGGCGGCGTGCTCGTTCGCGGCGGCCAGACCGAGGGCATCGTCGACCTGGCGCGCCTCTGCGGTCGCCGTCCGGCGGGCGTGATCTGCGAGATCATGAACGAGGACGGGACGATGGCGCGGATGCCGGAGCTCGACGTCTTCGCCGCGAAGCACGGCCTCAAGGTCTGCACGATCGCCGACCTGATCGCGTGGCGGCGCCAGAACGAGCGCCTGGTCGAGCCGATGCAGATGGACGTGCCGCTGCCGACCCGCTACGGCACGTTCATGGCGCACCTCTTCCGCTCGGCGACCGACGGCAAGCAGCACGTCGCGCTGACGCTCGGGATGCCCGGTCCGTCGATCGACGGCCCACGCGCGGCGGTCGACGAACCGGTCGCGGTCCGCGTGCACTCGGAGTGCCTGACCGGCGACGTGTTCCACTCGCTGCGCTGCGACTGCGGGCCGCAGCTCGAAAAGGCGATGGAGATGCTCGGCCAGGAGAAGCGCGGGGTGCTCGTCTACATGCGTCAGGAAGGGCGCGGGATCGGGCTCGAGAACAAGCTGAAGGCCTACCGCCTCCAGGACGCCGGCCTCGACACCGTCGAAGCGAATCAGGCGCTCGGTTTCGCCGCCGATCTGCGCGAGTACGGGCTCGGCGCCCAGATCCTCCGGTACCTCGGGGTCCGGCACATGAAGCTCTTGACCAACAACCCGAAGAAGATCGCGGGGCTGGCGGGCTACGGGATCGACGTCGTCGCGCAGGTGCCGCTGTCGACCGCGCCTAACAGTGCCAACGCCAAGTACTTGCGCACCAAGCGAGACAAGCTCGGCCACCTGCTCACCGACCTCGACATTCCGCCCGCCGGCGGCTCCGGCCGGGAATAGAACCCCACCTGCAGGCGTCGAACGGCCTGCGATGGCGATCCACGCGATGCAGACGGCCCCGAAAGAAGACCTGCGGCTCGTCGAGGAGTCCCTGGCGGGCAACCAGCTCGCCTTCCAGCTCCTCGTCGAACGCTACCAGGGGCGCATGTTCGCCTTGGCGCGTCACTACACGCGCAACCCGTCGGAGGTCGAGGACATCGTCCAAGACACCTTCCTCAAGGCGTTCACGCACCTCGGGTCGTTCGAGCGGCAGTCGAGCCTCTACACGTGGCTCGCGCGCATCGCGATCAACACGGCGCTCGACTTCCTGAAGCGCCATGGGCGGAGCCCGGTGCAAGCGGTCGAGGACCTGGAGGTTGTGCAGGGCCTCGACCGCTCGCGTCCGAGCAGCGCCGCACCGGCGCCCGACGCCGGCCTGGAGCGCGAAGAGATCGCGAAGATCACCCATCAGGTGCTGGCCGAGCTTCCGGAGATCTTCCGGACGGTCCTGGTGCTGCGCGAGTTCGAGGAGCTGCCGTATCAGGAGATCGCCGACATCCTCGGCATCTCGATCGGCACCGTCGAATCGCGGCTGTTCCGGGCTCGTGCGCGCTTCCGCGACAAGCTCCTGCACCTGCACCCCGAATTCGAGCACGGCCTGTGAGCGGCCACGCGAAAGACAAAGGCGAGGACACCATGACGATGACCTGCAACGAAGCGCTCCCCCTGGTGTGGAGCTACCTCGACGGCGAGCTCTCCGAGGCGCAAGCCGCGCCGCTGCGCAAGCACCTGCTCGAATGCCACGGTTGCCGCAACTCCGCCCAGCACGGCAAGACGCTCAAGCGTTGGTTCGTGCGCTCGGCGGCCGACGAGGTCGCGCCCCGCGGTTTCGCCGCGCGCGTCGCCCAGCAGGCTTTCGCCGCGCACCACGCCGCGCGCGCCGCCGAAGCGAGCGAGTACGACGAGGTCGAGACTTCCGCCGGCGCGTCCGGTGAGCGCGAGGACGGCCGCGTGTTCGCGTTCGTGCTGCGGCTGACCGCGATCGCCGCGGTCGCGCTGTTCGTGCTCTCGCTCGTGTTGCGCTTCCAGGCCTTGCCGGCGACCAGCGGCTTGCGCGCCGATCAGCGCGCCGAGCCAACGCTCGAAGAGGTCAAGCGCGGGCTCGAGGAGCTCAACGCGAAGGAAGCCGCGCGCGCTCGTCCCGTCGGCCACGCCACGGAGCAGAAATAGCCGATGCAACGCCTGCACCTTTGGATCGGGGTGCTCGCGCTGACGTGCTCCGCGCTCGGACTCGCAGCCGGGTTGGTGATCGAACGGCGCCTGGCGCCGCCGCCGACCCCGCCGGGTCCTTTCGAGGATTACGAGCGCTTGGTCGCCCAGACGTTCGACCTCTCGGGCGATCGCCGCGCGTACCTCTCGCAGGCGATGGACGCCTACGCCCGCGACATCGACGCGATCCGCCGCCGGTACCTGGCGAAGGCGGGCGCGGACATGCAGCGCGAACTCGAGCAAGTGGGGCTTCGCTACGCGCAATTGATTCGCGATGATGTCCTGCCCGCGAGCCAGCGGCAGGCCTTCGACGAGGTCTCCCAGGCGACGCTGTACCCGACTCACTGACCATGGCACGAACCTGCGGCATTCGCATCGGCCCGCGGCGCTTCGAGATCGTCGTCCTGGACGGCGGACCGAAGAAGCATCGCATCGCGGCCTTCAAGACCGGCGAGCTCCCCACCGGGGGCGACGAACCGCTCGCGGCGGCCGCGCAGGCGCTCCGAGACGCGGCGAAGGAGCTCGCGATCCCCGTCGACGCGACTTCGATCGCGATCGATGCCGGCATGGCGGCGTTCCGCACGCTCAAGCTGCCCTTCAGCGATCGCGAGAAGATCGAGGAGGTCCTGAAGTTCGAGGTCGAGAGCCAGCTCCCGCAGTGGGACATCGGCGACGTGATCATCGACTTCATCCCGATGGACCAAGTCGGCGACGAGACGAACTTGCTGGTCACCGCGGTCCCGAAGACCGACCTCAAGCGCGTGCTCGACCTGTGCTCGAAGGCGGGGATCGAGCCGCTCGAAGCCGATCTCGAGTCGACCGCGATGGTCAACGCCGCGCTCGGCGCGGATGTCTGCCGCGTCGACGATGCGCAGATCCTGCTGCACGTCGGCGAGTCGTCGACATCGGTCGTCGTCGTCGACGGCGGCAAGGTGCGCTCGATGCGCGCGATCCACGTCGGCGCGTTCGTCGCGGCACCCGAAGCCGAGAAGGCTGCCGCCGAGAAGCCCGCCGAAAAGCTCGGCGAAAAGCTCGGCGACGCCCCGGCGCCGGACGCCGCGGCGGGAGAGGCCTCGAAGCCCGACGCCGTCTCCGTCGCGCTCGACCCCGAGGCCGAAGCTCGCCGCCTGGTCAACGTCGTCTCGCGCATCAAGCGCGAACTCGGCCGCACGATCTCCGGTTCGCGCACGGCCAACACGATCAGCGCGATCTACGTCTGCGGCTATCCGTTGCCCGAGCTCGTCGGCACGACCGTGATGGACGTGCCGGTGTACGAGCTCGACGTCTTCGAGGAAGACAGCGGCCAACCCGCGAGCGCCGCCTCGCTGGTCGTCGCGTATGGCGTCGCGCTGCGCCAGCTCGGCGGTCCGTCGCTTCAGACGTCGCTGCGCCGCGACGAGCTCAAGTTCACGGGCACGCTCGAACGCGTCGAGCTCCCGCTCGCGATCGCCGCGCTCTTGCTCGCGACGCTCGCCGGCATCTTCTGCATGTTCGAGTTCATGCAGCTCCGCGGCCGGGAGCGCGACGTCAAGGCGTGGCGCGCGAGTTCGGAGAACTTCCTCGCCGGCGATCCGGCGAAGGGCCACGCGGGCAACCTGTCGCAGCCGCTGACGGACCTCGACAACTACCTGAAGAAGTACAAGTACGACGACCAGAACCAGGACGGCGATCCCGAGCGCAACGATCTCGAGCAGATGCAGTTCGAGCACATGTTGCTCGGCCGCGAAGTGAAGAAGCTCGAGAACCAGCTCGGCACCAGCGGCGAAGTCACGATGCCGCAGTCGGCGTTGCAGGCTTCGACGCTCGTGCTCGGCGTGTTCGACGCGAACAAGGACAAGTTCGGCCGATTCTCGATCCGCATGCTCGATGCGACGTACGTGCAAGGCACGTCCGGGCGCGTCGACACGGTCAAGGTCGTGCTCGACCTCTCGTTCTTCGGCGAGACCGCGGTCGACGCGACGGTCGGTTACGACCAGCTCGAGCCCACGCTGCGCGCGCAGCCGTGGGTGACGGACATCGAGAAGCGCGGCTCGAAGGAGTTCGACGAGAAAGCGCCCGCGAAGGGCGTCTCGATCCAGCAGTTCACGATCATCTGCGACCTCACGAAGGGGCCCAAGCCGTGAAGCACTTCTTCTCCAACATGTCGGTCGAGCGTTGGGTGATCATCACTTCGCTCGTGCTCGCGACCGCGCTCGGCAGCGTCGGCTTCTTCAAGTTCTACCGCGAGCGCGTCGTGCTCGAGGACGCACTCGAGGCCGACATCGTGCAGCTCGCGCAGCAAACGCAGTCCGCGGCGATGAAGTACTCGAAGCTCTACAAGGAGGCCGACCTCCAGGAGCTGACCGGCAGCCAGGGCAACATGGAGTCCTTCCTGCGCACGCTCGCGACTCGCAAGGAAGCCAGCCTCGGCCAGGTCGACGTCAAGATCAGCGAGTCGGCGAACTCGATCCGCAAGGGCGTGCAGGACATCCGCTACACGGTGCAGCCGCAGAACCGCGACCGTGCGTTCCAGCGCATCGGCATCGCCAACTTCCTCTTCATGATCGAGGACGAGAGCCGTCGCCTGCGGGTTTCGCACCTGCGATTGACGCTCAGCCCGAAGAACCTCAAGGAATGGGACTTCCCTCCGAACAACCCAGAGCTGTGGTTCTGGGAGACCGAGGTGCTGTCGCGCCAGAAGAGCGAGACGCCGACGGCGAAGTAGCCGCTGTGGGATGGCGCGCGCACCGGTAGGATGCGGCGGGGGCCGCGTGGGAATGCGCGGCGCGTTTGAACTCTCGCACGCACGCACAGCGCCTCGCCCGAGCTCTCGATCGGGCGGCCGATCGAGCAATCGAGCGAACGGCCGGGCGAGCGGCATGGCCTTGCCCGGGCGCTCCGTCGGCCGGACTCGCGCTAGTTCCATGGCTCGCCGCTCCCGCGCTCGAAGGCGCGAGCGCGTGGGCCTGGCCGGCGGCGACCGCCGCGGCGGCAGCGCTCGCGTTCGCAGCCTTCCTGCGCTCGCGCACCCTCGCGCGCCGGGCCGACGAGCTCGCCGCGGAGCGCCGTGAGGCCGAAGCGGTCGCATCGGCGCACGAGAAAGAGCTCGAGCGCGTCTCGACCGCGCTGCGCCTGGAGATCGCGACGTTGACACGGGCGCTCGCGAACGAGCGCAAGCTCTTCGACGCCGGCCCGGTGACCAGGTTCCGCTGGCGCGCCGCCGCGGGCTGGCCGGTCGAGTACGCGTCGCCGAACGTCGTGCAGCTCTTCGGTTGGACGGCGCAGGAGTTCATGGACGGCCGCGTGCGGTACGCGGAGGTCGTGCACGCCGCCGACCTCGAACGCGTCGTCGCCGAAGTGACCGAGCACAGCGCCCGCGGCGCTACGTACTTCGAGCAGGACTACCGAGTGCGCGACAAGCAGGGCGTGACGCGGTGGCTCTACGACATCACGATCGTCGAGCGCGACGCGACCGGAACGATCACGCACTACGTCGGCTACGTGCTCGATCGCACCGAGCGCCAGCACGCCGACGAGCAACGCCGCGATCTGGAGGAGCGTCTGCAGCAGGCGCAGCGGCTCGAGAGCCTCGGTGTGCTCGCCGGGGGCATCGCGCACGACTTCAACAACCTGCTCGTCGGCATCCTCGGCAACGCGAGCCTCGCGCGCGAGCGCATGCAGTGCACCGACGCGAATCGTGAGCTCGTCGACAGCATCGAGCAAGCCGCGCGACACGCCGGCGACCTGACGCACCAAATGCTCGCGTACGCGGGCAAGGCGTACGTCGCCTACCAGCTCGTCGACCTGAACTCCGTGATCGCGGAGCTCACCGGGTTGCTGCGCGCCTCGGTGTCCAAGAAGGCGAAGTTCGAGCTCCGCGTCTCCTCGGTCGCGCCGCGGATCGTCGGCGATGCCGCGCAGCTCGATCAGGTGGTGATGAATCTGGTGACCAACGCTTCCGACGCGCTCGCCGATGGGCCGGGCACGATCGTACTCGCGACCGGCGAGACCGACCTCTCGCCGGCCGACCTCGCGGAGCTCTACGGCGCGCCGAATCTCGGGCCGGGCCGCTACGCGTACGTCGAAGTCGTCGACGACGGCTGCGGGATGGACGCGGCGACGCGCGCACGGATGTTCGAGCCCTTCTTCACGACCAAGTTCGCGGGACGCGGCCTGGGGCTCGCCGCGGTGCTCGGAATCGCGCGCGGACACCGCGGCGGCATCGCGGTCGACAGCTCGCCCGGCGTGGGCACTCGCGTGCGCGTGTACGTGCCGGTCGCGGCAGCGGACTCGCCGGTGACCGCTGCGCGTCCGAGAGAGGTGCCGATCTCGGAGTTGCCGCGCACGACGGTGCTCGTCGTCGACGACGAGCCCGCGGTGCAGAAGCTCGCCGCGCGCGTCGTGCGCGGGCATGGCCTCCAGGTGCTGGTCGCGAGCGACGGCGAGCAGGCGCTCGACTTGCACGCGCGGTACGGCGCGGAGATCGGTTGCGTGTTGCTCGACTTGACGATGCCGAAGCTCAGCGGCGCCGAGACGTTCAAGGTTCTGCGCGAGCGATCGCCCGGCCTGCCGATCGTCGTGACCAGCGGCTACAGCGAGAGCGACGCGCTCGAACAGCTCGACGCGAAGAACGGCACGCTCTTCCTCCAGAAGCCGTTCACGCCCGCGGACCTGGTGGCGCGGCTCGCGGCGGCGCTCGGCGAGGCCTGAACACCGGACGCAGTCGCGAGCCGTTCACGGGGCTCGCGCGCGAACGCGCGAGCGGACCGAGCACGCGAGCGGACCGAGCGCGCGAGCGGACCGAGCACGCGAGCAGGCGAGACAGAGCAGACGAGCGAGCGAGAGCAGCCAGCGGCGCGACGCGCGCCCGTCCCGCGAGCCCTCGGTCAGCGCAACGCGGTCTTCGCGCTCTGACGCAGGTGCTTGTGGTGCGCCTGCACCGTCTTCACTTGGTAGTCGGCCTTGTGGAGCGCCGCGAGCGCGCTGATCACCGCGCTGATCCCCGCGCGCGTCGTGATGCACGGGATGCCGAGCTGCACCGCGGACGCGCGGATCTGGCTGTCGTCGGCGCGCTGCTGCTTGCCGAGCGGCGTGTTGAGCACCAGATCGATCTCGCGGTTCTTGATCCTGTCGACGATGTGCGGGCGGCCTTCGTGCACCTTGTTGACGCGCTGCACGGGAATGCCGGCGGAGGTGAGCACGCGCCACGTGCCCTCGGTCGCCAAGAGCTCGTACCCGAGGTTCGCGAGGATGTAGGCGTCCGACACCATCGAGCGCTTGTCGGTGTTCTTCACCGAGATGAAGATCTTGCCGCGCTTCGGCAGCTTGATGCCCGCCGCCTCGAATGCCTTCGCGAACGCGAAGCCGAGGTTCTCGTCGATGCCCATGACCTCGCCGGTCGAGCGCATCTCCGGACCGAGCACCACGTCGGAGCCGAGGAACTTGTTGAACGGGAAGACCGGCGCCTTGACCGAGAAGTACGGCGGCACCACTTCCTCGGTGAAACCGAGCTCCTGCAGCGTCGCGCCGCACATCACCTTCGCGGCGAGCTTCGCGAGCGGCACCCCGATCGCCTTCGACACGAACGGCACCGTGCGCGACGCGCGCGGGTTGACCTCGAGGACGTAGACCTTGTCGCCCTTGATCGCGAACTGCACGTTCATCAGGCCGATGACGTTCAGCTCGCGCGCCATCGCGATCGTCGCCGCGCGGATCTCGTCTTGGAGCGACTTGTCGAGCGTGTGCGGCGGCAGGACGCACGTCGAATCGCCGGAGTGGATGCCGGCCTCCTCGATGTGCTCCATCACGCCGCCGATCACGACGGTGCGGCCGTCGGAGATGCAGTCGACGTCGACTTCGATCGCGTCCTCGAGGAATCTGTCGACGAGGATCGGGCGGTCGGGCGAGGCTTGCACCGCGTGCGTCATGTAGTGGTCGAGCGCATCGTCGTCGTAGACGATCTCCATCGCGCGGCCGCCGAGGACGTAGCTCGGGCGCACCAGCACCGGATATCCGATGCGCCGCGCGGCCTCGAAGGCCTCGGCGGCGTTGGTGGCGAGCCCGTTGTCGGGTTGGTTGAGCCCGAGCTTGCGGATCATCTCGGAGAAGAGCTTGCGATCCTCCGCGCGATCGATCGACTCGACCGACGTGCCGATCAGCGGCGCGCCGGCCTTGTGCAGGCCGCTCGCGAGGTTCAGCGGCGTCTGGCCGCCGAACTGCACGATGATGCCGCTCGGCTTGATCGCCTTGACGATGTTCATCACGTCTTCGTGCGTCAGCGGCTCGAAGAAGAGGTGATCGCTGGTGTCGTAGTCGGTCGAGACGGTCTCGGGGTTCGAGTTGACCATCACCGACTCGCAGCCGATCTCGCGCATCGCGAACGCGGCGTGGACGCAGCAGTAGTCGAACTCGATGCCTTGGCCGATTCGGTTCGGGCCGCCGCCGAGGATCATCACCTTGCGGTTCGGCGTCACGCGCGCTTCGGTTTCCTGCTCGTACGTCGAGTAGTAGTACGGCGTCAGCGCCTCGAACTCGGCCGCGCAGGTGTCGACGAGCTTGTAGACCGGATGGATCCCGTGCTCCTCGCGCAACGCGAGCACCGCCTCGACCTGCATGCCGGTCGCGACCGCGATCTGACGATCGGAGTAGCCGAGCTTCTTCGCGGTGTGCAGCAGCTCCTTGTCGAGCTTCGCGCCGGCGAGCTCGCGCTCGAATTCGACCAGCTCGCGGATGTTCTCCAGGAACCACGGATCGATGAACGTCGCGTCGAAGATGTCCTGAGTGCTCCATCCGCTGCGGTACGCGGAGCGCAGCGCGAGCAAGCGATGCTCGTTCGGCACGCGCAGCGTGCGCGTCAATTGCTCGCGGTCGTGCGCGAGGTTCTCGACCGGGTTGCGCGGATCGAGCCCGTAGCCCGGCCGGCCGGTTTCGAGGCCGCGAACGGCCTTCTGGAGCGCTTCCTTGAACGTGCGGCCGATCGCCATCGTCTCGCCGACCGACTTCATCTGGGTCGTCAGCGTGCGATCGGCCTTCGGGAACTTCTCGAAGGCGAAGCGCGGGATCTTGACGACCGTGTAGTCGATCGAAGGCTCGAAGCAGGCCGGCGTCTTCTTCGTGATGTCGTTGTTGATCTCGTCGAGCGTGTACCCGACGGCGAGCTTCGCCGCGAACTTCGCGATCGGGAAGCCGGTCGCCTTCGACGCGAGCGCCGACGAGCGCGAAACGCGCGGGTTCATCTCGATCACGATCATCCGACCGGTCTTCGGATCGATCGCGAACTGCACGTTCGAGCCGCCGCACTCGATCCCGATCTCGCGCATGATCGTGATCGAGGCGTTGCGCATGTTCTGGTACTCACGGTCCGTGAGCGTCTGCGCCGGCGCGACGGTGATCGAGTCGCCGGTGTGCACGCCCATCGGGTCGAAGTTCTCGATCGAGCAGACGATCACGACGTTGTCCTTCACGTCGCGCATCACCTCCATCTCGAACTCTTTCCAACCGATCAGGCTCTCCTCGACCAGCACTTCGCTGTTCAGCGAGAGCGCCAGGCCGCGCGCGACGATCTCCTCGAACTCGTCGACGTTGTAGGCGATGCCGCCGCCGGTGCCGCCCATCGTGAAGCCCGGGCGGATGACGCACGGCAGGCCGATCTCGGACATCACGCGCCGAGCGTCGTCGATGTTGTGCGCGACGCCGCTCTTCGCGCACTGGAGCCCGCACTGGCGCATCGCCGAGCGGAACAGGTCGCGATCCTCGGCCTTGCGGATCACCTCGGCGCGCGCGCCGATCATCTCGACCTTGAACTTGTCGAGGATGCCCTCGTCGTAGAGCTTGAGCGCCGTGTTCAGGCCCGTCTGGCCGCCCATCGTCGGCAGGATCGCGTCAGGGCGCTCCTTCTCGATGATCTTGGCGACCGCGGCGACGGTGATCGGCTCGATGTAGGTCGCATCGGCCATCTCCGGGTCCGTCATGATCGTCGCCGGGTTGGAGTTGACCAGGATCACCCGGTACCCCTCCGCGCGCAGCGCTTTGCAGGCCTGAGTGCCGGAGTAGTCGAACTCGCAGGCTTGTCCGATGATGATCGGACCCGAACCGATGATCAGGATCGACTTGATGTCGTCGCGGCGGGGCATGAGTGGGGACGTTGCTCGGAAGGGACTGGAGGAGGACTCTTCGTGAGCGAGCGTTCCCGCCGCGCGGGCGGGCGCTGTGCAAACTGATGGATTGAAACATACCGCACCGTCCCTGTCGACCCTTCGCGGGAGGGCGCGGCGCGAGCTACAGGTCGGTGTACGGCACCTGCGTCCGAAGCCGGAGGAGTTCCGCGCGGCAGCCGTAGTCCTGGCCGCCGTCGGCGAGGTCGAACGCGGCCCGCCCGCCGGCGTCGGTGACCGTCCGGAGTCGGTCTCCGAGCGCCCGCCACCACGCGTCGCGCGCGTCGCCCTCCAGGCCGAGCGGCTCGGCGAGGTCGACCACCTCCAGCGCGAACCGGTGGCGCGCGAGGTAGGCGTGGTCGGGCTCGAGCGTGAGCAACACATCGCCAGGGATCAGCTCCTGGACCGCGCGCTCCTTCCACGAGAGGTTCGGATCGCGGCTGCCGATGGCGTAGACGAACGGGACGCCGACCGCGAACTGCCCGGCGACCAGCAGCGTCGTGTACTGCACGAGCGCCTTCCAGTCGTAGTTGGCGAGCCAGCTCGCGAGCCCGAGCGCCGCCGGAGGCAGGAACGCGGTCAGCACCGCGTGCGCGTCGATGTTCCAGAACACGATCGGCAGTACGAGCGGCGCGACGCACCACACGGCGATCCAGACCGCCGGTCGGCGCTCTTCCGCATCGAGCGGCTTGCGCGCGAGCACGACGAGCCCGGCCGCGGCGGTGCCGACGCCGAAGAGCGCGAGCCACAGCGATCCGATACCGCCCGGTCCGCGACCGGTGAGCCCATCGAGCGCCCGACCGACGAAGCTCCAGCCTTCGGGTGAACTCGGCAGCACGAACGCCGCGAGCGCGAAGACCGCGGCGAAGGCCGTGAGCGCGACGACGAGCGCGATCGCGCGCCGCACGACTCGCTCGGAGCCCTCGCTGCGCTCGCGAGCGGTCGACCAGGCCTCCGCGAGGATCGCCGGCGCGTACGCGAGCGCGCGCACGTCGAGCAGGAGCGCGAGCCCGAACGCCAGAGCGACCTTGCGGTGACGAAGCTCGCGATCGGGCTGATGCGCCGCGTCGAGCAACGAGCCGAAGACGAGCCACGCGCCGAGCAGACCGGGCGCCGCGCCGCCGGGCAGCGTCGCCGACAGCCACGCAGCGGGCGCGCCGAGCGTCACCAACGCCGCGACCAGCGCCGCGCGGGCACGCGAGCCGTAACGAACGAGGCTCTTCCAACTCGCGACCGCGCACACGCCCCACGAGAGCGCCGAGATCACGAACCAACCTTGCTCGATCCCGAGGCCCGGCAGCAGCGCGACCAACCGTGCGAGCGGCGCGAGCGCGAGGTGCACGACGAACCACGCGCCCGATTCGCACGCGCGGACGAACTCCGGCCCGTCGCCCATCAACACGCGGGTCGGAAACGCGAGCGCGAGCACCGCGAGGCCGATCGCGAGGCAGACCGCTTGCCAACGGGCGCGCGCGCGGCTCTGGAGCTCGTCACCCGCGACGATCGATGCCAAGAGACGCCGCGGGAACGCTTCCGAGGCCTCGTGCCCGAGTTCGTGCTCCGCGCGGTCGTGCGCCGCGGGATCGTGCTTCGCGTGGTCGTGGTGCGTGCCGTGTTCGTGCGCCAAGTCGGTCTCCGACGCAGAGCGTGCGCTCGCTCCCGAGGTCAGGCAAGCATGCGCTCGACGACTTCGCCGGGCAGCGTCTGGTCGATGCGGACTTTCCCCGGTGCGTCGAGCAGCACGAAGCGCGGCTCCGACGCCCGACCCTTCTTGTCGAGCCGCATCGATGCGATCAGGTCGCGCGCCGGGAGCCCGCAGCCGTAGCGACGCCGCAACGTCGCGAGCGAGCTGTCGAGCTCGAGCGCCGCGAGCAGGCGGTCGACTCGCGCGACGAACGCCGCGTGCGCGGGAGCGACCGCGGTGCTCGCGCCGGCGCGCACGGCGAGCGCGATGCCGACACCGACCGCGACGCCGTGCGGCACGCGTCCGAACCCGGCGACGTGCTCGATCGCGTGCGCGAACGTGTGGCCGAAGTTGAGCGCCTTGCGCTCGCCGCGCTCGCGCGGATCGCGGGCGACGATCGCCGCCTTGAGCCGCACCGAGCGGGCGACGGTCTCCGCGAGCACCTCGGCGTCACGCCGCGGGAAAGCCGCCGCGTTGAGCTCGAGCCAGCTCGTGAAATCCTCGCCGGCGAGCAGCGCGCTCTTCAGCACCTCGCCGAGCCCCGAACGGAATTCCTCGTCGTCGAGCGTCAACAGCGTCGACGAGTCCGCGAACACCGCGCTCGGCGGATGAAACGTCCCCGCGAGGTTCTTGCCGGCGCGCAAGTTGATCGCGGTCTTGCCGCCGACCGAAGCGTCGACCTGCGCGAGCAGCGTCGTCGGGCACTGGACGCACTCGATGCCGCGCATGTAGAGCGACGCGGCGAGTCCGGCGAGGTCGCCGATCGAGCCGCCGCCGAGCGCGACGACGACCGCGCGGCGGTCGAGCGCGCGCTCCGCGAAGGTCTCGAGCACGCGCTCGAGCGTCGCGAAGCCCTTCGCGGCCTCGCCCCGCTCGATCTCGAGCACGTGCGCGTCGAGCGCGAGCTTCGCGGCGTGCAGCTTGCGCACGTGAGCGTCGGTGACGACGACCACCGTGCGGCCCGCGAGGTGCTCGCGGACGCCGCCGAGCACGCCGGCGCCGATGCGGACGTCGTAGCGCGTGCTCTCGCCGCTCGCGACGGGTTCGGAGACCTCGATCGTGGTCGGATTCACGTGTGGCCGGCTTTCGCGGGTTCGGCGGCGCGCGTGCGGCGCGCGAGCTCGGCTCGCAGCGAGCTCGACGCGCGTGCATCGCGCCTCAGGATCAGGAACGCGGCGACGAGTGCGGCGAGCAGGCCGCTCGCGATCGCGAGGACCCAAGTCCACGCGCTCGTCGTGATCGTCACCGCGGGCTCGAGCGTCTGCAGCACGACCAACGGGGCGAGCGCGACCTCGCCGTTCTCGCGCTCGTACGCGACGTTGCGCAGGAAGAAGCCGCGCGCGCTGACCGCCGTTCGCTGAGCGCGAGGATCGTCGGCGGGCGCCTTTACGAACTGCACGAGCGAGACGCCGTCGTCCGCCGACCAGGGCGCGAGCCAGCCCGCGTTCAGGCTCGTCCAACGCAGAGGATTCTCGCCGGGCTCGACCGGATCGCAGTGGACGAGCAACGCGGAGTCGATCCTGACCGGACGTCCGCGCTCGGCGCCGGCGTCGTCCCTCCAGCGCGCGAGCAGCGCCGCGTCGAGCTTCGGCGCGCGTTCCCAGTCGATCCCGGCGGGGTCCGCGTTCGTCGCGTAGGAAAGGAGGTGCCAGAGACCGTCCGACGCGAGCTCCTTGCCGCCGTCCGCGAGCGTGTCGTCGCGCTCGGTCGCGAGCACGTCGCTCGGGAGCTCGCGCACCGGCTCGATGCGCGCGATGGAGCGCGAGAGCTTGCGCGCGACGAAGAGCGGCGCATCGAGCCACTTGTCGTCGAGCGCGCGGCTGTAGAGCTTCAGGAAGAAGCCGTCGCAGCGCACCGAGTCGCCCGCCGCGATGCCGAGCGGCAGCTCCGCGGCGACGAAGTACGCGTCGAGGCCGGATTCGAGCACGAGGCGGCCGCGCGTGTAGCTCGACCTGCGCTCGCTGTCGGCGAGGTTCTGCATCTCGATCAGCGTGCCGCGGAGGCGGAAGAGCTCGGCGCGGTGCTCGCCGGGCGTGCCGACGAGCCCGGCTTGCGCGGCGCGATCGAGCTCGCGGCCGCCGAGCACGGCGAACGCGTCGTCGTCGAGCGCGAGCGCTTGCTCGAGCAGGCTTTCGAGCGCCGCGGGCTCGAGCACGACGCGCTCCTCGGCAGTCGCGTCGGCGACCTGGGCCGAGGGCGCCGCGGAATCGACGCGCGTCGGCGGTCGCTGCCCGAAGGCGAGCACGCCGAGCAACACGATCGCGAGGACGTGCTGCACGGCTCAGCGCGCCGGCGAGAAGAGCTCGCGCGAGCGCGCGACGCCCGCGGCGCCGACGAGCGCGCGGAACAGCCGATCGTGCGCGCTGCCTTGCGGCGAGCGCTCGGGGTGCCACTGCACGCCGACGCAGAAGGGGAGATCGGGACGCTCGATCGCCTCGATCAGGCCTTGGTCGTCGCGCGCGCTGATGCGCCACTTCGCGCCGACGGTCGCGACCGCTTGGTGATGGCTCGAAACGGTTTCGAGCTCGCGGGTCTCGACGATCGTCGCGAGCTTGGTGCCCGCGAGGACTTCGACCGAGTGGAGCACGTTGCCGCGGTGCTCGCGCGCGCCGGGCCGGTCGTCGGGGATGTGCTGATGCAGCGAGCCGCCGTCGACGACCGCGAAGATCTGCATGCCGTAGCAGATGCCGAGGATCGGGAGCTTGCGTTCGAGCGCCGCGCGGACGAGCTCGACGTCGAAATCCTGTTTCGCCGGCATCACCGGCGTGACGCTCGGATGATTCTCGCCGAGCCCGAGTCGCGCGAGATCGAAGTCGTCGCCGCCGCCGAGCACGAGCCCGTCGACGCTCGCGAGCAACCGCGCGATGTCCCGCGGCCCGCCGACCGGCGGAATCCCGATCGGCACGCCGCCGGCGCGCAACACGGCGTCGGGGTAGAGACTATTGAGCGAGAGTCGCGCCGCGGTCTTCCCGGGCACCAGCTCGCCGTTGATGGCGATCAGCGGATGTTCGACTCGGTTCACGCCGAGATCGTACCCAGACGGCCTGGGATTTCCTCGCGTTCGGCGTGCGCGCGCGCGACCACCGCTCGGGCTCGACGCCTGCCCTCGCCGGCGCTTCGCTCGCGCCGCGAGCGCGCCTGGAGTCGGCTCACGAACCGGGCACGAGGCGGTTCGCGATCAGAAAGTCGGCGATCAGCCGCGCTTGGAGCTCGCAGCCCCTCGGTGAAAGGTGCACGGCGTCGAGGAACAACGCTCGGTCGTCGGGCAGCACCGCCGCGAACTCGAAAACCGCGGCGCCGCTGCGCTCGGCCGCGCGACGGGCGGCCTCGTTCATCTCGCGGTACGCCGCCTCGAACGCAAGCGTGTCGCTGCCGAGCTGGCCCGGGAAGCCGGTGCAATGTGCGAAGGTCAGGAACACCGCCCGGCAGCCGTGATGGCGCGCGAGCACGCCGACGTTCTCCAAGTTGCGCTCGAAGTACTTCGGCGGGTTCGCGGCGAGGATACGCTCGAGCGGGACGCCGAGCTTCGCGGCCGCGGCGGCGTCGACGTTGTCCTCTCCGCCGCCGCCGAAGAGCCGCTCGAGCCGGCTGTGCGACATGGTCCAGCCGAGTTGGATCGCGACGATGCGCGCGAGAGCGCTTTGCTCGTAGAACTTCGGCCAGTACACGACCGAGGAAGGCTTGCGGAACGCGGAGTTGTCGCTGCGGTAACCCTCCGGCGGCCAGACGAAGCGCGCGAGGATGTCGTTGACGCCGTCGTAGACGAGCACCAGGTCCGGCTCGTACTCGAGCACGCGGAACGCGAAGTTCGTCACCGACTCCCAACTGGTGTAGCCCGGTGCGGCGGCGTTGATGACCACGATGTCGCCGCCCACGCGCTTCTCGAGCTCGACTTCGAGCTGCGCCGGATAGGCGAGACGCCAATCCGGGATCCCGCCGCCGTACGTCGTCGAGCCTCCCATGCAGAAGATCCGGAACTCGCCCTCGCGCTTCTTGCCGAGCACCTCGGCGCCGCGAAAGCCGTGCGAGTCGACTTCGTTCGGACCCTTCTTGAAGCCGGGTGTGAGCATGTAGCTCATGTAGCTGTGCCGCTGGATCGCCGAGGGGAAACGCTCGTCGCGCTGGAGCTGATCGATGCTCGCGAAGCGGCGAAACGCGCTCTCCGACGCCCAATTCGCGAGGTACGCGCGCGCAGCGAGCTCGCCCGCGAGCGCCAATCCGAGCAACGCGGCCGCCGCGATCAGGAGCTTCGTGCGGAGCGGAGCGCGTCGATTCTCCGGGGCTTGCATGGCGCGAAGGTAACGAGCCGCGGTGGGCTTTTCGAACTCGCCCTCGCCGCCGCCGCGGTCTTCCCGGACACCCTCTCGCCGTCGACGGCGATCAGCGAATGTTCGACTCGGTTCACGCCGAGATCGTACCCAGGCGACCGGCGCGTGCCCTCGAAGGTCCCGACCCGAATCCGTGCGGTTCCGGCGCGACGGTCATCGGCGACCGCGCGCGACCAATGTCGCCACCGGAATCGTCACCGAGCCGCGCCAGCGACGAGACGCGTCCCAGACTCCGAGCAGGCCGTGATCCGAGCCGCGCACACGCAGGCAGAAGCGCGCGGACTCGGCTTCGTCGTGCTCGATCGAGGGCGGAAGCGCGGCGACGACCGTGGCCGACGCTTCCTCCGGATCGTCGAGCCGAACAACCGGGCCCTGGACCGAGCTCACGAGCACGCCGTCGCGCAGCACGTCGATCGCCAGCGACGCGGCGATGCCCTCGAACTCGGCGGGTCGGAACTTCGACGAACGGAACTCTAGGAACGCCGCGCGCGCCATCGGTGGATCGGAGTGCCGCGCGGTGTCGAACGTCACCGTCAGTGCGTCGGCGACCGCGCGATCGAGCTCCTCGGCTTGGACCGGCGCGACGACGGCGTCGAACGATTCGACCTGTCGCACGCGTAGCTCGAAGGTGCCGCTCCACACCCGCAGCGGTTGCTCGGAGGCGATGGGGAACGTGTACGGACCGCGGTCGACGATCAGGTCGGCAAGGACGCAGTCGACTCGTTCGGGCCAAGCGCCGAGCTCCTGATAGTCCGCGTCGGACGCCGCGACGTCGTACGCGAGCGCGCACAATCCGGGCGCTGGCGCCTCGTACGAGCCCAATCGCCAACCGCGGACGCGCGGGAGCAGCGTCAGGTTCGCGGTGTCGAGCCACGCCGCGCGGCGCATCGAGACCGCGAACTCCGTCCCGACCGGCCACGCGTCGCGCCAACGCAGCACGCCGGTGCGCGCGATCGCGCGCCGCCACTGCTCGTCGGAGAGATCGTCGTCGGCGACGTGCTCGCGGACGACGTCGACGGCGGGCTCGTGCACCCACTTCCGCGTCCGATCGTCCCAGTGGCCGCCGGCGCCGTCGCGGGGAAGCCGATCGATCGCTTGGTCGAGCGTCAGCGTCGTCTGCGCGCCAACGGAAGCGACCGACACGGTCGTCAGAAGCACGGTGATCGCGAGCGCGGGTCGGAGCATGCGGTCGACGACTCGGGGCTCGTCGGGCTCGCCGGTAGGCGCGCGTCGAGTCGGAGTGACGCGCCGCGGGTCACTTCGTCTGCGGGCTCGTGGGAGTTCGCCCGCGATTCACGGTCGTCGCGCACCTGCACGTCGGTCGTGCCGAGCTCCTCCGAAAGCGTCGAGTCCACCAGCGCCGCGAACAGAGTCGGCACCGGACTGCCGCGCGCGAGTTGCGCGGAGCGTTGCTCGCGCAGCCGCGGAGCCTCGTGCGCAACGAGGCAGCGAGCGCGAGCAACACGACCGCCGCGAGCCTCCCGCCGAGACGGCGGCAACGTCCGAATCGCCGCCAATCCGTCGGCGCGCCGAACGCGCGCTCTGCCGGAAAATCGAGGCGCCGAGCGGAACGCGCTCGGCGCCTCGAACTCACACGACGCGCAGGATCATCGGATAGCGGAAGCGTTGGCCGTCCGCGGCGCGGATCGAGGCGATCAGGACCAGGACGAGCTTCACGAACGGCAGCGCCGCAATGATGACCAGCCCGAGCCCGAGCGCGCAGATCAGCGGGAACGCCGCGAGCGCCCAGAAGATCACATTGAGCTGGAAGTTCAGCGCCTCACGCGCGTGGTACTCGACCTCGGCGTCGTCGTTCTTCTTCGCGAGCCAGATGATCAGCGGTGGAACCCAGGCAATCAGCATCCACGGAATGCAGAAGTCGACCAGCGTGCCGAGGTGGGCGAACACCGACCAGCCGGCGCTCGGGCCGCGTCCGGGCACCGGAGGCGGAGGAGGAGCAGCGTACGTCGAGCCCGCGCCCGGCGGCGGGGGCGGCACGCCCTTCGGCGGCGGAGCGTCGTAGACGCGTTGACCGGCTTCGCGCTTGGCGTCGAAGGGCTCGGCCTTGACCTCCAACGGCTTCTCCGGCCGCGGCGTGGATTCGAAAGGTTGTTCAGCGGCGGGCGGGGGCGAGTCGGTCATGGCGTGGCCTCCTTGTCGAGGGCCACGCGTTACGCCCGCGGGCGTCCGGGATTTCGGACGCGTCGTTCAGCTCGACGGCCGGTCGAACTTCGCGAGCGACTTCTTCGGCGCGCGCGCGCGCCAAGCGGCGGCGAGCCAGTGTCCGACGAGCCGCCGATCCGCCTGCGCGAGCTCGATGCGCAGCCCGCAGAGCTTCTTGCCCCACCAGAGCTCCGTGCACCACTCGCCGGCGAGATCGAGCGCGCGCTCGATCTCGTCGACGTCGACGAAGACGTGCCCATGCTCGGCGTCGCGCAGCGTCGCGAAGATCTTCGTCGCGACTCGGAACGACGGGAGGCCGTGGTGGTCCGCTTCGACGGCGTCCGGCAGCGCGAGCGCGAGGCGGCGGAAGTCCGCGGCCTTCATTTCGGCTTCGAACCGCCGTCCGCGGCGAGCGCCTGGAGCTTCAGCACGGTCGCCCAGTTGCGCGCGGTGAACGCGTCGCGGAACGCGCGGTTGACGGCGATCGACACGGCGCTGTCCAGCACGCCCTTCGAGCACCACAGGTAGAGCGCGTTCGGCCCGCGCGCGAGCGCGTCCGGCTTCCAGTCGCGAGCGAGCAGCGGCGCGAGCGTCGCGCGCTCCGGCTCGGCCGCGAAGAACGCGACGAGGAACTTCGACGGGTCGCGCGTCGAGCTCGCGAGCGGGTTCTTCGCGACGATGCGCTCGAGCTCGGTCGCCGTGAGCACGGTCACCCGCGACGCGACGCCGAGTTCGGCGTCGAGCGCGCGTTCGAGCCGCGCGCCGAAGCCCGCCGACGCTTTGTCCGCAGCGTCGAAGACGACGTTGCCGCTGTTCAAGAGCGTGCGCACGTTCTTCCCGCCGAGCTTCTCGACGAGCGCGCGCAGGTCCGCCATCGCGATGCGCTTCGCGCGTCCGACGTTGATGCCGCGCAGCAGCGCGATGCAGGTGGTGGTCATCGAGATTCGGGGATTCCGGAGCGGCGTGCTCGAGCTCGTCGTCCGCGGAGCGAACCGCGAGCTCGAAAGGACCGCCGCGTGGACTACGCCGCTGCGTCCGGCCAGAGCCAACCGAACGCCGCGCCTGCGGCGAGCGCGTAGATCGCGCCGTCGAGCACGAACTTCGCCGTGACTCCCCAGCTCACGCCCTTCCAGATGGAATCGGTGACGCTGCTGAGGGCGAAGCCGACGAACGCGACGGTCGTCGTGACCCGGAAGACCGTCATGAACTCGGCGCCGCGCGGCAGACTGAAGCCGCCGAGGTACGCCGCGAACGTGGCGACCACGAGGCAGAAGACGAACCATTGCCCGAGCGCCTTGCCCATCGCCATCGGCCCATTGGGAAACACCGTGATCATCCCGACCGGGCCGCGACGGAGCTTCTCGAGCATCTCGGGCGATTGCATGTCCTTCATCGACGTGCACGCTGGGAAGCGATAGCCGCCCGGCTTCAGGGCGAACGGTCGCAGGGCTTCGAGCACCTTCGTTTCGTCGGGAAGCGGCGCGAAGTCGTTCTTGTGGATCGGCAGCACCATGTGCACCACGGAGCTTGCGACGAACACGAAGACCGCCGCGACGACGATCGGCAGCCACAGGTCGGCGAGCACGAGCATGGGAATCTCCTCTTCTAGGGTCGCACGCGGCTCTCGCGCCGCGTGCGCCGATAGCTGAGGCGCGCGCGCCGCGGAATGCAAGCGTCCGTCCGGCAGGCGGCCCGCGAACGAACCGGAATGGAGCCGGACTCGTCCGTCAGCGCCGCGTCGCGAGCGCCGTCGCGATCATGCGGTAGAGCAGGCGCGCGCCGACCATCGCGTCCCAACTGTCTTCCTCGTCGGCGGCGGAGCCCGGATTGACCTCGTTTAGGTCGAGGGCGACCACGCGCTTCTTCGCGCGTGCGAGCTCGTCGAGCCAGAACATCGCGTCGCCCCAATTCAACCCGCCCGGCACCGGCGTGCCGGTGTTCGGGCAGAGCGTCGGATCGAGGCCGTCGACGTCGAACGACACGTAGACTTCGCGCGGTAGCTCGGCGAGGTGCGCGCGCACGAGCTGCTTCAGATCGCGCCCCTCGAGCTTCGCGTTCTGCCAGTCGCGATCGAAGAGCGTGACGATGCGGCCCTTCGAGGCGCGGATGAGCTCGTGCTCGTCCTCGCAGAAGTCGCGGATGCCGACTTGGACGAGCTTTCGGAGCGGCAGACGCCGCGTCACGTTCTCCATGATCGACGCGTGCGACCACTCGAAGCCTTCGTAGGCGACTCGCAGGTCCGCGTGGGCGTCGAAGTGGAGCACGCCGAGCTTCGGATGGAGCTCGAGCGCCGCGCGGATGGCGCCGAACGGCGTCGAGTGGTCGCCGCCGACGAGCGCGAGCAGCTTGCCGGACTCGAGGACGCGCTTCGACGCGCGGTAGACGAGCTCGTTGACCTCCGAACCGAGCGCGTTGACGCGCGCGAGCGCCTTCTGGAGCTCGCGTTTGCCCGCAACGACTCCGCCGGCGGCGATCACGCGATCGGCGAGCTTCGAAGCCTCGCGGTTGTGCTTCACCACGCGCGGATCGGCGTCGAGCATCGCGATCCCGGCCTCGTACGGCCGGCCGGTCGCGAGGTCGAAGAGATCGACTTGCTTCGACGCTCGGTAGATCGCGTCGGGACCCTGCCACGCGCCCTTGCGATACGACGCGGTCGCGTCGAACGGCACCGGCAGCACGTGCACGGCGGCGTCGGCGAGCTTCGAGGAGAGTCCGAAGAGGCCGCTGTCGGGTGCCGCGGCTGCGTTGGGGTCGAAGTTCTTGCTCACGGGGCGCGGATCATCGGCCCGGAGCGAGAGCGGCGCAACCGTCAGCTCGAGTTCGCGCACGTTCGAGAGCTCGTGGAAGGCGTTTTCCTCTCGCTCGTCCCTTCGCTCTTCGCTTTCTGCCAAGATCCCGCGCCGAGCCGGCGTTCCTGAACCCGCACGCAGCCATGGACCAAGCCTCCGACGGCACCTTGCTCGCGGCCCTCGAACGAGGGGACACGACGGCACTCACAAACTTGCTCGACCGCCACCAAGCGGTGCTCTTGCGTCACGCAAGGGCACTGCTCGGCGAAGGCGGACCGTACGAGGACGTGGTGCAGGAAGCGTTCCTTCGCTTGCTCGAGAAGCCGCCGGCGATGCCCGAGGAAGCGCGCGGGAACGAGTTGCTCGAGCGAGCACACCTTCGCTCCTGGCTGCACAAAGTGACGCGGAATTTGTGCATGGACACGCTCAGGTCGGAAACGCGGCGACGCGCGCGCGAAGAATCGGTCGCGAGCCACGACGTCTCTCGCGACGGGCGGTCGGGCGGCGATCTCGCCGAACAACTCGACACGCGCGCCGCGGTGGAACGCGAGCTCGCGAAGCTCCCCGCCGATCAACGCGAGGTGCTCGTGCTGCGGCTGCTCGGCGAACGCTCCTACAAGGAGATCGCCGAGATCACCGGCAAGAAGATCGGAACGGTCGGATGGCTGGTCAGCGAAGGTCTCAAAGCGTTGTCCGCTTCGCTCGCTCCGTTGGTCGACGCTCCGGCGCCGGCTGCGGCGGCGAGCGTGGTGCGTGCGTCGCGTGCGAACGGTTGAGGTGAGACCATGAACGCCGAAACGAACGACTTCGAAACGAACGCGACCCCGAACGAGGGCGATCGTCTGCACCGACTCTTGTGCGCGACGGTCCTCGGCGAGGCGAGCGCGGACGAGCGCGCCGAGGTGGAGCGCGCGCTCGAGACGTCGCCTGAGCTGCGCGCCGAACGCGCGCGTCTCGAAGCGACGATCGGCCTGGTCCAAGGCTCGTTGCTCGACGGCGAGCGTCTGTCGCCCGCCGCCGAGCGCGAGCTCGAGCACGCGCTCGCGCGCCGTCGACCGCGCCCCTGGCACTCGCGCCCGGCGTTCCGGATAGCCGCGTCGGTGCTCGCGATCGGTTCGATCGGTTGGGTCGCCTTGCGCGTGTTCGAAGCGCGCCGCGACGCGCGGAACGAGGACGTCGCTCCGCGCGAGGAACCGCCCGCGCGTGACGACGAAGTCGCGCGCCTCGACGAGTCGGAGCGGGGCCAACTCCGGTCGATCGGATACTCCGACGGCTCGACTGCGTCACCGGCGCCGAAGTCCGAAGCGAGTCCTTCCGACGCGCGAACGGCTCTGGCGAAGCAACGTCAGGCGGGCGAGCGCGCCGAGCTCGATGCGGGCCGGACCGTGCAAGTTCCGGGCGTGACCGTCGACTTGCTCGCGCGCAGGCTTCCCGCGGAATCCCCGAGGCCCGAGAGTTCGGTGTTCGGCGTGGAGGCCAGCCAGCCTGCGACCGACTCGCTCGTTCTCAAAGAGCTCGCGCGTCCGGCAGAAGACCGCAGCGTCGCGTCCATCGACGAAACCTCGTCGGCCGAGGAGTCGTCGCGTACGTTCGCATCCCACGGCGCCGAATCGAAGACAGGCGTATCGCTCGGACTCGGCGCGAAGCCGGGCTCTGCGCAGCGCGATCGTTCGACGACGCCGGCGGCCGGCTCGGCCGGCACGGGTGGTGCCTACCGCGGCGCGAGCGACACGGTTCCGCCCGGCCCCGGCGCGATTGCGACGGAGCAGGAAAAGGCGTTGAGCGCGCTCGGCTACTACGTCGGTGGTGACGCTGCTCGCGAGAACGCTCCGGCGAGCGGCGAGGCCAAGCAAGTCACGCAGCGACTGCGCGCACTCGGGTACACCGAAGACGGCCGGATTGTCGTGTGGGAGGTCGATACCGAGGAGAAGCGCAAGGACGACGCGAGCGAGCGCGGCGGACAAGTCACGTTCGAAGGCAACGAGTTCGTTGTCGCGCCCGATCCGATCGCGGTCGAAGCGCGCATCGAGGCGTTGCTCGGCGCTTGCCGGCGTCTGCCGAACGAGCGGCCGCGCGACATGTTCTTCCGCTTCTGGGGCGACAACGGCTACGAGTATCCGGTCGTAGATCGCCTCTCGACCTTCTCGGTCGACGTCGACACGGCGAGCTACGCGCTCGCGCGCAACTACCTGGTCTCCGGCTACCTGCCCGAGAAGCACGCGGTGCGCACCGAGGAGTTCCTCAACTACTTCAAGGGCGACGTGCGGCCGCCGGAGAAGGCGACGTTCGCGATCGAGACCGAGCTCGCGCCCTCGCTGTTCGGCGAGACGCGCGATGCGCTGATGCTGCGCGTCGCGATCCGCGGCAAGGAAGTCTCGAAGGCCGAGCGCACGCCGGTCGCGTTGACCTTCGTGATCGACGTGTCGGGCTCGATGAAGGAGCAGAACCGCCTCGAGCTCGTGAAGAACGCGTTGCGACTGCTGGTCACGCAGCTCGACGCTCGCGACTCGGTTGCGGTGGTCACGTTCTCGAACGACGCGCAACTGGTGCTGCCGATGACGTCGGCGAAGAATCGCCTCGCGCTCGAGCAAGCGCTCCAGCCGCTGGCGCCCCAGAGCGGCACCAACACCGAGGCCGGACTGCGCCTCGGCTACGAGCAAGCGTTCGCGCACCTCGACTCCAACGTGCAGAACCGCGTCGTGCTGCTGACCGACGGCGTCGCCAACGTCGGCATCACCGATCCCGCGGCGATGACCGAGCGCGTCTCCACGCAGCGCCGCGCCGGCATCTACCTCAACACGATCGGCGTCGGGATGAACAACCACAACGACACGTTGCTCGAGCAGCTCGCCGACAAGGGCGACGGTTTGTGCAACTACGTCGACGACGCCGCGGAAGCGAAGCGCGCGCTGGTCGACAACTTCACCGGCGCGTTCCAACCGATCGCGCGCGACGTCAAGGTGCAGGTCGAGTTCGATCCCGCGCAGGTCCAGCGCTATCGCCTGCTCGGCTACGAGAACCGCGCGATCGCCGACAAGGACTTCCGTAACGACGCAGTCGACGCCGGCGAAGTCGGCGCGGGCCACCAAGTGGTCGCGCTGTACGAGCTGGTGCCAGGCTCGGCGCTCGGCGACGGTCCGCTCGCGACCGTGCGTTTGCATTGGAAGGATCCGCACGGCGAAGGCGCGACGGAGCAAGCGCACGAGAGTGCGCACCCGGTGACGACCAGGAGTGTCGCGGGCTCCTACGCGCAGACGAGCGCCGGCTACCGCCGCTCGGTCCTCGTCGGTCAGTTCGCGGAGTTCCTGCGCCGCTCGGCGCACGCGAACGGCGATTCGCTCGACCGGCTGATCGAGGAGAGCCGGAAGCTCGCTCGCGAGTTGAAGGACCCCGAGTTCGACGAGTTCGTCGCGCTGGTCGCGAAGAGCCGCGACCTGATCGTCGCGCGCCTCGCGGCGGCCGATCCGTGCGACACGCGGCTCGACGAGCTGCGCCGCATCGAGTGCCTGCGCGCCGAGCTCGAGCTCTTGTGTCGCGAGGGCGAATTCGCGGCGGTCGAAGCCCGTCGCGGCGAGCTCGAGCGCGAGCTGCGCGACTGCTTGCGCCAGCGGCTGATGTTGCGGCAACGCTGACGCACCGCAGTCGAGCGTCGACATGGAGCCTCGGCTCCGCCTCCGGGCGGGCGCGCTCCTCCTCCCAGGCCGCGGCGCGCGCCCGGCTCGGTAGTTCCCGGTTCGGCGCTTGATCGCGCTTCGCGGCGCGCGACACTCTTCCGACTCGGACGAGTGGCATGGTTCTGAACGGCGCGCGGTGGATCTTGCGGATGTGGGTCGTCTTCGGGGCGTGCCTGCTGGTGGTCGCCGTGCTCGTCCGCGGCATCGGCTTGCGCGGCGGCGAGCGCAGTCCACCCGAGCTCGCGACGCCGACGATTCCCGAGCCGATGCAACTGCTCTCGCGCTCGGCGGAGACTCGGATCGACGCGCGCTGGCTGTGGATCGAGCCGGAGCGGCGCGACCGCTGGGAGCGCTGCTTCCGGCGCCCGTTCGAGATCCGCGATTGCCCGCGGTTCGCCGATTGGCTCGCCACGCCCGCCGGCGCCGAGACCGCGCTCTTGATCGGTGAGTTGACGCGCGGGAAGGCCGAGGAGGCGCTGACGTCGCTCGCGCTGATCTTCGAACTCGCGCGCCGGACCGAGTGGAAGGTCGGCGTGCTCGACGGCGCCGCGGACGCGACCGAGCTCGCGCGGCTGCTCGAGACCTGGCTCTCGACGTGGGCTCCGACCAGCGCGCGCGACCCGCTGCTCGCGGAGCCGACCCGCGTCGCGTTCGCGCTCTGGGCGCGCATCACCGTCGCGACCGTCGACGCGCCGTTCTTCGGCACCGACGAGGCCGCGGCGTCGCATGCACGCGTCTTCGCCGACTCGCTGACGCGCGCTCGGGCCGCCGCGGCGACCGATTTCGGCCGCGCGGTCGCCGAGCATTCGCCACGCGCGTTCGCGCACTTGCTCCAGGAGTCCGATTTCCTCGTCGGACTCGCCGAGGACGCCGCGCGGCTCTACCCGGAGATCGACGGAGGCTGTGGGTCGTGAGCGACGAGCTCCACACCGTTACGCGCGGTCGTTCGAACGAGCTCGAGCTCGCGCTTTCGTCCGCGATGATCGCCGCCGGAGGCTTGCTGCTCGGCGTGCAGCTCGACGGTCTGCGTCGCGTCCATGGCACCGGGTACGCCGGATTCGCGATGGGGCTTTTCGTCGCGCTGCTCGCCACCGCGTTGGTCTCGCGTCGCGCGACGTTGCCGCGCGACGCGATCTCGTGGTGGGGGGCGCTCGTGTCGCTCTTCGGCGTCGCGGTCCTGGTCGGCGGGGTGCTCGTGCCCTCCGGGCCGTGGCTGTTCGTCGAGCTCGCGTTGCTGACTTGGTTCTTCGCGCGCGCACGCTCGGCGCCGGGGCTCTTCGTCACGCCGCAAGCGGTGCTCGCACTCGCCGCGATGCTCTACTTC
Source organism: Planctomycetota bacterium (assembly GCA_016220085.1). Classification (GTDB taxonomy): domain Bacteria; phylum Planctomycetota; class UBA1135; order UBA1135; genus JACRIN01. The sequence continues at coordinate 39,153 of JACRIN010000093.1, forward strand.
CGACTCTGGCTGACGTACCAGGCGAGCCTCGGCGAGTTCCAGGTCGGCATGCTCGAGGTCCCGGTGCTCTCGAAGTTGCCGTTCGAGTTCCTCACGCCGTTCACGCACATCCCGATCGGCAGCTTCACCGCCGACGAGCTCGCGATCCCCGCCACCGAAGGCCTCGACTTCGCCGCGACGATCGCGATCTGGGCGCTCGGCTTCACGCAGGTCGTCGTCGGCTTGACGTGGCGAGCGCGCGCCGCCCGCGAGCACGAGGACGATCGCATCCACGCGACGATCCGGCGCCTGCCGGCCGAGGTCGCGCGCCTGGTCGAGGGGTTGATCCCCGAGAGCGAGTGGGAGTCGCTCGAGCTGCACGGGCTCGCGCATCGCAAGCTCGAGAAGCGGATCGAGCAGCTCGTCCGTGAACGCGTCGGCCGCGCCCACGACGTCGAGCAACGCCTGCGCACGCTCGCGCGCGGCGAGCTCGGGAACACGCCCGGTTTCGGCGCCGACATCGCCGGAGCCCTGGAGTCCGGCAAGGAGAAGACATGAGTCCCAATCGATGGATCGCGATCGGTGCGTTGCTCGGCGGCGCGGCGGTCGGAGCCGGCGCGTTCGGCGCGCACGGGCTGAAGAAGCTCGTCAGCCCGGAGCTGCTCGAGGTCTGGCGCACCGGCGTGCTCTACCACGCGCTGCATTCGCTCGCGTTGGTCGGCTTCGGCCTGTACCAAGCGCGCTTCGGCGGACGCGGGATCGCCGCCGGGCTGATGCTCGCGGGCACTTTGATTTTCGCGGGGTCGTTGTACGCGTTGACGCTCGGCGCACCGAGCTGGCTCGGCGCGATCACGCCGATCGGCGGGGTTGCGATGATCCTGGGCTGGGTCGTTTTCGCGGTCTCGGCGTGGCGCGCGAAGGGTTGAGCCGGCGCGCGCCGAGTTCGTCAGCGCACGACTAGCTCGAGGTTCAGCGGCGCGTCGGCGACGACCTCGAACCGCACGGGCTCGAGCCCGGCCGCCGCGAGCGAGTACTTGCCGCGCGGAAGCCCGAACAGCCGCACGTCGCCGTTCGCGTCCGTTTGCAGCAGGCCGAGGAGCTCGGGCACGAGCTCGGCGAAGCGCTGGGGCTCGGTGTCGAGCGCCGTCGCGGCGAGCCGTTCCTCGCGCACGCGACCTCCGGCGCGTTCGACGCGGCAAATGACCGCGACGCGGCGCAGATCGAGTTCCGCGGTCGCGAGCTCGCCGCTCCGGATCACGACGGCCGTCGCGGCCGCCGCCGCGCACGAGCGGTCGGAGCTCAGGCCGACGATTAGCAAGAGCTTCGGGCCCGCGGGGAGGTCCAGGAGCTCGAAACCGCCGTCGGCGGCGATCGGCGCGGAGGCCTCGGCGGCGATCGCGCCGGCTTCGTCGAGGACGACGGCGCGCAGGAGGTCGAACGTCACCTCCGCCGGCAGTTGCGCGCGGCCCGCGAGGCTGCCGCCGGTGAGGCCGAGTCCGAGCGGGAGGTCGACTTCGACGTCCTGCTGGTCGACGATCTCGATCGGTCTCGACGCGACGATTGGAGTGAACCCGTCGTCGACGCGCTCGCAGAGCTCCAGGCGGTACGCGCCGTCCGCGAGCCCGTCGAAGCGGAACTCACCCGCGTCGGAGACCCGGGCCAACGTCCGAGGCCCGATTCCGGAGAGCCACGCGTGGCGCGGAATGCGCAACGCGGCGGCGTCGGGCGTCGCGACGCGCCCGATCACGCTCGCGCCGCGTGCGAGCGCGAACTCCAGCGGTCCGACACGCGCGCCGGCGGTCAGCGCGAGCTCCTCGGATAGGTGCGGTCGCATCCCCGCCGCGATCACGAACACGCGCGCAGCGCGGGGTGGCGCGTGCTCGATCGCGAACGAGCCGTCGGCCGCGCTGCGCGTCTCGAATCGGGCGGGGAAGCGGTCGAACTGCTCCTCGAAACCCGCTGCGCCGAGCTGGAACCCTCCGTCGATCCACCATCCGTCTGCCGGCGTCTGCGCGGCGTCGAGCACGCGGACCAGCGCACCGCCGATCGGCCCGCGATCCGAAGCCGAGACGACGCGGCCGGTCAGCGTCGCGGTCGACGCGCTCAGCTCGGAGACTTCGACCACGATGTCGTCGAGCCAGTACGAGCCGTCGAACGGCAACCACGCGCTGACGGCGTCGCCGCGAGCGCCGGCGTCGACGCGCACGCGCAGCTCGGGTCCGTCGACCTCGAGCCCGGCGAGGCAAAAAGAGCCGTCGGAGCTCGAGCACTCGTACGGCAACGATTCCGACGTGAACGCGATGCCGTTCGGCGCGATCCGGCGGGTGGTGAACCAGACGCGGAACGACCGTACGGGCTCCGACGAGTGGAGCGCGACGACGCGACCGCGTACGCCGTTTCGAGCCTGCGGCCGAAGCGTCTCGCGCACTTCGTCTCGACCGGGCTCGATGCGGAGGCTCTGACGCAACGGCTCCCAGACCTTGCCCTCGCATTCCGCGACGTAGGTGCCCGGCGCAGGCATCGGCCAGCGATGGCGGTCCCCGCGCGACTCACCGCGCAGTTCCCTTCCGTCGGCGGCGAGCACTCGAAGACTCGGCGTCGTGACCGGAGTGCAACCGAGGTCCAGGGTGAGCTCCAGCCCGCCGGCGGAAGCGTTCATCTCGGCATCGACGCGCAGTTCCGCGAGCGTTGGCGCGGTGTCGAGCCGCGCAGCGCCGCGGACGCCGCCGGACGGCGCGCCCGCGCCGGCGGGTTCCTTCGTAGCGGCTTCCGAGCTCACGCCGGCCGTCGGGCTCGGGACCTGCGCCACCGACTCGGGCCGCGGCGAGCGCAGCGCGAGCCACGCGAGCAACGCGCCGGTCACGACGACCGCGAGTGCGATTCGGAGTCGAGTCATGGAAGTCGTTCCATCCGACGCGGCGTGTTCGCGCCGCGTCGGATTCCTTCGGCCTCAGCGCGGCGGGCAATCACCCGAGCCCGCGGGTCCATTCTTCAAGGCGTCGGCGCCGGTCGCCGTGCAGCTCCAGAACCCGAGGAAGCTCGAACACGCGATCTTGTAGCACTTCCAGATGCAGGTGCCGCCGGGCACCTTCTGCGAGGCGCAGGAGGAGCTCGTGTGCCCCGTGCCCACCGTCAAGGGCGAGCCGCCCAAGGTCACCGTCACCGAGTCGGTGTCACAGATGGAGAGCGTCGCCTCCGAGTCCGTGCAGTTGCAGGACTTCTCGCCGCAGGCCCAGGTGATCAGCGACAGCGAAGGTTCGGTCCACGGCGGGATTCCAGCGTTCACGGCCGCCGCGGTTGCGCCGCTCGCGACTGCTCCAGTCGCGGAGACCCGCGGTGGTCCGAGCAACGCGCAGAACGCCAAGAAGATCGAGGTCGAGACAGTCAGTTGCATCACAGTTCTCCCGTTCGAGTCGAGGTGCGAATACACGCGCCGAAACACGACGCGCGCCGATACGCGCGGGCGCGCGCCCCGACGGGGCGACGAGCCTCGCGCTCGGAGACTTGGACCGACGCACCCACGCGCGGTTGCGGGTCGAGCTCGAAATCCGCAACCGCCGAGAGCGACCGACCCGCCGCGCGCTCGCACGACGCCCGCAAGACGGTCTCGCCCGCGCGGTTCGGCCGCACGCTCCCGACTGCCTCTCACCGCACGGCCGAGGTCGTCGCACGATGACGGACCCGCGACGCACGGAAAGTCTTTCTCGTCACGTTGCGCTCGCTCGGCCCGAGCCAAGGGTGGGTGATACGCTAGTTCGTTCGAGCTCCGCCCGTGCCCACCTGGAAACATGCCGTTGCAGCGCTCTTGCTGCTCGTCCTCGTCGCCATCGTCGTCCTGAACGCGCCTTCGTCGCGCGATTCGCTCGCGTCGACGCGCGATGGCCCGATCGAAACTCCCGGCGATCTACGGCCGACCACGTCGCGGCTGCGCGAGAGCGAACGACCGCTGGCTCTCGAGCGCCTGACGCGCATCCAGAAGGAGCTCTCCGACCTGCGCGACCACGCGTGGGCGGGCGTCTACGGCTGGGACGACGTCGGCGGTGAGAGCGCACGCCTCTCGATCGCCCCGAACAGCGGCTTCGCGTACTTCCGCGTCTCGCCGGGCTCGTCGAGCGATCTCAACCACGGCGCGTTGATCTCGGTCAAGCCTTCGCGCATCCAGATCGAGCTCGCGATCGACCCGGCGCAGAACGTGCCGCGCACGTTCGGGATCCACGAGCTCGCGCCGCTCGATACCGACCTCTTCCCGGTGCGTTGGGGCGCACGGCGTTACCTGATCGCGAAGACCGAAATGCAGGCGTTCTGCAACGCGGTCAACGTCGGCCGCGAAGGGCCGACGCCGCGTTTCGCGCATCGGCTCGACGAAGGCTCGCGAGCGGAGCCGAACGGGTTGCCGATCGTGCCCGATGCGTACACCGAGTGGCTGCTCGCCGAGCCGGTGACATCCGAGCTGATCCAGATCTTCGCACCCGAAGGCGGGGCGGGCGCGAAGCAGGCGCGAGCGATGAGCGCGTTGCTCGACGTCGGCCGCGCGCAGGGCGTGCGCCCGGGGATGCTGTTTTGGATGACCGAGGCGCGTGGGTACGACGCCGCCGAGGTGCTCGAGTGCGACGAGCAGACCTCGAAGGTCGTGTTCACGCTCGAGGTGAGCCACACGCGCGACACCGAGCCGTTGAAGGCCGGCTGGAAGGTCTCGACGCGCGCGCCGAAGCGCTGAGCCGCCGCGAGCTCCCGGCGTCTGCTCGAGACCGTCAGTAGCCGAGCTGGCGCAACCGTTCGACTTCCGCCGCGTCCATCTCGCGTCGTTCGCCGTCGCGGTACCGCACGCGCTTCAACAGATCCTTGCCGAAGCCGTCGAGAGCTTTCTCGAGCTCCGGCGCGAGCTCGTGCCCCTGCTTCGCGTCGTGCTCGCCGGGATCCGTCGCGAGATCGAACACGCGTGCCGCCGGCCCCGTGCCCCGGCGCACCATCTCGGCGATCTCCTCGCGCTTGAAGGGCGAGTTCGGATCGGTGCCGGCGGCGCGGCGCAGGCGGCGCACGAGCTTGTGCTCACCGCTCCGCAGCGCCTGCTGATAGCTCTGCTCCTCCTTGAGCTCGGCGAAGATCGGCGTGCGCGTCGTGCGGTCGCGCAGGCGATCGATGCCTTCGTTCGAGCTCGGCACGGGCACGCCCGCGGCGGCGAGCAGCGTCGGAAAGACGTCGACCAGGCTGACCGGCACGTCGACGCGCTCCGCGGCGGCGCCTGGGATGCGCACGATCCACGGCACGCGCAGAAGATTCTCCCAGAGCCCGTGCCCGTGGCCGATGCGACCGTGCTCCATGAACTCCTCGCCGTGATCGGCGAGCACGCACACGACGGTGTCGTTCCATTCGCCGCTGCGCTCGAGTTCGTCGAAGAACACCGCGAGCTGATCGTCGATGTAGCGAATGCCGCCGTCGTAGAGCGCACGCAAGCCGTCGAGCTCGGTCTCGCTCGTCGGCCGCTCTTGCGTGCCGATCGCCGTGATCAAGGCCCACGAATCGGGCCCTTGGAACGGCGCGACCGTCGCGGCGTCGGCGAACTTGGTCGCGTACTCCTCTGGGATCGGATACGGCCAGTGCGCGTCGAGGAAGTGGAGGTAGAGGAAGAAAGGCTCGTCGTCGGGGAGCTCGTCGAGCCACGCCTCGGCGCGCGTGCGGATCGACAGCGCGTCCGCCTGTTGGTCCTGCCAGGTTCGAAAGCCCTGCTCGAAGCCGTTGCCGCGCGCGAGCTGCGGGTTGTAGACGAAAGCTCCGGTGTGCCAGCCGGCCGCGTCGAAGGCTTCCGCGAGCGTGTTCGCATCGTCGGCGAGCGGCGCGACGCTGTCGCCTTCGCGGCCGTAGAGCCCGTGTTGCAACGGATACGTCCCGGTCAGGAACGACGGCACCGATGGGCGCGTCGAGCCCGCGGTCGCGGTCGCATCGGCGAACACCAACGCCTCCGCGGCGAGCCGATCGAGGCGCGGCGTCGTCGCGTGCTTGGTGTAGCCGTTCCAGCCGACGTGGTCCGCGCGGACGGTGTCCATGCAGATCAGGATCACGTTCGGACCCTGCGCGCGCGGCCGCGACGAAGAATCGCACGCGGCGACGACGGCGAGCAGCACGGTCAGGACTCGGCGCGCGATCGACATCGGATCAGTCTAGTGCGCGCGGCTCAATCCAGGCGCTCGAGCTTCTCGACCGTGCGCTCGTTGGCGACGTTGCCGGTGTTCAGCGTGGTCTTGGGTTCGAGCAGCAGCACGTGGCACTCGCCGTCGGCCGCCGGGCAGTGCTCGACGCCGCGCGGCACGACGATGAACTCGCCGGGCTCGACGACGACGGTGCGGTCGCGGAACTGCATCCGCAGGCGGCCTTCGACGACCAGGAAGAGCTCGTCCTCGCGCTCGTGGTGATGCCACACGAACTCGCCGCGCAGCTTGACGAGCTTGACCTGGAACTCGTTGACGTCGCCGGCGACTTTCGGGCTCCACGCGTCGTCGAAACGCGCGAACGCTTCGGCCAAGTTGACTTTGTCGATGTTCATTCCGTTGCGAGCGCCGCCATCGCGTCGGCGATGCGGTCGCATTGGGCGTCGTCGGTCGAGGCGGGCGGCAGCGCGTACACGACGTTGCCGAGCGGTCGCAGCAGCACGCCGAGCTCCAGCGCGCGCCGACGCAGCGCGAGCGAGCGTCGCGAACCGTAACTCGCGTCGCCGGGCAGGTCGAACGCGACGATGCCGCCGACGCGGCGCACTGCGAGGCCGCTCAGCGCGCTCGCGAGCCGTCGCTCGATGCGCAGCCCGATCGTTTCGAGCCGCGCGGGCACGTCGTTCGCGCGCACGAGCTCGAGCGACGCCGATGCGACGGCGCAGCCGAGCGGATTGGCGGTGAAGCTGTGGCCGTGGAAGAGCGCCTTCGAGCGCTCGCTCGAACGGAACGCTTCGAAGAGCTCCGCCGTCGCGAGCGTCGCCGCGAGCGGAAGCATTCCGCCGGTCAGGCCCTTCGCGAGGCACATGAGATCGGGTGCGACGCCGGCTCGCTCGCACGCGAAGAGCGCGCCGGTGCGCCCGAAGCCGGTCATCACCTCGTCCGCGATCAGCGGCACGCGCGCAACATCGCACGCGGCGCGCACGCCGCGCAGGAACTCGTGCGAGTGCATGCGCATGCCGGCGGCGCCTTGCACGAGCGGCTCGACGATCACGCCGGCCGCGCGCGGACCGAGCTTGGCGAGCGCGGCTTCGACGGCGCCGAGCTCGACCGCGGCGTGCTCGACGGCGAACAGCAGGTCGCCGAACGCGCCGAAGAAGGGTTCGCGCTCGCCGATCGACATCGCGCCGAACGTGTCGCCGTGGTACGCGCCTTCGAGCGCGACGAAGACCCGCCGCTCACGCTCGCCGCGATTCCACGCGCTCTGCAGCGCGATCTTCAGCGCGACTTCGACCGCCGTCGAGCCGTCGTCGGAGTAGAAGACCCGCGCGAGGCCGGGCGGAGCGAGTTCGAGCAAGCGCTCGGCGAGGCGTACCGCGGGCTCGTGCGTCGCGCCGGCGAAGAGCACGTGATCGAGCCGCGCCGCTTGGTCGCGCAGCGCCTCGACGAGCTCCGGCCGGCCGTGTCCGTGCAAGCACGTCCACCACGACGAGATCGCGTCGACGATCTCGCGGCCATCGGCGAGCTCCAGCAGCGAACCGCGCGCTCCGACGACCGGCAGGAACTCCTGTTCGAGCCCGTGCTGCGTGTACGGGTGCCACGCGACGCGCGCGTCGCGCGCGAGCAAATCGGACAGCCTCGGCGCCTCCATCGCACGACACTCTAGCCGACGCGGCGGCGTGCTAACCTCGTGTCGGCCGCGTCGCTCCCCGGATCTCGAACCCGCGCCGCGCGGCCCACCGCATGCGCTTCACGTTTCTCGCTCTCGCGTTCACCCTGGCGAGCTCCTGCACGACCCCGACGCCGGTCGAGGCGTCCGGGCGCGCGCCGATGCTCGGCGGCCGCATCGTCGACGAAACGGGCCGCGGGCTCGCTGGGATCACCGTGATGCCGCACGGCGGGCTCGCGACGCGTTGGCCGTGCGCGCCGACGCGCACCGACGAAGACGGGCGTTTCGAGCTCTCGCTCGCGGAGTGCGGCGCGCACGTGTGGCACTCGGACGATACGACGGCGCACTTGCTCGTCGGCCTGACCTTTTCCGACACGACGTACGCGTGCGTTGACGGCCAGTCGTGGTGGGACGTCGAGGTGCCCGCCGACGGCCGCGCGCGTTTCGAGCGCGAGTTCGTGTTCGTCCCCGGCGGCGCGATCGAGGGCCGAGTCGTCGACGGCAAGACCGGCGAACCGCTCGCGCTCGGGATGCGCCTGTACACGGGCACGGCGGGCGCGGCGGGCTTCTTCCGTTGGTTCGAGAGCGAATCCGACGGACGTTTCCACGAGATCGGGCTCGCGGCGGGCGACTACACGCTCGACGGCAACCTGATCGACGGCGGCTATCCGTTGCTCGGCCGCTGCAAGGTCGAGGCGGGCGTGACGACGAAGGTCGAGCTCGTCTTTTCCGCGCGCGACTGAGCTACTCGACGAAGCCCCACGCGCGCAGGACTTCGACGTCGGCGGGGTAGGCGCTGTCGGAGCGATAGAAAAGCCGCGTGCCTTCGCCGGTGGCCTTCAGGTCGACCGAGAGCTCGAATTGGCCGCTCGGCTCGCGTTGGTACGAGTACGTCGGGTCGTTGCGCATCGCGGTCGGCGGGATCGCGGGCAAGTGCGCCGGCACGAGCTCGTCGAGCGTCGTCGGGAACGTCTCGCGGTCGCGGCGATACGCGTAGAGCGCGTCGACGACCTTCTGCGAGCGATCCGCGAGCGACTTCAGCGTCTGCACGTGCAACCAATCGCACACGACGACCGACAAGAAGAGCGAGACTAGAGCGAACACGAGGAACGCGGTCGCGCGCGGCCGCCAGATCGTGCGCGCGCTCGGCGCGAACGAACGCGCGAGCGAGAAGAGTCCGAACGCGGCCGCGGCGAAGCCCGCGCCGGCGACCAGATCGGCGAGCAGGTCGGTGGCGAAGAAGCGGCGCACGACGATCGCGAGCGCGCCCGCGCCGAGGCCGAGGAACAGCCCGACGAGCGACATCACCCACGGATCGCGGCGGCCTGAATCGGCGTTCATGCTTCGAAGACTCTCGTCAGGTCGTTGCGTGCGATCCAAGCGTCGAGCGCGGAGGTCGACAAGCGCTCGAACAGCGGCACTTCGAGGATGGGCGCGACGTGGCCGAGCCCCGCGAGCGCCGCGCGGTTCGACGGATGGGACTCGCCGACGAGGAAAAGCGCGCGCGGCTCGAGATGGCGCGCTCGCAGCGCCTCCAGCGAAAGCAACGTGTGGTTGAGCGTCCCGAGCCCCGAGCGCGCGACCAGCACCAGCGGCCAGCGCTCGCGCGCGAGCCAGTCGAGCTGCGTGAACTCGTCGGTCAGCGGCACGGCGAGCCCGCCGGCGAGTTCGACGACGAGCGTGCCCTCGCCGAGCTCCGCGAGGTTCGCGCGCAGGCGTCCGCCGAGCTGCTCGACGTCGACCGACTTGCCTTCGGCGCGCGCGGCCTCGTGCGGGGACGCCGGTTTCGCGAACGCCGCGCCGGGCTCGAACGTGCGCGCGGCCGAGAGCTCGAGGACGGCGCGCGTGTCGCTCTCCTCGCCGGTCTGCACCGCTTTCCAGTACGCGCCGCCGCCGTGTGCGTCCGCCGCGCGAGCGAGCAGCGCGCTGACGACCGTCTTGCCGACGCCGGTGTCGGTGCCGGCGACGACCAGCGGCACCGCGCGGGCTCCGCGTCGTTCCTGCGCGCGACCGCGGCGATCGTGCGCGTGCGGCTCGGCGCGATCGGGCTCGCCGGAGCTCGCGTCCGCACCGGCGCGCGGGAGTTCGCGCGAGGCGTCGCTCGCGAGCAGCGGCCCGACGACGGCGAAGAGCCGCTCGAGCTCCGCGTCGTCGTTGAACTCGTGGCAGACCAGCCGCAGCCGCGACGTGCCCGCGGGCACCCTCGGCGGTCGCGCCGCGCGCGCGTCGAGGCCGGCCGCGAGCGCGGCGCGAGCCGCGTCGAGCGCTCGCGACTCGCTGCCAAGAACCACCGGCACGATCGCGGCGGCGGGCGCCGGCGCGCCGAGGCCGAGCGCGAGCGCGCGCGAGAGCCGCACGAGCTTCGCACGCGCGTCGTCCGCGCGCTTCGCGAGCTCGATCGCCGCGCAGAGCGCGCCCGACACCGCCGGTGAGACCGCGGTGGTGAAGACGAACGAACGCGCGCGCTGGAGCAAGTGCCGCCGCAGCGCCGCGCTGCCGACGACGAACGCGCCGGTGACGCCGAGCGCCTTGCCTCCGGTGACGACGCGCGCCGCGAGCACGTCGTCGAACTCGTTCCCGAGCAGCGACCACGCGCCCGCTCCGCTCGCGCCGAGCACGCCGAGCGCGTGGGCTTCGTCGACGAGCATCCAGGCGCCGCGCGCTCGGGCCGCGCGCGCGAGCTCCGCGAGCGGCGCGAGGTCGCCGTCCATGCTGAAGACGCTCTCCGTCGCGACGAGCACGCGCGCGGCCGCGCCGACGTCGGCGAGCTTCCGCTCGAGATCCTCGGGATCAGAGTGGCGGTAGACGACGGTGCGAGCGCGCGCGACGCGGCCGGCGTCGATCAGCGAGGCGTGATTGAGCTCGTCGGAGAGCAGCACGTCGCCGGGCCCGATCAACGCCTGCACGACGCCGATGTTCGCTTGGTAACCGCTCGGGAAGAGCAACGCCGCTTCCGCGCCGAGCCAGCGTGCGAGCGCTTCCTCCGCGCGCTCGTCGAACGGCGAACCGCCGCCGAGCAAACGCGACGCGCGTCCGCCGGCGCCGTACTCGCGCAGCGCTTCGCGACCCGCTTCGATCACTTGTTGGTGCCGCGCGAGTCCGAGATAGTCGTTCGACGTGAAGTCGGCGAGCGCGTTCGAGGCGAGCACGAGCTCGCGCTCGAGCCCCGCCGCTCGCCAGCGTGCCCGTTCGGCGGCGAGCCGCGCGTCCAGGCTCTCGCGTTCGGTCATCCGTGCCGGCAGGCGCCGGTGTGCTCGTGCGAGTGGCCGCCGTGACCGCGCAGCGATTCGGGGCGCCGATTCTCGACCGCCACCGCGCCGCTTCCGGAGGTGGGATTCTCCACCGTCGCCACGCCGTTTCCGGCGCGGGGATTCTCCACCGTCACCACGCCGCTTCCGGCGCGGGAGTTCTCCACGGGAAGCAGCCCGAGCTTGGCGAAGAGCGCGGCGTCGGTCGCGGGCTTCGGATTCGGCGTGGTCAAGAGCTCGTCGCCGACGAAGATCGAGTTCGCGCCGGCGAGGAAGCAGAGCGCTTGCGCGGCTTCGTGCATCTCGGTGCGGCCGGCGGAGAGGCGCACGACCGCGCGCGGCATCAGGATGCGCGCGGCGGCGACGGCGCGGACGATTTCGGTCCAGTCGAGCGGCGTCTGGTTCGCGAGCGGAGTGCCTTCGATCGGCACGAGCGCGTTGATCGGCACGCTCTCGGGCTGGGGCTCGAGCGAGGCGAGCTGGTGGAGGAGCTCGGCGCGCGCGTGTTGCGACTCGCCCATCCCGAGGATGCCGCCGGAGCAAACATGGATGCCGGCGGCGCGAACGGAGTCGAGCGTCGCGAGCCGATCGTCGAGTGTGCGCGTGTGCACGATCTCGCCGTAGTGGCTCTTCCCGGTGTCGAGGTTGTGGTTGTAGTAGTCGAGGCCGGCGTCGCGCAGCTTGGTCGCTTGCTCGTCCTTCAACATGCCGAGCGTGACGCACGTTTCGAGGCCGAGGCTCTTCACCTCGCGCACCATCGCGAGCACGCGATCGAAGTCGGGCCCGTCCTTGACCTCGCGCCACGCCGCTCCCATGCAGAAGCGATCGGCGCCGTTCGCCTTGGCCGCGCGCGCGGCGGCGAGCACGGCGTCGACTTGCATCAAGGGCTCGCGCTTGACCGGCGTGTCGAAGTGCGCGCTTTGCGACCAGTAGCCGCAGTCCTCCGCGCAGCCGCCGGTCTTGATCGACAGCAACTGCGAGCACTGCACGCGCGCCGGATCGTGGTGCTCGCGGTGCACCTTGGCGGCGTCGAAGACGAGCTCGAGCAGCGGCCGCGCGAGCAGCGCTTCGACCTCGGCGACGGTCGGCGACTTCGTGGACCTTGCGGTGGACGTCATGGGCCGAGGATTCTAGCGAGCGCGGGGCAGACCCGCTCAGGCGCGGTCAGGATCGTGCGAGTGAGCCGAAGTGTTCGTTCACCGCCACCGCGCCGCGAACTCCGGCGGTGCGGAAACGTGCTCGAACGGCGGTGCCGGGATGCCCTCGGCTGGGCAATGCATGAAGCCGAAGCTCTTCGATCGGCCCGTGCGCGTCCACTGCTCGAATTCGTCGACCTCGGTCTCGCGCAGCAGGAAGCGCCAGTCGTCGGCGCGCACCGGGATCATCCGCGGCGGCGAGTCCGTCGAGAACACTCCGGTGCCCGAGCTCGGCGTGAGCAGTAACACGCCGTTCTCCTCGCGCGCGGTTCCCTCGGCGACGCTCATGTCGAGCGACGTCGTGAACGTCCAGCGCCAGTGCCCGTCGGCCTCGAGCATCAGCTCGTTGCCCGCATCGAACACGCCGTCGGAGTAGAGCCCGCGAAACTCGGTGAACGTAGTCCGCGGGTTGGCGAGTCGCAGCGCAATCGCCGCCGCGAGCGCGCCGAGCACCGCCGCGATCAGCACGTAACGCATGGCCCGAGTCTACGCTCCCCCCGCGTGGTCGGCGCCCCAACGAGCCGTCAGCGTTCCTTGGGTTCCCCCGGCGGCAGCGAACGGCGGCCCGCGCGAACGAACACGACCGACGAACGATCCGGTTCGGTGAGCGGCGCGCGGAAGAGCGCGCAATGCCCGAGCTCGAGCCGCAGCCGTGTTTCCAGTGAGACGCGAGTCACGTCGGGCAGACCGACTTCGACCTCCGCCGCGCCCGGAAGGCCGAGGCGAACTTTCTTGGTCGCGATCGGACGCACGACCTTGCTGTGGACGATCGAGAGTTCGACCCCCACGTGCGTCGGATCGAGGAAAGTCCCGCGCGCATCGATCTCGAACCCGTCGCGCACGACGTCGACCTGAGGATCGGCGATCGCCTGAGCTCCCGGCTCGACGATCACGATCTTCCAGTCCTTCACGTACGCGAGCTCGTCCAGCACCGAGATCGTCGCGTACTGGCGCGGGAACACCGAGATCCGCGGGCTGTGTACGACCTCCGCGAACGCATCGTCGCGCGCTGCCGAGAGCACGGAGTCAGCCTCCGACGTCGAGAGCATCGCTACCGAACTCGCCTGGAAGTATCGATCGAACGCCTTCTCGTCAGCGGTGACGAACACGAACTCCAGATCGATGAAATCGGGGATGTCGCGTTGCGCCGCGAGGAACGTATCGAGCCATGCGTGACGCTCGTCGGTGAGCCTCGTGTTCAGGATCCCGTCGTTCGAGAGCTCGACCATGTCGAGATCCGTGCCGATGCGAGTCGCGATGCGTTGGACGCGCGACGAGTCGTCGCGCGCCGTCACGAACGTCCGATTCGTGCCGGGGATCGCGGGGCGCATCCATGCTTGGATCAGCTCCGTCAGCTCGTCCGTGCTGATGTCGCGGGCGCTCTGTTGCATCACCAATTGCTCCGAGCCATCGACGGCGAACCGCCTGATCGCGATCTCGAGAGGCCGCGCGACATCGGAGCGTCGCTGCAGGCGCATGCCATCGTCGCCGCGACGTTGCACGTCCACGGCGAGGATGTCGGCGACGTTCAGCGTTCTCTGCGTTCGCGGGGCGTCGGCGTCGGACGCGACGACGATGAGCTTGCGAGCGTCGACTTCCTGAGGTTCGACGGACATTGCGGCGGCGCAGAGCGTGAGAGCGATGATCATGGCTGGTTTCCTCGGGATCGTTCGATGGAGAAGTACGCGACCGCGTCGTCGCCGAGCGAGCCTGAATCGGCGCGCACACCGTGCGGGTCGACGAGCACGCTGGACGTGAGGCCGCCTCGCTGACGAACGATCTCGAGGCGGAAGTCGACGACGTCGCCCGGATCGCGCGGCTGCACGATCGAAGCCTGCGGGTCCGAGGTGCCGCGCATCCACGCGACGGCCACTCCCACGCAGAGCACGAGCAACCCGGCAGCGGCCACGAGGAACGGGGTGGCGCGGCGCCGCTCGGTCGCGCGCGGGAGCAGCGAGAGCCGCCGTTGGAGCACCAAGAGCTCGTCGAGTCGCTCGGGCCGCGCCGCGAGCGCGTCTTGGACGAGCTCGTCGGCGAGCGGATCGCGGCGCTCGTCGAGCGCGATGTTCACACGGTTCCGAAAGACTTCATCGCGCATCATGGCCGTTCCTCCGCGAGGCGCTTGCGCGCGCGGTGCAGGTGAGACTTGACGGTGCCTTCGGGGATCCGGAGCGCGCTCGCGATCTCGCGCACGCTCTCGCCGCGCTGGTGGAAGCGCACGAGCACGTCGCGTTCGACGCTCGGGAGCTTCGCGAGCAAGTTGGCGACGAACTCGCGCTCCTCGACGCTCTCATCGGGCGCGGCGGCGCGCTCGGTCGTTTCCTCGATCGGCCCTTCGCGCGCCAGCCTCGCGCGGTGATCGAGGTAGACGTGGAGCGCGGTCTTGGCGAGCCACGGCCCGAGCTCGCGCTCGCCGTCGAACGCTTCGCGATAGCGCAGCGCCCGCGCGACGACCTCCTGGACCAGATCGTCGACCTCGCGCGCCGGCGCCAGCTTGGCGAGGAGCGCGCGCAGCTTCGGCAGCTCGCCCTCGAGGTCGAGCGCTCCGGCCGTCCGCTTGGGTTGGTGGGTCAATCGCAGGCTCACGCTGCCCCTCTTACCGCCGCCGGCGCCGAACGGTTGCACCGCGCGCGGATTTCAGCGCCGCCGCCGCGCGCGGGCGTCGTTCGGCGCCACGGCGAACGACCTCGCTACGCCGTTCAGCCCTTCGACACCGGCCAAGCCCTCCGTTCCGTGCGAGCTCGTCGACGCGATCGCGTCCCCGGTCGATCGAGGCAAGAACTCGAACCGGATTCCCCGACTCCGGCGAGGAGGAGGTACGGTCAAGAAGGTCATCCCGAGCTTTGGGCGCCGGCCCTTGGCTTTGGGCGCCTTGAAGCAACGCGGACGAGGTGGGATGGCGATCATGGAGCTTGCCTACGTGAGAACTGTGCTTGGCCTGATGGCGGTTGGAGTGGCGACGGTCTCCGCTTCCTCCGCCCAGGTGACGACCGTGCTCGTCAGCAAGGCCATGGACGGGACGCCAGCGAACAGCCCGAGCGTCGCGCCCAGGATCACACCGGATGGGCGATACGTGGCCTACAGCAGTCCCGCGACCAACCTGGTGTCAGGGGATGTCAACAATTCCACCGACGCGTTCGTCTGGGACCGGCAGTCGAACAGGCTCGAGCTCGTGAGCGTCACGAGCACCGGGATGCAGGCGACTCAAGGCGTTGGGGCCGCGGCCATTACCGCCGACGGCAGGTATGTTCTCCTCTCGACTTCGGCGAAGCTGAGCCTCGAGGATACGAACACTCGATCCGATGCGTACGTTCGAGACCGGCTGCTGGGGACAACGACGCTCGCATCGAAGAAGCCGGATGGGACCGTCGTGAAGAACAGCGACTGCTACCCGAGCGCGTTGTCCGACGACGGTCGATTCGTGGTGTTCATGAGCACGGGCAGCGAGTTCGGCGGGCGTGACACGCAACACGACATGGATGCCTATTGGCGCGACACGCAGACGGGGCTCGTCAAGCGCGTCACGGTGTCGTCACACGGCGTTCAAGGCAACGACGATAGTGCCGACGCCGTGCTAAGTGGTGACGGTCGGTTCGTGACATTCACGGGCACGGCGACGAACCTGGTGCGAGGCGACACGAACGGCGTGGCGGACATCTTTGGCCACGACGTGCTCGCCGGACGCACGACGCGACTGAGTGCTCTTCCGGGTGGTGGGCAGGCGAATGGGCCTAGTGTGGAAGTGTCGATGACCCCAGGTGGTCGCTATGTAGCATTCACGACCAAGGCGACTAGCTTCGATCCGGTGCACGACCTGAACGGAGCCTGGGACGTTTACTGGCGCGACAATCTCACCGGTCAGGTCATGTTGTGCAGTCGTACGCCGGCGGGATTCGCAGGAAGTGGGGGAAGCTTCAGCGGAGGTGCGAGTTCCACGTCATCGATCTCTGCCAACGGCCGATACGTGGCGTTCGAAAGCTACGCTAGCGACCTGATCGCGGTCGACGCCAACGGGCCGTTCATACCCGACATCTATCGCTTCGATGTGATCACAGGGCAAGTTGTACTCGTCAGCCAGAACTCCGCTGGCGTGCAGGCCGACGACTCCAGCGTTGACGCCGTGATTTCGGGCGACGGTCGGTTCATCGCCTACCGGAGCTACGCAACGAACCTCGCGCCGACCAACCCGGCCGTCTCGTACAACGTCTTTCTAACCGAGTTGCCGATCGGCCCGTGACACTGCACGGTGTCGGCATCGCCGTAGCGTGCGCGGGCCCCCAAGCTCCGCAGCGCGGTGCTCCGGCGCCGCCGTTCGGGGTGACGCGCTCGCCGCGCGAGCACGCGGCGAGCAACACGACGACGACCGTGAGCGTCAACCGGGCATCGGGACAATGCAACGCTCACACCGAAGCGCCAAGACAGCAACTCTCGCCGCGGTGTCAATCCGGCGAGGTCGACGCGCGCGCGCCGACGCGCGGCAGCGGTTTGGTCTCGGGGAGGTAGGCGAAGAGCTCGAGCTCGCTGCCGGAGCCCGCGGACTCCATCGTGAAGAGCTCCCACGAGCGGCCCGACTCCGTCTCCGTCAGCGCGACGTAGAACGTCATGCCGGCGAGGGCGCGCGTGTCGTCGCCGACGTCGATTCGGACGCGGGCGCGCCGGCGCGGCCTGCCGGCGTGGTCGACGTACTCGACCCGTTCCGCGCGCGTCACGCGGCCGACGATCGGTGTCTGGAGCTGGTACTTGCGGAACGAAGGAGGCACGACGAGCGGTCCGCTCGAATCGAGCTCCTCGTCGACGACGCGTACGAAGCAGCGCGACGGCAGCTGACCGCCGGTCGACACGTTGCAGGCCTTCGCGATGTCGTTCTCGCCGCGCAAGAGCGCGCGCTGCGGGCCCTTGGTTGCGAACACGAGCTCGTCGAGGCGCGTGCGTTCGCAGCCGTACTCCTCGGGAACCGTCAAGTCGAGCCGCAGGACGTCGCCGTCGACGCGCACGCGGCCGCTGAGTGTGTCCTCGCCCGTGCAGCAGCGGCAGAAGTACGCGAAGCCGCTGCGTGGAGCGAGGAAGAGCCGTTCACTCGTGAGGCCGCTGTCCGCGTGGTACTCGCCGGCCCAACTCGGCAGGTCGGGTTCGGCGAGCTCCGCCTCGATCGCCGCACGCGCGGCTTCGGCGAGCGCGAGCCGCTGCTCTCGCGTGCTCTCCGGCGCTCGTTCGCACGCCGCGATTCCGATCAGGACGAGAGCCACCGCGACGCGGAGCATGCGCTCATGCTTACCCGCGTCGGTGCTCTCGGCAACGCAGGATCGACGACGCGGTGAGCATGGTCGTGCGCATGGACGTCGCTCGCCCGCGCTGCAATAGTCGGCGACGAGCTGCGCAGCGTGCGACCCCCAATGTCGAAGGTACCCCACGCGCGGAGAGGCAGTTCCATGGAGCGAAGAGCACGGTCGCGGCGCGAGCACGCGGTCGACTTGCGGAGCGGGCGTTCGACCTACGCCGCGCGGATCTCGTCGTCTCTTCTCGCGCTCCTTGCTTCGGTCAACGCGAGCGATTGCACCCTCGCGCACGCCGCCGAGTCGCAGGAGGCCGAGCTGCACGCGTCGTCGTGGCCGTCGGCGCCGCCGGCCGCCGCGGCCTCGCTCCAGTCGGCTCCGAGCGGCACCGAGCCGCCGCTGTTCATCGTGCTCACGGAGACCGGCGAAACGCGCGACGGCTTGCCGGTGCTTGCGGTGCATCCGGAAGCCGAGCGCATCGCGGCGACGCTCGATCGCGGCCTGACGCACGAGCTTCTCGGCCTCTATCGCATGGAGCAGCACTACCTCCGCGTGCGGAAAGGCGTCGCGCCCGAGCCCGCGTACCTGCTGCTCTCCAGCCAGGATGGCGGGTTCGCGCGCTACGGGTTCTTCCTCGGCGACCAGCCGAAGCGCGACGTCGCGTTCGTCGACTTGAAACGGGACCAGCCGCTGACCGGACGATTCGCCGCGGTCGACCAGCTCTTCCCGCACGAGCTCGCGCACGCGCTGCGACATCAGTTGGTCGGTCCGGCGACCGGCGGCGAAGCGAACCAGGTCCACGCGATCGGTGTGCGCACCGATCCCGGCGTCGCGTTCGACGAGGGCTTCGCCGAGCACTTCCAGGTGCTCGCGATCGATCATCCCGATGCGGCGCCGGACACGCGGGCGCTGGCGAGCTCCAGCGACGAGCTCGCGCGCGTGCACGAGCGCTTCGCCCGCTATCGTCGTGAGCTCGAAGCTCGCGTAGCGTTCGCGACGCCACTGCGCGTCGGGTTCGCGCTCTGGTTCAGCCACGGCGAGCAAGTCCAGCGCTACCACGCGGTCAAGGCGAACGCGTTTGCGCGCGAGCCCGAGCTCCCGAAGCGCCTGCTCGACCGCGAAGATCCCTACGGCGCGTACTTGCTCGAGAACATGTT
Organism: Planctomycetota bacterium; assembly: GCA_016220085.1. Taxonomy (GTDB): domain Bacteria; phylum Planctomycetota; class UBA1135; order UBA1135; genus JACRIN01. The sequence goes on from JACRIN010000093.1 coordinate 57,818, forward strand.
GCCCGGCGAGCCCTCGGCGCCGCCGAAGCCGCTCGCGCGCATGACGATCAGCGAGGGAGTCGTCAGTGCGCTCTTCGTGCGTTGGCTCCGCGAGCCGGCGTTGCTCGAGACGCGGCGCGAGGAGAGCTTCTACATCCCGTTCGGGGTCCGCGCGGACGAGCCGACGGCGCTCCAGAACGCGTACTTGAAGCTGCTCTACGTCCTCGACGTCCACGCGCCGACCGACGTGCTCGCGCTGATCGATGGCTACGAACGGAGCTTCCCTGACGAGGCGCCGGCCGTGGCGCGCGTCACCGACGACGTCTTCCTCGGTCGAGCGGTCGCGCGAGCGCCGGAGGTCTGGCTCGCCAGCCCGGAGTTCCGAATCGGCACGACGGTGTTCGATCAGTTCCGCGGACTGCCGCGCGTGCACACGTTCGAGCTCGGCGCGGCGTCGTTGGTCGATTGGCTGACGGTGCCAGGCGTCGACGAGGAGCTCGCTCGGCAGCTGCTCGCGGGAGCGCCGTACGCGCGCATCGAGGACGTCGCGACCGTGTCGGGCGTCACGCCGGAGCTCGTCGCGCGCTTGCGCGGCATGCAGTCCGAGTTCGAGCGACTGATCGCAAGCCCGGCGACCGAGGAAGAGTCACTGTCGATCCTCGCGATCTTGATGCCGTCGGTGCGCCGGCTAGGCGCGGCGCTCGTGCTCGGCGCGATCGCGGGGGCGGTGCTGTTTCGCTGGATGCGCGCGAAGGCGGGAGCGCCCGCGACGTGGATGCGGTCGTGCGTCGCCGGGGTCGCCGCCTCGGCGCTCGGCTGGCCGTGCGCGTGGGTCGCAGGCGAGCTGGCCGGCGTCGGGGCGCTCGCCGGAGTCGCCGTCGTGTTCGGGTTGCCGGCGGCGGCGTGGTGCCTCGCACGCAAACGCGGTCCGGCCGTCGCGTGCGCCTCGGGATTCGCGTGGGTCGGGGCCGCCGTGCCGATGGCGCTCTTCGCGACGCCGTGGGGTTGAGCTCGCGCGGGAGCCTCGCCCGACCGACGGATGGCCTCCCACGCGCTCGCTGCGTACGCTCAGCGCGCCATGACGACGCCGAAGCCGCTCAACTACTGGGACTACATCCGGGTCGAGGAGCTCCTGACGCTCCAGCGCGGGCTCGCGCCGAGCGACGCCGAGATCTCGAACGACGAAGTGATGTTCATCACCGTCCACCAGGTGTACGAGCTGTGGCTCAAGCTGATCCTGCGCGAGCTCACCGCCGCGCGCGATCTCTTCAAGCGCGATCACGTCGCCGAGCAAGAACTCTCCGGCGCCGTGCGCGGCCTGAAACGGATGACGACGATCTTCCGCGTCGCCAATCAGCATTGGGAGGTGATGGAGACGCTGACGACGCGCGAGTACCTCGGCTTCCGTGACAAGCTGATGGGCGCGTCGGGCTTCCAGAGCGCGCAGTTGCGGCAGATCGAGATCCTGTTCGGGCTCGACGAGCGCGCGCGCATCCCGCTCGGCGTCGAGCCGAGCTACATCGCCGCGTTGCGCGCGCACGACGGCCGCCCGTCGCCGGCGCTCGCACGCGTCGAGAAGAGCCTCGCGGACAAGCCGACGTTCAAGGAGACGATCGAGCAGTGGCTCTTCCGCACTCCGATCGACGGCGTCGGGCCGACCGCGAAGGACGCCGACGCAGCGCTGGAGCGCTTCATCGCGCGCTGCACGCGGAGCTACGAGCACACCGTCGACGCGACGATGGCTCGCGCGCTCTCGATCACGTCGGTCGACGGCGACAAGGTTCGGTTGCGCGAGCGGTACGGGCGCGAACGGAACGCGCTCGCCGAATTCCTCGCCGCGGATGGCGACGTCCGTCGGCGCCGCGTGCGCTGCGCGATGGTGTTCATCGAGACGTATCGCGAGCTGCCGCTCTTGGCGTGGCCGCGCGAGCTGCTCGACGCGATCGTCGAGGTCGAACAGCTCTTCGTGATCTTCCGCCAACGCCACGCGCGGATGGTCGAGCGCGTGATCGGCCGCCGCACGGGCACCGGCGGCTCGGCGGGCGTCGACTACCTCGACAAGACGGCGCTCGAGTATCGGATCTTCCGCGACCTCTGGGCCGTGCGCACGCTGCAGATGCCGCGCAGCGCTGCCCCCGAACTCGAACGCGCCGACTTCTACGGGTTCAAGAGCGGGTGAGCGTCACTCCCGCGAGGCTCGACGATTGGGCCGCTCGGAGGAGAAGCGCGAGCCCAACTCGATGGGGATGCAGGACGTCGAGCCCCGGCAACAAGTCACACACGTGCCTTCATCGACGGAGCTCACGTTCAGCACGCCGAACGATGCATCCGTTCTGTCCGGATAGAACTGGATGCCGACGAGCAATCCGCGGTTGCGTCCGGCGTCGAGCGTGGCCGCTGCGTGGAGTCGTTCGTCCGTTCCAGGTGCCGCCTCGACGTGCACGATGCTCACGACGAGCGATCGAGTGGCTCGTCAAGAGAGCACGCGCCCAGCGCGGCCGAGATGGCGCTCGCCCGCGGTCGCGCGGGCTGGGACCTCCTCGCGCGAGGCTGCGAGCGCGTCAGCATCCCGCTCCCGCGCTTCGGTGCATGCGACTTCGGGCGGAGCCGTTGCGATTTGCTCCGCAGGCTAGGATGGGCGTGTGTGAGGAGGGGACCTTTCTTCGGGAGCGCGCGGGCGTCGCTCGCGGCGTTGGTCGTCGTCGTGTGCGGCGCGTCGCTCTCGTTCGCGCAACGCAGTGCGGCGCTGGAGCTCGCCGCGGAGCTCGACACGCTCTCGCCCGCGTCGGAACGCTGGCTGGTCGCGAGCCTCGAGCTCGTCGAAGCGCAACTCGACTTCGACGTCCGCGCCGCGCTCCACACCGCGGACGAATTGGTCGACGCGACGCGCGCTTCGCCGACGCCCGGCGCGCACGCGGCTGCGATCGCGCTGCACGAGCTCGCGCTCGCGACGCTCGAAGGGCCGCGCGCGATCGATCGCACGAAGCCCTCCGTCGAGCCTCCGTCGGCCGATGCGCCGCCGCGCTTGCGCGCTCACTACCACGTGGCGCGTTCGCGACGCCTCTGGCTCGAGGATGCGCCGATCGATGTGCTCTCGAACGCGCTCGCCGCGCTCACCGCTTCGCGCGAAGCCGGCGACCCGGTGCTGCGTTTGCGCTGCGCGTGGGTCGTGCATGCGATCACCGAGAGCGAGGCGCGGAGTTACGACGAGGAGCTCTTCCGCGAGATCGAAGAGTTCTCCAGCGCGCCCGTCGCCGCGCGCTTCGAGCCGTGGCGGCTCCTCAACGCTTACTGGCGCTCGTACTCCGGCCGCACGCTCGACGAGCGGCTCGCGATAGTCGATGCCGCCGCGCGCGCCGCCGAGCAGGTGGGCGAGCTGCGCACGCTCTGCATGGCAGAGTGGGAGCGCGCGGTGCTCGCCGCCGAGGCCGGCGAGTTCGAGCGGGCATTCGCGTGCCTCGAGGACGCGCGCACGACCAGCGAGCGCTCGGGTCGGCTGCGCGAGCTCGCGACTTCGCTCGAAATCGCCGCGAACCTCGCGCTCGACCAAGGCGAGCTCGATCGTTGCGAGGAGTTCTTGGCGCGCGCTGAACGCGCCGTCGACGGCCGCGGGCTGCCCGACAAGGAGGTCAATCTCGCGCACACTCGCTTCCGGCTCGCCTCCCTGCGCAAGGACGAGCCGCGGATCGTCGCGTTGAGCACCGTGCTCGAGAACCTGCGGCGCGCCGAAGCGGATCGCCATCGCGGCTACGCGCCGGTGCGCGAGCAGCTCTTGGCGTCCGAGCGCCGGCGCCTCGAGTTCGAGGACGAGCTCGCCGCTGCGCGCGAGCGCGAAGCTCGCACGCTCGGAACCGTGCGGCGCGTGGTCGGCATTGGAGCGGTCGTGGCGCTCGCCGTCGTCGTCGTGCTCTCGCTGCGCAGCCGGCGGAAGCTCAAGGCGGCGAACGAGCTTCTCCAGGCCGAGATCCGTCGCACCGAGTCCGAAGCCGAGGCCCGGCGCGCGCTCGAGCAGCGCATGCGGCTCCTGGAGCGCACCGAGAGCCTCGGGCTCGTCGCGAGCGGCATCGCGCACGACTTCAACAACTTGATGACCGGCGTGCTCGGCAACGCGGAGCTCCTGCGGCTCGCGGAGTCCGATCCGGGGCGTCGCCGTCGGCTCGATGCGATCGCGAGCGCAGGCGAGCGCGGTGCGCGGCTCTGTCGGCAGCTCCAGACGTACTCCGGCGACGAACCGCTCGCGCTCGAGCCGTTGGATCTCGGGCGTTTGCTCGGCGAGCTCGCCCCCGTGCTCGACGCGGCGGCCGGCGCGGAGATCGAGCTCACCGTCGAGCCCGCGACCGAGGAACTCGTGCTCGCGTGCAACCGCACGCAGCTCGAGCAAGCGGTCCTGAACCTGGTCACCAACGCTCGCGACGCGCGCGCGAAGCACGTGCGAGTCCGTGTCGTGCGCGTCGCGATGACCGAAGTCGCGTGGAAGGCCGAGTTCTTCCGCGGCGACGCGCGCGACGGCGAGTTCGCGCGCATCGAGGTCGAGGACGACGGCGAAGGCATGGATCGCGCGCTGATCGAGCGCATCTTCGATCCGTTCTTCACGACGCGCTTCCCCGGGCGCGGGCTCGGTCTCGCGGTCGCGTTCGGCGCGCTGCGTCGGCATCGCGGACTGGTCACGGTCAGCAGCCGGCCGGGCGCGGGCTCGCGTTTTCGGCTGTGCCTTCCGTTGAACGGTCACGTCGCGAGCGACGTCGTGTTGACCCCGCAGTGCCCGCCGACTGCGGAGCCGCCGCATGCCGTGCCTCCGATGCGCGTGCTCGTCGTCGACGACGAAGCGGACGTGCGCGAGTACGTGCGCGCCGCGTTGCAGACGCGCGGCCACGCGGTCGCGGTCACCGGCGACGGCGCGGCCGCGCGCGAAACGCTGCACACGCTCGGCGACGACGCGCGGACCGTCGCGCTCGTCGATCTCAGCATGCCGGTCGTCGACGGCCGCGATGTAGTGCGCGCGCTGCGTGCGAACGGTCGCGAGCCGGCGATCGTGTTGATGAGCGGCCATGCCGCCGGGCATCTCGTCGAGACCGCGCGCGAGCTCGCGGTCGACGGGCACCTCGCGAAGCCGTTCACCGCCGCGGAGCTCGAGCGCACGCTCGCCCGCGCCGTCGAGGCTCGCATGAACGCGCCGCGCCGATCACCGACGCTGTGAGTGGCGCGGTGACCGGCGCGGCGTGGGAAGCGACGCAGCGAGCGACGCAGCGAGCGACGCGACGAGTGACGCGTCGTCCGTCCGATCAGGGATTCGCTTCGGGCAACAGCACGTGCGGCGGCGGCGAGATCAGCTCGTCGAGCGTCTTGCCGGCGGGCAGCAGGAGCTGGGTCGTGTCGGCGATGTGCAGTTGCACCAGACCGGGGCCGCCGTGTCCGCCCTGGCCTTCGACCGGCTGCAGATGGATGTCGAGCTTGCCGACTCCGCGCCGACCACCGCGCGCGGTGATCGCGAGGTCGGGCGTCGCGGAGAAGTCGATCTTCGCCGCTTGGACCAGGACCATTCCGCCGGAGCCGCCACCCGAGCCGCCACCGACGCGATCGAGGAAGTTGGTGTTCTCGCCGCCGCCGCCCTTGCCGCCGTCGCAGCGCACGCGACCCACCGGCCCGATGACGAACTCATTCGCGACGAGCACGCCGAGCCCTCCTCCGCCGCCGCCGCCGGAGCCCTTCTCGTCGCCGTTCGGCGAGAACGGGATCGGCGGATACGGTTGGCCTTGCGTGTACGCCGCGTCGCCGCCGGCGCCTCCGCCTGCGCCACCGATCGGAGCGATGAGCTCGCCGACCACGATCTGGCCGGTGCCCGGATCGAGCTTGCGGCCGAAGAAGTCGTTGGTCGGATCGCCGTCGATGAAAACCGGCGAGCCGGGGCGGCCGCCGTTCGGACCGAGCTGCGACGTCACCGCGCCGTACGCGCCGCGGCCGCCGTCATGACCCTTGCACGCGATCAGGCCGATGTTCGCCGGATCCTCGGGGTTCGGGCTGACCGGCTGGTTCGCGGCGAACGCGCCGCCGCCGCCGCCGCCGCCGCGTCGGTAGCTCACCGACTGCTTGACGTCGTGCCAGCCGGTTTCGCCGCCGCCTCCGCCGGACCACGGCAGCAGACCGAAGCCCTTGCCGCCGAACGGAGTGCTCTGCGTCGTCTGCCAACTGCCGGTGCCGCCGCGACCGCCAGCGGGGCCGCCGCTCGCGCCGAGTTCCGGGATGTTGGTGGTGTTGAGCGTCGTCACGCCGGGGCTGTCGAACGCCGACAGTTCGAGCGTGCCGTCGATCCGGATCTTGCCGGTCGCGTATGCCTTGAACGGCTGCGAGCCCAACGCACGCAACGAACCGCCAGCCTCGATGACGATGTTGTCCGCGAAGAGCGGGCCCTTCAGGTCGGTGTCGTAGACGTAGAATTGGCCCGCGGGGACGATGAAGTCGTTGCTTTGGAAAGCGAGTGCGGTCGGAGTGAAGAGCAAGGTCAGAGAGATCGCGCGAAGCATGGGATTCCGTGGTTTGGATTCAGGGATGAAGCGCCGAGGCACCGCCGCTTGCGTAGGCGGCGGATCAGCGGGGAAGTCGAGCCGGGGTTCTTCGTCGCTCTTTCGGATGCGCGGGTTCGCACGCTCGGACGCGGAAGCGGCGTCGCGCGCGAGGAGACGCGGGGTTCGCGTAGCCAAGCGTGACGAATGCGAACCGTGTGCCGTGTCTCCAGCGTGATTGGCAACAGCTCGCGAGTCTTCGCGAGCTGCGAAATCCGACGCACCGGTCGAACTCGCGCCGTTCGCCTAACATGGCCGGGATGAAGTTCACTTGCTCACGCCACCTCGTCCTGTCGCTCTCCGCCTCGTCCGTGCTCGCGACCGCTGCCTTCGCGCAGTGGACCAACGATCCCGCGGTCAACCTTCCGATCGCCGCCGCCGCGAACGATCAAGCGGTGCCGAAGGTCGCCGCGACCGCCGACGGCAAGACGTGGTTCGGTTGGTTCGACAACCGCGCCGGCAGTTACGCCGTGTACGTGCAGTGCGTCGACGCGCAGGGCAATGCGCTCTTCGCGCCGAACGGGCTGTTGGTGAGCGCGAATCCGCAATCGACGTCCCTGGTCGACTGGGACCTCGTCACCGATGCGCAGGGCGACGCGCTGCTCGCGTTCACCGACACGCGCGCCGGCAGCGACCTCGACGTCTACGCCTACAAGATCACGCAGGCCGGTGCGTTCGCGTGGGGCGCGAACGGCGTCACCGTTTCGAGCAACAACGATTTCGAGGCGTCGCCGCAGTGCGCCGAGCTCTCCGACGGCTCGCTCGCGGTCGTGTGGGGTCGTTCGCCGAGCGGTGTGGACGGCACGGTGCGTATCCAGCGCCTCGACGCGAACGGCGTCGCGCAGTACGCGGCGAACGGGCTCGCGATCAGCGGCGCCGCCGGCGAGGACCCGGGCTTCCCGCAGGTCGTCGCGGCGGAGTCCGGCAAGTACATCGTCACGTGGCTGCGCGACATCGGCACGTTCGCGAGCCCGCGCCACATGCGCGCGCAGAAGTTCGACGCCGCCGGCAACGCGCAGTGGGGCGTCGTGCCGGTCAGCGTGCTCGACAACGCGTCGCTCTCGATCGCGTACTGGCCCGACGTCCAGTCGGACGGCGCGGGCGGCGCGGTGTTCGGATGGCACGTTTCGGCGGGCAGCGACTTCGACAGCTACGTGCAGAAGCTCAGTAGCTCCGGTACCGAAGCCTTCGCGCACAACGGTCTGAAGATCGCGAGCGCGGCGAGCACGCTCGAGCTCTATCCGTCGGTCGCGCACCTCGCCGCCAGCGGCGACCTGATCGTCGCCTTCGAGCGCCGCAACACGGCCCAGAGCCTCTGGGGCATCAACGTCCAGCGCGTGTCCGCCGCCGGCGCGTTGCTCTTCGGCGCGAACGGGATCGTGCTCGATCCGATCGACAACACCAACGACTCGTTGGTGCGCGCGCTGCCGTTCGGCGACGGCGCGTTGGTCTTCGATTTCCACCAAGCGACGCCGCCGGGGCCGCAGCAGAACGTCGTCGCGTGGCGTCTCGACGGCGCGGGCAATCTGCTCTGGGGCTCGAGCCCGACGCCGCTCTCGACCGCGATCTCCGCGAAGGACGACCTCGAGGTCGTGATCGACTCGACCGGCATCGCGCGCGCGGGTTGGCACGACGAGCGCAACGATTCGGGCGACCTCTACGCGCAGAACATCGACGTCGACGGGACGCTGGGCAACGGCAGCCCGTGCGAGTGGTCGAACTACTGCGTGACGTCGCCGAACTCGGTCGGGCCGGGCGCGCTGATCGGCGCGAGCGGCAGCACGAGCGTCGCGCTCGACTCGCTCGTGCTGAACGCGACCGGTTGTCCGCTCAACAAGCCGTGCCTCTTCTTCTATGGCCCGAACGCGACCGCGGGCGTGCCGTTCAAGAACGGCGTGCTCTGCATCTCCGGCGGGTTCTATCGCCTGCCGGTGACCAACACAGGCGCGGGCGGCAGCCCGAGCGCGGCGCTCGACATCGCCAACCCGCCGGCGATCGGCGGACAGATCACCGCGGGCTCGATCTGGCGCTTCCAGCTCTGGTACCGCGACCCGATCGCGCCGCCCGCGGGAGCGAACTTGAGCGACGCGCTGAGCGTCACCTTCTGCCAGTAGGCACTCAGTCGGAGTCGTCCTCGAGCGAGTTGCCGGTGAGCTCCTCGTGCGCCCGAGCGATGCGCTCGGCGCGCGCGAGCGATTCGGCGGTGTTCTCGCTCAGTGCGGACTCGAAGGCCTCGCGCCAGGACGCGAGTTCGTAACCGCGACACAACGGTCGCGCGATCGCGAGCCACGGAGTGTCGTCGGACGAGTCGAGCGTGGCCGCGCGCTCCAACGCTGCCCGCTGCAGCACGGTCGAGATCGACAACACGCCGCAGGCGACGAGCGGCGCGATCGCGAAGCCCATCAGCGTTCTCCCGCCTTCGTCCGCCGACCGTCGGACGCTCGCGAACGCGAGCCAGGCGTTGCGTCCGTAGATCCAAACGCAAGCGACAGGCGGTATCGCGCTCGCGAGCAGCAGTCCGTGGAGCGAAGTGACGATCGCGCCGGAGTTCGTGACCAACGTGATCATGAGCACCGCCCCGAGCACGACCGCGAATGGCAACGCGACGAGTGTAGCCGCGAGCATCATTCCCGTGAGCCACATGTCGAATCCCGCCGAGCGTCCGCCCCGCCACAGCCAAAGCACCAGCGCGCTCATGCTCACGAGCGCATACGCGCAGGCCGGCGCGGTGAACTCATCGAACAAGCCATACTCCCAAGCCAGGAGGAAGCACGGGGTCGCGCCGCCGACGCCGAAGAGCAGTGAGAACACGATCCACACGACGCCGAAGCCGTGCGCTGCGGCGCTCGAACGCGGCGAATCAAGGGCGGCGAGTTCCACGGGAGCCTTCGAACCTACCGCAGGAGCTCCGAGAACGCACGACGCGCGCGCTCCGGCGGTCCGGGGCGCGCGCGTCGCTTGTCGGTCGGTGCGAGGGTTACTTCTCGCCGCCGATCTCGTTCTTCAGCTTCTCGAGCTCGGCGTCGGCGTTGTCCTTGTTGATCTCCTTCGCCGCGGCGGCGTCGGCTTCGTCCTGCGACGGAACCGCGGGGACGTCCGCCGCCGCGTCCGCGGCGTCGCCGGAGGTCGAGCTCGCGGCGGGCGGGGTGCTCTCCTGGGCCGTGCAGGCCGCGGCGAGCGTCAGTGCGATCACGATGAGCGAGTTCTTCATGACTGGTGTCCTCAGCGGCCTCCGCCGTCCTTTTCCTTCTGCTTCTCGCGCGCGTTCTTCTCGCGCTTCTCGCGAGCTTCGGCTTCCTTGCGCGCGTTCTCGATGCGTTCCTTCTCCTGGCGTTCGCGAGCGAGGCGCTCGGCGGCCGCGCGTTCATCGGCGTTGCCGTCGCGGCGTTCGCCCTTCGCACCAGGCGTGCGACCCGGCGCGCCCGGCCTGCGACCCGGCGCGAGCTTGTTGTCGATGCGCTCGAACTCCGCAGCTCCCGCGCGTTCCTTCAAGCGAGCGCGTGCGTTCTCGTAGCGCTTGCGCTGGGCCTCGCGCAGCGTCTCGAGCTCCTTGAGCCGCTCGACGTTGTTCGACTCGCGGTAGACCTCCATCAGACGGTTGATCCGCGCCATGCGCTCGCGATGCATCGCTTCGAGTTTCGCGATCTCGTTGGCGACCGCGCGCGGGTTCTTCTCGGCGGGGCTCTTCTCGTCCCTTGCTTCGGGCTTGCCGCCCTTGGCCTCGCGTTCGCGGCGCGCGGCTTCGTCGCGGGCGCGCTGCGTCTGCTCTTGGGCCTTCGCGCGAGCTTCTTCCTGGGCGCGCGCCGCTTCTTGGGCGGTGCGCTCGGTGCCGCGCGAGTTGTTGTCTTGCGCGGTGACGATGCCGGCGAGCGGCAGGGCGACCAGACAGGCGAGGGTGATTCGGGAGTGGAGTTTCATGGATCTGCCTTCCTCGCGAGCGTGCCGCGATGGGGTGCGTGTGCGAGTCTAGTGACCCACCCGCCGCCCGGGCAATCGATGCTTCCCGGTACGCGCCTCCGCGGCGGAACCTACGCGCCTTGGCGAGCGGCGCGAGGCGACGATTCCGTTAGGGAGTCAGCGCTTGGGCCGCTCGATGTCGTTGAGCTTCCAGGAGTAGTCCAGGTAGGAGAGGTCGACGTCCTTCTTGGTGTCGCGCAACCACGCCGCGTGCTCCTCGGGCGCGTACTTGGCGATCCACTCGCGCACCGAGCCTCCGTCGCGCACGAAGTCCGCCTTGAACCAGGAGAAGATCTCCGACACCTGCGCCTTCGACTTCTCGCGATCGAAGCGGTTGCGCGTCGCGTCCGCGAGCCAGGCGCGCACTTGCTCGTCGAGCTGGGTGCCGAGCTTCTCCGCGATGAACGCCTCCTTGCGCAGCGACGGACAGCCGCGCGACGCGCAGTTGATCGCCGCATGGACGCGCGCGTCCTTGAACTTCGTGCGCAGGACGTCGTGCTCGATGTTGTTGAGCGTCAGCTCCTTCGTCACGCCGTCGGGGAAGAGGTGACCGAGCGGGATGAAGGGCTTGTCCCAGGGCGACTTGAAGAGCCCGCCGAGGTCCTTGATCGAGTCGAGCGGGTAGCTCTTCGCGACCAGGTGGATCGTGTACGCGTTGTAGGCGTTGATCCAGAATGCGTAGCGCTGCTCCTTCGACCAGAGCTCGAACTCCTCGCGCGTCACCGATTGGAGCGCGCCCAGGTACTGGTCGAGCTTCGCGCGGTCCAGCGACAGCGCTTTGTAGTCGAAGCGGTCGCCTTGGACGCAGGCGCGCAGCACGGCGGTCCACGCGCCGTGGTTCTGGTCGAACTGGAGCTCGGCGGGCTTCTGCGCCTGCGCCGAGGCGACCAGGGTCGCGAGACCCAGGCAGAGGATCAGGACGGGTCGGACGAGCGGCATGGTGTCTTGGGAGCGAGCGACGAGCGCGGTCCGCGGGGACGGACGACGGTCGGAGGTACGAACGACATCGTGACACGGACGCGGGGCCGCCACGAATCGATTGGGTTGTTACGAGGCGGGAACGAGTGAGGAGCGCGCGGGCGCCCGGTCTGCGTTCAGGGGCTCTATCGCACGGAGGCCGGCGACGCGTAAGCTCCTGAATCGTCGGCAGTTCCGAGTCACCGGCGCGGCAGCGCCGACCGCGGACTCCCGGGTCCAAGTCTTGCGCAGGCCGTGGACTCCCCGGAGGTCAGACCATGAGATCGATGCTCGCCGCCTGCGTCTCTTTCGCGCTCGTCGCGCTCCCGTTCGAGTCCGCCGACGCGGCCGCGCTCGTCCAGCACTACGACAACGGCCACGGCGGCGGGCAGCAGCCCGTCAAGCGCGACGGCTACGCCGGTCCAGGCGATTCCGTGCCCCCGAGCGGCGGCGGCGCGAAGGGGCCGGGCGACACGGCACCCAAAGCTCCCGGCCCCGCCGACAGTCCGCCGTTCAACGGTCGGCGCGGGATGACGCCCGCCCCGCCGAATGCGCCGCAGGGTCCGACCTCGCCGTTCCTTCCGGCGGTCCAAGCCGCCGAGGCGAGCAACGACGCGAGCTGGTGGATGTGGTGGGAGTTCAACAAGACCGAGTTCCTGCGGCCGAATCCCCTGCAGCTGAAGCTCGGGCTGACCACGGGGCTCGAGACGCCGGCGGAGCGCGAGGCGCAGATCCAAGCCAAGCTGGACCTGTTGCGCTCCGGTTTGCGCGACGCGTTCAAGGACGAGCTCTTCGCGGACGACGCGATCGAGCGCGCGGAAGCGGTCGGCGCTTTCGGGCGCATGGCGGGGCCCACGGCGGTCGACGCTTTGCTGCACGCGCTGGACGATCCGAGTTTGATCGTGCGTCAGCGCGCGATCCTCGCGCTCGGCGCGGTCGCGAGCGAACCCGCGTTCGCGGCGCTAGCTCGCCTCGCCGAAACCGGTCGCGCGAAGGACGGCGGCGGCGACGTCTCCGGCAACGCCCAGCCGCTCGCGGTCGCCGCGCTCGCGATCGGCCGGCGCGTCGGCCTCGACGACCGCGCGGACCGTCTGGTCGAGCGCGTGACGCGCAATCGCTCGGCGGGCCTCGGAGATCGCATCGCGGTCAGCGCGATGATCTACCAGAGCGTCGCGCCGTGCGCGGTGCTCGAGAAGCTCGCGTTCGAGCTCGCGAGCGACGAGAAGCTCTCGATGCCCGTGCGTTGCCGCGCCCTCGAGGCGGTCGCGCGCATCGGCACCGACGAAGCGTTCGTGCTCGTGGAGAAGGCGTTGACGGGGTCCGCACTCGAGCTGCGGCGTTCCGCGGCGATCTCGCTCGCGCTCACCCGCCACGCGCGCGCCTCCGCCGTCGGCAAGGCGGCGCTCGAGCACGAGAACGAGCCCGTCACGCGCGGTTTCATCGCGCTGTCGCTCGGAAGACTCGCGGACGCGACCGCGATCGCGACGTTGATCGAGCGGGTCGAGGGCGATTCCGTCGATCGGCCGTGGACGGCGCTCGGGCTCGGGCTCGCGGTGCGTCAGACCGGCGACGCCGCGGCGCTGACGGCGCTGCGCAAGGCCGTGGCCAACGAGCGCAACAGCGACGCGCGGCCCGCGTGCTGGGTCGCGCTCGGTTTGGCGCGCGACGAAGGTTCGCTGCCGTTGCTCGAGGCCGAGATCGGCGCGACCTCCGACCCGATTCGGACGCACTACCTCGCGACCGCGTACGCGTTGATCGGCACGCAGCCGGCGCGCGACGTGCTCGCGGCCCGCATCGCGGTCGAGAAGAAGCCGATGGCCCGCGTCTCGTTGGCGTTCGCGCTCGGGATCCTCGGTCGCTCGACCGACGCGGCGCTGATCGTCGAAGCGGCGACCGTGCTGCGCGAGCCCCAGCTCCAAGCGCTGTCCGCCGTCAGCCTCGGCTACTTGGGCGCACTCGAATCGGTCGGGCCCCTGACCGCGCGCCTCGGCGCGAAGACCGCGAGCACCGCGAGCCGCGCCGGCGCCTGCGCCGCGCTCGGCATCCTGCTCGCGCGCTACGAGCCCTTGGTGCTCGCCAAGGCGTCGCACAGCTCCAACTACACCATCTACGAGGCGTGGATGGACGAGCTCGTGCAGTCGACGCTCTGACCGTGCGCCCGATGCTCACCGACCATTCTCGGGGTGAGCACCCGTTTCTTCGCTCGACGGAAACCCCGGGAGCGGGTATCGAGACAGCTTCACGCGAGCGACGCACGGCGTCGACGCCGCGCCACTCGCTCGAACCCACGGAGCTCCCGACCATGCGCACCCCGATCGCTTTCCTCGCGCTCGCCCTCTGCCTCGGTTCCTGTGCGAACCTCACGCCCGAGAAGCGTGACTTGCGCGGCGCACTCCAGCTCGGCATGCGCCAACTCGACGAGGATCTCTGGGCGCCGACGGAGGATCAGTTCTCGCTCGGCGGCGAGTTCGTGATGATGTCGAAGGAGAACGGGCTCGGCTTCGAGAGCCTGGTCTCGATCTCCGCCGACAGCGACGAGATCGGCAACGTCGACGTCACCGCGACGACGATCGAAGCGTCGGCCGGCGTGCGCGCCGAGCTCACCGGCCAAGCCGTGCGTCCCTACGTCGGCGTCGGCGTCTCGCTGATCAACGCGGAGATCGAGGCCGAGTCCGGCGGCTCGACGAACTCCGAGGACGACACCAGCTTCGCCGGCTACGCGCACGCGGGCATCGAAGTGCCGTTCGCCGAGCGCTTCTACCTCGGGTTCGACGTGCGCTCGCTGTTCGGCAGCGACATGGAGTTCAGCGGCGTTTCGGGCGACGCGGACTACCTGCAGTTCGCGGTGGTCTTCGGCGCGAGCTTCTGACGCTCGCGCGGAGCCTCAGAGCATCGCGAGCAACGTCGCCGCCTGCCCCGCGGGATCCTTGGTGTCGATCGCCTGCGCGATCTTGCCGTCGGCACCGATCACGTAGGTCAGGCGCTTCGAGTAGGGATCCTGCGCGCTGTCGCAGGTCTTGTAGGCGAGCCCGAGCTCGCGCTTCGTGTCGCAGAGCAGCGGGTACGCGAAGCCGAACTTCTTGGCGAAGGCCGCGTTCTCCTCGACGGTGTCGAACGACACGCCGAAGACCGCGATGCCCGCCTTCTGATAGTCGGGGAAGCGATCACGGAAGCCGCAGCTCTGCTTCGTGCAGCCCGGCGTGTCGGCCTTCGGATAGAAGAAGAGCACGACGCGTTTGCCGCGCAGCTCGCTCGATCGCACCGTCTTGCCGGTGTGGTCCTGCACTTCGAAATCAGGCGCTGTGTCTCCGACTTTCAGCATGTCCGGCCTCTTCAGTTGTCCGAGCGCGTAGCGAACGAGCCCGCGCAATCTCGAAAGCGCGCCCATGGTACGCCTCAGACGTGCTCGACGACTTGGTCGAGCGGAAAGCGTGCCTTGAGCTGGCCGGCGTTCTTGTCGTCGGCCGCGCGATAGCCGAGCGCGAGCCCGCAGATGGCGCCGTACCCGCGCTCCGGGAGCCCGAGCAGCGCGTCGTACTTCGGCGGGTCGAAGCCTTCCATCGCGACGGTGTCGATGCCGAGCAACGCGGCGGCTTCCATCGCGAAGCCGAGCGCGATGTAGGTCTGCTTCGCGCACCACGCGTCGAGCTCTACGTGCGCCGGCGGCGAAGCGACGAAGCCCGCCATTCCTCTCGCGAGGCCCGCAAGCGCGTCGACGGGCAGACCGCGGACTTCCGCGAGCCGCGCGATCCACCGTTCGGTGTCCGCGCGCCCGATGCCCCTGCGCGCGGCGAACACGACGTAGTGCGACGCGTCGAGCACCTGACGCTGGTTCCACGACGCGGCCGTCAACTTCTCGCGCAGCTCGCGATCGTCGATCACGACGAACTTCCAAGGCTGGAGTCCGAACGACGACGGCGCGAGCACGAGCGCCTGCTCGAGCGCTCGCCATTCCGCGTCGGAGATCTTGCGCGTCGGATCGAACTTCTTCGTCGCGTAGCGCCAGCGCAGGGTCTCGACGAGTCGTTCGGGGCTGATCGCGGCGTTCGGGGTGGGGCTCATGCTCGGGAGGATCCTCGGGGGGCGGCCATCATGGACGCGCGGCGCGAAGTGTCCAAGAGGCAGGCGTCGAGCGAGAGGGGTCGGGCCTCAATCGAGGTGTCCGCGCGCGCTGTCGCCCATCTCGACGCGATCGCCGGGGAAGTACTCCCTCCAGCGGCGCGACACCAGCTTCGCCGTCGCGTCGTCGCAGAAGAGCTCTTCCGGATACCACGGCTTCATCCGCGCGTCGATCAGCACCGGCGGAGTGAACGCCGCGTGGTTCGAAACCAGGTCGACGCGCGACGCGTGCACGTCCGCGGCGGGATCGAAACGCGTGAACGTGGTCCAGAGGAAGTTGATCTCGCTCTTGGTCGCGCGTTTCGCATCGTCGGTGAGCACCACGAGCGGCCAACCCGCGAACGCGGGATGCGCGGCGATGCGCGCGGCCGCGTCGCGCTGGGCCTCGAAGCTCGGACCTTCGACGACGAGACAGCCGCCGCAGAAGACGCGCACTTCGCGCACTTCCGGCGGCGGACTGCCGCGGAACTCGCGCGGGAGTTCGCGTTTCGGCTCGCCGAGCCCGAGCAACACGCCCTTCGAGCCTTCGTTGACCGTCGGCCCCGCGTAGTCGAGCGAGTCCATCGACAAGTTCGCGAACAGGAACAGATCGGTGCGGAAGTCGGCGCGCGCGAGCACGTGCTCGAGCACCCGAGTGAAGTCGCGCAAGTCGACCGCGCCGTCGGTGACCAAGAGGAACTTGGTCAGCGAGAGCTGGCCCTCGCCGAGGATGCGAAACGCGCTCGCCATCGCCTCGCGTTTGTAGCGATTGGCGACGATCGCGCCGGCGAGCGAGTGATAGCCGGTCTCGCCGTAGCTCCACAGATCCTTCACCGCCGGCATCACGACCGGGAAGAGCGGCGAGAGCAGCTCTTGGAGGAAGTCGCCGATGAAGAAGTCCTCTTGGCGCGGCTTGCCGACGACGGTCGCGGGGAAGATCGCGTCGCGGCGATGGTGGAGCGCCTTGCAGCGGAACACCGGGTAGTCGTGGGTCTCCGAGTAGTAGCCGTAGTGATCGCCGAACGGACCTTCGGGCGCACGCTCGTTCGCGCGCACCTCGCCGACCAGCGCGAACTCGGCGTCCGCGATCAGCGGCAGCGGCCCGTCGGGATTCGTCGCGAGCGCGAGCTTGCGTTTGCGCAGCAGGCTCGCGAGCAGCAGCTCGGGCACGTTCTCCGGCAACGGCGCGATCGCGGAGAGGATCAGGGCGGGCGGCCCGCCGACGAAGAGGTTGACCGGCAGCGCGGCGCCCCGTGCTTCCGCCGCGGCGAGGTGGAAGCCGCCGCCCTTGCCGATCTGCATGTGCAGTCCGGTGCGCGCGTCGTCGAAGACCTGAGCGCGGTACATGCCGAGGTTCGACGTCCTTCGCTCGGGGTGCTCGGTGTAGACCAGCGGCAACGTGACGAAGCGTCCGCCGTCGCGCGGCCACGTCTTCAGCGCGGGCAGACGCGTGAGCTTCGGCTCGCCCTCGCGCACGTCGCACACCGGTCCGCGCGCGACGCGCTTCATCCCGAGCTTCGCGAGCGTTCCGAAGAGCCCGCGCTTCGCCCAGAGCTTCGAAAGCGTCGGCGGGACGAGTTCCTCCGGCAGCCGAGCGGCCTCCGCGACGAACTCGCGCGGCCAGCGTCCGAACGCGCGCTCGACGCGCTTCGCGGTGCCGAAGAGATTGGTCGCGAGCGGGAAGTCGCACCCACGCACGCGCTCGAAGATCAGCGCCGGCCCGCCGGCCGCGATCACGCGCCGATGGATCTCCGCGACCTCGAGCTCGGCGTCCACCTCCTCCGTGACGCGCACCAGCTCGCCCGCGCGCTCGAGGTCGGCGAGGAACGTGCGCAGGTCGGGGGAGGGCGAGGTCATCGCGAAGTCTTTTCGATCCCGCCGCGGGTTCGGAGCGCGAGGGGGCGGCATCATAGTGCTCGCGCGGGCGTCACCGGAGTCCGAGGCGGAACCTCTCCGCGAAGCGGGGGTTCGAGAGCCACGGAAGTCGGCGCGCTCGGGCCGAAAGAAGGATCTCGCCATGCCATTTCACGCATTGACCGTCGCTCTCGCGCTCGGCCTCGCCTCGTTCGGGGGCTCGAACGAATCCGCACGACCGTCCGCGACGTCGACGCTCGCCGCAGCGCGAGTCGAGTGGAACGCGCGCAACGCCGAGCACCTGCTCAACCGCGCCGGCTTCGGCGCGCGGCCCGCGGAGATCGAGGCGGCGGTCTCGGAGGGGCAGCAGGCGTTCGTCGATCAGCTGCTCGCCGGGTTCGTCGCGGAGTACGAACCGTTCTCGGTCGAGCGCTTCGAGCGGCCCGACCGCGACGAGCTCGCCGGCATGGACGACGCGGAGCGGCGCGAGCTCGTCAACGAGGTCCAGCGCCACAATCGCCGCCAGCTCGCGCAGTTCGCCGGTTGGTGGGTCGATCGAATGCTCGAGAGTCGCCATCCGCTGCGCGAGCGCATGACGCTCTTCTGGCACGGCTACTTCACGAGCTCGGCGCGCGACGTGCGCTCGAGCGCGGCGATGATCGAACAGAACGAGCTCTTCCGAACCAAGGGCCTCGGCCGGTTCGGCGAGCTGCTCTCCGCGATCGTGCGCGACCCCGCGATGCTCGAGTACCTCGACAACAACCAGAATCGCAAGGGCAACCCGAACGAGAACTTCGCGCGCGAGGTGATGGAGCTCTTCACGCTCGGCGAAGGCAACTACACCGAGCAGGACATCAAGGAAGCGGCGCGCGCGTTGACCGGCTGGGTGACGCGGCGCGGCGAAGCGGCGTACGTCAAGGGCCGACACGACTCCGGCAAGAAGACGATCCTCGGCGTGACGAAGAACTTCGACCCCGATTCGTTCCTCGCGTTGCTCTTGGAGCAGCCCGCGTGCCCGCAGTGGCTCGCGAAGAAGCTCTTGGTGCACTTCGAGGGCCGCGAGCCGTCGACCGCGCGCGTCGAGGACTACTCGCGCTTCTTGAAGTCGAAGGACTACGACGTCAGCGCGTTCCTGCGCCGCCTCTTCCTCGATCCCGAGTTCTATTCGGCCGAGGTCGTCGGCGCGCGCATCGCGGGACCGATCGACTATCTGGTCGGCAGCGCGCGCAGGCTCTCCGTCGAGCCGCCGCCGACGTTGCTCTGGCTCGCGGCGGGCCAGCTCGGTCAACGCTTGCTCGAGCCGCCGAGCGTCAAAGGCTGGGACGGCGGCCAAGCGTGGATCACGACCTCGACGCTGATGCAGCGCGGGAACATGGCGGGCATGTTGCTCGGCGTCGTCAAGCTCGAAGACGTGCTGCGGCCCGAGGTGCTCGACGAAGAGCCCGAGTCCGACGGCGGTGGGGCGCTGGGACCCGAGATGGGCGGCGCCGGCGACGAGGACGGCGACGACGCCATGCGGCCCGAGTCGAAGCCCAACGCGAAGGGCGACAAGCCGACGAAGAAGAAGAACGCGCCGGGCAAGGCGGGGCTCAACGGCGAGCTCGGGCAGATGAGCCGCATGCTTTCCGACGGCTACGTCCCGGCGATCAACCTCTGCGTGCGCATGCAGCGCGCCGGAGCGCAGAGCGACGCGGCGATCGTCGAGCGGCTCGCCGACGAGCTTCTCGCGGTCGGGCTGACGCCGGAGAGCCGCGCGGGGCTCGTCGAGTTCCTCGCCGCGGAGCGCGAAACGCTCGGCGTCGCCGACGGCGGGCTGCTCGCCGCCGGGCGCGGAGCCGAGACGCTCTTGCGGCGGCTCGCGCACCTGATCCTGTCGTTGCCGGAAGCCCAACTTTCCTGACCGAAGAGCGCATGCGATGAACCTTCGACCTCCGATCGCCGGACTCTCTCTCGATCGACGCGCGTTCGTCACCGGCCTCGGTGCGCTCGGCGGGCTCGCGCTCGTCTCCTCGCGCGCTGGAGGAGCGGTCAAGCTCTTCGCGTCCGAACTCGCGCCGAGCGGCGACGCGCCTCGCGTGCTGCTGCTCGTGCAGCTCACCGGCGGCAACGACGGGCTTTCGACCGTCGTGCCGTTCGGCGACGACGCGTATCACGCCGCGCGCTCGACGCTCGCGTTCGCGAAGTCGGACGTGTTGCCGCTCGACGACTACAAAGGACTGCACGGCGAGCTGAAAGGGCTGCGCAAGCTCTTCGACGCCGGCCGACTCGCGATCGTCGAAGGCGTCGGCTATCCGAATCCGATCCGTTCGCACTTCAAGTCGTACGAGGTCTGGCACACCGCGGACCCGCGCGGTCGCGCGTCGGGCGAGGGCTGGATCGGCAAGCTCAGTGCGGCGGCGTGGCGCGACGTCAGCGATCCGAATCTCGTCGTGCACGTCGGCGCGAACGTGCCGTACTCGCTGGAGTCCGCGACGCATCCGCCGGCGGCGTTCGTCAATCCGGCGAGCTATCGCTGGGCGGGCGAGAAAGAGGACGTCGAAGCGTTCGGGAAGATGGGCGAGACGGAGGGCGCCAAGGCCGAGTCGAATCTCGACTTCTTGCGCCGCAAGGTCGCCGACAGCCAAGCGTCGTCGCAGAAGATCCGCACCGCGGTCGCGCGCTATCGGACGACGACCGAGTACCCGGACGATCCGTTCGGCGGCGCGCTGCGCGACGTCGCGGCGCTGGTCGACGGCGGGCTCGGCACGCGCGTCGTCTCGGTCGAGCTTTCGGGCTTCGACACGCACACCAACCAGAAGGCGCGTCACGACGCGCTGATGCGGCAGCTCGATCGCGGGCTCAGCGCGCTCGCCGCCGATCTGGAGAAGAGCGCCGCCGGCAAGCAAGTCGTCGGGCTCGTGTTCAGCGAGTTCGGACGGCGGGTCAAGGAGAACGGCTCGCGCGGCACCGACCACGGCGTCGCGGCGCCGTGCTTCGTCTTCGGTTCGGCGGTGAAGGGCGGGCTCTACGGCAAGCACCCGTCGCTCGTCGACCTCGACGCGGGCGACGTGAAGCACACGACGGACTTCCGATCGGTGTACGCGACGCTGATCGAGCGCTGGTTCGGCGTCGACGCCGCGAAAGTGCTCGGCGCGAGCTACCCGAGGCTCGGCTTCCTCGCCTGAGCGGCGGGCGCGCGTCGGACCCAGCCGCTGCGGGTCGCGAGTTCGTCCATGCCGCGTGCGAAGTCCTCGGCGCGCGACGGCGGCACCAGTGCGACGTCGCGCGTGCCGAACGCTTCCTGCAAGACGATCGTCGACAGCTCGGCGGCCTCGACGCGGTGACAACCATCGGGCGCGAGCGCGTGGACGCTCCAGCCCGAGTTCGTCGCGAGGTCGTGGAGCAACGCGCGCAACTTCGGCGTGCGGCGGCGGACTTCGACGAACATCAGCGGCTCGCTCGCGCGGATCGTTTCGAGCACGGACGCGAGCACGTCGTGCTCCTGGCCCTCGATGTCGAGGCGGACGAGCTCGACGCCGTCGAACAGCTCGCGCGCTTCGACCACTTCGACGCGGACCGATCGGCTCGCGGGCCGATCGATGCCTTCACCGCCGCCGATGTACGCGCCGGTCGCGCTCGCCGAGCGCTCGAGGTCGGGGAGGTGGAGCTCGACGAAGTCGGTCGTGCGCTCGCCGACGACGGCGCGTTGAACCAACGTCACGTGCTCGATCCCGTTCAACGCGAGGTTCGCTGCAATCGAGCGCATCGACACCGGGTTCGCTTCGACCGCGACGTACTTCGCGTGCGGCGCGACGCGCGCGCCGTGCAGCGTGAAGAAGCCGATGTTCGCGCCGAGCTCCAGGATCGACTTCGCGCGGCTGCAGAACGCTTGCCAGTACTGCGCTTCCGGCCCTTCGTGGCCCTGGCGGCCGAGCCAAAACACCTGGCGCGCGATGAACGAGCCGTCGTTGGTCATCCGCACGCCGGGCTCGTCGGGGATCTGGAACGACGCGTCGAGCGCGCCGATCGAGCGATGCCGTGCGACGCGCATCGCGAGGCGGCCGAGCGGTGCGCGGACCTTGCCCTGCTTGAATTGGCCGTCGCGCAGCCATTGCCAGACTTCCAACGGCACCAGCTCGAGGCCGGAGACGACGACGTCGCGCGCCACGGCTCTCAACGTCACCACGGGTCTCGAAGTCATCGGGAAAAGCTCCTCGCGGTCGTCGACGCGCCGCATGCGGGTGCTCTGCGATCGGCCGGCGGGCGCGTCGAGTGGAGCCCGCGCGGCCTGGAAGCTCGCGATCCGCGCCGTTTTCCCCCGCGCGGGAGCCTTGCGGGCCCGGTGAAGGCTTGGTGATGCGCGAAGCGGCCTGATGGTGCTCGTTGGGGCCCGGCGATGCTCGGCGATGACCGGCGGTGCTTGGCGATGCCCAGTTCGACTCGGCGATACCCAGCGGGACTCGGCGATGCCCAGTGCGACTCGGCGATGCCCAGCGCGACTCGGCGAGACTCAGTGCAGCCCGCTCGCGCCCGCCGCGAACTACCGCGCGACCTCGAAGCGCGCGTGGGGGATCATCCACTCGTAGAAGCGCTCGCGCTTCAGCGGCCTGTCCTTCATCCACGACGTGTCCGGCGGCGGCAGGCGCAGGATTTCGCGCGCGGTGAGCAAGCGCGGCATCGGTTCCTCGGCCGGCGTGCCTTTCGCGGTGCGCCAACGGACGACGCCGGTCTGCTCGAGCTTCGCGACGACCGCGTCGGTCATCCGACAATCTCCGGCGACGTAGTCGAGCACGAGCTGGTGATTGCCGCGCGCCCACTCCTTCGGAGCGTCGGCGCCGTGCATCAGCTTCTTCTGCTCGATGCCGAGCCCTTCCGCGACTTTCGCGAGGCCGAGCAGGAACCCGCGCTGCTGGAAGAACTGGAACATCGGATCGACGAGGTCGAGCGCGACCTCGGCGGCGAGCGCGAAGTCGCCGGCGGTTTCGCCGAGCGCGCGGATGTCGAACGACACGCCGTTCCACGCCGAGACGCGGATCCCGGAGCGTTGCGCCTCGCGCAGGAACGCGAGCACGTCGCGCGCGTGGGTCTTCGTCAGGCAACGGCCGGGCTTGCCGTCGGCGCCTTGCTCGTACCAGTGCCGCACCTCGCCTCGATCGGTCGCGATCGCGACGACCGCGAGCTCGAACGGCGCGTGCTTCCAGAGATCCTCGCCGGGCAAGAGCTCGAAGAGACTGGCGAGCTCCAGGTCAATGGCGATGCGCTTGGCCTTCGGCACCGGCGCGGGATCGAGCTCGGGGAACAGCGAGGGTGTCTTCACGCGCAGAGTTTGCCGCGCGCGGGCCTTCGCGCGCGAGACTTTTCGTCGCGGAGGCGCATCAGCGGAGCCGCAGCGCGTTGCTGACGGCGACGAGCCCCTTCTCGTCGTCGACGAACACGATGCTCGCCCACAGCGACGTGACGGCCTCGGCGTCGGGGGGCAGCGCGATGCGCCCCTCGCCGCCGTCGTCCAGCGTGCGCGTGAACTCGGCGGCAGCGCGCAGCGATGCGTCGAGCACGTCGTCGGTGCGCAACGGAAGGCGACCCATCGCCTGCTTGGGTGCGACCCGGCGCACGGTGCCGTCGAAGCGCAGCGCCGTCGCTCCGGGCTGCCGCGACAGCAGGAGCTGCGCTCGCAGCCCCGGCTGGAAGCGGATCTCGACGCCGCGCACGGCGTCGCCGTCCCGCCACGGCGTCACCCGCGGCAGACGCAAGTCGATCGACCCGAGCGGTTCGAGCACGTCCTCGATCGGCGCGGCGTCGATCAGGTGCTCCTCGACGAGCGCGTTGAACAGCACGCGCGCCAGGATCCGATTGCCGACCGCGCGCAGGTGCGCATCGTCGAACTCGAGCGCGTCGCGGCCGACCTGGTCGAACGCCGGCGCGAACGCCGCGCGCAGGTCGACGAGCTTCGCACCGGTCTCGCGCGCGACGTCCTCGGCGGCGGCATTCGCCGAGTGCATCGACGGCAGCACGTCGAAGTACGTCATCAAGAACGGCGTCGCGCCCGAGGCTCGCACGCGCTCGACGATCCGTCGCAGCTCCTCGCGCGTCCAGCGATCGACCAGAGCGTCGTCGGGTCGTCCGAAGCGCAGCGCAATCGCCGGCGTCGTCGGTGGGCGGGCGGGATCGTCGCTCGGTCGTTCGGCCGCGTACGCGGTTTCGGAGACGTTCGACAGCGTGCGACGCACCATGCGCACGAAGCGAGAGCCTTCGAGCAGTCGCGCGAGCTCGTCATCCGGCCTGAGCTGGTTGCGATCGTTGACTCCGACCAGCACGACCACCACGCGGGGCGCGTACGTTTGGAGGTCGTGCTCGAGCTCATTCGCGAGGATCCACGACGCCTTGCCGGGCACGCCGCGGTTGACCACTTCCGCGTCGGCGACGCCGCGCTCGCGCAACAACGCTTCGAGCGCGCTCGGGTACGCCTCCGACGCCGCGAGGTTGAGACCGTACGTGTTCGAGTCGCCTTGGCAGAGCACGAAGGCCGCGCCGCTCGCCGCACGAGCGCGCTCGACGAACAGCGAGCCGACGCGCAGTCCGAGCTCGAAAAGCAGAGGCACGAGCACGACCCCGAGGCCGATCGCCAGCGCACGACGGCGCCAAGCCGGCCCGGGGCCGGAGGGGGTGGAGTGCGAGCTCACGCCCCCAGTTTATTCGGCGAGCTCAGGCTGCGTGGAGCAGCGTGTGCAGGCGCATGATCATTGCGCGGTCGGGGTCGAGCTCGAGCGTCGGGTAGGCCTTCGCGAACAGCGACCAACGGGCCTCGGCCCAGCGATCCGACAGCGCCAGGGGCGGAAGATCGTTCTGGGTCCGGTAACCGAACGCCCACTCGATCACCTCCTCGTCGCCGACCACCCAGCGCGCCGGCATCTGGAGGTCGATCAGATCGAGCGGCCTGCCGAGGCCGATGTCGTCCATCACCTCGCGTCGGATCGCGTTCTCGAGCTTCTCGCCGAACCCGATCGAGCCTTGGACCGGGCCCCAGAAGCTCTCCGGGACCGATTGGCGCAGCAACAGGTACTGCGGCTGGCGCCCGCGCATGCTGAAGACGAAGACCTTGATGCGGTGGAGCAGCTCGGTCATCGGTGGTTCTCGTCGAGTCGGTTCGGGTAGAGAGGTGACAAGTCGGCCCCCTCCTCCTTCCCCGTTATCGTACGTCGCGCAGCCGTCCCAGGCTCAATTCCGAACTTCCCGTGCGGCGTCGTTAGCATCACGCGCCATGACGGAAAGTTCGGGACGAGGGAGCGCGCGCGCGCGGCGGGCGATCGCGGAACTCGATCAGCTGATCAACTGGGAGCGCCGCAAGCGTTCGAGCGCCGCCGCGATGCGCTTCTCGATCGAGCCCGCGCGCGACCTGTTGCGCCGCCTCGGCGATCCGCACCGGCGCATGCGCGTCGTGCACGTCACCGGCACGAAGGGCAAGGGCTCGACCGCGTCGTTGATCGCCGGCGGGCTGGTGCGCGCGGGCTGGTGCACCGCGCTCTACACCTCCCCGCACGTCGAACGGTTGAACGAGCGCCTGCGCATCGATGGCGACGACGTCGAGGACGAGCCGCTCGCCGAGGCGATCGAGCGCACGCTCGCGGCGCGCCAAGCGGCGCTCGCCGATGGCGGTCCGGCCGAGGACGCGACGTGGTTCGACCTGGTGACCGCCGCGGCGTTCCTCGTGGCGGGCGAGGCGCGCGCGCAGTGGCTCGTCGCCGAGGTCGGGCTCGGCGGCCGACTCGATTCGACCAATGTCGTCGATCCGGAGGTCTGCGTGATCACGCAGGTCGAGCTCGAGCACACCGCGGTCCTCGGCTCGACGCGCGCGGCGATCGCCGCGGAGAAAGCGGGCATCCTGAAGCGCGGCGCGACCTTGGTGACGACCCTCGCGGAGACCGACGAGGCCGGCGCGGTGGTCGCGCGCGTCGCGCGCGAGCTCGACGTCCCGATCGTTCGCGTCGCCGGCGGCGCGCGGTCGATCCTCGCGCGCAATCTCGCGCTCGCCGAGGAGGTGCTCGACGCTCTCGGCCGCCGCGGTCACCTCGCGGTCGCGGGCGTGCCGCTGACGCGCCACCTGCTCGACGAGGTCGTCGTCGCGGCCGCCGCGCTGCCCGGGCGGCTCGAAGTCCGCGAGCTGGACGGCGTCACCGTCGCGATCGACGGAGCTCACGTCCCCGAGAGTGTGCGCGACGTGCTCGCGGACCTTCGCTCCCGCCGGGGCCTGGGTGGAAAGGCCGTCGTGGTGCTCGGCATGGGGCGGGACAAGGACCTGACGGGGATCCTCAAGGCGCTCGCGCCGCACGCCGAAAAAGTCGTCTGCACGTCCGTGGGCACCGATCTGCACTACACCCCCGATGAAATCGCCGGTGAGGCGCAGCGACTCGGAATGGCAGCGGAAACTGCTGCCGAGCCCATGACGGCCTTGGAACGGGCGCTCGCTCTCGCGCGAGTCGCTCGGACCGAGTTCTGGGTGCTGGTGATCGGCTCGCTCTACCTAGCGGGCGCCGTTCGACCTGCGCTCGTTCGCGTCCGACCGGAGCACCCATGTTGACGATCGTCTCAGACATCATCCTGACGGACTCGTTCCTCATCAAAGGGGAGATCGAGCAGAAGTACGCCCGCCTCTCGCAGGTGCTCGACGAGTACCGCCGCTACTTCCTGCGCATCCGCAACGCGACGCTGATCGACCTCAACACGTGCGACCGGATCCAGACGCCGCTCTTGCACGTCAACATGGACGAGATCCTGCTCGCCCACGAGTTCCTCGACACCGCGGGCGACCCGAACAAGGCGGACCTCTACAAGGGCGTGAAGTTCCACCAGGTCCGGGTGTTCTTCACCGGCCACCTGAACGTCGAGGTCGGCGGCGAAGTGCGCCCCGGCAGTTACGAGGTCGACGACCGCGCGACACGCCGCTTCTTCGTGATCAAGAGCCCGCAGATGCGCGGCTTCAATCCGAAGGAGGACAACGACCTGAAGCTGCTGACCAAGCTGCCGTACGCCGTCGTCAACAAGACGCGCCTGTCGTACATCTACGACTTCAACGAGTGACCCAGCCGGCGCGGTTCGCGCCGTCGGTCCCGCTCATCCCGTTCGCCCGGTGCCGCCGGCCGCGTCGAGGCGTCGGCTCCCTGGATCCGCGGCGCGGCGTTCGCCCCAGGCGCTTGCGGCGTCGAGCGGTTAGATTGGGCGGGTCGCGACGGCGCTGGAGCCGTCGTGCGCGTTCCAGGCTTTCGAGCCCAGTCCCCAACGGAGGTTTCCTCGTGACGTTCGCCGAGCGGGTTGTCGCCACCTCCGTCCGCGTCTAGCCCGAGCGATCGGGCCGCGCGACGGATCTTCCGCGCGCAGCGTCGTGCTGCGACGCCCGGGGTCTGTCTCCGGCGTGTCCCACGGCGCGCGCTCCGTTCGCGACCCGAGCGGTCGCTTTCGAAAGGCGTACGACGCACCGGATGACGAGGACTTCGATTGGAACCGTCGGACAAGGATCGGCTGCGCGAGAAGCTCGCGCGCTCGATCGGCAAGGAACCGAGTTACGAAGAGAAGAAGCGCCGCAAGGAGCGCTCGAAGGCGAAGCGCGCGGAGCGACCGCGGCGCGCGGAGGACGATTGGGAGGCGGACGACGAGCTCGCGTTGGTGCGCCGCGCGCCGGCGAGGGCGCGCGAGCGACCGGACACGAACGCCCGTCCGGCGGCGAGCGAGAGCGGCTTGGTCGTCGCGCTCGCTCGCACGCGCGTGGAGGTGCGCACGGGCGAGCGAAAGCTCGAGCTGCCGCGGCCGCACGGTCTCGAGCTCGCGATCGGTGATCGCGTGCTCCTCGACGGCGGACGCATCGTCTCCCGCGAAGCTCGTCGCGCGCGTCTAGCGAGGCCCGATCCGGCGGATCCGAGGCGCGAGCTCGTGCTCGCCGCGAACGTCGACCTCGGCGCAATCGTCGTCTCGGTGGTCGCGCCGCCGTTGGTCGCGGGGCTGGTCGATCGCTTGCAGATCGCGCTCGCGTCGAGCGGCGTGCCCGCGCTGGTGATCGTCAACAAGGTCGAGCTGCTCCAGGGCTCCGAGGCGGCCGGGCGCGAGCTCGCCGAGCTCGAAACGGAGTGGCGCGAGCTCGGCTTCGAGAGCCTGCGCGTCTCCGCGGCGACCGGCTTGGGTCTCGACACGCTCCGCGCGCGGCTCGCGGGCCGAACGGCGGTGCTGGTCGGGCACAGCGGCGTCGGTAAGTCGTCGCTCGTGAACGCGCTCGCGCCGCGAAGCGAGCTCGCGACCGGCGGGCTGTCGAGCGGGAACCTGCGTGGCCGCCACACGACCTCCGCGGGGCGGATGATCGAGCTCGCCGACGGCGCGTGGCTCGTCGACACGCCGGGCGTGCGCGAGTTCGGGCTCGCCGGGCTCTCACGCGACGAGCTCCGCGGCGCGTTCGCGGAGTTCGCGCGGTTCACGGCGGGGTGTCGCTTCGCCGATTGCTCGCATCTCGTCGAGCCCGACTGCGCCGTGCGCGCGGCGGTCGAGCGGCGCGAGCTGTCGCGTCGTCGCTTCGAGAGCTACGCACGCATCGCGGCGACGCTCGACGGCTGAATCGGATCGGCTCGGGCGGACGGCGAAAGGTCAGTTCGACTCTTCGCCGTCCGACTCGGGCGCTTCCGGCGCGCCTTCGAGTTCGGGGAGCTCGCGGATCTCGTTCATCAGCTCGAGGTAGCTCGCGTAGCGCGTCTCGGCGACCGCGCCGGTGTCGAGCGCGCGCACGACCGCGCAATCGGGCTCGGACACGTGCGTGCAGCTCGGGTAGTGACAACCCGCTTGGTGCGCGACGAGCTCGGGGAACATGCCGCGCAAGTCCTGCTGCGTCGCGCCGTGCAGTCGGAACACGCGGATGCCCGGCGTGTCGATCACCGCGCCGCCGAACGCGAGCGGCAGGAACTGCGAGTGAGTCGTCGTGTGCTTGCCGGCGTCCCAGTACTTGCTGATCTTGCCGATCTTGAGCTTCAGGCCGGGCTGGAGCGCGTTGAGCAAGCTCGACTTGCCGACGCCCGAGCCGCCGTACATCGCGGAGACGCGACCCTCGAGCGCCGCGCGCAGCTCCTCGATGCCTCGTCCGTCGACCGCGCACGTCTCGAGGACTTCGACTTGGGCTCCGGCGTAGCTCTCGCGCAACGCAGCGACCTCTTCCTCGTCCGCGAGGTCGACCTTGTTGAGCACCAATGTCGCCGGGATGTCGTGCCACGCGCACGCCGCGAGGATGCGATCGGTGCGGTTCGACGAGAACGGCGGTTTGCGCACCGACGACACGACGAAGAGGCGCTCGACGTTGGCGAAGAGCACCTGCTCGCGAGGATCGTGCGTCGACGCGAGCCGGCCGAGCCAGTTCGTGCGCGGCAGCACCACTTCGACGCTCGCGGGCTCGCTCGCGGTGTCGACGGTGACCCAATCGCCGACCGCGATCGGATTGGTCTGGCCGGTCGGGACCTCGAAGAGCTTGCCCCGCAACGCCGCGAGCAGCACGCGGTCGCCGAAGTCGACGTGCACGACCTTGGCGTCGGCACGGATGACGCGACCTTTCTCGAGTGTGGACATGCGGGAGCCGGTGACCAGGATCAGTATGCTACTCCGCCGACATGTCCCCGCGTCCGGTGATCCGCTCGATCAAGAACCCGCTGTTGCAGCGCGCGCGTGAAGTGCTCGGCGGTCGGCAGAAGCAGGTACTCGCGCTCGAAGGCGATCGGTTGATCGACGACGCGCGGCGCGCAGGGCTCGAGTTCGAGGTCGTGCTCGTCGCGGAGGATCGCGGGGCGCGCGCGGACGAGCTCGAGCGCCTCGGACTCGCCGTCGAACGCGTCGACGCGGAGACGTTGGCGCGCGTCTCGAAGCTCGCGACCTCGCCGGGCGTGTTGGCGCTGGTCGCCGCGCCGAAAGCGCGGCCGCTCGCGGACCTCGTGGCGGACGCGCGCACCTGCGTGCTCGCGATCGCGGGCGTCGCCGATCCCGGCAATCTCGGCGCGCTCGCGCGCAGCGCCGAAGCCATCGGGGCGAGCGGCATCATCGTCGTCGAAGGCGGCGCGAGCCCGTGGAGCGAGAAAGCGCTGCGCGGCTCGATGGGCAGCCTGCTGCGCGTGCCCGTTTTCGTCGTCCCCGACGCCGCCGACGCGGCGCGCGAGCTGTCGTCGCGCGGCTTCCGCGGGGTCGCGGCGTGGACGCGCGGCGGCACCGACTACCGCGAGTTCGACTGGCGCGGACCTCTGGTGCTCTGGGTTGGTTCGGAGACCGGCGAGTTGCCGGCGGGCCTCGGCGAGCTCGCGCGCGTGTCGATCCCGATGGACGGCGCGGTCGAATCGCTCAACGTTTCCGTCGCGACGTCGCTGTTGCTGTTCGAGACGCGTCGCACGGAAGCGCGGCGCGCGCGCGAGGGCCGGCGATGAGCGACCTCTTCGGCGACGAGCGCGCGGCCGATCCGCTGGCGCCGACGCACGCCGCGGCGCCGCTCGCCGATCGCATGCGGCCGCGCACGGCGGCGGAATACGCCGGCC
This sequence comes from Planctomycetota bacterium, assembly GCA_016220085.1. GTDB lineage: Bacteria > Planctomycetota > UBA1135 > UBA1135 > JACRIN01. The sequence goes on from JACRIN010000093.1 coordinate 87,741, forward strand.
AGGCGCACTTGGTCGAAGGCGGCGGATTCGTCGCGAACGTGCTCGAGAAGGGGCTGAAGCAGAGCCTGATCCTCTGGGGGCCGCCGGGCAGCGGCAAGACGTCGCTCGCGCGCCTGATCGCGAGCGTCAGCGGTCTGCGCTTCGTGCCGTTCTCCGCGGTGCTCTCGGGCATCAAGGAGGTCAAGGAAGTGATGGCGGAGGCCGCGCGCGAGCTCGAGCGCACCGGCAAGCGGACGCTGCTCTTCGTCGACGAGATCCACCGCTTCAATCGCGCGCAACAGGACGCGTTCCTGCCGTACCTCGAGCGCGGCGACATTCTGATGATCGGCGCGACGACCGAGAATCCGTCGTTCGCGCTCAACAGCGCGCTGCTCTCGCGCGCGCGGACGCTGGTGCTCGAGCCGATCCCGATCGGGGCGCTCGTCGCGTTGCTCCGCCGCGCGCTCGACGACGCGGAGCGCGGGCTCGGCGAACGCGTCCGTGCGACCGACGAGATGCTGACGCGCATCGCGCACGCCGCCGACGGCGACGCGCGGCGCGCGCTCAACTTGTTGGAGAGCGCCTCCGGGCTCGTCGCGACCGGCGGCGAGCTCGACGAGCACGTCCTCGTCACCGCGCTGCAGCGCAAGGTGCTGGCGTACGACAAGAGCGGCGAGCAGCACTACGACCTGATCTCCGCGCTGCACAAGAGCGTCCGCAACAGCGACGACAACGCGAGCCTGTATTGGCTCGTGAGAATGCTCGAGGCCGGTGAGGACCGCATTTTCGTCGCGCGGCGCATGATCCGCATGGCGGTCGAGGACATCGGCCTCGCCGACCCGTTCGCGCTGCGCATCGCGCTCGACGCCGCGGAGACGTGGGAGCGGCTCGGGTCGCCGGAGGGCGAGCTCGCGCTCGCTCAAGCCGCCGTGTACTTGGCGCGCGCGAAGAAGTCGAACGCGCTGTACGTCGCGTACGGCGAGGCGAAGCGCGACGTCGAGCAGAGTGCGGCCGAGCCCGTGCCGCTGCACCTGCGCAACGCGCCGACCAAGCTGATGAAGGACGCGGGCTTCGGCGCCGGCTATCGCTATGCGCACGACGATCCCGGGGCCAAGGACGAGCTGACGTGCCTGCCACCGGGTCTGGCCGGCAAGCGCTACTTCGGGCGCAAGCCGTAGCGCGACAACCCACAACGGGCCGCTAGGGACGGGCCGGCGGCGTGCTCTGCGCCGGCCTGAAGCGCTGCGCCCTCGGACCCATCCGGACGGACGAAGAAGTTTCCCGGAGCGCGCTCAATCGCGCCCCCGCCCGACGTCGATAGGTCACGGCTCGCCCTTCCGACTGCGCGCTCCTTCCCCGGGCCGCGCTCTAGAACGGCCATGGACCCCAGGAAGAACATCGTGAAGAACCCTGCAGCGACGAAAGCTAGGCACACGCCGCTCGGCGAGCTGTTGCTCAAGTCGGGCAAGCTCGCCGAGGACGACCTCCACGCCGCGTTGGCCTACAAAAAGGAACGCGGGATGAAGCTCGGCCAAGCGTTGGTCGAGCTCAAGCTCGTCACCGAGGCGACGATCGCCGAGTCGCTGCGCCAACAGGGTCGGGTCCACTGCATCAACCTGACGCCGGGCATCGTCGAGCACGAGATCGCGATGGAGCTCGGTGAGGAACGCTCCCGCCAACTCGGCGCCGTCGCGATCAACCGCATCTGCGGCGTCACGACCGTCGTGATGGAGGATCCGAGCGACGTCTACACGGTCGACGAGATCGCGCTGTTCCTGAAAACGCCGGTGCTCGCCGTCCACGCCGAGCCCTCGCTGATCGTCGAGTCGATCGACGACGTGTTCAACGCGAAGAAGTCGCAGACCGACGTGCTCGCGGCGATCGCGCACACGGTTTCGAGCGGTGAGAGCTCGGTGCAATTCAAACTCGGCGGGGACGAGGAGGACGCCGGCGCCGAGTCAGAGGACGTCGAGCAACCGGTGATCAACATGATCCGGAAGGTGCTCGAGGAAGGCTACGAAGCACGCGCGAGCGACATCCACCTCGAAGCTCGCGCGACCGCGTTCGTCATCCGCTTCCGAGTCGACGGCTCGCTGTACGATCGCCTGCTGTTGCCGAAGGGCTGGGCCCGGCCGGCGCTCGCGCGCTTGAAGGTCATCGCGAACCTCGACATCGCGCAGCGGCGTCTGCCTCAGGACGGTCGCACGCAGATCGAGATCGGGCCGCGGAAGATCGACTTGCGCATTGCCACGACGCCGACGCTGACCGGCGAGAGCGCGGTCATCCGGATCCTCGACGGCGGTCGCGAGCTCCGCGACCTCGAGAGCCTCGACCTCGATCCGGTGCAGCTCGAGGCGCTGAGCCGCATGACCGACTGCGCCGACGGCATGGTGCTCGCGACCGGTCCGACGGGTAGCGGCAAGACCACGACGCTGTACGCGATGCTGAAGAAGCTCCACAAGCCGGACACCAAGATCATCACGCTCGAGGACCCGGTCGAGAACCAGATGGACGGCATCACGCAGATCAACGCGAACCCCAAAGCGGGTTTGACGTTCGCCAAGGGTCTGCGTTCGATCCTGCGTCAGGACCCGGACGTCGTGCTCGTCGGCGAAATCCGCGACGAAGAGACCGCCGAGATCGCCGTGCAAGCCGCGCTGACCGGGCACTTGGTGCTCTCGACGCTGCACACCGTCGGCGCCGCCGAGACCATCACGCGTCTCGCGGACATGAACATCGAACCGTACCTGCTCGCCGACACGCTGCGCGGCGTCGTGAGTCAGCGCCTGGTGCGACGCATCTGTCCGAACTGTCGCACGCAGGTCGAGCCGAATCTCGAGCTCTTCGAGCGCCTCGGCATCCGCGCCGACGAATCGGCGGTGTTCTACGAGGGCAAGGGCTGCAAGCAGTGCCACGGCGTCGGCTACAAGGGCCGTTGCGGTCTCTACGAGATCATGCGGATGACTCCCGAGATGCGCGGTCTGGTCAGCGCGGGCAAGTCGACCGAGGACTTGAACAACTCCGCGCGCGACGCCGGCCTGATCACGTTGCGCGACGACGGGCTGCGCAAGGCGCGCAGCGGTCAGACCACGCTTTCCGAAGTGCTCTCGGTCACCACGCGAGGCTGATGCGATGAAGACGATCCTCTACGTTCACGACCAGCAAGGCTCACCGTCCGCGGTCGTGAGCTACCTCGAGATGGCGGGCTACCAAGTCGAGCTCGGTGTCAACGGCGAGCAAGCGATCCAACGCATCGGCAAGTCGCTGCCGAGCCTCGTCCTGATCGACGTGCTGATCGAGGGCAAGAACGGCTTCGAGGTTTGCCGCATGATCCGCAAGAAGGTGCCGTCGGATCAGTTGCCGATCATCCTCGCGAGCTCGATCTATCGCTCGCGGATCTACCGCGAGGAGGCGATGCAGGCGGGCGCACAGCTCTACGTCCTCAAGCCGTTCCAGACCGAGGAGCTGGTGCAGTCGCTCCACGAGCTGCTCGACGTGCACGCCTGCTTGCTCTCCGCGCACCAGAGCCAGGAAGTCGCCGAAGAGGTCCACCAGCCGACGCGTCGTTCGAACGAGTAGACGCGGCGGGCCGGAAACAACGCGAGGCGCGGGCCGGAGCCCGCGCCTCGCGGCGTTCATGACCGGCGCGGTTTCGACTACTTGGTCGAGACGTTCATCTCGCTCTTGGCGGACGCTTCGACCGACGCTTGGACGGTGTGCGCTTCGCCCGCGGCATCGACCGAGAAGTCGATGTCCGCGGTGATCTGCACGTTCGGCGCTAGTTGGAACGTGGCGACGTGACCGTCGCCCAGGTTCCACACGAGCTCGCCGGCGGCGTTGATCTCGAGGCCGAGCGTCGCCTTCTTGACGTCGACATCGAGCGTGGTGCCCGACGCTTCGCCCTGCTTCTGCATGATCGTGGTGATCAGGCCGGAGAGGTCGAGCGACGGCTTGCCCTCGACCTTGATCGCGATCGCGCCGCACTGCTTGCCGTCGACGTCGCGCGCGCCCTTGTACTCACACACGGTCTTGACGTCGTTGCCGAGGCGCTTGATCTCGCTCATCATCTCCTCGATCACGTCGGCCATCTCCTCCGGCGCGTCGCCCATGTCCATCTTGTCGAGGCGCATGCCGGCGAAGATGACGGTCATCAGGCCATCGGCGTCGATCTCCCACTTGTCGCCTTCCTTGACGTTGCGGTCGGGGAGCAGCGCGCGCAGATCCATGTCCTCGGCGAGGCGCTCGAGCATGTCCGCGTCACCTTCGGTCTCGTGGTAGGCGACGTCGTAGGCCTTGTTGTCCTCGTTCCACTTGAAGCTGACCTTCTTGCCCTCGAGCTTCTCGAGGTCTTCGTTGCTCGTGGTCTCGGGGCCGGCTTCGACCGAGCTCTCGATCGAATCGAAGCTGCGGATCAACTCGGTCGGACGACCTTCGGCGACCTTCACGTACTTGTCGGTGATCGTCATCGTCGACGTCACCGTCATGTGGGCCTGATCGAGCGGCATCATCTCCGACATGTCGTTGCCGTCGACGGTCATCGAGAGGTCGTCGAGCCCGAGCTCCATGGAGTTGACGAAGGTCTTGGTCACCTCCGCGCCGTCCTTGGGGTGGAAGGTCACGTCGTCGCCGACCGGGGTCAGGGCCAGGCACAACGGCGCGACGAACAGGGCGGGGCGGAAGGCACGCACGGCTTGCATCGAGATCTCCATGGATTCGTAGGTTGGGCGAAGATGATAGCCCCGGTCGGCGCAGGCGGCGAGCCGCGGCTTCAGTCTGCGTCGAGCTGTTTTCGCAACCGCGGTGCCAGCCGGGACTGGCGGTCTTCGTCGCGGTCGTTCGCCAAAGCGAGTTCCAAGGCCCTGCGCGAGCCCACGAGCACCACCAGGCGCTTCGCGCGGGTCACCGCGGTGTACAGCAGGTTCCGTCGCAGCATCACCGCATGCTGGGTCACCAGGGGAAAGACGACCGCGGGGTACTCGCTGCCCTGGGCGCGGTGGACGGTGATCGCGAACGCAAGCTGCAGGTCCGAGCGATTCTCGCTCGTGTAGTGCAATTCGCGCTCGGGGAAGGCCACGGTGAGGCTGCCGTCGGGGTGCACGGCACTGATTCGGCCCATGTCGCCGTTGAAGACGTCCTTCTCGTAGTCGTTCCGCGTCTGGATCACGCGATCGCCGACCCGGAAGCCGACAGCGCGCTTCTCCTCGCCGAGCAGCCCGACTTCCGCCGGCCCGAGCGCCGCGGCGCGCAGCCTCTCGTTGAGCACGTCGACGCCGCAGTCGCCGCGATACATCGGCGCGAGCACCTGGACCTCGCGCATCCAGCCGAGGCCAAACGTCGCGGGAATTCGCTCGGTGACGACCTCGACCAGGCGCTCCGCCGTGCTGACCGCGTCGTCGGCGGGGAAAAAGTAGAAGTCGGCCTCGCGATCGCCGCGCTCGGGCAAGAGAGGCGCGATGCCCGAGAGGATCCGGTGTGCGTTCGCGACGATCAGACCGCCGGTCTTCTGGCGGTAGATGTGCGAGAGCCGGAAGACCGGGAGCACGCCGGTCTCGATCAGATCGTGGAGGACGTTGCCCGGCGCGACCGAGGGCAGCTGGTTCGGATCGCCGACGAGCACGATCCGAGTCGGCGCCTGCACGGCCGCGAACAGGCTCGCTGCGAGCGAGATGTCGAGCATCGAGACCTCGTCGACGATCACGAGATCGGCCTCGAGTGGCCGTTCCGAGCCGAACGCGAAGCCGCCGCTCTTCGGGTCGTAGCCGAGCACCCGGTGGATCGTCGCTGCGTCGCGGCCGGTCGCCTCCGAGAGCCGCCGCGCCGCGCGCCCGGTCGGGGACGCGAGCAACACGCGCGCGGCGGCGCGCTCCGCGAGCTCGACCACGAGCCGCACGATCGTCGTCTTGCCGACGCCGGGTCCTCCGGTGAGCAGCGCCACCGGATGGGAGAGCAAACCGACGACCGCTTCGCGCTGGGCGTCGTCGAGCTCGAGCCCGTCCTGCGCCTCCGTGGCGCGCACTCGCGCGGCGTCGGCGACCGGCGTGACGCGGCCGGCGCGGAGCAAACGCGTGATCGAGGTCACGAGCGCCGACTCCGCGCGGTGGAGGTACGCGAGGTAGACGTCGCCGCGATCCTCGCCGTCCTGCACGACGCGGCGGGAGGCGACGAGCTCGTCGAGCGCGCGCTCGAGCAGCGGGCGTTCGGCCGCGTCGAGCAGCTCCACCCCGCTCGCGAGCAACCTCTCGCGCTGCACGAGCACGTGCCCGTCGCCCGCGGCCTCCTTGAGTTCGTGCACCAGACCGGCGCGGCAACGCTCCAGCGAATCCTTGCGCCATCCGAGGCTCCCCGCGATGCGATCGACGGTCGCGAAGCCGACGCCGGCGATCACCTCGGCGAGCGCGTACGGATCGCGCCGCACGATCGTCTCGCACTCGTCGCCCCAGCGCGCGTACACCGCGCGAGCCTGGACCGCGTTCAACCCGGTGCCGCGCAGGAACGCGAGGCGCGCGTGCTCCGACAGCCGTGCGGTGAGCTCGCGCGCGAGCTCGTCGCGCACCTTCTTCTTCAGCCCGGGCACCGTCGCGAGCACCTCGGGGTCCTTCTGGATGAGCTGGAGCGCGTCGAGGCCGAGCACATCGACGATCCGCTGCGCGGTCGCGGGGCCGACGCCTTCGAACGCGCCCGACGAGAGGTACTTCAGCAATCCCTCGGTCGATTCGGGCGCGAGCAGCTCCGCGCTGTCGAATTCGAAACGCCGTCCGTGCGTCGAGTGCCGCGTCCACCGGCCGAGCAAGCGCACGCGCGCGCCGACGGTCGGCCGCTCCCAGAGCCCGACCGCCGCGACCGCGGGGAAGGCCCACCCGGCCACCTCGGGGTCTCCATAACCGCTCTCAGGAAAGAGTTTTATGACCGCGAACCCGGTGTCGGGGTTGTGGAAGGTCAGCGTCTCGACCGTGCCCTGCAGCACGCCGGCCGACCCGCCGCCGAGTTTCCGGCGCGGCTCCTCGCGAGGGCTCTCCACCGCCAGAGGATCCCAACCCGCGGCTCGCCTTTCCACTACCCGCTTCCGCCGGGGACGGTCCGTGAGTACCATTCCCGCCCCTTTTTCCGAGAGAACAAGCTTGGCGATCAAGATTCAGGTCCGTCAGAACGAGTCGCTCGAAGCCGCCCTGCGGCGCTTCAAGCGGCAATGCAACTACAGTGGTGTGTTCCGCCTGGCGAAGGCGCACACCTGGCACGAGAAGCGCTCCGACAAGCGCCGCCGCGAAGGCCGTGAACGGCTGCGGACGATCCAGCGCGCAACGCGGCTGGCTTCGCAAGCCGCGAGCGGGCAGGTCGCGCGCGTGAACAAGGCGAAGGCGCGTTCGAAGCGCTTCGGCTCGCGCTTCGGCTCGCGCTCGTCGTCGTCGTCCTCCTCCTCGTCCGCGAGTTGACGCTCGACGTCTCCGCGCGCGGCCTCGTCGTCGCGCGCCGAGCCGACGGGCTGTCTTCGCGGCGAGGCAGCTCATGCGTTTCCTTCCGAAGCACCGCGACCTCTCCAGGCCATTGGAGAAGATCGAGCTCATCGTGCGCGCGAGCGATTTCCGCTCGCCGGTCGACGAGCTCGTCGTGCGTCTGGACCGCTTTCTCGGCGAGCACCTGACGTGGCGTTCGCGCACGTCGATCCAAGAGCTCGTCCACGACGGCTACGTGTGGATCGACGCGTCGACGCCCGACCAACCGCAGGGCAGCGGCGAAGCGAAGCCCGAAACGCGCCCCGGCCGGCGCCTGCGCCACGGCAGCCGCGTCGTCGTCTGGATTCCCGAGCAGAACCGCGTCGAGGTGAAGACCGGCGAGCTCGCGGATCTCGGCCAGGATCTCAGCGTGCTGTACGAAGACGCGGCGGCGCTGGTCGTCGACAAGCCCGCGATGCTCGCGGTGCATCCGGGCGGCCGGCACCTGACCGACACGCTGATCCAGCGCGTCCACGCGCGGATGGGCCTCGGCGACGCGCCGCGCGACGAGCGGCCGCGGCTCTGCCATCGCCTCGATCGGGAGACCAGCGGCATCGTGCTGCTCGGCAAGACGCCGCGCGCGCATTCGCTGATGGTGAAGCAGTTCGAGGCGCGCCAGGTCGAGAAGGAATACCTCGCGATCGTTCGCGGCGTGCCGACGCAGGACGGCGGGCGCATCGACCTGCCGCTCGGGATGGGGCGCTCGACCCGCGTGCAACTCAAGATGACCGTGCAGGCGGACGGACTCGAATCGGTGACCGAGTGGCGCGTCGTCGAGCGTTTCCGCGAGCACGCGCTCGTCGCCTGCAAGCTCCTGACCGGCCGCCAACACCAAATCCGCGTGCACATGGCGTCGATCGGCTTCCCGCTGGTCGGCGACAAACTCTACGGCCCCGACGACGCGTACTTCGAGAAGGGCATGGACGGCACGCTCAGCGCCGACGACCTCCGCGAGCTCGGCCTGCCGCGCCACGCGCTGCACAACCACCGCTTGGCCTTCACGTCGCCCGACGGCAATCGGCGCGTCGAGGTGACCAGCCCGCTCCCGCGCGACCTCGCCGACTTCGTCGCGGCGCAGCGCGCTTAGGCGCGGACCCGACGCCAGCCGCGTTCCGCGGCGAGCTCCAGCGCCAACAGGACCGCCACGACGAGCACCGCGACCCACGCTCGATCGACGAAGCGCCACGCGAGCACCGAGACGATCGTCAACAGCACGCCGAGCGTCGCGAGCACGTTGCTCCACTGCAGCTTCGCCTCGACCTGCTCCGGCGCGTTGGAGAGCGGCACGTCGTGGACGCAGAAGTGCCAGACGTGGCGCATCACCAGCACCGCGACGAGGAATGCGATCGGGACGAGCCGTAGAGAGGACCACAGCTCGCCCTGCGCGAGCGCGAGCAACGTCAGCAGCGCGTAGAGCGGTACGACGAAGCGCATCACGAGCGCCTTGAAGGCTCCGTTGTCGATCGCGGCGCGCGGCGTCGGCGCGGTGTCGAAGATCCAGCGCGCGCGATGCGAGCGCGAAACGACGACCTGCGCGAGCAAGACCGGCAGGTACGTCGCGGTGGTGAAGAGGAGCAGCGCGGCGAGCCCGTCGCGTGCGGGCCCTTGCTCGCCGCGCGCGCCGAGCGCCAGGAATGCCAGCGGCACGCCGATCAACGGGTAGGTGCGCATCACGAACTCGCGTTCGCGCGCGAGGGCGTCGAAGACGAGCTCGAACGACGCGCGTTCGTCGCGGCGAACCCAGAAGCGCAACGCGAGCGCCTTCAACGGCGCGAAGAGCACGGTGCTCCACGAACGCGTGCCGCGCGGCGCCTCGACGCCGGCGCTCGGCAAGACCAGCAGCGACGCCAGCGCCGCGGCGCAGAGCGTCCAACCGAGCGCGCACCACGCACCGACGTCGCCCTTGGCGAACGGCGCCGCGAACAGAGCAGGCGGGAACGCGAACACGGCGACGGTGCTCGGCGCGTCGAGTCGGCCGAACCCGCTGACGAATCGCACGCCGACGACCGCGCCGACGATCACCGAGCCGAAGAGCAACGTTTGCAGCGCGACGAGCACCGCCGGCGCGCGCGTTCCGAACACGCTTTGCAGCCACACGAGCGCCGCGGCGACGGTGACGGCGAGCGCGAGTCCTTGCAGGACGAACTCGACGCGCGCGAGGACGTTCATCGAGCTCGGCGCGAAGCACGCGGCGACGATCAGCGAGCTCGCGGACTGCGTCAACACGGCGGTCAGCACGTGGAGCGCTCGGGCGAGCCGTTGCTCGACCTCCGCGACCGGCAGCGCGCGCACCCACGCGTCGGCTTCGTCGTGGACGAGCAGCGCGCCGAACTCGCCGAGCAGCGGCAACGCGATCAAGCCCGACGAGATCGCGAGCGCGAACGCTGCGTACGTGTAGGGCGACAGCGCATCGCGCACGACGCCGCACAGGAACGCAGCGACCGAGGCGTGCAGGAACAGCGCGGCGATCGGCACCGTCTCGGCCGCGCCGCGCGCCGCGAAGCGTGCTCGCAGGAGGATCGCGACGCGGTTCCACATCGTCGGGAGCGCGCTACAGTACGCCGCTCGATGCAGCTTTTCATCCCCGGTCCGGTCGGGCGCCTCGAAGCGCTGCTGTGGCTGCCGAAGGGCGCGCGCGGCGAAGAGCTGCCGCTGCGCGCGGCGGCGGTGGTTTGCCACCCGCATCCACTCGCCGGCGGAACGATGCACAACAACGTGGTGTTCCGTACGTCGCGCGGACTCCAGCGCGCGGGCTTCGCCGTGGTGCGTTTCAACTTCCGCGGCGTCGAGCACAGCGACGGCACGCACGACGGACGCGGCGGCGAGGACGAGGACGCGCGCGCGGCGGTCGCGTGGGTCGAAGAGCGTTTCCCAGGCGTGCCGATCTGGGGCTCGGGCTTCTCGTTCGGCGCGCGAACGATGCTCGGGCTCGCGCCGAGCGAGCCGCGGCTCGCTCGGCTGCTGCTGATCGCGCTGCCGGTGAAGAGCTTCGATTGCGCGTCGCTGGTCCGCGTGCCGCAGCCGACGCACCTCGTGATGTCGGGAGACGACGAGCACGGTTCCTACGCCGACCTGCAAGCGCGCTTCCCTGCGCTTCCCGCCCACGTCGACGCCGAGGTGATCGAAGGCGTCGACCATTTCTTCCGCGGCAAGACGCCCGAGCTCGAAACGCGCGTCCGCCGGCACGCCGAACACGTCTTGGAGCACTCGCGATGACCGAAGGCCACGAACGCTACCCGCACGACCGTCAGCCCGCGATCCGCGTCGTGATGATGCCGCGCGACACCAACGCGCTCGGCACCATCTTCGGCGGCGTGATCCTCTCGCACATCGACTTGGCGGCGGCGATCGAGTCGCACCGCTATCACCCCGGCCGCATCGTCACCGTCGCGATGGACCAGGTGATCTTCAAACAGCCCGTCTTCGTCGGCGACCTGGTCTCGTTCTTCACCGACACGGTGAAGGTCGGCAACACATCGATCACGGCGAAGGTCGAAGTCTGGGCGCAGCGCCGGTTCGGCTCGGACGAGTACGTCTACGTGACCGAGGCGCTCGTCACGATGGTCGCGGTCGACGATCAGTTCCACAAAGTGCCGATCCAGAAGCGATGAACGACGTCGCCGAGCACTACCGGCGCCTGCTCGCGCCGATCTACGTTTGGATGGTCGGCGGCGCGGATGCGGCGATCGAGCGCAATCGCGAGCTCGTGCGCGCCGCCGACTTCGCGCCGAGCGGTTCGGCGCGCGCTCTCGACCTCGGCGCGGGCTTCGGCGCGACGTCGATCGCTCTCGCCGAGCGTGGCTGGGGCGTCACGGCGATCGACACGAGCGACGAGCTCCTCGCCGAGTTCGCGCGGCTCGCCGGCGCGCTGCCGATCCAGCGCGAGCGCGCGGAGCTCGTCGAGTTCGCGGAGCGCGCTCGAGAGCGTTTCGAGCTCGTCGTGTGCCTCGGCGACACGCTGACGCACTTGCCGAGCCGCGCGCGCGTCGTCGCGTTGTTCGATGCGCTCGTGCGCGTCGTCGCGCCGAACGGACGGCTCGTGTTGTCATTCCGCGACTACGTCACCAAGCCGCTCGAAGGTGCCGAACGCTTCATCGCCGTGCGCAGCGACGAGCGTCGGGTCTTCACGTGCTTTCTCGAGCTCCAGGGCGAGCACGTGATCGTCCACGACGTGCTCTACGAGCGTGGGGACGACGGTTGGAAGCTCTCCGTCAGCGACTACCCCAAGCTCCGCCTCGCGCCCGATTGGGTCGTCGCGGAGCTCGGGTCTCGCGGCTTCGAGCTCGAGACCCGCACGTTCGAGCGCGGCATGCTGACGCTCCAGCTGCGCCGTCGCTAGGAGCCCGCGCGGGCCGCCCGGCGCCGACCAGCGCTCTGGCGCGAAGGTCGAGCCGAGAACGAGTCGTGCGCGCCGCGCGAAGTCCGCGCGCACAGCGAGTTGCGATCGCCGTTCGACCTCCAAGTGCCGCGCGAGGTGCGGGCGCGGTGCGAGGCGCGCGTACCGCGCGAATCGCGAGCACAGGACGAAGTGCGGACGCAGGACGAAGCGCGAGCACACGTCGCGCGTCGTCCCGAGCACGAGCACGCTCGGCGTCGCTCCGCACTCGCGAGTCGAGGTGTCTAACCGAGCGCTCGCCGCGCAGCCGCCGCCGGGTCCTCCGCGTGCGTCAGCGTGCGGAAGACCTGTTCGAGCGTGCCTGTGTCGCCCGAGCCCGCGCGCAGCTCGTCGAGCGTGCCCGACGCGACCAGCTCGCCATGGGCGAGCACCGCGATCCGGTCGCACACGCGCTCGACGACGTCGAGCAGGTGCGAGGTGTAGAGCACCGCGCCGCCGCGCGCGGCCCATGCGCGCAGCAGCTCTTTGACCATCGACGTCGTCGGCGCGTCGAGTCCTTCCAGCGGCTCGTCGAGCACCAGCAACTTCGGCCGCGCGATCAGCGCGCACGCGAGCGCCGCCTTCTGTCGCATACCGCGCGAGAACGCGCCGACCGGATCGTCGCCGCGGTCGGCGAGCTCGAAGGCGTCGAGCAGACGCGCGCTCTCGGTCGCGAGCTTCGCTTCGTCGAGCCCGTGGAGCCGCGCAACCAACGCGAGGTGCGCCTTGGGCGACAGGTTTGCGTAGAGCGGTGCGCCGTCGGGCACGAACGCGAGGCGTCGTCGCGCTTCGAGGGGCTCGCGCTGCACGTCGACGCCGTCGACGCGCACCGTGCCGGAGTCGGGCGCGTGCAGGCCGACCAAACACTTCAGTGCGGTCGTCTTGCCGGCGCCGTTCTGACCGACCAACCCGAGCACCTCGCCCGCGCGGACGGTCAGCGAAAACCCGCGCAACGCGACGCGTTCGCCGTACGACTTCGTGACGTCGACGAACTCCGCCGCGGCGTCCATCAGGCCGGCTGGGTCTCCAACGTGAACACGGTGGTCGGGATCCCGGCGGTTTCGGAGATGCTGGTCGCGAGTTCCTCGAGCTTGGCGTTCGAGAGGCCCTTGTTCTTCGAGCTCTTCTTGCCCGCGGGCTCGTTCGAGAGGATCTGGATCTCCTTCGGCCGGAGCTCCTCGACCTTCTTCGCCCAGGCCTTGACGTCCGCTTCGGCGCAGTTCTGCGGTCCGAAGTTCGCCTGGATCACCAGGCGGTCGAGCGCGGTCAGCGCCTCGCAGAGCTGCTTGTACTCGGCGGCCGGACGGCCGGTCAGGGCGCTGAAGAGCTTCTGGGTGCCCCACTCGAAACGCAGGATCGGTCGGTCGAACACCCGCAGCGCGCGCCGGACCTCGTCGGAACCGAGGTGGGTCGACTCGGAGATCAAGGAGAGGTCTGCCTTCGGGAACCACTTGTTCCGGAGGTCGCGCAAGTTCTCGGCAATTTCGAGCAGGCTGGGGTGCATCGTCGGATCCTGGTTGCCGACAACCGTCACGCTCTCCAGCTTCTCACCCGCCTTGTTGAGCTCGATGATCTTGCGCGCGGCCGAGGTGACGATCACGCCGGCGCTCGGCAACTGATTCGAGCGCGCCAGGATCGGAACGCTGTCCGCGGTGCCCTTCTGGCAGAAGATGCAGCTCGGAGCACACTGCTCGCGACCGGTCGGGGTCGGGTTGACGCCGAGGCTGATGCCCAGTCGGCGACTCTTCACGGGCCCGAAGACGATGGAGTGGAACGCGGCGTTGGCCATGGATCGTGGAGCGGAGGGGCCGAGCTCGGTCGTTCAGGGGGAGCACCCCGAGGGAAACCTCCGCGCGAACCCCGTGGGGGGAACCCCCGGGGCAAGCCTTGGGGGCAGCGCAAAGGCGGATTCCGAGCGAGGTGCCAATCCTAAACCTCGCTCGCGCCGATGCCTAGGATCGAGGCGCAGCATTCTCCCAAGGCGCCGCGAAGACGGCGCGCCTTCCGACGAGGGTTGCCCAGAGCGCGAGCGTCGACGCGAGCCCGCAACGCACCGGATGCTCGTCGACCAGCCGGAGCCAGCGCAAGAGCAGTGACTCGCCGACCTGTGCCGGTCGGCCCTGGAGCGCGGTCCACAGCAGCAAGTGCAGCCCCGCGGCGACCATCGCGCACATCACGAACGTCCGGAGCTCGCTCGAAGCCCAGCGCTCGCTCGAAGCAACGGGGGCCGATGTGGGCTCCAAAGCGTCCGCCTCGGGCCCTGAAGGAGCGTCCGCGTCAGCGTGCGACGCGGTGCCGACGCCGGGGTCGTCCGTCGCCAAAGCTCCCGAGTGCGCACCGCCCCGCATGAACGACTAGGACCGCGACGGCGACGCGCGGTTGCGGTCGAAATCAGCGCGGCTTGGTCGCGTGCATCCAGAGGCTGCCGGCCTGGTGGATCTTCAGCCGGGTCTCCCAGTCGGGCTCGCACGCGTCGGCGCGGAAGTGCTTCGGATCACCGGGGCCGCGGGAGTCGACGACGCGCTCGAACGCGAGGTCGCGGAAGCCGGCGCGTTCGAGGCGCTTCGCCCAGTCGTCGCGGCCGAGGAAGTGCATCTCGAGCCCCGAGCGCTGACCCCAGTCCGCCCAGACCTTCGACGCTTCGTTCTCCGCGTGGAAGTCGACGACGATGTCGGTCGGCGCGCCGGGCTTCAGCACGCGGAAGAGCTCCGCGAGCGCGGCGTCGAGATCGACAGCGTAGTAAAGCGCCTCCATCGAGAACGCTCGGTCGAACTTCTTTTCCGTGAACGGGAGCTTCTCGAAGTGTCCGACTTCGTAGCGCGCGCGGATCGTGAAGCTGTGCAACGCCTCGGCGCGCTCGATCATCTTCGGGCTGGCGTCGACTCCGATCGCGCCGGCGCCGGGCGCGGACTTCGCGAGCAAGCGCGTCGCCCAGCCGTTGCCGCAGCCGAGGTCGAGGATCTGCTCGCCCGGCTTGATGCCGAGCTTTGAGACGACCTGCTGCACGACGTCGCCGTGACCGCGCTCCATCGACGCGTCGCGACCTTGTTCGGCCCACGAATCGAAGGTCCTCGCGACCGCGGCATGTCCGCCGACTTGCTCGCCCGCGCCGCCTCCGCAGTTCGTTCCTCGCGTCTCCGTCATGTGGGGTATCCCTGAATTGTGGCAACCTAGTGTGACGTCTGTCGGCGCGCAGCAAAAGGTACCCGCGAATGAACGCTCGAGCCCTGGACGTCCCTTTGGCGGCAGCGCCGCCGTCGGAGGGCGTCGTCTACGTGCGCAAGCCGCTCGCCGCGAGGCTCAATCGCTGGCGCAAGCGCACGCCGCTCAATCCCTATTGGCTGGAGCTGCGTGAGCTCGAGCGCGCGGTCGCCGGCCTCGCCGAGCACGCGCGCGGCCGCCTGGTCGACGTCGGCGTCGGCGAGCGCCCGTGGGGCAAGTTCTTCGAGGGCAAGGTCCGGCGCTACTTCGGCCTCGAGTACCCGCCGGTCGCCGACAATCTCTCGCCGGGCATCTGGCAGGCGATGCACCGCTTGCGCGGCGTGGTCGACGTCTTCGGCGACGCCGGCTGCCTTCCGTTCGCCGACCGATCGTGCGACACGGTGCTCGCCGTCGAGTTGCTCGAGCACGTCCACGACCCTGACGCCGCCGTCGCGGAGTTCGCGCGCGTGCTCGCGGACGACGGACGCCTGTTGTTGACGGTGCCGTTCGTCGCGCCGCGCCACCAGTTGCCGTTCGACTTCCGCCGCTTCACGCCCGACGGCTTGCGCGCGGTGCTCGAACGCCACGGCTTCGAGGTCGTCGAGCTCCATCCGCGCGGCAACTCCGCGATCGCGCTGGGCTCGGTGCTCGCGCACTGGCTGGTGCGCGCGTTCGCGGCGAAGTCCGAGCAGCTCGACGGCAGTGTCAAGCTCTCGCGCGTCCGCGCTCTGCTGGTGCTGCCGTTCGCGGCATGCGCGCAGGCCGTCTTCGCGGTCTTCGCGCGCATCACGAGCGACCGATCGATTTCGCTCGGTTACAGCGTCGTCGCGCGACCTGGCAAGCGGTAGCGCGACCTCCCAATCGCTTGCGCGGCCTGGCAATCGCTTGCGCGACCTGGCGAGCGCTTGTGCGACCGGCCAATCGCTCGCGCGACCGGGCGCGCCAGCGCGAGTCCGCGCGTGGTTGGGACGAGCTAGCGAGTCTCCGCGAAGCGCGCGAAGAGCTCGTCCAACGGCTTCAGCGTCACCTCCCAGTCGTATCGCGCCTCGACCAACGCGCGGCCGCGAAGCGCGAGCTCGCGCGCCTTCGCCGGATCGGCGAGCAGCCCGCAGATCGCTGCTGCCTGCGCCTCGACCGTGTCGGCGACGAGGTACGCGTCGCCGACTCCGCCTTCGATGCCTTGGGTCGCGGACGTCGTGCCGACGACCGGCAGTCCGAGCGCGAGCGCTTCGAGCACCTTGTTCTGGATCCCGCGCGCGATGCGCAACGGCGCGACCGAGACCGCGCCGCGCTCGAGCCAGTCGCGCGTGTCGTCGACGAAGCCGGTGACGGTCACGCCGGCGACACGGGCGAGCGCCAGGATCTCCTTGCTCGGCCGCGATCCGACGATCGTGAAGCGCGCGTCGGGAAAGCGCTCGCGCACGCGCGGCAGGACCTCGTTGACGAACCACACGCAGCCGTCGACGTTCGGCAGGTAGTCCATCACGCCGGTGAAGACGAGGTGGTTCGGCTCCGCGCGCTCCGGCTTGGGCCGGTAGAAGGCGAGGTCGACGCCGTTGCGCAACACGAGCGAGCGCGCGCCGGGGATCTGCTCTTGGAAGATGCGTTGCTCGAGCGGCGTGCAGAAGACGTTCTCGTCGAAGCTCTTCGCGATCCGACGCTCGACCTCGAGCAACGTGCGCGCCTCGCGGCGGTACACCCAGCTCATCGGGAAGCTCGCGCGCTCCGAGTATTGCCGCCATTTGTCCGAATCGAGCTCGGCGAAGTGCATGACGCGCCTCAAGCGCGCGTGCGGCTCGAGGAACACGCCCATCGACGACGAATAGGCGTATCCGACGTCGAAGTCCTTCGCGACGCGATCGACGGCGGCTTGGAGCGCTTTCGAGCCGTAGACGCCGAGCGTCAGCGGCTTCGAGCCGAAGAGCAGCGGCACCGCCGCGAGTTTCGCGCGCCGGTCGTCGTAGTCGATCGCGGTGGTGCGCACGCCGAGCTTCTCGAGCTCTCTCGCCGCCTCCCGATCCGCGTCGTCGTGCGCGAACGCGAGAGCGCTGACCTCGTGGCGACGCTTCATGCGCTCGATCAACCGCCAGGTGGTGATCTTGTCCCCGCGATTCGGCGGATAGGGGACGCGTTGGGAGAGGAACAGGACGCGCACGGAGCGGAGACGTTAGCGAATCGCTCGACGCGGAGAAGAGCGCGCATTCGCGGCAGCGCGGTGGACGGCGAGCGCACGGCATCTCATGCGCGTGCGCGCCGCGCGAAGAGGGCGACGACTCCACCGACGACGAGGCTCGGCACCAACGCAAGTCCGAGGCTCATCAAACCGAGCGGCCACCACTCACCTTCGCCGGCCACGACGAGGTAGGTTGCGGCCGCACCCAGCCAGATCGGGATTGCCACGAGGCAACCCAAGGCCGGCCGTGCGCAGGCTGCAGCACCTGCGAGCACGCACGTACAGATGACCGCGCCGAATGCCTGCTGTACTCCGCCGACCAGGAACGCCGCGCCGCCCCCGAACAGGAGTCCCGCGCACCACGCGAGCGTCGCGCGCAGGCGCGTGCTCTTGAACTCGGCTTTCGCCGCGGCAACCCAACGCGGCCCTGCGTCGTGGACCTCGTTCTGCATGGTCCGACTCATCTGACTGACGGGCGCGTCCGCGCACGCCATGCGCGGGTGCCGAACGTTGCCGCGAGCCAACACGGCAGCGCGAACACGGTGAGGATCGCGAGCGACAGCGGCCAAAGCGACGCGCCTCCGCGCGTGACCCAGATCGTCACGATTACCGCGAGCTCGCCGCCGAAGAACGCGAGCGGCCAACGCACGTTCGGCCCGCCGAAACGCCACGCGCACGCCGCGCCGAGCACGATCGAGAGCGGGATCACGCCGGCGAAGTAGAGAGGCGAGTCCCAGGCCTCCAGGTCACGCACGACCGCAGCGAGCGCGAGCCAACTTCCAGCGCCGAGCACGAACACGAAGAAGGTGGCGAGGCTCGCGAGGTTGCGAGACGGCACTGCATGGGCTTGGGTCATCGGAGAGCTCCTTGGCTCCACGCAGGTTCCTCCTCTCCGCCTTCATTCGCGAACCAAGACTCCCGATCAGCCCGATCGGCTGCGCAGGGAGGGCAGCCACAACGTCGTGGAGCGTCAGTTCCAGACGAAGAACACGGAACTCGACGGGAAACGCGGCTCGGCGAACTCCGTCGGGGCGACGCTCGTCGCCTCGCGCACCTCCAGCGTCACGACGACGCGGCGAGTGCGCGCGGGCACGTCGCGGAACACGGTCTTGGTCGTCTTGAACGGCCGCAGTGTGCCCGGGGCGACCGAGCGATGGTCGGCGAACGTGGAGAGGACGCGCGGTAAGCGCAGCTCGTCGAACTGTTGCGCGGCGACGACCGCGGCCGGCCTCGACTGGGTGTTCAGCTCGTACTTCTCGGCATCGAACGCGCCGTCGGGCCGACTGAGCCTGCGCACGACACTCGCGCGGCCCGCCTCGGAGTTCGCGAGCTCGACGTACGCGGCATCGTCGAACCGCGCGACCTGATACGGATCGCGCAGCCACTCGACCACGCTGCGCATCGGGAACGCGAGCACGTCGAACGTGCGCCCGAACTTGCGGTAGCCGAGCCCGTACGCGTTGCCCGTCTCCGCGTCGCGCTCCAGATCGATCAGCGCGTTCCCGGTGTAGACGAGCCGTTCGGCGAAGACCTGCTCGTCGAGCGATTGGGTCAGCGTGACGTCGAAGCGTCCGTCGCCGAGCACCAAGCCGTCGACGCGATACGAATTCCGGTAGCCCAGCGAATCCTCCGACTCGAAGTGCTCCACCGTCACGTCGGCGGTGAGACGCGCCGCCGCGATCGGCGCGCTCGACGCCACGGCCGCGCGCAACGGCTCCGCGAGCATCGCGAGCGAGCGCGACTGCGCCGTCGAGAACGAATCGCCGAACGGATCGGCGGGAGGGCCGGAGAGGACCGGCGACGGATCCGCGGGCGCGACCGTGTACACGTCGCCGCCGAGCTGCGTCGTGCCGAACGCGTACGCGGGCGGACGCGAATCCGCGCAGTCGAAGACGCGTGCGGAGTCGTCCCACTTCGTCATCAGCTTCGGGACGCGGCACCGGAGCGTCGTCGAGATCGCCGCGGGGACGTCGCTCCAACTCGCGTACGGCGCGTCGAGCGCGAGACCGGAGTAGTTCGGGCAGTTGCTCTCCACGGCGAGCACGAATCGCACCCGCCCGGCGGTCGGATCGCAGTCGAGCTCGGCCTGAGCCGGTCCGCACGTCCACACGGTGCCGGCGTAGTAGACGAAGCTCATCGGTTCATCGGCCGGCGAACCGTACTTGCGGCCGGCGACGGTGAGCTGGAGCGGACGCGCATCCCACGCGTGCTCGTTCTGATACCCGGCGGCGATCACAGGCGTGCGCGTGTTGCCGTTGCAGCCGCCGGACTGCGCCGGCACGAGCGGAACGAGCAGCCCGAACATGGCGCAGCGAGCGAGGATTACGGCGAGCATCTCTCTCCTCGAGGTCGACGACGGCAAGTGCACGTAAGCTCGGATTCTGCTCGTCGCGGCGTGCTTCTGCAAGCACGACTCGTCTGACGAGCACGCGATCGTGTCGCGCCGTGGTGGAGATTTGGAATTCACCGGCGACGCACGAACCATGCGACGACTCCGAACACGACCATGCACGGATAGAGCGCGGCGATCGGGGCGCGTTGGCGCGCCGATCGCGCTCGCGCTCAGAACGGCAAATCGTCGGGCGTGATCTCGAAGCGGTCGTTGGAGCGCTTCGATCGCTTGCGAGGTTTCGGCGTCGGTTTCGGCGGCTCGGGCTCGAACTCGACCGTCGGTTCCGGCGCGACCGAGCTCGCGTCGGGCGACGCCGGGTGCTCGAACGGCGTGTCGAGGCCGCGGCGCGCGACGTCGTCGGTCAAGCCGCCGTGAGCGAGCGCTCGTCGCACGCACCCGTCGGTGTCGGCGACGAGAAGCGGCGCGCCGTGCGCGCGCCACGCGTGATCCTCCATGCCGTCGAGTCCGCCGCAGAGCGGGAGCTCGCCGAGGAACAGCCGGTTCTGGCCGCGCAGGATCCGTCCGTCGAGCACGAACACCGAGCCCTGATCGGTCTCGCGGCGCATCAAGCGACCGAAGCCCTGCCGAAACTTCGCCAACGCGCGCGGCAGGTAGATGCGGCGACGCTGTTCGCTCGCGCCGAGCGCCGCGCATTGCGCGTGGTGATAGCGATCGGGCACGCCCCACGGCAATTTGACGATCACCAGGTACTCCAGCGTGTCGCCCGCGAAGTCCGCGCCGTACCAGAACGTGTCGACGCCGAAGAGCACCGAGTCGGCGTGCGCGCGGAAGAGCTCGCCGAGCTCTTCCTTCGACGTCCCGCGCATGTTCTGCCACCAGAACGGGATCCGGCGCGCGGCGAAAAAGCTCTCCAACGGCTTCGCGCAGCGCTTCAGCTCGTCCGCGTTGGTGAAGAGCACGAGCATCCGTCCGCGCGTGCGCTCCGCGAGGTGTGCGACGAAGCGACGCACGTACTCGTGGAAGCGTTCGCGCTCGGTCGTGTACTCCGGGGCGTCGGCTGGCACGAACACCTGCACGCGCTCGTAGTCGAACGGATCCTCGGCGCGCGCGGTGCGGACGACGGACGGCTCGCGGTCCTCGAACTCGAGCGGCTCGCGAGCGCGATCGAGCCCGAGGTAGCCCTGCGCGCACTCGAAGCCGCCACGCAGCCACGTCGTCGCGGAGATCAACACGCCGCTCCAGAGCTGCGGGTAGTAATGTCGGCCGAGGAACTCGTTCGGCAGCAGCACGCGCGCTGCGAGCACGTCGCCGCGCCGCGGATCGTCCTCGAGGTCGTAGAACGTCTCGCGGCGCAGCGTCGGTTTGCCGTCGGCGCGCGGCAGCCACGCTTCGAGCGCTTCGACGATCTCGACGACCTCGACACGCGAACGCTCGAGCGAGCGCCGCAGGCGAGCCAGGCCTTTGAACGGCACGCTCGCGAGCGCTTCGATCAAGCCGGCGAGCGCCGCGTCGAGCCGCGAGAACGACGCGGTCAGCGCGGCGTGCGCCTCGACGAGCGGCTGCGACGCGTCGCTTTCGAGCCATTCGCGCAGCAGCGAGAAGCGCTCGCGCTCGACGCGGCTCTGCGCGGTGCGCTCGCGCCAGCGTTTGAAGCCTGCGATCTCGCCGAGCAGCGCGGCGTGGGCGCCGAGCACGAGCTCCTGCATCGCGAAACACTCGTCGAGCGCCGCTTGGGCGGCCGGACGGTCGAACACGATCGCGCGCAGGCGCTCGAGCGGCGCGCGCGCGCCCGAGCCGCCGCGTTTGCCGAGTCGCGTGCAAGCCTCGCGCATCTCGTCGAGCGACACCGTGTGGCTCCACGCGCCGTGCGCTTGGTCGTGCAGGTGCTCGCACTCGTCGAAGATCACGTTCTTGAAGAAGTCCTGCCGCGCGAGCGCGAACGCGTGGTTCGTGACGACGACGTGCGCGTGCTCGGCGCGGGCTCGCGCGATCTCCGCGGCGCACGTGCGGCGGTCCGCGCGGTCGTGGCAGCAGCCGACTTGGGCTCGCACGGCGCGCAAGAGCGGCTCGAGCTCGCGTTCGAGGTGCGCATGGCGCGCGTCGGTCAGCGCGAGCTTCGGCGCGAAGCGATCGAGGTCGCCCTCGGGCTCGACCAACGCGAAGATCGCGAGCGCGCTCCACGCGAGCCAGCCCGCCGCGTCGTCGTCCTGCGCCGGCACGTGCGCCTTCAGCGCGCGCCAGCAGAGGTAGTTCGAGCGCCCTTTGAGCGACGTCACGCGCGGACGACGCTCGAAACCGGCGCGTTCGAGCGCGGCGAGCGCGCGCGGCACCTCGCGCGTCATCGCTTGCTCCTGCAGCGTCCGCGTGTACGTCGAGATCGCGACGCGGCGATTCGCGCGCGCGGCCCAGATCAGCGCGGGCACCAGGTACGCGAGCGTCTTTCCGGTTCCGGTCGGCGCGTGGACGAGCAGCAGCTCGCGCTTGCCGAGCGTGCGCGCCACTTCGCGCGCGACTTGGTGTTGGCCGGTGCGATACGAGAGCTTGGAGCCGTGCGCCGCCGCGAGCGCGGGCAGGTGCTCTTGGAAGATCTCGTCGACGAGCTGGAGATCGCGATCCTCGAGCGGCGCTTCTTCCTCGCGGTGCACCGGAACGGTCGGCTCGAGCTCGAAGAGCTCCGCGAGCGACGCCGAGCGCGGTCGCAACTCGTCGACGAGCGCTCGCACGGCGTCCGCGGCGTCCGAAAGGTCGATGCCGTGCGAGGCGGCGCGCGCGTGGCCGTCCGGGAACGCGAGTTCGGGCGTGCCGGCGGCCGCGACCCACGCCGACGGTCGGTCGGCGAGGTGCAGCACGAGGCGCAGGGACTCCGCGAGCTCGTCGTCGACTCCGCGCAACGCCGCGCGCGACGCGAGCAGCGACGCGAGCGCGAGACGCAGGCTCGGCGCGTCGAGGCCGAGGAAGTTGCCGAAGACGCGCGAGAGCTCGTGGACGAGCTCGGAGCACGAGCGCACTTCGGAAGCTCGCGACGACTCGCTCGGGCGGAGCGCGAGCAGCAGTTGGGCGATGCGGTCGAGGCCCGCGAGCCGCGGACGCAAGGCCGTCGCGCCGAAGAAGTGCAACCACCACGCGGCGAACACGTCGTACTCCGCGGAGACCACCGTGGCGTCGCCGAGGAATTGCGCGAGTTCGATCCATGCGTCGCGCGCCGACGGCGCGAGCGCGAGCTCGTACGCGTCGAGCCCGAACTTCGCGGCGGCGCGCGCCAGTCGTTCGCGATCGTCGGCGGCGAACGGTCGACAGACGCATTCGAAGCGACGGACGCCGTGTCCGAGCGCGTCGCGGCGCAGCGCTTCGACCCGCACCACGCCGTCGACCGCCGGGTCGTCGCCGGTCGCGAAGACGACGACGAACGCCAGGCGCGCGAGCGGGTCCGGCCCGTCCCACGTGCCGTCGCGCGCGGGCGTCTCTGCCGCCAGGCTGTCCCCTCGCTCGATCATCGCGCGCATTGAACTCGCTCGCGCTCGCGGGTGCACGGCCGGGCGCCGCGCGACGGGCCGCTCGGAAGTTCTCCTGAGGGGTCGAGAACGCGCTCGTAACCACCGTGGACACAGTTGGTTAGGGCAGCCCTCGCGCGGGCGCGCACGCGGGCGTTGGCTTCCGGGGCCCGCGGCGGGCTCGCTTGACTCGCCCCGCCCTCACCTTATTTATGGCGCCCCGCCGCGGCCGACACCTTTCGGGTCGAGCCCGCGCCGCAGACACCCCCATGGCGAAAAAAGTCACGAAGAAGGCCGCTCCCGACGCAGCGGCTCCGATCAAGGCGAAGGCGAGCCCGAAACCGCGCGCTCCGCGCAAGGCGAAGGCCGACGCGCCGGAGCCCGAGGTCGAGATCGACGCGGCGACCGAGGAAGAGGTCAAGGCGACCCGAGCCTCCGGCAAGTCGCTCGTGATCGTCGAGAGCCCCGCGAAGGCGAAGACGATCAACAAGTACCTCGGCAAGGCGTTCGTCGTGCGCGCCTCGATGGGTCACATCCGCGACCTGCCGAAGGGCAAGTTCGGGATCGACATGGAGCACGGGTTCGAGCCGCAGTACACGGCGATCCGCGGCAAGGCGAAGGTGATCGCCGAGCTGAAGCGCATCGCCGGCGCCGCGAAGGCCGTGTACCTCGCACCCGATATGGACCGCGAGGGCGAAGCGATCGCGTGGCACTTGCGCGAGGCGCTCGAGCTCGACGAGAGCAAGACGTTCCGCGTCGTGTTCAACGAGATCACGAAGAACGCGATCCTCGAAGCGTTCGAGACGCCCGGCAAGCTCGACATGGACAAGGTCGACGCGCAGCAAGCCCGTCGCGTGCTCGACCGGATCATGGGGTACAAGCTCTCGCCGCTCTTGTGGAAGAAGGTCGCGAAGGGCCTCTCCGCCGGCCGCGTGCAGTCGGTCGCCGTGCGCTTGATCGTCGAGCGCGAGCGCGAGATCCGCGCGTTCGTCAAGGAGGAGTACTGGCGCGTCACCGCGTACTTCACGGTCGGCGGCCAGACGTTCCAAGCCGAGCTCAAGCGCATCGGCGAGAAGCGCATCGACAAGAACCTCGACCAGGCGACGGCGCAGGAGCTCGTCAAGAAGATCGGTCCGAGCCCGCTCGCGCTCTCCGAGCTCGAGGACAAGCCGAAATCGCGTCCGCCGACGCCGCCGTTCACCACGTCGCAGCTGCAGCAGAAGGCCGCGACGATGCTGCGCTACTCCGCGAAGAAGACGATGATGGTCGCGCAGCGCCTGTACGAAGGCGTCGAGGTCCCGGGCGAGGGCTCGGTCGGCTTGATCACGTACATGCGTACCGATTCGACGCGCGTCTCCGACGACGCGCTGAAGGAAGTGCGCGAGCTGATCGGCTCGGAGTTCGGCGCGGCGTACCTGCCCGACAAGCCGAACGTGTTCCGGACCAAGTCGAAGGGCGCGCAGGAGGCGCACGAGGCGATCCGTCCGACCGACGTCAAGCGCACGCCGGCCGCGCTCCAAGGCGCGCTGACCGAAGAGCAGTACAAGCTCTACAAGCTGATCTGGGACAAGTTCGTCTCCAGCCAGATGAAGCCCGGCCTCGCGACGATCACCACCGCCGCGTTCACGTTCGGCGACGCGCGCTTCGTCGCGCAGGGCGAGGTCGAGGTGTTCGACGGCTGCACGCGCGTCTTCGGCGCCGCGGCGGTCCGTCCGCCGACCGCCAAGGAAGCCGAAGAAGGCGGCGAGCACGGGCACCAGGCTCTGCCGAAGTCGCTGAAGGTCGGCGAGCAGTACACGCCGAAGAAGATCGACCCGACGCAGCACTGGACGCAACCGCCGCCGCGGTACTCGGAAGCGACGCTGGTCAAGGAGCTCGAGAAGAAGGGCATCGGACGCCCGTCGACGTACGCGGCGATCATCTCGACGATCCAAGATCGCGGCTACGTGCTCTCGGAGCAGCGCAAGTTCTCCGCGACCGAGCTCGGCGAGATCGTGATCGACTTGCTCGTCGCGCACTTCGGCGACGTGATCAACACCGACTTCACGGCTTCGATGGAGCTCAAGCTCGACGAGGTCGAAGGCGGCCGCCGGGTCTGGCGCGACGTCGTCAAGAACTTCAACGACGTCTTCATGAGCGACCTCGATAAAGCCGAGGACGCGATGAAGAACTGGAAGCGCGAGCCCACGCTCTCGGACAAGCTCTGCGACAAGTGCGGCGCGCCGATGGCGGTGCTCTTCAACAAGCGCGGCAAGTTCCTCGGCTGCTCGAAGTACCCCGAGTGCAAGAACACGATGGGCGTCGACGGTCCGCGGCCCGAGCGCGAAGTCGTCGCGACCGACAAGGTCTGCCAGAAGTGCGGCAAGCCGATGGTGATCCGCACCGGCTCGCGCGGCCGCTTCATCGCGTGCACCGGCTATCCGAAGTGCAAGAACACCGCGTCGGTCGACGACAAGGGCGAGGTGATCAAGCCGAAGGAGACGGGCATCGCGTGCGACAAGTGCAGCTCGCCGATGGTCGTCAAGAGCTCGCGGCGCGGGCCTTTCCTCGCGTGCTCGGCGTATCCGAAGTGCCGCAACGCGAAGCCGCTGCCCGACGAGCTGCGTGAAGCGCCCAAGGAGACCGGCATCGTCTGCGACAAGTGCGGCAAGCCGATGGTCGAGAAGATGTCGCGCTGGGGCAAGCCGTTCATCGCGTGCACCGGCTACCCCGAGTGCAAGAACACGAAGAAGACCGGCGAGGAAGCGGAGAAGGAAAAGGCCGAGAAGGCCGCGGAGAGCGCCGAGGAAGCCGAAGCGGTGGTCGGCGACGACGCCAGCGACGACGTCTGACGGCGCGCCGGCGCTGTTCGTCGCTTCGAGCCGCGTCGAACGCGCCGGTTCGAGACGGACCGCGCTCGGCTGCACCTGGTCGCACCCGGTTGCGCGGGTGCGGCTGCTCGCGCTCGAACTCGCTCGTCCGGCGCGGAACCGCCGTCGGAAACGCACTTTGCGCGCGATTCGCGACCGAGCACCGCGCCCGCGCCGTCCGTCCGTCGAAAAAGGTCACCCGCTCGGCTTCGCGCGGTTCGGCGCACCTTCGTCGTGTTCGGAGCATCGTGCTCGGCGGTCCTGCAGGCCGCTCCCCGCCGCGACGGCTCCGCGGGCGCCCTCGCCACGGACGCTTCGCGTTCCATCGCGGGGCCACATACCGCCGCTCTCTCGCGCTCCTCGTCTCGCCTTCGAGCGCTGTCCCTCGGCGATGGACTTCTTTCAGCCGGCTGCGAACCCTGCAGCGTCTCGACCACCGCGGGGCTCGGGCGTAGGATGCCGCGCCCTTTCGCTCGCCCAAACCCCTAACCCAGCCGGTCACGCCAGCCCGCGCGCGCCCCTTCGCTCCATGGAAATCTCCGAGATCCAAGTCAACGGGTACGAGAAGGTCGTTCGTTGCCGCGACGAGGAAAGCGGTCTGCACGCGTTGATCGCGGTGCACGACACCACGTTGGGTCCGGCGCTCGGCGGCATGCGCATGCTCCCGTACGCGTCGGAGGACGAGGCGCTGTTCGACGTGCTCCGCCTCGCGAAAGGGATGACGTACAAATCGGCGGTCGCCGAGACCGGCCTCGGCGGCGGCAAGTCGGTGATCATCGGCGACCCGAAGACGAAGAGCAAAGCGCTCTTCCACGCGATGGGGCGCTTCATCGACTCGGTGAAGGGCCGCTACATCACCGCCGAGGACATGAACATCGGCATCGCCGATCTCGAGATCGTCGCGGAGACCACCAAGCACGTCACCGGTCTCTCGCGCGACAAGGGCAGCTCCGGCAACCCGAGCCCGTACACCGCGCGCGGCTGTCTCGTCGGTCTGCGCGCGACGCTCGAGGAAGCCTTCGGCAGCCCGAGCTTCAAGGGCCGTCGCTTCCTGATCCAAGGCGTCGGCGCGGTCGGTGGCCGCCTCGCGGAGATGCTGAAGGAAGAGGGCGCGGAGGTGATCATCTGCGACATCAACGACGCGCGCGTCGCGGAGTTCTCGAAGAAGTTCGGCTTCAAGGCGGTGCCGGACGCGACGCACCTCGACGTCGAGTGCGACGTGTACTCGCCGTGTGCGCGCGGTGCGACGCTCAACGACCAGACGCTGCCGAAGCTCAAGTGCAAGGCGATCGGCGGCGCGGCGAACAACCAGTTGCGCGAGCCCTACCACGCCGACCGCTTGAAGGAGCGCGGGATCCTCTACGCGCCCGACTACGTGATCAACGCGGGCGGCATCGTCAACGTCTCGATCGAGCTCCTGCCCGGCGGCTACGACGAGAAGAAGTCGCTCGCGAAGGTCGATCGCGTCTACGACAACCTGAAGCGCGTGTACCAGATCGCGAAGGCCGAAAAGATCTCGACGCGCGCGGCGGCGGAGAAGCTCGCGGAAGAGCGTCTTGCCGCGGGCAAGAAGGCGAAGGCCGGCGTTCGCGCCTGAACCGGCGCTCGCGAGGATCGCGATGCGGGCACGCGTGCTGGTCCTGCTCGCGTGTCTGTTCCTCGGCGGCGTGCCGGCGGTCGTGTTCTTCACGATCACGCGCACCGCCGCGCGCGACGGCGCGTGGAGCGGCGCGCAACCCGGCGGCGTCGTGCGCGGCGTGGTGCGCGACACTGCCGGGCGGACGCTCGCCGGAGCCCTCGTCGAGATCCGCGCCGGCCATTGGGCGCCGAAGAGCAAGACGTCCGGCCGGCGCGTGCAAGCGAGCGAGGACCTCGCGTTCGACGAGACGCACACGGTGCGTGTCGAGACCGGGCCCGATGGTCTGTACGAGGTCGCGGTCGATCCGGTCGAGGGCGTGTACGTGCTCTGCGCATCGCTCGCCGAGCACGAGTCGTCCGAGCGCTTCTTCTCGTTCCTCGACGCCGAGCGAACGGTGCTCGCCGTTCCGCCGCCGGTCAACTTCGCACTTCCGCGCTCGGTGCGTTTGGTGGTCGAGCTCGAGCTGAAGAGCGGCGGCGGCGGAGAACTGCGCGGCGGCTACCAACTCGAGCACCGCGGCACGCGTTGGTGGGGGCTCGGCACGACGACGCGCATCTGGACCGGCAGCTTCGACGGCGGCGCGTTCACGGTCGATCGGTTGGTGCCGGGCGAAGCGCACCTGTCGATCTCGACGCTCGACGGTCGGCGCTTCGAAAGCGATGTCGAGCTCGCGGTCGGCACGCTGACGTTGCGCGCGCGCCTGTGAGCTCGATTCGATTGCATCACGCGCGCCGAAGCGTTGTGATCGTCGCGCGATGAGCGGCCGATCGATCGTCATCCTGCTCGGCGTGATCTTCATCGGCACGCCGCTCGTGCTGATCTGGCTGTTCGTGCGAGCGCCGGCGATCGACCGCGTCACCGTCGGCGCGCAACCGGGCGGAGTCGCGCGCGGCATCGTTCGCGACGCGCGCGGCGAGCCGGCGGCGGGCGCGACGATCGAAGCGTTCCTCGCGCAGCCGATCGGCGGCGAGCGCGAGCTCGAAAACGATGTCGAGCGCCCGCCCGAACTCGCGCGCCGGCCGTGCGCCGAGACGATCGCGGGCGCGGACGGCACGTTCGAACTCGCGTTGCCCGCGGGCGACGGCTTCTACGTGCTCGGCGCGCGCACGCCGACGACGGTGCGCGCGGAGCGTTGGCTTTCGTTGCTCGATCCGCCGCGCTCGGAGCCGCTCGCGTTCGAGCTGCGCAGCGGCGCGCGCGTGATCGTCGTGCTGCGGAACGCGGGCGACGTCCCGCAGGGGCTCTACGACCTCTCGGTCGTGATCCAGAGCGGCTTGATGCGGATGAAGGAAGCGCTGCCGTCGACCTCGCGCGGCACGTTCCGCGGCACGGAGTTCTCGATCGAGAGCCTCCCGGTTTGCCCGGTGCGCCTCGCGCTCGACCTCCCGGGCGGCGTGCACGTCGAGCGCGAGCTCGTCCTCGCGTTCGGCGAGAACCGAGTGACGATCGACGTCGCCGCCCGCTGACGCGCGGCTCGCCGCGGACGGTCAGTCGTCGTTGGTCGCCCGCGCGCCGCGCGCGAACGCGTGCGTGAAGCCGCGCGCGAGCACGACGACCTGCGCGGTGAGCGACGCGCTCATCAGCACCGCGAAGAACGTCCACACCGCCGCCAGCCTGGAGAGCTCGAGCCACGGCATCGGTGTGAAGTCGACCGGCCGAAGTTCGTCGGCGAACACGATCGGCGCCACGACGAGGCTCCCGCTCCCGAAGCCGAGCGGCAGTCCACCGACGAAGCCGACCACGCCGGTGGCGAGCGCGAGCCACCGTCGCCGTCCGAGCCACGCATTCGGCAAGAACCCGCCGAACGTCGCAAAGCTCCAGAACGCGCCCAGCGCGAGCGCAGCGAGCCACGTCGCGTTCCCCGCGTCCGTCCCGAACTCGCGGGCGAACGCGAGCCGCGCGTACACCGCCGAGATCGCGATCACCGCGTTCGTGCCGGCGGCGACGGCCAGCGCGCGATCGAGCCACCACGCTCGCGTGCCGACGACGAAGCGCAGCACCGAAGAAGCGCGAGGCGCGAACGTGGCCGGCAGGGTGGTCATCAGAGCGGCGCGCGCGGCGAAGACGCGCGGGCTCGAAGTTGCCCGCGGCGCGCGACCGAACACGAGTCTGCCATGGAACGCCGACCGCGGCGAGTCGCGGCGCGCGCGTGAAGCTCCGGGCCCGAAAACACGCGAGGCGAGCTGTTTCGAACTCGCCGCGCGCCTCTCTGGGTCCGATCCTGGGGTCATTCCTTGCGCAGGAAGTCGACCAGGTCCTTCTCGAGTTCCGGGAGCCCGTAGTCGTTGACGGTCAGGCAGCGGTAGATCATCCGAGCGAGCGGCTCGGGCGTGTTCGGGTTCAGATCCTTGGGCGGCGGATAGCTGAGGAAGTAGGAGAGCGACAACCGCTCGACCTCGCCGCCTTGCTCGCGGCCTGCGTAGTTCCACGGCACTTCGTCGAACGGCAGCACGCCGGTCAGGATCTCGTAGAGCATGATGCCGATGCCCATCACGTCCGCTTTCGCGTCGCGCAAGAGCAGCGGGTTGTAGTGCGGCGTCGTCGTGATCACGCCGCGCTCGTGCGCGCGCATCGCGGGATCGACGAGCACGACCGAGCCGGACGGCTTGACGATGATGTTCTCGGGCTTGAGGTCGCCGTGGTACGCGAGCTCGCCGGCGCGTTGCATCTTCTGCAGCGCGCGCACGATCGTCAGGAACCAGTTGAGGCGGATCCCTTCGAGCGCCCGGATCTTCTCGCGCAGCGTCTTGCCGCGGACGTAGTCGAGCGCGACGACCGTGCGGCCGTCGTGCTTGAACACTTCGCGCACGCCGACGAGGTTCGGGTGGCGCGCGCTCGCGAGCAGCTCGCCTTCCGCGCGCACCATGAAGTCGATCTCGTGTGCGTCGAGGAAGTCGACCTTCGCGCCCTCCTTGCGGAAGAACACGGCCTCGGCGGGCGTCTCGTCGGGGCTGATCCCCTCGGGTTTGCGCTCGTTGGTGATCTCGAGGAAGCGCGTGACGTAGCGACCGCCGCCGGCGACGTCGCCGATCTTCAGCGCGACCTTCTCGCCGCGGGAATCTTCGGCGAGATAGACGAGCGCGAAACCACCGCGCGCGATGAACTCCTGGACCGTGTAGGTGCCGAGGCGTTCGCCTGCTTCGAGCTTGATCATGAGGACGACCTGCAGAGAGGAGAGCGGGAGGACTTCGGGAGCGCCTGCCGCTCCGTGGCCTCCTTCGGCCGCCTCTGCGGATCAACTTCAATGACAGTCGTGCACTGCTCGCGGATGGGTTTTTTCCCGCGCGCGGGCCGAGCTCCAATCAGGGCGCAAACAGCCCTCAAGTCGCCGTTTCGGCGCTACTTTCGCGCGGAGGCGGGCACGACGCGCAGCGCATCGAGGGGCACTTCCACGAGCTCGCAGTCGACGCCACCGCCGAGGATCTTGCGCGCGCCCTCGAGCACGGTGCCCGAACCGACCAGGCGAGCCTCGCGCTGGTGTGGGCTGAACTTCCATGCGCGGCCGAGGCCGTCGAGCGAGCCGAGCTCCTGCTGGAAGGTATTTCGCACGCTGAAGTAGTGCGTCGACGGATCGTCGGGCGCGAGCGGATCCGCGTAGAGCAAGATCGCGCCGATGCGCTTGCCGCCGTCGATGACGTTCCAAGCGCGCTGAGGCAGCAGCTTTTCGATCTGGTGCAACGCGGAGCCCGCCGGTTCCTCGGTGGTCTCCGTGCGGCACGCCGAGAGTAGGACGAGCGAAGTCAGGGCGAGAGTGAGGAGCTTCATGCGCGTGGATCCCTCCGAACGAGGAGCGCCAGGAGCATGACGAGCGACGCGCCTCCGATCCAGAGCCCGATGCGCGTCGAAGCGGGCTCGTAGCGCAGCTCGACGTGCCACTGGCCCCAGTCGAGCCACACGCCGCGCAGCGCATGGTCGACGCGCTCGACGGGAATCGGGATGCCGTTGGCGGTCGCGCGCCAACCGGGCGCCCACGCCGCGGGGACGACGACCAAGCGCTTCGAGGTCACCGTCGCGTCGAACGCGAGCGAGCGGACGTTGTAGGCGCGGAGATCGAGCGCGTCCTCTTGGATCAACACGTCCTCGAAGAGCTGCACGAACTGAGGCAGCTCCTCGGGCGGCGCGCGCTCGACCAAGGCGGTGTGCGGGTCGAAGTCGGGGCTCGTGAGACGTGCGACGCGCTCGGAGGGGTCTTCGACGAGCTCGACTTGCTCGGCGAAGAACACCGGCGGCAGCGCGTGCGGATTCTCGTAGACCTTGCACGCGCCGTCGAAGACGAGGCGGAACGGATCGCCGAGCTCGCCATTGGTGAGCAGGTAGCGCACGCCGAGCAAGTCGCCGAGCGGCAGCGGACGATCGAACCAGCGGATCTCCTGCGCGAGCACGGCGCCGCGCGGATCGCTCGAGAGTTCGGAGACGAGCTCGGTCATGCGCGCGAGCTCGAGCGAGTCGTAGCCGGTCAGCAACGGCAAGCCGTAGAAGAGGTTCGCGTTCGCGATCAGCGGATGGCCGTCGACGGCGAGGATCCGAAACGGCGGCTCGGTGCGTTGCTTCTCGAGCAGAAAGTCGGAGAGCGGCGTGCGCGGGGCCGCGAGCGACGCGTCGACCGCGGGGTTGTAGCCCCGGCCGAACGCGCAGAGCTCCAGCGCGACCAACGCGAACACGCCGACGGTCGCTGCGGTGCGCCGCGCGCCCGAAAGCCGTTCGAGCACCACTTGCAATCCGAACGCGCCGAGCACCGCGAGCGCGAGCGCGACGAAGAGCGAGAAGCGCATCAGCTTCGACGCCGAGAGCAGAGGCACCGCGCGCAGCGCGTCGTAGATCGGCGGGAGCTGGTAGGCGGCGCACGTCGCGAACGCGAGCAGTCCGACGAAGAACCAGCGCGCTCGCCCCTTGCCGATCAGCACGCCGACCAGCGCGAACGCGAGCATCACCGCGCCGACGTAACCGCCGACGAGCTCGCTGTAGTTCAGGTGGGCGCCGAGGGGGCCGTGGTAGTCGTGCGTCTGCGGCGCGCCGAAGATGCGCGGCGTGGCGAGCATCGCGAGCCCCTTCCACGCGCCGTCGCGGGCGACGAGCTCCGCGCTCGCGTTGGCGACCAGCCCCTGCGAGTCGCGCAGGTACTCGATGAACGGCAAGAGCTGCGGTGCGGCGAGCGTGGCGCCGAGCAGGCCGCCGATGAGTAGGGAGAGCAGGCCGAGCCGGCCGAGCCGGAGTCGGCTCCGCCGACTGCGTTCGATCTCGCCGGGCAAGTCCGCGAGCGCCGCGGTCGACGCCGGAGCCGGCGAAGCGGATTCGAGCGCCCGAGTTCGACGCTCGGGCCGTTCGCCGCCGTGCGGGTGCTCCGCGCCGAGCGCGCCGAGCTCCGCGGACGGCGACCGAGCCGACGCGGTCGCGTCGGAGCCGTCGCCGACGCTCGCGATCGACGCGCTCGGACTCGCCGGGGCTCGTCCGCCGCCGCGCAGCAGCGCGTACGCCGCGACCACCAGCGCGAGGTGCGCCGACGTTTGCGCATGGCCCGCGCAGAACTGCAGGCCGAACGCGAGCGCGAAGAGAGCGGTGTTGCGCGCGCTCGGTCGCTCGAGGCAGCGCTCGACGCACCACAAGAGCAGCGGCGCGAACAACGCGACGTTGGTCTGATTGTGGCCGAGCCACACGACCTGGAAGCCGCACAGCATGAACGCGAGCGCGCCGGTGCTCGCCGCGCCGAGCGAAAGCCCGAGTCGACGCAGCAAGAGCAACGTGAACGAGCCCGCGAGCACCAACTTGAGCCACGCGACGCCGACGAAGAACCACGGGCTCTCGGTCGCGAAGTAGATCCAGTTCGGCGGCCACCACAGGCCGAGTTGGTACGCGCCGCCGATCGGTTGGCCCGCGTAGTTTCGCGAGTTCCAGAGCGGCAGCTCGCCCGCGCGCAGGCGCTCGGCGGCGAAATGCAGCCACGGCGCGATCACGATCGCTTGGTCGAGCAGGATCGGATTCGCGGGCGTGATCGGCGCGGCCGACGAGCTCCGCCACGGCTCGAACTCGTAGAGCGTGTCGAGCGGCAGCAGCACCTTGCCCGGAACGAATCCGTCGCGCAGAAAGATTCCGGCGACCAGCGCGAGCGCCAGGATCGGCCAGAAGAGCGAAACGCGCGCGGCAGATCGGCTCGGGCTCGTTTGCATGCGCGTGCTTCGGAACGCGCGGTCAGGCTAGCGCCGCGCCGGGTCGCGGACCACAATGGCGCCCCGCCATGATCCAATCGCTCGACGACCACGCGCTTCAGAGCTTCCGTAGGGCCGGCCGCATCGCCTCCGAATGCCGCGAGTGGGCGCGAGCCAACATTCGCCCCGGCGTCGAGATGCGCTGGCTGCTCGAAACCGTCGAGCAGATGATCCGCGAGCGCGGCGGCCAGCCCGGTTTTCCCGCGCAGTCGAGTCGCAACCACATCGCGGCGCACTACTGCACGAACCTGACCGACCCGCTGCGCTACGAAGAGGGCGACGTGGTCAAGGTCGACTTCGGCGTGCACGTCGACGGGTATGTCGCGGATACCGCGGCGACGGTCGATCTCTCGAAGGACGGCCGTTGGAAGAAGCTCGTGCAGGCTTCGAGCGACGCGCTCGCCGCCGCGATCGCCACCGTCGGTGACGGCGTCTCGGTCGGCGACATCGGCGCCGCGATCGAGCGCACGATCATGAGCCACGGCTATCAACCGGTACGCAACCTGACCGGCCACGGCCTCGGCCGTTGGAAGGTGCACACGCCGCCGCAGATCCCCAACCAAGCCGAGCGCACCAACCATCGCCTGCGCACGGGCATGGTCTTCGCGATCGAGCCGTTCGCGTGCACCGGGCGCGGCTACATCACGGAGAAGGGCAAGGCCGAGGTCTTCATGATGGTGCGCCCGCCGATGAAGGCGAAGGGCCTCGATCGCGACATGCTGAAGGACATCGAGGCGTGGCGCGGGCTGCCGATCGCGCGGCGCTACTTCACACACCGCGATCCGGTGGTGGTCGACGAGACGCTGATGAAGCTCGCGAAGCAGGGCTCGCTGATGCGCTACCCGCCGCTGGTCGAGGAAGAGGGCGTGATGGTCGCTCAGACCGAGCACTCGATCTACCTCGGCCCCGACGGCGTCGAGATCCTGACCGCGTGACCGGGCGCCGGACGGAGAGGAGGTAGTCCGACGCGCTGCGCGCCACGGTTCGGCCGCGCGCTCGATCTCCTGTCTCCGCGGAAGTCAAGCGAAGAGCGAGCGTCGTTCGCGCGCTCTTGACCGCCACCGCGCGCCTAGCTGGGAAAGACGAGTTGCAGTCCCGCGTTCAGGGCAGCGACGAAGCTCGCGGGTTCCGGCCGAGTCGGGCGATCCAGCGCCTCGAGCAACGCGACGGCTCGTCGAGCATCGTCATTGACGATCTCGCCGCGCTCTCGCGCGATCCGCGCGACGTTGCGCGCTCGCCTCGAGCCGGGAGGCTCGACTTGCTTCCAAAGTTCGGCGAGCTGATCGAGGACCGGCGCGAAGATCATCAGGGCGTCGTGCACGTAGACGAGGTCCTTCGCTCGTGTCCTTTCATCGCGCTTCGCGAGCACGAGTAGCTTCTGCGCCAGGTAGCTCGCGGCGTTGGCGATGCGCAAGCTCAGCGTATCCGCCCCGACGTCGTAGTCATCGGACGCGCGAAGCTCAATCGTCCACGGTGATCGCAGCAGCAGGTCGATGTGCGGCAGCCTCTGCGCGACGGTTCCCGCGATTTGCTCCGTCGGCCGGCCGACGCCACGTCGAGTCTCGCCGCTGCCGGTGCGATGCGTGACGAACTCGATGTAGTGGTTCGGCAGCGACCTGGAGCTGTGCCGTGTGACTGGAGGGGTCGTGTCGCCGCTTCGCTGCTCGTCGAATCCGAACTTCCTCAACTGTTCGTCGATGCGGAACGCGTCGGCCTTCGAAGACGTGTCGATCGCGACGTCCGTATCGAACGTACGCAATGCGGGGAAGTCGACCGGCTGAGCCAGTTCCGATGAACGGAAGAGCTTGTGAGCAGCTCCGCCGATTACGACGAAGCGTTCCGGCGCCTGACCGACGACGCGAGCGAGCGCCACCAACAGCTCCGCTTCAGGGTCGCTGGCCATCGCTCGACTCCGAGAAGATCCACTTTGCGAGCGCCTCGCGCTCGATCTCGCCGGCTTGTTCCCGTCCACGCACCGGATGATCGAGGACATCGAGCCAGGTCTGCACGACATCCGCGGTCGGCACCGCGCTGCCGATGCGAGTCTGACGCATGACGATTCCGCGGAACAACGCCTCCGGCCAGCGCGGTTGAATGACCCGCACGCGAGCTTGGTCGGCCGGGGCCCGTTCGAGCTCGAAGTGCCGCAAGGACTCGTCGCTGACGTCTTCGAGATACATGTGGATCGGCGCGCCGTCCACGAACGTGTATCCGAGCGCTCGACTCGCTTCGAACAACGCGAGGCACGCGCGGGGTCCGGCCTTCCAGCGAAGCTGACCTTCGTACCGAGGCGGGTCGTCGGGATCGAACGCGACGGTGTTCTCGTGCGCGAACTTCGCCGTCGCGAACTCGAGCTGTTCGTGCGTCTTGCCGCGTGGAAGGATGAAACGCGCTGGGACCTCGTGTCGGGCTTGCGCGCCGCACTTCTTCTGCCACCGGTCGAAGAACTCGCGGGCTCGCACGAGCCGCAGCTCACCGCGCACGTCGTCGAGGAATCCGGCGGCGCGCATCAGTTTCACCCAGCGCGCGGAGGTCGGCTCCGAGACTTCCGCGAAGCGAGCAAGCTCGCGCGCTCGGCGCACGCGGACCCGCGGAGCCGCCAGGAGTTCCGAGGGTAGCCGTCGAGCGATCAGCACCTTCGCCATCCACTGGCCCAGATCGCTGAACGGGTCTCGATCGCGAAGCGTGGCTCGTTGCGCTTGGCGGGATCGTTCACCACTCGCAGCAATCTCGCCGCTCGGCATTCCGCGCAACACGAAGCTGCCGTGGAGGTCCAGCATGCCCCACGCGGCCTCCGGCGCTTCGCGCGCCATGAACCCCGCGACGGCGGCGATGCTGCGGTCGGTCAGGTTCGCGACTCCGACGATCGGCAGAGCGGTCGCATTCACTTGCGCGGCGTGACGGCGAGCTTGGAGCAGTGCCGCCGCCATCAGTCCGTGCAGGATCTCGACTCGGTTCTCCGCGGCGGTCTTCAGCTCGACCGCGAACGAGCGACCGTCCGCCCGGACTTCCATGTCAGGGCGTCCGCTGCCGCGTTCGCCGTGCGCGAGCACCTCAACGCCCGCGTCGCCGAGGAGGCGTCGCAGGCGCGTTTCGAAATCGGCGGCGTGGGTGCTGCGCTTGGTCATCGCGGTTCCGTGGTGTTTGGCGCGGTTGCTAGTCGACAGGAACGGGGGCTGTCCTGTCCATGAAATATTTCATGTACATGACATAACCATGGCCCTATCGGTGTCGAGAAGGGCCTTCGCGGGCGCGGTCGTGCTGCATCGCCAGCGAGAGGCTGGGGGGGCGACGACCTGCTCGTCGGCGACCTCGGCGCTGTGATCGAGTGCCCGATCATCAACGAGCGCGGTCTATCGGCGCGCTGCCTGACCGACCACGGCCTCGGGCGTCGAGGCGAAGGGCCTCGATCGCGACATGCCGAAGGACATCGAGGCGTGGCGCAGGCTGCCGATCGCGCGGCGCTACTTCACGCACCGCGATCCGGTGGTGGTCGACGCGACGCTGATGAAGCTCGCGAAGCAGGGCTCGCTGATGCGCTACCCGCCGCTGGTCGAGGACGAGCGCGTGATGGTCGCAGAGCCCGAGCACTCGATCTACCTCGGCCCCGACCGCGTCGAGATCCTGACCGCCTGACGCGGCGGGTTGCTCGTCGGGGTCGCGGCGGGCTCGTCCCAACAGGCGCGGGCCCGCCCGGCCGAAGCCGAGCGAGCCCGCGGAAAGCCGAAGCTCGTGCGCGTCGACTACGGGCAGACCGTGTAGTCCATTCCGGACGACAGCAGCGAGCCGAAGGTGCCGGCCGAATCACGGCCCCAGAACTGGCAGCGGATCTGCGTGCCCGGGACCGAGAGCGACGCCGACGGGTTGCCGCCGATGAAGCCCGCGCGGAAGAGGTTCATGTCGATCGCGAGCACGCCGTTGCACTGGCCCGGCGTGCCGGTCGTCTCAGGCACCGGGACGGTGCGCTTGACGCCGTTGAGGCAGAGCCTGCCGCCGAGGAACGGAACGTTCGCCGGACCGGCGTCGGTGTAGATCAGGAGCCCGATCTGGCCGCCCGAGGTGTTGGACGCGCTGACGATGAAGCCGCCGGTCGCGCTCGCGCTCGGCGTGCCAACCATCGTGAGCATCGGCAGCGTGCCGCACGAGTTGAGCTTCGCGCCGCAGTAGTTGCCGTTCGCCAACGCCGCTTGCACCGCGAGGTCCGCGCGCACGCGGCCGCTGCCGAACTGCTTGTCCTTGCCCGGGACGCCGAGGTCGAGCGAGGTCGACTCGAGGAGCGCGCGCACGCCGAAGTGATCGAGCGTCGGATCCGCTTCGAGGATCAACGCCGCGAGCCCGGCGACGTGCGGCGTCGCCATCGACGTGCCGTCGAGGTTCATGTAGCCGCTGCACATCGAGTGCGACGTCGTCGCGACGCCCGGAGCGGACACGTCGGGCTTCATCAGGCCCGGAGGGAAGGGGAAGTCGTTGTACGGGGCGACGGTCGACCACGAGACCGGGCCGCACGACGAGAAGCTCGCGATTGCGTCCGAGCAGCTGACCGCGCCGACCGCGATCACGTCCGGGACGTCACCCGGCGTGCGCACGTTGTCGATGCCCGCGCCGCAACCCTCGTTGCCGGAGGCGTACACGACGACCACGCCCGCGGCGATCGAGTTGTCGCAGACTTGGCGCCACGTCGCGCGGTTCGGGTTGAAGCTGTGCGGCCAGCCCAGGCTCGCGGAGAACACGTCGGCGCCGTTCGCGACGGCGTACTGCATCGAGCTCCAGACGCTCTGCTCGCCGGTGGAGAGGCTGTTGACGAACTTGAGCATCATGATGCGCGCGTCGGGCGCGACGCCGCATTGCGTTCCGCCCGTGCCATCACCGGCGATCGTGCCGGAGGTGTGGGAGCCGTGCCCGTTGTTGTCGGAGTTGTTGGCGTTGTTGCTCTCGAAGTTCCAGCCGGTGACGTCGTCGACGAAGCCGTTCGCGTCGTCGTCGATGCCGTTGGCGGGCACTTCACCGGCGTTCTTCCAGATCTGACCCGCGATGTCGGGGTGCGTCGCGCACACGCCGGTGTCGCACACCGCGACGACCACGCTGCGACCGGTGACGCCGAGTTGGCTCCAGGCCTGGGGGGCGCCGATCAAGCTCAGGCCGCACGTCGGCGTGCCCGCGGTCGCTTGCGCGCTCGGAGAGGCGAGCAGCACGTCTTCCGCCTTGCGCGGCGGATCGTAGTGGACGTAGGAGACGTCGGAGCGCGCGGCGATGCGCTGGATCACCGCCGGCGAGAGCTGCGCGGAGACCACGTTCGCGATCCACAGCGACTGGACTTGCCCGCCGACGCCACCGGTGGCGCGCTCGGCTTCGAGCGCCGCGAGCAAGCCGGGCTGCGTCGCCTCGGCCGTGCCGCGCAGGATCGCGATCACCTCCGCGCGACGCGAGCTCTTGTCGTGGTTCGCCGACACCACCTTCAGTTGCGCGGCGGGAACCTGATCGCGGAGGACGATGTCGACCGGGATGAGCTCGCCGGCCTGAGCCGACGCGAGGCGTTCGAGCAGGCCGCCTTGGAGCTTCGAATCGAGCACCTGGGCTTCAGTGACCTGCTGGGACGCGAGGATCGGCGCGGTCGTCACGACGGAGCCGGACGCGAGGAGTAACGCTGTGATCATGGTGTTGCTGGGGTGCGGGCTCGGCGACGAGCGACGCAATCGAGATGGGGAGCGAGGTAGTGGGTACCGAACGCAGGGCGCGCACGGCCCGCAAGTTCCCTTGAGGCTAGCCGAGGTTGCTCGGAAGCGCAGCGAGCGGGTTTCCCGGCGAGCGGATTTCGAGGCGTCGACCGTCGCGCGCCATCGCGCACCGGCACGGCGACCGGGCTCGACGGTTGGCGCGAGCCATGACCTCCGCACTGATCGTGCGGTTCGCGCGGGTCGCGCGAATCGGGCTGCGTGCACGCGGTGCGCGGTGCCCAGCGGACCGCGCCGGCAGCGAGAGCGGGCGAGCCGCCGTTCGATTGCACGCATGGACGAACCCCGTGGCTCAGAATCGCACTCGGCGAGTCGACGCCGTCGGGAGCGCGCGCGGAACCGCTCGCCGGGAAGCCCCGGAGAATCATGACCCGCCGAGCGGCGCTCGGGCGATCCTGATTCCGGAGGAGGAGCGTCCCCATGAACCCGCGCGCCACATCGATCCTGCCCGCCTTTTGCGTGTGCTTCGCGTTCGCAGCCGCGCCGTCGAGCGCGCAAGAGCTGCTGGTCGAGCTCCCGAACCCTACCCCGACCGTCAAGCGGTTCGGCCACTCGATCGATCGCATTGGAGACGTCGACCAGGACGGCATCGAGGACTTCGCGGTCGGCGCGCCCGGCCTGTACGCGCCCGACAACGACTCGGGTTGCGTGCACGTGTTCGCCGGCGGAAGCGGGGCGCTGCTCTGGTCGATCCAACCTCCGGCGTTGCACGGTCACTTCGGTTGGGCCGTGTCGGGTGCGGGCGATGTCGACGCCGACGGTTGGGGCGACCTCGTGGTCGGCGCGCCGCGCACTGGATCCAACTTCGACGGCAGCGTTTACGTGTACTCCGGCCGGACGCACGCGTTGCTGCACTCCGACACCGGCACCCCGTTCGCGTACTTCGGCTACGCCGTCGACGGCCTCGGCGATGTCGACCTCGACGGTCACGACGACTGGATCGCGGGCACGCAGATCGGCAATCAGACGACGTACACCGGCTTCGCGCGCGTCTACTCCGGCGCGACGGGCAACGTGCTCTACACGTACGCCGGGAGCGCGACGAGCGACTATCTCGGCCGCGCCGTCTCGCGCGCCGGCGACGTCGATCTCGACGGGCACGCGGACTTCCTGATCGGCTCCTTCGGTCGCTTCGTTCGCCTCCATTCCGGAGCGACAGGCGCGCTGCTGCGCGAGATCCTTCCGCCGTCACCCGGCTTCGTCCATTTCGGGGTCGCACTCGCCGGCGGCTTCGACGTCGATCTCGACGGCAGCCCTGATTTCGTGGTCGGCGATCCGGAGTACGGCGTGTACAGCGGGCGCGCGACGCTCTACTCCGGCTCGACCGGCGCGATCCTCGGCGGGTTCCAGAGCTCGGATTTCACGCAGAACGAGCCGATCGGCTTCGGGCAGTCGCTCGCGATGGGTGAGGACTCCGACGGCGACGGCGTCGCGGATTGGGCGGGCGGAACGGCGAGCTTCAACTTCTCGGTCGCAGTGACGGTGTCCGGTTCGGGGCCAACGCGCATCCACGAAGTCGCCGGTAAGCAGTTCACCGACTTTTTCGGCGCGGGCGTCGCGCTGTACGACTTCGACAGCGACGGAGCGACCGACACGCTCTACGGCGCCACGCAAGTCACCAACGGCGCCGGCTACGTGCGCATTCTCGGCGGCGGAGTCGACCTGCCGGAACCGTACTGCACGGCGAAGACCACGGGCTCGAATTGTCATCCGACCCTCTACTACACGGGCGTGCCTTCGCTCTCCGCGGCGAATCCCTTCCGACTGAGAGTTTCGTTCGCGAACCCAGGCGTGCCCGGGATGTTGTTCTACGGGTACGCGCCGGCGGCGCTGCCGTTCGGCGGCGGCTACCTGTGCGTCGGCTTGCCGCTGAAGCGCACGGTCGTGCAAGTCGCCGGCGGACAGCCGACGACGTGTGGTGGGACGTTCGCCTTCGACTTCACGGCGCACGCGGGGAGCGGCGTCGACCCCAACCTGGTCGCCGGCGTTGACGTGTACGCGCAGTACTGGTTCCGCGATTCGATCTCGCCGAGCGGACCGGTCGACACGACGAACGGCCTGCGCTTCACGTTGCGCCCGTAGCCGGGAGCGCAGGGTCGCGCTCGAAACCGAGGGCGCCGCGTTGCGTTCACGCGCCTCGCGACAAGGCGCCGGCATGCATGCTTGCTTGCTCGGCGCCGGCGATGAAGGGTGAGGGGCGCGTGCCGCGGCTCGCCATCGGCGAGGCCGGGCGCGTTTGGATCGTCGACGCGCCGCGCTGAGCCAAGCTTCGAATGACGCGCGGCGCCGGCGTTCCGCTAGCTCGGTCGCCGGTCCGGAACGGTTGACGGCCGCGTGCTCTGCAGCCTCGAAAGAGGCCGCGTCGGCGGGTTCCGACCGCGTCCGAGT
The DNA here is from genome assembly GCA_016220085.1 of Planctomycetota bacterium. GTDB lineage: Bacteria > Planctomycetota > UBA1135 > UBA1135 > JACRIN01. Next base: position 129,614 of record JACRIN010000093.1, read on the forward strand.
CTTTTCGGACCTTTCGTGATCGACGATCGCTGCGAGTTGCGTGTCTCCGTGGGAAGGCCCCGAATCCGCTTCCAGAAAGCGCACGACCATGCACTCCCCGATCAACACAACGTTTCTCCAGTCCCTACGTTCCCTGGCCGCGGCAGCCGTCGTCGCAACGAGCTTCGCATTGCCCGCTCGGGCGAGCGAGATCCTCTACGGCAGCGGCGGCGGACCCTTCCTCAGCGCGATCTACGCGTTCGACACGACCACCGGCGAGGCGACGCTCGTGTGGGACATCCCGTGGTTCTACGCGTACGCGGGCGGCCTCGCGTACGACCCGTCGACGGACGACTTCTACACGATCGCCGCGACGGTCGCCGATCCGGGCACCAGTCGGCTCGTCCGCATCGGCCGCTCGACCGGCGTGATCACCGAGTACCCGTTGATGAGCACGAGCCTCAGCTTCACGGGCGGCGGACTCGCGCTGCATCCGACGACCGGAGTCCTCTACGCCACGGGACTCAACGGGTTCCAGAGCTCGGGCTTGTTCACCATCGACAAGACGTCCGGCGCGCCGACTCTGATCGGGCAGTGCGGTGGGCAATGCTGCGTCGCTCCGTTCGGCTTCAACATGAACGGCCTGGGCTTCCGCGATGACGGGACGCTGTTCGCGAACGGCTTCACGTTGAGCGACCCGGACTCGCACCTGTTCACGATCGACTTGAGCACCGGCCTCGCGACCGAGGTCGGGCCGCACGGCGTGTTGGTCGGGCGTCAGCTCGCGTACAGCGACCTGGCGTTCCGCGCCGACGGGACGCTCTTCAGCATGGGCTCGATCACCGCGTCGGCGAGCGGTCTCTACACCGTCGATCCGCTGACAGGGAACGCGACGCTCGTCGGCGATCTGATCCTCCCGCTCGGTTGCGACGGCGGCCTCGTGTTCGTCGACGATGGAGCTCCGACCACGTTCTGCGCGACGAAGACCAACAGTCTGGGCTGCGTGCCGGCGATCGGCTTCACGGGGACGTCGTCGCTCGGCGACGCGAGCCCGCTGGTGATCGAGGCGCACGACGTGCTCAACCAGAAGAACGGACTGCTCTTCTACGGCTTGACCGGACCCGCGGCGATTCCGTTCCTCGGCGGCACGCTCTGCGCGAAGCCGCCGGTTCGACGCCTGCCGGTGCAGAACGCGGGCGGCGCGCTGCCGCCGACGTTGGACTGCTCCGGAACGTACTCGGTCGACTTCGATGCTTGGTTCGTGTCCGGCGTCGATCCCGCGCTGACTTTCGGCAAGGTCGTCGACGCTCAGTTCTGGTCGCGCGACGTGCAGAGCTCGAGTGGAGTTGGCTTGACCAACGCGATTCAGTTCTTCGTGACGCCGTGATGCGGACGGATCCGTCGACCGGCGTCGACGGATCGAGCTGACGCAAGTGTGCGGGGCCGGTCACCGAAAGGCGGCCGGCCTCGTGCGTCGTCGAGCGAGAGCACGAGGACGGCGAGCCGTTCGGTGGAGGTCGACGGATCGAAGGCAACGGCGCGGAGCGATCGCGCCCGTGCCCGCGCGGTGCGCTCGGCGCCCGGCGCGAGACGGCTGGCGCAGTCGGCCTTCCGCTGTCGATCGGAGGTCTGCGGCGCGAGCCCTGCTCGGCTCCTCGTGTCGCGTCCGGATCGTCGACGCGCCCAGTGGCGCGCGGTGAGGCGTCGGGGTCGGCGTCGCTCGCTCGGCGTGCGAATGGACCGACGCCGCTAGCGACGTCCGTAGACCGCCACGTAGGGCCGGGACTCCGTCGGCGGCTGCGCGCGCGCTTCGTCGTCCCAGCGGGGCGTGCCCTCGGCTTCGACGACGCCGACGAGCTCGTATCCGTCTTCCACGAACTGCTTGCTCCACTCGAAGATCCGTTGCGGCGAGTCCCGATTGGGCATCCACGACAGCACCGAGTTGACGAACACGAAGAAGCGCGGACGCGCCGTCTCGATCTCGGAGATCATCGCGCGTTGCGCGGGTTCGGCGAACGGGGACGACTCCGTCAGCGCGTAGGTGTAGATGTACTTGCTCGCGGAACGGCGATGCGCGTACGCGCACAGCTCCGCTTCGCTGCCGAGCACGGCGATCGTGTCGGACTCGGACGAACGCTCGCGCAGCTCGATCGCCACCGCTTGGACCTCGACGAAGAGATTCCCCGCATAGATCCGGCGGCAGAGCTCGAGCACCGGAGTTCGGAAGAGGTAGTCGCGCTGCGACCAAACGCAGCCTGTCAGGATCGACGTCGCAGCGACGATGGCGACCCATCTCCAGGTCCGCGCCGCGCGCGCCGACAGCCAGGTCGGCCCCGCGCACGCGATTCCGAAGAGTGCAGCGACCACCGGGAGCAGTTGAACGAAGTAGTGCTCGCGAAAGTGGAAGCCCGCGGCGACCGCGGCGCTCGCGACGCACGTCCATCCGACCACGAGCGCCGTCCGACGCGTGCGCTCTCCGATCGAAAGCGCGAGCCCGAGCAGCGCGGCGATCCAAATGGGCGCTTGCGTGGACACCACGCGCGGAAGCGTGTCGAAAAGCGCGACCAGGCCCCTCGCGAACGTCAAGCGCGACCCGTACTCGCTCGCGTACTCGACGGTCCAGAACCAGAACGTCGGGAAGACCCCGGCGCTCCACATCCAGATGCAGACGAGCGCGAAGGGAAGCACGACGCCGACGCTCAGTGAGGCGGACCGTCGAACGATCGACGCGAGCGACTTGCGTTTGCTCCGATCCGAGGCGATCAAGAGCGCGAGCGCGAGGAGCGCGAACAACGCTGCGGGTTGGCGAATGACGATCGCGATGCCGAGCGCGAAACCGGCGGCGAAGAGCCTGACCAGCGCGGCTGGTCGTTCCAGGGCTCCGAGGAGCAGCAGCAGCGCCACGAGCGTCGGAGTGACGACGAAGTGCTCCGAGTGCGCGGCGAAGCCGAGCACTCCTTCGCCGATCGCGAGCAACGCGAACGCCATCGCCGAAGCCAAGGCCGCGAAGTCCCCCGCGAGCTTGCGCATCAAGACGAACAGGCAAGCCGTCGACGCCGCGTTGGCGATCAACAGCGTGATGTGGAGCCCTCCCGGGAGGTCGGGCCAGAACGCGAGCGCCGGCGCGCAGACGAGATACATCCCGGGCAGCTTGTGGCTCGCGATCGCGGCCTCGTAGGGCGACACGCCTTGCAGCAGGAGCTGCGCGTTGTAGGTGTACTCGCCTTCGTCGCGCTCGAGCGGGAAGTCGAGCAAGCGCCAGCGCACGCTCCCCTCGAACAACAGGATCAAGCCGAACGCGAGCCAGAGCAGCCAGCGTCGTCCGCGCGGGGACTCGACGCGCATCGCACCGGGTTCGTGTGTGGCGGGAATCACCGTGCTGGCTCGGGTCGTTGCGATGCTCGCGCCGTGTGCGAGCGACGATCATTCCGCCCCGCGCTGCGAATTCAAGCGCCATCGAGCCGCCGGTCGGAGCGTGCGGGAGTCCTGGGTGTCGAGGTTGCTCTCAAGACACGGAGGCGAGCTGCGTGGAGCGCGGGAGCCCGCGCGCCGAGCGAGCGTGCTCGCCGCGCACGTCGAGGGCTCGCCAGGGTCTCGGCGCCGCGCGGGCGACGAGCTCAGAGCGAGCTCGCGAGGCCACCGCGAGCCGACGGCGCGACCGGTCGCGATTCACGAAGGTGGAGAAGCGCGAGCGAACTCGTAGGCTCTGCGCGAATGCGCGTCGCGCTCGTCACCACGGCTCCCTCGCAGCGTTCGGGGATCGGCGATTACACCCGAGCGTGGCTCGCCGAGTTCCAGCGGCACGCGGAGGTCGAGGTGTTCGTCGCGCGCGGCGCCGGCGAAGAGCTCTGCGGGCTCACGACCAAGCCGGCGAGCGAGCTCGCGCGCTTCGACGGCGAGCGGATCGTCTATCAGCTCGGCAACGAGCTCGCGCACGCGTTCATGACTCCGCTGGTGAAGCGTTTCGGCGGACCGGTGGTGCTGCACGACTGGGTGCTCTTCGATCAGGCGATCGCGGCGTTCCCCGAACTCGCGCGCGGCGGGTGGGCGGGGCATCTGCGCGCGTTTCGCGAAGGCGGGCTCGATCAAGCGATGATCTACGCGGCGAGTCGCGCACAGAAGCGTCGCGCCGAGCGGGCGGATCCGCCGCTCGCGACGCACGGGACGATTCTCGCGGGTTGGCACGAGCCCGAGAACGGCGGTCGTTGGACCGCGGCGCGCGCGTTCGTGCGTTTGCCGGGGCGCGTCGACGCCGTGAGGCTCGTCGCGTTCGGCGAAGGCGGACGCAAGCTCGAGGTCTTCGTCGACAAGGCGCGCGCGTCGAGCGTCTCGTTCGGCACCGGACGCGATGCGTCGATCGAGTTCTATCTCGTCGCCGACTCGCCGGTGCTCGAACTTCGCGTGCGCGGCATCCGCGCGAGCGACGAACAGCGCCGCCATGGCGACACGCGGACCCTCGGCACCTTCGTGCGCTCGCTCGAGGTCTCCGCGAGCAACGCGTGGCGCCCGATCGACCTCTCCGCGCGCGCGGAGCTCGCCGCGAGCGCTCCGA
>JACRIN010000094.1 GCA_016220085.1 Planctomycetota bacterium
ACGCGTGATGCACGCCACGTGATGCACGACGCGTGATGCACGACGCGTGATGCACGACGCGTGATGCACGACGCGTGATGCACGACGCGTGATGCACGACGCGTGATGCACGACGCGTGATGCACGACGTGCGCTGCCGACGTGCGCTGCCGACGCACGATTCGCAATTCGCGAGGCTCGGGGCGGGGCCAGCGGATCCGGCCCCGATCGCGGATTGCCGAAGGCGTCGAGGGTTCTCGCGGGACGGCCAGCGACGATCGCCGTCGCCCGCGAAGCTCGGGCACGCGAGGCCCGACGGCGTCTCGCGCGCGTCAGCGAACGGTCGGGCCGCCGCCGCGGCGCGCGGTCGCGAGCAGACGCGCGGCCGTCGCGCGGGCCTTGATCACGCACTGGTCGGAGTTGTCGTACTCGAATCGGCCGAAGCGGCCGAGCGGCTCGATGCCCTGCTCGACGAGCCACCCGAGCGCGGCCTCACGACGCGAGCCGTACGCGTGATCGAACACGACGTAGGCGTGGCGCGACACGGTGCGATCGGTGAAGAGCACTTGCTCGCGCCTCAACAGCCCCGCGCGTTCGAGTCCGACGAGCACCTGGCCCTCGAGCTCCGCGCCCGGCGCCGCGCTGCCGCCGCGGAACGTCACTTCGCACAGGAACGAGCTCTTGCCAGCCGGCGCGTTCGCCGTCGCGTAGTTCGACATGTACGTCACGCGATTGGTCGGACCCTGCTCGTCGTGCGGCAGGTAGATCCACGAGAGCGGCGGCTGCTCCGGCTCGTCGAGCGCGACCAGCAGGCACACGATCGAGTTGTACTCGAGCGTTTCCATCGCCTTCGCGACCGGTTGCGGCATGCCGACGATCAGCTTCGGCAAGTCGGTCAGCGCCAGCGTCGACACGACGCCATCGAAGTCCTCGCCATTGACCTGGAAGACGTCGCCGCGCTTCTTCACCTCGCGCACCGGCGTCTTCAGGCGCACGCGGTCGAGCAGCGTGCTGCCGATGCCGTCGGTGATCGCTTGGAAGCCGCCCTTCTGCGGGTAGTAGAAGAGCGATTGGTGCGTGTAGCCCTCGGTGCGAATGCCGACCGAGCTCTTCAGCACGTCTTCGATCGGCGCGTCCGGGACCCGGCCGGCGACCCAGTCGCTCGAGAGCTCGTGCAGCTCGCGCTTCCAGACCTTTTGGTTGTACGGGTCCATGAAGTGGTGAGCGATGCCGTCGCCGAAGCGCCAGCGCACCCACGCGCCGAACTCGGTCGGCGCGGGTGAGCGCTCGGCCTGGCGGCGGTGCCACGCGTGGACGTAGCCCTTCAGGCAGTCGAAGTTCGCCTGCGGCGGCAAGTCGCCGAGTCCGTTCTCGAACGGGTAGTGCACCCAGCGATCACCGAAGCGGATCTTGGTCTGACGCTCGCGCTGCTCGAACGCACTGTCGCCGCCCGCGCAGTCGATCATCCAGCGCATCGCAGCCTGATCTTTGGAGTACAGGATGTGGCCGCCGGTCTCGTCGTAGGTGAACCCGTCGACCGTCTTCGAGCCGCACAGGCCGCCGATCTTCGACGACGCCTCGAAGAGGTGAAGGTCGGACTTCGCGATGCCGCCTTCGATCAGGAAGCGAGCGAGCGAGAGGCCGGAGACGCCGGCGCCGAGGATGGCGATCTTCAAGGGGGCGGAGCGGTGGGGGCTGGGCGAGCGGCGGAAAACCATACCCCGACGGAACGGATCCGTCAGCTACGGAGACGGCTCGGACGGCGGAATCCCCGCCGCGCGAGCCGCTCTCGGTCAGTGCAGGAAGCGGAGCACGCGCACGTGGGCGCGCTCTTCGCGTTCGAGCTCCAGGTTCGAAGCGGCGATGGCAAGGGCGAGCGAGTCTTCGTCCAGTTCCTTCTTGCCGTGCGGCATCGGGAAACGGAGGTGCACTGCGCCGGTGTCGTCGGTGCGCCAGCGGAAGATCGCTTCGCCGCCCTCGACCGCGAGCTCGGTCAGTGCGCCCGCGATTCCTGGAGTGAAGGCTTCGTCGTGCTCGCGCTCGGCGATGAACTTCATGAGGGCCGCGAGCCAATGGCTGCCATACGGCGCGCGGAACTCGAAACCGGTCTCCGCGACGGTGATCCATGGCTTGCCCGAACGCGCGTACTCACGCCACGCGCTCCACTCCTCCGGCGTGAAATCCCCGTCCGGAGCTTGCTGCGCGGCGTACGTGCGCGAGAGAGCGGCGTTGGCCGCCTTCACCGCGATCGAAAATTGCGGCAGCCGCACGTGTTGCACGATCGTCAGACGGCGATCGTGCGCGAGGTGCAAGCTCGCGTGCCGGATCTCGATCCCCGCGAGGAACTGGAGCCCGAGCGCCTCGGGGGAACCCGGTTCCGGCGTGGGCTCCGCCAGCGCTTCGAGCAACTTCGAGCTCGCACCGCGCACGTCTCCGTCGAGTTCGAACTCGAAGGGCCAATCGGCGATCACGAAGTAGCGCGACTTCGCCGCGATCGCCTCGACCGCGTGCGTCGCGCGCGCGAGCCCGTCTCGACCCTCCGAGCCCGCGAACACGCGGTCGTAGACGATCAGCATGTCGGCCGTGTCGGACGCGGCGTCGTACTTCACGTAGACGTCCTGCTGCTTCCAGCGGACGACTTCGATGCAAGAGCCGCTGAAGGTCACCAACCACGCGACGATCCAGAGCTGCCAATTGCGCATGCGAGCCTTCTTCCCGACGGGGTGCGCCGGGCGCGCTCAGTCTAGGAATCCGGAGGCCCGCGTGCGCGATCGATGGCGATGAAGAAGCACGGGGACGCCGCGCGGCCCGGTCGGCGATTCCGCCCGGGACGCGCGGCGCGTGCTGCCTAGCGCGTGCTATACCCGTGCGTCGACACGCACACCACCGTCTTGAAGTCCTCGACGGTGCCCGCGTTCATCGGGGGATCGCACTCGCACGTCGTCGGGATCCCGACCTGGATCACGGGGATCACGAGCCCGCCGCAGTTGCAGTCGCGGACCGTGACCACCATGTCTTGTTCGGGGACGCACGCGGTGCCGGGGTTCTCCTCGTCACCGCAAGTTTGGTGTGCCGGAGTCGTGATTTTCGACTCGGGGCATTCTTCTCCGAGGATGGCACCGCCGATGCCGAACACGACGAACCCGAGCCCGCAGGTGTGGGTCGCTCCGGCGGTCGTGATCTCCACGGGAACTTGGGTCGCTTTCGTGTCCGGACACGAGCTCGTCGACTGGCGGGCGACGGCGAGCGTGGCGAGGGCGCTGACGAGAACGCAATATCGAATGAACATGGCATAGAGCTACGGGGGAGTGCGGGGACAGCGACGCCCGTGCTCGTGCGCCGTCCGGGAGCGAGGAATCGAACGCAAGGACGCCGTCGCTCATCGGTCGACCGTTGCACATTGCTCGTTGCTCGGCGCGCGACGTGGCGCGCCGTCTGAAACGTCGCGACAGAGGTCGCGACGGGGGAGGTGAACTCGATGTCGGGGCGGCAGCGCCAGGTCGCGGCGCCGGCCAGCTTGGGTTAGACGTCGCAGGGCTTGGTGGTGAAGTTCTCGATCGTGCCGGCGCTGGTGAAGTTCGTGCACGTGCAGCCCGCGGCCACCCATTGGCCGACGTGCACGATTGGGTCGCACGTGCATTCACCGACCTGCACGTTGAGCACTCCGGTCGGCACGCAGAGCGTGCCCTGGTGCGACTCGCCCTGGCATTCGCCGTGGGCCGGCACGATGACTTCGTTCTCGGGGCAGGTCGGCGACCACGTCGAGCCGTCCGCGAGCTTGATGCCCTTCGCGCAGACTTGGGTGGCGCCCTGCTCGGTCCATTCGGAATCGACGAGCGTCGCCTGTTTGTGCGGACAGCCGCGCAGTTCCGCAGTGCCCGTTCCGACGTCCGCATGCGCGTGGAGTGCGCTCGCGAGGGTGCCGACGAGCGCGATCCAAGAGACGAGAGAGAGTTTCATTTCGCGATTCCTTTCTTCAAGAGGTCCCACTCCACTTCGGAGAGGAACGGTTTCAGCTCCTCGAGCGCCGCGTGACGCGCGGCGTCCGGCAAGGAGCCGTCGTGCACGAGTTCCTCGAGGAAGCTCGTCGCGTCGTCGCGCAGGTCGACCGCGCCGGTTTTCGCGGCCTTCTTGGCGATGTTGCCCGCGCTCCAGGCCGCGCGCGCCGGGTCGACGCCGCCGGCGAAGGCGCTGCGCAGATCGTCCATCGACTTCTGCGTCGCGGCCCAGTTGGGGGCGCTCGTCATCGACATCAGCGCCTGGCCGCGCACGCTTGGACTCGGGTCCTGGAACGCGATGTCGGCGATCCGTTCGAGCTCCGACGCCGACGCGTTGCGCATCGACGCGACCAGGAGCTCGCGCGCCTTCGCGTTCGCGTTCGAGCCGGCGAGTTGGTTGTACGCCGCTTCGACCGCGTTGAAGCCGCCTTCCTTCCGCGCGAGCGTCAACCACGCGCCCGGCAGGCCGCGCGTCTGGTCGATCCGCTCGACCAGGAAGTCGGCGACCTTGAACGGGTCTTGGAGGCCGTCCACCAGCGCCTGCACGATCGCGTTGCGCACCTCGGGGGAAGTCGTCGGGTCGTCGAAGAGCGCCTCGGCGAGCGAAAGGGCCCAATCGGGGTTCGCGCCCTGGAGCAGGTTCCGCAGCGCCGTTCCGAGGATCAGCGGATCGGAGGTCTCGCTGAGGTAGATGGTGAAGAAGCGATCGCGCTCCTCGGGCGTCATCGAATCGCCGAGGCGTGCGAAGAGCTTGGAGAAGAGCTCCCTGTGCTCGCGGAAGAAGGCGCGCAGCTCGAGGATCTCCGCGGTGTAGAGCGCGACCAGCGGCTTGCCTTCGACCTCGGACCGGAGCAGTTGCTCGACCAACGTCGACAGCAGCTTGCCGTCGAGCGCCGGCAGGTCGGTGAGGATCGTCACGAACAGCGCGCGGCCCTGGTCCGCGTCGTGGAAACGGCTGCGCGGGTTGTGGAACGAGACCAGGCCCCAGTACAGCGCGCGACATCCGCCGTACTCGACGAGGTCGAGCGTCGCGGCGTCGGGCGCGGTCGAGCGCCACTTGCCCGCGACCAGGTTGTCGAGCACGAGCAGCAGCGTCGGCGGGCTCGCGAGCAGCGGTTCCAGCAACGCCTCGAGTCGGCGCACGCGCGCTTCGCTCGCGCCCTGCTGGAGAATCTCGCCTTCGAGGCGCGCGATCGCGGCGAGGCGTTCCTCGAGACCGAGGTTCGCGAGCTCGGGGTCGGGTGGCGGCGCGTCGTCCTGCGCCGTCGCGTCGAGCGCCGAGCGCTCCGCGGTGTCGTCGGCCGAGACCAGCGTCGTCGCAGCCCGATCCGAGGGCTCGCCGTCGGAGCCGTGCGCGGAGTTCGACGCGGGCGGCGACCGGAAGAAGACGATCCAGGCGCCGACGAGCAGGACGGCGACCAGCAGAGCGAGCGCGGAGAGCGGCGGGCGTTGGGCGGGCATGCGGGTTCCTCGGAGGTTCGGAGTCCCCGCGGGGATCGGCGGTCGCGGTGGCGCGCCGGCCGATCGGGAACTTCCGATTCCGAACCCCTTGGATCGACGCAAGCACGCGCGGTTGCGGGTCGAGTCGGATTTCCGCCCGCGCGGCCCGTGCGGCCCGTGCGTGGCTCGCGCGACGCCTCATTCGACGCCTCACGCGACCGCCACGCGACCGCCACGCGACGTCAGCCGCGATGTCAGCCGCGATGTCGGCCGCGATGTCGGCCGCGATGCAGGTACGCGACCTCGGCCCGCGACGCCCAGCCGCGACGCCCCAAGCGACGCCCCAAGCGACGCCCGCGTGCTCTCGCCCCGATCCGCTCTCTCAGCGCTCGCGCACGAGGCACTCGTTCGCGAGCCCGAGCCGCTCCAAGAGCTCCGCCGCATCCGCAAGCCACCGCCGGCCGTCGGTCGTGTACCCCGCGGTCGGCGCGAGGTCGGGCGAGAGCTCGCGGAAGTAGTCGTTGAAGGCGTCCATCGCCGTCTCGCGCGCGTACTTCGCGAGGCACGACGCCAACGCGACGGCGAACGACCGGCGCTCGGCCTTCTCGGCGAAGAGCAACTTCATCCGTCGCGGCCCGTCGCGCTCGATCACGCGGTACTCGGAGAGCCCGTCCTCCTCGCGCACGAGCTCGACGCGCGCCGTCGGATACAACCGGCCGAGCAGTCCGCCGTAGTGCGCGCGCCCACCCTGTCGGTCGACGACGCAGCGCACGCCCTCGGTCGCGTGGAGCTCCCACACGCGCGCGAGCAGCGCCGCGCACTGCTCCCACGTCGTCCGGCCCTTGTTGCCGGTCGCGCGGAAGGAGCGGTTGAGCTCGCGCTCGGGGATCACGCGCACGCCGGCGTCGACGAGCTCGACCTCGGCCTTGCGGAGCGCGCGCGAGAGTCGCTCGACGCGCAGCTCGAGCGTCTGTGCGTCGAGATGGCGCGGCAGCTTCGCGGGCAGGCGGGTGAACCACGGGTGCGGCTCGTAGGCGTCGCGCGGGAACGCGAGTTCGCTCGGCCGCGCGCACACCAGCGACTCGCCGGAGCGCACGACGGCGCGCGCGGGATCGAGCAACGCGAGGAACCCGAGCGCGGTCGCTTCGAGTCGCTTCGAGCCCTTCGGCGTCCGATTGAAGACCTTCTTCGAGTCGGCGACGACGAAGCGCTTCGGATCGTCGCTCGGTTTCGACGAGACGACGCTTTCGAGCACGTCCCAGAGGTTCGCGGTCGCCGCGCGCGAACGGAACACGGCGTAACCGAGCGTCAACGGCCCGAGCAACGGCCCGAGCCCGGCCTCGTCGATCCCCGCGAGCACGCGCAGCCGTGCGCCGTCCGCGCGCGGCCCGACATCGGCGTCCTTCGCGCTCGCGGCCATCGCTCTCCTTCGGCTCCGGCTAGATCGGCTCGAGGTCGCGGCGTTTCGCGAGCGCGAGCAGGATCACGAGCGCGAGGGTGCCCGCGCCGATCGAAATCAGCTGTGACGTCGAGATCGCGCCGCCGAACCACACGCCGCGCAGCGTGTCGCCCCGGAAGTGCTCGATGATCGAGCGATCGATCGCGTAGCCGACGATCAAGACCAGGCTGACCTGGCCGCGGTAGTGCCGACGCTTCAAGAGGAACGCGCCGAGCGCCGCGAGGAAGAACCCGTTGAGGCTCATCCAAGGTTGGGTCGCCCAGAGCACCTGCCCCGCGTTCTCGTCGCCGAACAGCGAACCCGGCGGCAGGGGATCGGGCACGTGCAGCACCAACGGGAAGCTCCAGTCCGCGAACTCCGGCGGCACGATCGCGCCGTAGTCGTCGCCGACCAGCAAGCAACCGATCCGCCCGATCCCGTACCCGACGAAACCGGCGACGAGCCCGACGTCCATCGCTCCTGGGATCGCGATGTCGCTCTTGAAGCAACACCACGAGCCCGCGAGCATCCCGCCGAAGAGCCCGCCGTACATCACGAGCCCGCCCTCCCAGACCGCGAGCACGGTCCACGGCTCGTCGATGTACTGGTGGCCGACCGGCGAACCCTTGCTGACCTCGACGATCACGTAGAGCAGCCGCGCGCCGATCACGATTCCGATCAGGATCCAGACCGGGAGCTGTCCGTAGCGCGGAACGTCCTTCTCCGGGTTCGAGACGCGCTTTTCGACGAGCTTGGTGAACACCCACGACCCGACGAGGAACCCGATCGCGAGCATCACGCCGAACGAGCGGATCGGGAAGTCGACCCAGGGGATCGTGAAGAGGATCGGATGCATGGCGGGGGAGCTTAGCGAGCCGCGGCGCGCGGCTCCAACGTCGAACTCGCGCGCGCACGGTTGGCGGCTCGCGCGCGGCTGCGTATCGTGCAAGGGATGCACAGCGCACCCTTCGAAGTCCGCACCGAGCACGTCGTCTGCCCGATGTGCGCCCTCGACAGGCCCGCGCCGTACCGCGCGCGGGTGTATCGGATCGGCGAGACACGCTTCGATCTCGTGCGTTGCCCGTGCGGGTTCGTGTACGTCGATCCGCGGCCGGATGGGCCGACGCTCGGCAAGATGTACGACGACGCCGACTACTACACCGACGGCTACAACCTCGGCGTCGAGACCGAGAACTACTTCGAACGGCGCGACGAGTTGCTCGTCCACTACGACGGCGTCGTCGCGGAACTCGAGCGCACGATCTGCAAGCCCGGCGACTTGCTGGAGCTCGGTTCAGCCGGCGGGTTCTTCCTCGAGGCCGCGCGTCGCCGCGGGTGGCGCGTCAAGGGCATCGAGATCTCGCCGCCGGCGGTCGAGTACTCGCGGCGCGAGATGAAGCTCGACATCCACTCGGGCGATCTGTTCGAGGCGCCGTTCGCGCCGCGGAGCTTCGACCTCGTCGTCGCCGACAACGTGCTCGAGCACACGACCAACCCGCAGAAGGTGCTGGAGAAGCTGCGGTCGCTGCTGAAGCCCGGTGGGCGCGTGCTCGTGATCGTGCCGAGCTACGTCAACTCGCCCTTCTTCCGGATGATCCTGTTCCTGCAGCGCGTCGTGCCGCGGCGCTTCCTCGGCGAGCAGCTGGTCAAGATCCTGAAGCTCGATCCCGACGCCGATCCGAAGGGCGGCGGGTATCCGTATCACATCCTCGAGTTCGATCGCGCGACGCTGACCGCGCTGGTCGAGCGCGCCGGCTTCGAGGTCGAGCGCGTCGAGGGCTCGGTGCCGCTGCCGGCAGAGGTCTTCAAGGCGAAGGGCACGACGCCGCGCGTCTTCGTGCTGCGGACGATCTTCAAGAGCCTCGACTTCGGCATGCGCCTCGGCGTACTGCCGGGCGCGCGCTTGACGCTCGTGGCGCGCGCCTGAGTTCAACGCTCGCTCTGTCGCCAGTGCTCGCGCCAGCGGCAGCGCTCGTGCGTCGCGACGATGCTCGCGCGTGGCAACAATGCTCGCACTAGCGGTGACGCCTGCGCCTCGCGACAACGCTCGCGCGTTGGCGCGAACGAACGCGCGCCTGGCGGCGCGGAGCGCGGAACGGCGCGCGCCGCGCGGTGCGGACGCGACGCGCGGAACGCACCGCGCGCAACTCAGGGCGCGGCGAGCTGCTTGCGGAGCTCCGCGGGCAGCGCGTCGCCGAGCTCGACCAGCAACCGCTCTCGGTCGGCGCGCGCCGGGTACGCGTGCACGAGGCCCTCGGCGAAGCCGCGCCACGCCGCCGCGCGGTGCTCGGGGTGCTCGACGTTCAGGATCTCCGAGTTCACGCGCGGCGCTTCGCGGTCGTCGAGCATCGCGAAGCCGATCCCGTAGCACACGTCCGGCCAGAACTGCGCGTCGAGCTTCTTCAGGCTGCCTCGCACGATCTTCTGGTCGCACTGCAACCCGCGCGACAGCAATCGTCCGAGGAACATCCCCGCGCCGCGCGCGAGCGCCGGCTGCAGCTTCGGATCGGCGAACGCGAGCATGCGCACGTTCTCGTGGATCATCCGCTCGTTGGTGCTCGCGAGCGCGGGCTCCCACGGCAGGCAGAGGCCTTCGATCGCGTTCTCCGCGTACGGCACGCCCTCGTCGAGCCAGCGCGCGAACAGGTCGGCGACGCGCTTGCCGCCCTTCTGCAGGTCGCCGTTCTTCGGCCGCAGGAACGAGCCGAAGCCGCGCGCGATGTCGGCGCGGTACTCCTCGGGCCAACCTTCGAGCGCGCGCGCGAGCGTGAAGCACGTCTCGTCGCCGCCGCACTGCGCAGACAGCGCGAACACGCGGTTGTAGCCGACGCCGTAGTACACGCGCGCTCGGTGCACGGCGGGCACTCGCTCGATCGCGGCGATCGCTTCCGCTTGCGTGTGTTGATTGCGCGTGCCGAGCAGGCCGCGCGAGAAGTACGCGTAGTTGCAGCCCTCGTAGCTCCAGCCCGCGTTCTTCGGCGTCGCGTTCTCGGTCAGGATCCCGAGGTTGAAGAGTCCGGCGAACAGCATCGCGGCGCCCGCGCACCACGCGACGATCCGGCGCGGCACCGCTTGGTCGGCGTGCGTCCAACGCTCGACCAGCGCGCCGACCAGCAGCGTCGCGAGCGCGAAGTGCAGCAAGAAGTAGCGGTAGCCCGCGACCGCGACGGTGCCGTCGTGACCGCCGAGCTTGAGGTTCGAGAACGCGTAGGCGAGCGAACACGCCGGCAAGTAGAAGAAGAGCGGCACGAGCGCCGCGCGCGACGCCGCCGCTTCCGACGCGCCGAACGAAGTGCCGATGCCGTCGCGGCGCAGCGCGGCGCGCGCGAGCGCGAAGAAGTCGCCGATCGCACCGCGCGCGAAGACGAGCCACGCGACCGCGAACGCGCCGAGGAACGCCCAGTCCGCGATCCGACCGCTCAGACCCTGCCAGCCGTAGAACTGCGAGGCGATGTGCAGGTGCTCGGTGTAGAAACCGACGAGCCGCGTCAGCACGCCCTCGGCGGCGGACGCTTCCTCGACGCCGAAGCGCTTGTCGAGGAACGCGACGCCGCGGCTGTCGTGGCCGAGGTTCAAGAGCACCAGCGGCGAGAGCCCGAGCAGCAGCGCCGGCAATACCCACTTCAGGTCGCCGAGCGTCCGCTTCCAACCGCGCAGCCCGACGTGCACGAACGCGTTCATCGCCGCCGGCAGCAGCGCGCCGAGGAACACGAAGATCGAGAAGCCGGTGGTCACTCCCGCGAGCACCAACCCGCCCTTGGTGCAGCCTCGCCGGTGGCAGAGGTAGAAGCCGAGCAGCGCCGCGAGCGAGAAGAAGACGTTCTCGTAGTGGTTGCCGGACGCGATCAGCGAGTACTTGACCGACGTCGTCGTGCCGAGCGCGAAGATCAGCGCGCTCGCCGCCGCCGCGCGCACGCCGAAGAAGCTCCGCGCGAAGAAGTACGTCACGAAGAGCGCGAGCAGGCCGAGCGTGAACGGCACCAGCTTCAGCGCGAAGTAGCTCTGCCCGAAGAGCTGGTAGTACGGGATCGCGAGCAGCCCGGTCAGGATCTGGCCCGCCGCGTTGTCGTAATAGTCGCGCAGCGGCAGGCTGTGGCCCTCGGGCAGCACCTTCGGGATCGTGCCCATCGGGTACAGCTCGAACGTCGCGAGCACGGTGCCGTCGAACGCGTCGACGAGCACGAACCAGCGCAACGCCACGAAGGCGGCGATGGCGAGCGCGAGCCAAAGGAGCCCGCTCCTAGATCCGTCCGGTGAGCGCAAGCCAGCGCAGCTTGAGTACGGCGGTGTAGCCCTGCAAGAGGATCCGCAGGGTCAAGGTCGACTGCCCGTGCAATCGGTTGTGGAATTCGATCGGCACCTCGGCGATGCCGATCTTCCGTTGCGCGGTCTTGAAAAGCAGCTCCTGGACGATCGCGGGGCCCGGCGAGAACGTCTTCGCGACGTCGATCGCTCGCAGCGTCTCCGCGCGCCAGCAGCGGAACCCCGAATTGCAGTCGCGCACGGTCACGCCGAGCATCATGCGGATGTAGAGGTTCGCGCAGCGCGTCAAGAGCTGGCGGAAGAGCCCGCGGTGCGCGTCGCGGCCGCCGAGCACGCCGCGCGAGCCGAGCACCAGCCCGACTTGCTCGCCGCGGCGGTTCAGGCGCTCGATCATCACCGGGATGTAGCGCGGTTGATGGCTGTGGTCCGCGTCCATTTCGATCACGGTGCTCGCGCCGAGCTCGAGCGCGCGCACGAAGCCGTCGCGTCCGGCGCGGCCGCGGCCCTTGTCGGTGGTGCGGTGCAAGAGGTGCAGCCGCGGCTCGCTCTTGGCGGCCTCCTCGACGAGCCGCCACGTGCCGTCGGGCGAGTGGTCGTCGATCACGAGCACCACGAACTGCGGCCCGAGCGCGAGAAGCTCCCGCGCGAGCGGCAGGATGTTCTCCGCCTCGGTGTAGGTCGGCACCGTGCAGACCACGAGATCGGTCGTAGGCGAGGGCCGAGGCATGGGATCGGCGGCGGAGCGTGAAACCTTACTCGACCGCCGCGAGGGCGGCAAACGCGCTTGCCGCTCGACGCGCGTCCGCTATGCTCTCCGCCCTTCATCGACGGCCGAGCGGTCGGCCGCGCGCACGCAACGTTCCAGTCGTTTCGGTGCCTTCGGGCGCCCGTGGCCCATGCAAAGTCCGCCGTCCGCCAAGGTCTTCGTCGAAGGTCGCTACAAGAAGCTCTGCCGCGACCTGCCGCAGACCGTCTTCTTCTGCCCCGATTGCAAAGGGCACCCGCGGCGTCGCAAGGGCTGCGCGCGCTGCGAGGGCTTCGGCAAGCTGACGCGCGATTCGGTGCAGGAGCTGATCGGCTGGGTGCTCGGCGGCGCGCTGAAGACCCGCAAGAACAAGTTCCACGGCGCCGGCCGCGAGGACGTCAACGTCCGGATGCTCGGCACCGGCCGGCCGTTCGTCATGGAGTTCCTCGGCCCGAAGGTGTTCGACATCGATCTCGCCGCGGTCGAGGCCGAGATCAACCGCCGCAACGAGGGTCGGCTCGAGGTCCACGGCCTGCACTGGACCGAAAAAGGCCGCGTGCGGATCGTCAAGGAAGAGAAGCACGCGAAGGAATACCGCGCCGCGGTCAAGGTCGAGCGCGACATCGAGCCCGCGAAGTCGACCGCGCTGGTCGGCAAGCGGTTGACGATCGTCCAACACACGCCTGAACGCGTCGCGCACCGTCGCGCGGACCTCGATCGCGAGCGCTGGATCGAGGTGCTGTCGGTCGAGAAGACCGGCGAGCTCGTCTACGATGTCGTCCTGCGCACCGAGCATGGCACGTACGTCAAGGAAGCGATCAGCGGCGAGAACGGCTCGACGCGGCCTTCGCTCGCCGAGCTCTTCGGCGTGCCCTGCGAGTGCCTCGAACTCGACGTGACCGCGATCCTCGACGAGGGCGGCAAGCGCGAGAACGAGTTCGGCGCCGAGATCGTCGTCCGCGAGCCGTAGACCGGCGCGAGCCGCTCTCCGGAGCCCGCCGCCCCCTCCCACGTCGCCGCCAGAGCCGCCAGAGCCGCCCGCCGATTCGCCCACGGAGCCGCCGATGCTCTTCAGCTCGCCGCTCTTCCTCTTCGCGTTCCTGCCGGCGCTGCTGCTCCTCCATGCGCTCGCTCCGCGGCGCGCGCGCAACGGGCTCTTGCTGCTCGCGAGCTTGCTCTTCTTCGGCTGGGGCGAGCCCGTCTACCTGCTGTTGATGC
This sequence comes from Planctomycetota bacterium, assembly GCA_016220085.1. Taxonomy (GTDB): domain Bacteria; phylum Planctomycetota; class UBA1135; order UBA1135; genus JACRIN01. The sequence goes on from JACRIN010000094.1 coordinate 13,082, forward strand.
TGGGCTCGATCGCCGGCAACTGGTGGTTCGGGCTCCGGGCCGAGCGCGCGCTCGCCGAGCCGCGCGCGTTGCGACGCGTGGTCGGCGCCGCGACGGTGTTCAACCTCGGTCTGCTCGGCGCGTTCAAGTACGCGGACTGGTTGCTCGCCGATCTCGGGCGCGGACTCGCGGCGCTCGGGCTCTCGTCCGGAGCGTGGCCGAGCTTCGCGACGCTGCTCGGCGAGAGCGAGTTCGCGCGCGAGTGGCTGCTCACCGACGACCGGCGCCTGCGCTTGCCGCTCGGCATCTCGTTCTTCACGTTCCAGGCGTTCGCGTACGTGCTCGACGTCGCGCGAGGAGACCTGCGCGCCGAACCGCGGCTCGGTCGCGTCGCGTTGTACGTGTCGCTGTTCCCGCAGCTCGTCGCGGGCCCGATCGTCCGCTATCGGGACGTCGCCGCCGAGATCGTGCGACGCACCGTGACCCGCGAGGGCTTCGCGTACGGCGTGCGCCGGTTCGTGATCGGGCTCGCGAAGAAGGTGCTGATCGCGAACGTCGTCGCGGTGCCCGCCGATCTCGTCTTCGGCCTGCCGAGCGCGGAGCTCACCGGCGAGCTCGCGTGGCTCGGCGTCGTCGCGTACACGCTGCAGATCTACTTCGACTTCTCCGGCTACTCCGACATGGCGATCGGGCTCGGACACCTGTTCGGATTCCGGGTCCTCGAAAACTTCAGGCACCCGTACGTCGCGCGTTCGATCACCGAGTTCTGGCGGCGTTGGCACATCTCGCTGTCGACGTGGTTCCGCGACTACCTCTACGTGCCGCTCGGCGGGAATCGCCGCGGCGAGGCGCGCACGCACTTCAATTTGGTCACCGTCTTCGCGCTCTGCGGGCTGTGGCACGGCGCGAGCTGGACGTTCGTCGCGTGGGGGCTCTACCACGGACTGTTCTTGGTGGTCGAGCGCGCGGGTATCGGCGCGCGGCTCGAGCGACTGCCTCGCGCGCTGCGCCACGGCTACGTGCTCCTCGTCGTGATCGTCGGTTGGGTGCTGTTCCGCGCCGACGACTTCGGGCGCGCGCTCGAAGTCGCCGGCGCGCTGTTCGGCGCCGCGCCGTGGTCGAGCGCGGTGCGGCCGCTCGCGCAGGAGCTCGACTCGCTGGTCGTGTGCGCGCTGCTCGCGGGCGCGCTCGGCGCGACGCCGTGGCTCGCGACGCTCCAGGCGTGGCACCGCCGCGCGACCGAAGCCGCGGAGCGTCCGCGTCTGCACGCCGCGCTCGACTGCTGCGGCTTGGTCGCGGTCGTCGCGCTGTTCTGGCTCGCCGCGGTGCAGCTCGCGTCGTCCGCGTACAACCCCTTCATCTACTTCCGCTTCTGATGGCCGCCAACGTCCGCTTGCGTCGTTCGCTCGACCTCGCCCTCTGCGCGGCGTTCGTCGCAGGGCTGCTCGCGTGTTGGCTCGACTTCGCGCTGCGGCCCGCGGGCGCGCGCTCGCCCGCGCACGAGCTGCGCGAGCCCGCCGAGCCGCCCGCGCGGATCGGGGGGCTCGCGACGTTGCTCGCCTTCCCCGCGAGCGCCGAGCGCTGGTGGAACGACTGGTTCGGATTGCGCGACGTGCTGATCGGAGCACGCAACCAGCTTTTGTGGCAGGTCTTCGAGCTCTCGCCGACCGACCGGATGGTGCGCGGCCGTGACGGCTGGCTCTTCTACCAAGGCGACGACGAGGTGCTGCAGGTCGATCGCGGCGCGCGGCCGTTCTCGGCGGAGCAGCTCGCGGCGTGGACGCGCGTCTTCGAGGCGCGGCGGGCATGGTGCGACGCGCGCGGCATCCAGCTCGTCGTCGCGATCGTGCCGAGCAAAGCGTGCGTGTACCCCGAGCGTCTGCCGCGCGGGTTCGAGCGCATCGGCCCTTCGCGCGCCGCCGAGGTGCGCGCGGCGCTCGGGCCGCGGTGGGACGGCGTGTGGCTCGATCTCGAGGCGCTGACGGCGCGCGAGCGCGAGCTCGACACCCCCGACGATCCGTCGTTCGCGCCGTTCGGCACGCACTGGACCGACCGCACGGCGTTCGCTGCGTATCGCGCGATCGTCGAAGCGGTCGCGCGGCAACGCACGGGCGGCGCGCCGCGCTCGGCGGCGGACTTCGAGCGCGCGCCGGACCCGACCGGCGGTGATTCGTGGGCCGCGCGGCTCTATCTCGACGGCGTGCTCGAGCAACGCGTGCAGCGCTGGACGCCGGCCTCGCCGCGCGCCGTCGCGAGTCCGCCGCTCGAACGCTCGGTGCGCGACGCGACGTTCACGTGCCCCGACGCGCCGTGGGAGCGGGCGTACGTGCTGCACGATTCGTTCGGGCCCGAGGTGCGCGCGTGGCTCGCGGAGCACTTCCGCGAGACGTCGACGCACTGGCAGTACGACTTCGAGGGCCGCACGATCGCCGCGTTCGCTCCGGAGGTGCTCGTGATGCTGTTCAGCGACCGGTACTTCGTGCTGGTCGAGCCCGCGCTCGCCGCCGAACCGCCCGCGCGGCGCTGAAACTCTCGCGCTTCGGTCGCGCTCGAGCGCGCGCCGGTCGCGCGCCGGGCGAGAAACGGTGTTCCGGCGGAACTCGCGCGGCCGGGAGCTCGTCCAGCGTCGCGGTAGAATGCAGGTTGACCCTTCGCTCGCGCGCACTCCGAACTCACCCCGATGAAGCACCTCCCGATCCTCGTCGCCTCGATCGCCTTCCTTTGCGCCTGCCGCGCGGACGAGCGCGCCGCGCTCGGCGAGGCCCAGCGTCCCAAGCCGGTCACGGAGCGCGTGTCGCCTGCTCCGGCGCTCGCCGACGCCGAGGACCGCGAAACCGAGCAAGGCATGGAGGAAGAGATCGAAGCGCGCGCCGACGAGCGCCGGGCCTGGATCGAGCGCCGCCACCGGACCGCGCCCGGCGTCGACTGGCGCGAGATCGAGCGGCGCAACGGCGAGGCCGAGATGGCGCGGCGCAACGCGCTCGCGAAGAGCGGCGCCGAGAAAGCGCTCTCGCCGTGGACCGAGGTCGGCAGCAAGAACCAAGCGGGCCGCATGTGGTGCGCGACGCTCGCGAGCGACGGCTTCTCGCTCTACTCGGGTTCCGACCTCGGCGGCCTGTGGAAGGGCAACCTCGCGGGCTCGGCGTGGACGCCGCTCGGCGACGGGCTCTACGGCGGCGTGTACGAGGTCGCGTCGATCCCCGGCGAGTTCCAAGGCGATCCCGACGTCGTGCTCGTGCTCGGCGCGTCGAACGCGATCCGCGTGACGCGCGACGAAGGCGTGACATGGGAGTCGCCGACCGGTTTCGGCGCGTACACCGAGGTGCGCGGCGTCGCGCGGCTCCAGGACGCGGCGCACACGTTGCTCGTGCTCGTCCAGGCCTCGGTCGGAGGCGGCAGCGCGGCGCTGTTCGCCTCGACCGACTTCGGGCGCACGTTCACCAAGCGGTACCAGCACGCGAGCTCCGGGAAGTCGTCGCTGTGGGTCCCGCGGCGCGGCGCGGCGGCGGGCACCGACGTGTACCTCTTCGTCAAGGGCGCGTGCCATCGCTCGACCAACGGCGGCGCGACTTTTTCGCCGCTCGGCGTCGCCGACGCGGGAGCGAGCGACTGCATCCTGACCGGCTCGGAGGCGGGCGCGCCGACGCTCTACGTCGCGTTGAACAACGGCGGCACGTGGAAGCTGTGGCGCTCCGACGACGGCGGCGCGAGCTTCGTCAATCCGTTCACGATCGGCGGCTTCTACGGGACGCTCTGCGCGTCGAGCTTCAATCCCTCGATCGTCGTCTGGGGCGACATCGAAGCGCACCGCTCGACCAACGGCGGCGCGAACTTCTCGATCATCAACTCGTGGGGCTCGTACTACGGAAGCCCGGCGAACAAGCTCCACGCGGACCTCTTCGGCTTCGACGTGTTCGTCGATCCGGCGAACCCGAGCAACGACCTGTGGTTCTTCGGCACCGATGGCGGGCTCTACAAGAGCACCGACTACGGCGCGACCGTGCACAACCTCTGCTTGTCGGGCCTCGGCGTGTCGCAGTACTACTCGACGCTGACGTCGAAGGTGACGCCGAGCCTGATCCAAGCCGGCGCGCAGGACCAGGGCTACCAACGCGGCACGTTCACGGCGCCGTCGGGTTCCGGACCGTCGACGAACTTCGCGCAGTTGATCAGCGGCGACTACGGCCACCTGACGTCGTCCGACGGCTCGCACGCGCGCGTGATCTCGACGTACCCGGGCTTCATTCTGCTCGCGGAAGGGGAGACGACGGCGAGCCTCTCGACGCTGAACTTCCCGGCCGGCGCGTCGAGCGATTGGCTGCCCGCGGTCGTCGCCGATCCGCTCGACAACAAGGTCTTCTACTTCCTCGGCAATCAGCTCTGGAAGTACACGCGCCAGACGAACGGCACGTGGTCGACGACGCTGCAGTCGACGCAGAACTTCGCGATCGGCGGCAGCTACCTGACCGCGCTCGCGTTCGCGCCGACCGATCCGGATCGCGTGTACGCGGTCAACGACGGCGGCCGCATCTGGTACTCGACCAACCACGGCGTGACGTGGACGCAATCGGCGTCGTCTGCGCCCGGTCAGCAGTACTTCTACGGCAACGCGATCTCGGTGCACCCGGCCAACGCGCTCGAGTGCTCGATCGGCGGCTCCGGCTACTCGACGTCCGGCGTCATCCGCACGCAGAACGGCGGCGTGAGCTTCGCGCCGGAGAGCAACGGGCTCCCGCAGACGCACGTGTACGCGCTCGCGTACGCGACCGACGGCACCGGCGATCTGTACGCGGGGCACGCAGCAGGCGGCGCTGCGCTGGAGCCGCGCGACCGCGCAATGGAGCTCGCTCTCGACGCTCGGCGCGCCGATCACGCTCTACTGGTCGCTCGAGATCGTCGACAACGGCGCGACCGCGCGCTTCGGCACGTACGGCCGCGGCATCTGGGACTACGCGATCCAAACGCTGCCGGGCTTCACCGCCTACGGCACCGGCAAGACCAACACGGCTTTCTCGCAGCCCTACCTGACCTCGACAGGCACGCCGACGCTCTCCGCGAACGACTTCCGCATCCAGCTGAACGACGCGATGCCGAAGAAGCCCGGCGTGCTGATCTACAGCGCGTCGCAGGCGCAGCTCCCGTTCCAAGGCGGCACGCTCTGGATCGGCTTGCCGATCACGCGCGGCCCGGTCTTCGTCACCGATCTCGTCAGCTACGCCGACGTGTCCGTGCCGATCGACGCGACGATGGTCGGCATCACGCGCTACTTCCAAGCGTGGTATCGCGACCCCGCGCACCCCGACGGCACGACGGTCGGGCTCTCGAACGCCGGCCGCGTCGTGTTCGGGCCGTAGCTATCGGCTGATCGGCCCGGCGAGCGCGTTCGCGAGCGCGCTGCGCACGGCGACCCACTCGACCTTCGGCGCGGCGTCCTCGAGCCTGGCTCGTTGCGCGTCGTCGAACGCGCGGCCGACCAGAGCCTCGGCCGCTTCCAAACGCGCGAGGCACGGCAGCTTTCCGTCGAGCGCGACCGAGATCAGCTCGTCCGTCGGCGTGCCGGAGAGATCGGGCGCCGTCTGGATGATCCCGTTGCCGTCGTCGCCGACGTAGCCGAGCTTGCGCAGCGTCTCGAGCACCTCCGGTGAGAGCTCCGCGCTCTCGCCCGGAAGTCCGACCGACAACTTCTCCTCGACCACGCGCGACAACGTCGCGACGAGGTCCGGCCTTGCCGCCGCGAGGTTCTTGCGCGACTCGGGATCGGCACGCAGGTCGTAGAGCTCGGGCACCAGCCCGAGCTCGCACGCGCCCTTCGGTGTCGGCAGGATCAACTGCATCGCGTGCTCGTCGATCACGCTCGAGCAATAGCGCGTCATCGAGAACACCTTGCGCGTCGAATCGGAGCCCGGCGCGCGCGCGAGCGAGACCAGGCTCTTGCCCTGCAGCGCGGTCGGCGACGGCACGTCGCAGAGCTCGAACAGCGTCGGCGCGATGTCGACGTTCTCGACCCAGCTCTTCACGGTCGTGTTCGGACCGAATCCGGGCGCCTTGACGATCAGCGGCACGTGCACGAGCTCGCGGTAGACCTGGTTGCCGTGCGTGCCCATCAGGAGATTGAGCATCGTCGGCTGCGCGCCGTGCTTCGCGATCTGCTCGTGGCGATAGCCGACGTCGTACGCCTCGCGCGTCCACAGGCCCTCGCCGTGGTCGGCGGCGATCACGATCGCGGTGTTCGCATAGAGCCCGGCGCGTTCCAGCGCCGCGACGAAGTTCGCGACGCGTCGATCGGAGAACGCGACGTCGTCGTCGTAGCCGCCGTGCTCCGCGCGCATGCGGGCGACGCTGGGCTCGAAGTCGGCGAGCTTGCGCTCGGTCGCGAAGTCGCGCAGGAACTCGATGCGGCCCGGCGGGAGCTCGTTCTCCTGCTTCTTGAAGCGCCACGCCTCCTCGTTCGGAGGCCCGTAGTGCGTGGCGACGTCGTGCGGCTCCGCGAGGTGGATCCAGGTGAACGTCTTCTTGCCCTTGCCGCTCTCGAGCCACTGCACGATCCGATCGTCATCGGTGTAGGGCTCGAACTGCTCGAAGACGTCGAAGCCGCGCTGGAACTTGGTCTTTTCCGAGAGGATGTCGTTGCAGATGAACGCCGCGGTCTCGTAGCCCGCGCGCTCGAAGCCTTCGGCGAGCGTCGGCTGGTCGTCCGGGATCGTCAGGCGCTCGCCGGCCATGTACTTGCCGGTCATCATCGAGACCATGCTCGGGCTGGTCCACGAACTCTGCGACACCGCGTTCTCGAAGAGCACGCCGTCCTTCGCGATGCGCGCGAGCGTCGGCGACGTGTCGCGCGAATGCCCGTACGGCGTCGTGCGATCGGCGCGCAGCGTGTCGATGACGATCAGGACGACGTGCTCGGGCTTCGGCGATTCCGCGCCGCGCGAACACGCGGAGAACAGGCCGGAGAGCAGGCCGAGGGCGAGCGCGAGGATCGTGAGGCGGCTTCGGATCATGCTCCGAAAAGCCTACACGACGGTGCCGAGGATCTGCCCTTCGAACACCATCTGGCGGCCGACGAAGCCCTGGGCTTCGTAGATGAACATCGAGCTGCGCGACTTGATCGCGCGCGTCGCGATCACCAGGCGCGAGGGCGGCGCGACCATGCCGCGGAAGCGCACCGAATCGAGGCCCGCGAAGCCCAGGAAGACGTGCGCGGCGTCCGGACGACGCTTCAAGTAGTCGAACGTCGAGAGCTGCGCCGCCGCTTCGCACTGCAGCGCGCCGGGGAAGATCGGACGGCCCGGGATGTGGTCGGTCGCCCACCAATCGTCGGCGCGCACGTCCTTGAAGCCGATGCAGAGCGACTGCTCCGGCGCGAACAGCAGCACGCCGTCGAGCATCTCGAAGCGGCCGCGTTGCTTGCAGAACTTGCGCACCTCGTCCATCCCGAACGCCGGGCGGCTGAGGTCGAGGGTGTCGAAGTCGACGATCGGTTGGCTGGGCAAAGGGACCTCGCGGGTCGGGCGGTGGGGCTCGTTCGGGGGCTCGTCGCGGGCGCTTGGGTGGCGCGTCGCGGATGCGTGGGGGCGTGTGGGACGCGTGGCGCACGCGGAAGCGGGGGAGTCTACGGGTCGGGCTGCTTCGCGCCAACGCGCGCGAGCGCGTGCGTGAGCCAGCGGCCGCGCTGCACCAACCAAAAGTGCAAGGACGCCTTGAGCAGGCTGGTGACGTTGAGCGACCACCACACGCCGAGCGCGCCGTACCCCGCGCTCACGCCGAAGTACCACGCGAGCGGCACGCGCAGCCCATTGCCGAGCATGCTCACCCACATCGCGCGCGCCGTGTAGCCCGCGCCCAGCAGGATCTTCTCGTTGGCGGCTTCCATCGCGACGGTCAGCTGGCTGAACGCGATCACCGCGACGTAGATCGACGTCTGACGAACCACTTCGGGGTCCGGCGAGAAGTAGCGCGGTCCGATCGGCGCGACGATCAGGAAGAGGACGGTCACGGTGGTGCCGACCCAGAGCGCGAGCTTGCGCGCCGCGCGCACCGCTTGCCACGCCGCGTCGGGATCGCGCGCGCCGATCGCGCGCCCGACCAGCGACGCGCCGGCCATGCCGATGCCGAGGTAGAGCGGGAAGCTGACGCCTTCGAACACCGAGAGCCCGAGTCCGAGCGCGCTGAGCACCGGCACGCCGAGCGGCACCATCACGAACTTGATCAGCGCCCAATACACGCCCGAGTACAGCGCGATCGACAACGAGACCGGCACGCCGATCGCGAGCAGCTCGCGCAAGAGCTTCGGGTCGAGGCGCATGTGCGCGTACCAACGCACGCCGTAGAACACGCGCAGTCCGACGAAGCCCGCCGTGACCGACAGCGCGCGCGAGCACGCGATCGCGACCGGCGCGCCGGAGATGCCGTAGCCCTCGAGGTGGAACCAGCTCGCGATGCTCGCCGCGAGCGCCGCGCCCGGGTGCGAGCACCGCTCGGCCGCGTGCGAGCCGTAGATCAGGATCGGGGCGAGCAGGTAGTTGAACGCGCACGCGCCGAGCTCGAGCAGCGACGGCACCAGCGCGTTGCCGATGCCGATGAACGCGTGGTCGATCGCGGGCGCGAACACCAACGGCAGCGAGAAGAGGTAGAGGCTGGTCAGGTAGTCGCGCGCGTACGCGGCGGGCCCGTCGGGCAATCCGAGCAGTCCGACGATATGCGGCGTCAGCGCCGGACCGAACGCCGCGAAACAGGCGTAGACCGCGAGACCGATCCAGATCGAGTGCGCGACGACGCGGTCGCGCGTCACCGGATCGCGCGCGCCCGTCGCTCGCGCGACCAGCGCGAGCGTGCCGCCCGCGGCGAGGAACACGAACGCGAAGTTCATCACCGACACGAACAGCGCGGAGGTCAGCGCGGCTTGGGCGTCTGCGCCGAGCCCCTGCACCCAGAACTGGTCGTTGATGCGGTACGCGTTGTTGAGCAAGTACGACAGCGCCGACGGCCACGCGAGGCGCAGCACGTCGCGCGTCGTCAACGCGCGCCCCAAGGTCATGGCGCGACCACGAAGCGCGTCTCGGTGGGCTCTCCGTCCAGGATCGTGACGTGTTGCTTCAACGCGCCGCGTCCCTCGCGTTCGAGGAGCACGGTGAAATCGCCGAGCGGCAGCCAGCGCAGGCGCACGGAGCCGTTCGCGTCCGTCTGTTCACGCGCCGCGCCGCCGTTCTTGCCGTAGCCGGAGATCGTGACGCCCTCGAGCGGCTGGCCGCGATCGTCTTGCACCAAGACCGCGAGCTCGCCGCACGGCGGGAGCTGGAAGTCGGGAGCGGTGAGCCGCGGCCCGCGGAACGACACGTCGCGCGGCGCGAGCAACGGGTTCGTCGCCGGCCCGGCGCACAACCGCCAGTCGCCGTCGTGCACGCGCTCGAAGCGGTACTCGCCGCCGGGGCCGACGCGGGTCTCCAACGTGCGGCCGTCGCGAGCGCTTACCAACGTCACCGCCAAGCCCTCGGCGCCCAGCCCCTCGGCGTCGAGCACGCGCCCGACGAGCTCGCCCGCGAGCCGCGCGACGATCACGAGGAACACGTCTTGGCTCTCGGGCTTCGCCAGCAAGAGCGGTCGCGCCGGACAATCGAGGTCGCCCGCATCGACGGAAAGGTCGTAGCCGCCGAGCGGCACGTTCTCGAAGACGAACGAGCCGTCCGCGCCGCACACGAGCTCGCGGCGCTCGACGCGCTCGCTGGTGACCAACGAACGCGACGGCTCGAGCACGATCGTCCAGCGCTCGGGCAAAGGCAGGTTCGGCGGGTCGGTGCGCAGGCTGCCGCGGACGCGACCGACTCCGTCGAAGCGCGCCGCGCGCTCGGCGGCGGTGAGTGCGGCGGTCGGCTGCGCGGGAACGCCCGCGCTGTGGCGCAGCGAGATCGGCGCCGCGGTCGGTGCGCCGGGGAGCTCCGGGGAAGAAACCGCCGGTCGAGGCGTCGGCAGCGCCGCTTCCGTCCTCTCGGGTTCCGATCGGCGGAGCAAGAGCGCAAGCCCCACGGCGAGCGCCACGGCGACCGCGAACGCGCCGACGACCGCACTGCGGCCGCGACGTCGCTCGTGCGTCGCCCGTCGGCGGTCGATTGACAGACCGCCCCGCGTCCGACCACAATCCAAGCTCATTCTCCCAAGTCCCGATCCAAAAAAGACTTCCGACGCCACGCGCCGTCTGCCCCGAGCTTGCGTGCCGCTCGCGCTCGACTGCGGCCCAGCACGGCCGCCGGAACGGCCGAAAGCGGCGCGAATCCTAGCCCCGCTTGCGACCCACCGCCACTCACCCATGACGCTTCGTCCCCCCGTCCGCCGTGCGCTGTTCACCCTGGCCCTCCTCGGCCTCGCTTGGCTCCCGTGCTCCGCCGCCGCGAGCCATGCCGCCGGCGGGCGCGTGATCGTGCTCGGTTTCGACGGCGCCGACGCGCGCACGATCCAGATGTTGATGGAGAAAGGCGAGCTGCCGAACCTGAAGAAGCTCGCCGACACCGGCACGTTCGCGCCGCTCGGCACGGTCAACCCGGCGGAGTCTCCGACGGCGTGGGCTTCGCTCAACACCGGTCAGAACCCGGCGAAGACCGGCGTGCCGGGGTTCGTCAAGCGCGACTTCCTGAAAGACAAGAGCCCGGTCCCCGGCTTCGGCCACCTCGACGGTCCCGATCCCGTTCCGATCACGCAGTTCCCATCGACGCCGATCCCGACGTGGTCGCCGATGGAGATGGGACTCGCCGCGGGCGCCGTCGCGTTCGTCGGCTTCCTGTTGCTCTTCGCATTGATCCTGCGCCTGCGCGCCGCGGTGTCCGCGGTGCTCGCGCTGATCCTCGGCGGCGTCGGAGTGTGGGGCGGGTATTCGCTGCGCGGTTGGTTGCCGAGCGCGATGCCGGTGTGGCGCACGACTCTGGTCACCAAACCCTTCTGGGAGACCGCGGCGGAGAACGGCGTGAAGTGCGTCGTGCTCGACGCGGCCGAGGCGTTCGACCGACCGAACGTCGACGGCGCGAAGGTGCTCTTCGGCCTCGGCTATCCGGACGCGCGCGGCAGCGTCAACTCCTTCGCGGTGTACACGACCGACGAGCTCTACTTCGCGCGCGCGCCCGAGAGCAAGGACACCGACACCGGCTCGGGCGGCCACAAGTTCAAGGTCGACGAGCGCGACGGGAAGCTCGACAGCTTCCTCTACGGCCCGCCGAACTGGTACGCGATCGATCAGCTCGAGCAACGCATCAAGGTGCTCGAAGCCAAGGCCGCGGATCCGACGCTCGGCTACAAGGCGAGCATCGAGCTCCAGGCCGAGCTCAAGAAGCTGAAGGGCGACGGCAGCGAGCGCGGCGAGCTCTCGCGCCTCAAGGACGAGCGCCTGACGCAACCGGTGCACGTCGAGAAGGCGAACGGCAAGGCGAAGGTCACGCTCGGGCACGAGACGCAGGAGCTCGCCGAGGGCGAGTGGAGCGACTGGTACCACCTGACGTTCGAGCTCAACCCGCTGTTCAAGGTCCGCGCGGTGACGCGAGCGAAGCTCGTGCACCTCGACCAGCCGTACTTCGAGCTCTACGTCGACACGCTGCAGTTCGATCCGGCGAAGCCTCCGTTCTGGCAGCCGCTCAGCCAACCGGAAGACTTCGCGCCGGAGCTCGCGCACGCGTGCGGGACCTACGAATCGATCGGTTGGGCGTGCATGACGCTGCCGCTCAAGGACGCCGTGATCGATCCGGTGAGCTTCATGCAGGACATCGAGTTCACCGAGACGTGGCGCGAGAAGTTGACCTTCGATCGCCTCGCCAAGGACGACTGGCAGGTCTTCATGAGCTGCATGAGCACGCCCGACCGCGTGCAGCACATGCTCTACCAGTACTTCGATCCGGAGCACCCGATGTACGACGCGGAGGCCGCGAAGCAGGCGTTCACGTTCTACGGCGAGACGGTGACGCTCGCGGATGCGATCCCGGCGACCTACCGGCACATGGACAAGACGATCGGGCGAGTGATGGACGAGTTCGTCAAGCCCGGGGACACGCTGATCGTCTGCGGCGACCACGGCTTCCAGACGTTCCGGCGCGAGGTCAACCTCAACAACTGGCTCTTCGAGCAGGGCTACCTCGCGATCCGCCCGGTGACCGACAAGCGCGCGACGCGCAACATCGGCGATTGGGTCGACTGGGAGAACACCAAGGCGTACGCGCTCGGGCTCGGCGGTCTCTACGTCAACCTGAAGGGTCGCGAGGGCAAGGGCATCGTCGAGCCCGCGGAGCAGGACGCGTTGCTCGCCGAGATCCGCGAGAAGTTCCTCGCGTCGACCGACCCGAAGTCCGGCGCGCGCTTCGGCAAGGAGGCGTACATCATGGCGCAGACGTACACCGGCGCGCACATGGATCGGTTGCCCGACGCGTTCCTGTGTTTCGAAGCCGGCTATCGCGTCGCGTGGGGCACGACCAGCGGCGGCCTGACGCTCGAAGAGAGCGCTTCGGGCGAGCTCGTGCCCGCGGCGGCGTGCAGCGACAACGCGAAGAACTGGTCCGGCGACCACGTCTCCGTCGATCCGTCGCTCGTGCGGTGCATCTTCTTCTCGAACCGCAAGGCGAAGATGCCCGATGGCGGCGTCAATTTGATGCACATCGCGCCGACGGTGCTCGCGCTGACCGGCGTCAAGGCGCCGGCCGAGTACGATTTGCCGGCGATCGTGTTCGAGTGAGCGCGGTGACGCCGATCGCGCCGCGCGAGCTCGCGCGGCGCCTCGCTACGCCTCGCGCCGGGGAGCGGCTCGTCCTGCTCGACGTGCGCGAGCCGGACGAGCTCGCGATCTGTCGCCTGCCGGGCGCGCTCGCGATCCCGATGGGGGAAGTGCCGCGTCGGCTCCAGGAGCTCGATCGCGCCGCCGCGATCGTCTGCGTGTGCCACCACGGCATCCGCAGCGCGAACGTCGCGGGCTTGCTCGCGCGTTCGGGGTTCACGCACGTGCTGAATCTGTCGGGCGGCGTCGAGCGCTGGGCGCTCGAGGTCGATCCGGCGATGGCGCGCTACTGATCAGCGCAGCGGCTTCGGGAACACCGGCACGCTCGCGCGGCCGTCGGCGTCGTACGCTTCGACCGCGAAGAGCCAGTCGTCCATCGAGGTGTTCTCGAGCACGACCTCGGAGCTCGCGCCGGCGTCGACGCTGTTCGACCACCGCGCCTCGTCGGTGCGGCGCATGCGCACGCGGTACCCCGCGACCGAGCCATCGGTCACCGCGCGCCACGAAAGGCGCGAGTGCGGTGAGAGCCTGCGCGTGTCGAGCTGCACCTCGGTCGGCGGCGCGGGCGCGAGCGCGAGCGCGGCCAACGCGGCGGCGTTCGCCGCGGCGACTCGCGCGACGAACGCGAAGTCGACGAACTCCGGCAGGTCGCCGAACTGCCGGTCCGCCTCGACACGCACGTCCTGGTGTTGGTGGTCGTAGTGCTCGTTCGGCTCGGTGAACCGCACCGCGGCCCACCCCAGCTCATTGAACGGCTTGTGGTCGCCGCCGCGCAGGAAGCGGTCCTGGCGAAACACCAGGTCGACGTCGAAGTCGCGTAGCTCTCGCTCGGCGGTCTCCTCGACGAACCGCGCGAGCTGGCGGGACGGCGCGTCCGAGTCGCTGCCGACGACCTCGTCGCCGGCGGAAGGGCGTCCTTCGCTGAACAGGCGCACGCGGTCGGGCTCCAGCCGCCCGTTCGATCCGCGCCCGCCGCCGACGATGTCGTTGGTCAGCATCGCCTCGACGACGTACCCCTGCTCCTTCCAGGCCTTCGCCTGCGCGGTCGAGCCGGACAGGTGCTGTTCCTCGCCCGCGACCGCCATGAACACCACGGTCGCCCGAGGCTCGAGACCGCCGAGCAGGCGCGCGCATTCGAGCACCACCGCGGTCCCGGACGCGTCGTCGTTCGCGCCGGGCGCATCCGAACGGGCGTCCATCACGTTGCTGGGGATCGAGTCGTAGTGCCCGGACACGATCACCAGGCGTTTCGGATCCCGACCGGGCAGGATCGCGAGCACGTTGACCACGTCCGCACCGTCCGGAAGGCGTTTCGCCGGCGCGACACGGTGGGCCTCGGAGCGGACTTCGAGTCGACCGCCGTGGACCTCCGCGGAGATCCGCTCGAGCTCCGCGGCGAGGTAGCGCCGCGCGGCGGCGATTCCGCGCGAGCCCTCGTCCGCGCTCAGCGTGTGTCGCGTGCCGCACGCGACCAGCGCCCGCACGTCGCGCTCGATGCGCTCCGCAGAGGACTTCGTGCTGGATCCGCCCATCGTGGCGTGCTCCGCACGGCAGGCGAACGACGGGACGAGCAGCGACGCGAGGAGGAAGGGGAGCGGCTTCATGGGGTCGCGAGCATGCCACCTCCGCCGATCGCGCGCACGTCGCGCGCACACCGCGCGCACGGATCCGCTCGGTCGGTCCGCTCGCGGGGATTGACGGGCTCTTGACGCTTGATTCGCCCACGACGGCGGGATTCGCGCGTATCACCTTCCGCAGGTGGACGCTCGCCCCTGTCGCTTCGAAACGCCTGCGTTCGAGCCCTTCGAAAAGCCGGAAAGTCCGCAGGGTTTCGAGCGTAGGCGCGACGAACCACGCTGGAACGAAAGCCGAGCACGAGCGCACCGAAATTGCCGAGCACGATCATGAACCGAGAGACCGTAGACCCCTGGAGCGGAGACGAGCCGCACGTCCGCGCGAGCTTCCGCTCGACGTGGCTCTGCTGGACCGACCCCCATTCCGGCGAGCGCCTGACGGTGCGAATGAACGGCGACACCGAGTACGTCAGCGAGCTCGTTTCGGAGGGATTCGAGCTGCTCTCCGGGCCGGATGCCGCGGCCGGTGACGGTTCGGCTGACGATGGGCCCGCGGATTGCAAGCCGAGCGCGCCGGCGCCTCGCGCGTCCGCGGTCCGGCGCTTCGCCAGTGTCGCGGTGGACGCTCCGCGCGGACGTTCCGGAAACCGCCGGGCGGGCTAGAAACCCGAAACGGCGTCAACCAAAAGACGATTGCACAGAGTTGGTGGTGTGGGACCCGCCAATTCGCGCGCTCGCGGCGGGGGCTGCGGGCGCGCCTTTTTTTTTGCCCGGTCGACCCCTCGCCCGGAGGCGTCGCGAGCGCCGGGTCGCGCCTGCGACTGCGGCTGGCGAACGCGCCTGGTGACCACGACGAGCGGCTGGGTTTCGCCAGCTCGCGGAGGCGGGCTTCCCGCCGACTCGGCGACCCGTCCTCCCGGGTTCGCCGCGGCGCGCCCGGCGCGATTCGGTCAACCGGCCAACGCGATCCGGTCAGCCCGGCCGCCACGATCCGGCCAGACGATCGGCTAGACCAGGCGACTCGCCCGGGCGGACGGCGGCGGCGGACTCCCGCGACGACCCGCGCGCCGGGACCGACGCGGCGACGGAAGGGTTTTCTGGCGGTGCTCCCGTCGGTTGATAGAATCCCGGGCGCCACGCGGATTTCACGAAGCCCGAGGACAGTTCTGTTCGCTCGCTCACCCCACGAGCCGACCTTCCAGGCGTCCGCACCCTTCTACTTGTTCGTTGTTTTGACGGCATGACCGACCCTGCGCTGATCGAGAGGATCACCCGTTCCCTGGCGTACATGCTGCGCCACCAACCCCACGAGTTCGACCTGGAGCTCGACGCGCATGGCTACGGCGGCGTCGACGAGGTTGTTCGAGCGCTGAACGAGCGCTTGGGCGAGCCGGTCGAGCGTCCCGACCTCGAAGCCGCGATCGTCGCCGGGGACCGCCCGCGGTACGAGATCGTTGGCGAGAAGGTCCGCGCGCTCTACGGCCACTCGATTCCGGTCGAGCCGGGCGAGCCAGGGCAACCGCCCGAGCTGCTCTACGTCGGCCTCGGCGCCCGGGACGCGGAGCGCGCGCTCGAGCACGGCCTCTCCGGCGGCCGCCGACGCTTCCTGCACCTCGCCCGCTCCGTCGACGATGCCCGCGAGAGCGGCCGTCGCGCCGGCCGCGAATACGCGGTGTTGGTCGTCCGCGCGACCGAAGCCTGGGAAGAAGGCGTCAATTTCTACGATCGGCATGCGCTGTTCTTGTCGGAAGCGATTCCGACGCGCTTCATCGGACTGCACGCTCGCTACCAGGACGGCGAGGACCGTCACACCAGCGAGCGCGGCGGCTGGGCGCCTCGCCAAGACGACCGCGGCCCGCGCGACGGCGAGCCGCGCCGCGACTCGCACGACGATGCGCCGCGCGCTCCGCGTGGCGAGTTCGACCGCGGAGGCCCTCGCGGCGGTGACCGCGGTCGCCGTGGACGCGGCCGGGGCCGCGGTCGCGGAGGAGATCGCGAACAGCGCCCGGTCCACGCCGGCGGTGATTCGTTCCGCGACGAGCGTCGACCGGCGGCTCGCGAGGAAGGTCGCGACGTCCGCCCCGACGAGCCGCGCCGTGAGAGCTTCGTGCGCGACGACGAGTCGCGCCGCGAAGCGCGTGGCGGGCCTCGTGACGAACCGCGCCGTGAAGAATTGCGACGCGACGAACCTCGCCGGGGCGAACCGCGACGCGATGAGTTCCGTCGGGACGAACCGCGTCGCGAAGACGCCCGTCGCGATGCGCCGCGCCGTGACGAGCCGCGCCGTGATGAGCCGCGACGCGACGAGCCGCGACGCGACGATCGCTCCCGCGAACGCTTCGACCGTCCCGAGCGCCACGGCGACCGCGATCGCGGACACCAGCGCGGCGGCGACCGCGGCTTCGAGCCGCGCTCCGATCGCCCCGCAGCTCAAGCGGGAGGTCACGGCGGCGGCCGCGACGGCGGCCGGGGCGAGATG
>JACRIN010000096.1 GCA_016220085.1 Planctomycetota bacterium
CCGAGCTCGCGCGGCGTCGTCGAGCCCGTCGACGCGCGTGCGGCCGCTCTCCGGAGCGCGCTTCAGCTTGCCGCCCGCGAGCTCGCGCTTCGCCGCCGCGGAACGGAGCGCGCCCGGCCGCACGACGACGTCGACGTGACACACGAACTCGAGTCGCCTCGCCCCGTTGCGCCAGCGCGCGTCGAGCGCCTTGCGCGCGATGCGCAGACCGGCGAGCTCCTCCGGAGCGAGCCCGAGGCGCGCGCGGGCCTTCTCGGCGAGCCTCGCCTCCGGCTCGCCCACGGCGAGCGCGAGGTCGAACAGGCGATAGGTTTCGAGCGCGTGCGGATCCGACATCGGCGGGGCCTCCTCGGCCCCAGGTCCAACGAGCGAACGATCCTACACGGCGCACCCGCTATAGGAACGCGTCGCCGAACGCTGGCGCCGCGCGCGACCGCCCCTATCCTTGTCGCTCCCCATGGCCAAGGAACACTCGATCGAGCCCTCGGCGTTCGCCCCGATCCTCGCCGATCTCGGGCTCGAGCCCCAAGCGCTGCTGCACATCGATCCCTCGACGTTCTCCGAGACGAAAGGCGGCTTCGGTCGCGGTCACGGCGACGTCTTCCTCGGTCCGATCGGAACCGGGCTCGACATCCCCGCCGCGAGCGCGCTCTACAAGAAGCACGTCGAACCGGTGCTCGGGCCCGCGAGCACGCTGGTGCTCTATTTCAAGAGCCCGCGCGTCGACGCCGACCTCGCGACGTGGCGCAACCACTTCTGGCCGTGGCTGCACATCGTCGGGCTCTACCGCATCCAAGGCGGCGCGATCCGACGCGAGTCGTTCGGCGGTGCCGAGTCGCTCTCCGGCAAGTCCGAGCGCGATGGCTTCGTGCTCGTCGCGAAGCGCCGCGAGCACGTGATGTCGCCGACCTCGACGACCGCGAAGTTCGACGCCAACGCCGGCGGCTGGAATCCGCAACCCGCCAACCCCGGCTACGCGCACTACCGCTGGATGCGTCGCTACGTCGGTCGCTTCGCGAAGGTCGAGGACGGCGCGCGCGTGCTCGACTTCGGCAGCGGCGCGGGATGGGTCGGCATCGAGGCCGCCCTCCAAGCGAAGGACGTCGAGCTCTGCGCGTTCGATCCGAGCCCGGAGATGACCCGCTTCGCCGCCGAGAACGCGCGCGCCGCCGGCATCACGAAGTTCACCGCGCGCGTCGGCTTCGGCGAGCAGCCGCCGTTTCCCGGCCCCGGCGAGCGCACGTTCGACGTCGTCTTCTCGTCCGGAGTCGTCAGCTTCTCGCCCGACATCGAGCAGTGGTGCGACGGGCTCGCCTCGACGCTCCACTC
Organism: Planctomycetota bacterium; assembly: GCA_016220085.1. Lineage (GTDB taxonomy): Bacteria > Planctomycetota > UBA1135 > UBA1135 > JACRIN01. Next base: position 1,330 of record JACRIN010000096.1, read on the forward strand.
CGGCTCGACGCTGGTGATCGGCGACATCCAACGCGAGTCCGCGGGCATGCAGAAGCGCCGCGCCAACCGAATCCTGCTGCCGGCGCGCGAGATGAACGCGCAGACGCCGGCGGAGATCCGCGCGCGCCTCGAACGCCGCGGCCTGCTCCACGAGGCGACCGCGGGATACCAGCTCACCGATCCGATCCCGCAGCTCACCCACCACGCAGATAAGAAGCTCGGCGGCGTGCTGTCGCCGCTGCTGCTCGCGCTCAACCGCGCCGCGGCGGGCTCGGGCCTCGCGCCGGGTCGCTTCGACAGCTGGGTGATGCGCTTCAAGAAGCGCTGAGGTTCCGCGCTCCGAAGTCGGCGCGGCCGCACTGGGCGCGCCGCTTCGTCACCGCTTCTTCTGTGCCGGGATCTTCGTGCCCTTGGTGTAGTCCAAGAGCCGCGCGAGCATCGACTTCATCTCGCTGCGGCGCACGATGCGGTCGATCTGGCCCTTCTCGAGCAGGAATTCGGCGCGTTGGAAGCCCGCCGGCAGCTCTTGCTTGATCGTCGACGCGATCACGCGCGGGCCGGCGAAGCCGATCAGCGCGCCCGGTTCGGCGAGCGTCACGTCGCAAACCGACGCGAACGACGCGGTGACGCCGCCGGTGGTCGGGTGCGTCATCACGCAGACCGAGAAGCCGCCGCGGTCGCCGAGATCGGAGAGCGCGGCGCACGTCTTCGCCATCTGCATCAGCGACAGCACGCCTTCATGCATCCGCGCGCCGCCGGAGCTCGTGAAGATCACCAGCGGTCGGCCGAACTTGGCCGCGAGCTCGCACGCGAGCGCGATCTTCTCGCCGACGACCTCGCCCATCGAGCCGCCCATGAACGAGAAGTCGAGCACCGCGAGCACGACCTCGCGACCCTGGATCGCGCCGGTGCCGCAGAGCAGCGCCTCGGTCTGGCCGGTGCGAGCCTCCGCGCGGCGAACCTTGTCGAGGTAAGGCACCTGATCGTTGAACTCGAGTCGGTCGAGCGCGCGGATCTCGGTGAAGTACTCGTGCCACGTACCCTCGTCGATCAAGAGCGCGATGCGCTCCCGGCCGGGCAACGTGAAGTGGAACTCGCAGGCCGGGCAGACACGCGCCTTCTCCTCGAGTTCCTTGCGGTAGATCATCTGCCCGCAGTTCTCGCACTTCAGCCAGAGGCCGCCGGGCATGTCGCGCTTCTTGCGCGTCCGCGAGAACCGGGTCTCGGACAGCTTCTCGCCGCTCTCCGCGGTCGGATCCGGCTTTTCGTTCTCGGTCACGCTCTCGCTCCTCGCTTCGCGTCGTGTTTGACGCGCTCGATCCGGGCGAGTTCGCGCATGCGCGCGATCGTCGCCGACATGTCGCTCGCTCCGAAGATCGCCGAGCCCGCGACGAAAGCGTTGGTCCCCGCTTCCGCGCAGACGCCGAGCGTCTTTTCGCTCAACCCGCCGTCCATCTCGACGTGGCCGCGATAGCCCTGAGCGCGCAACCAGCGCACCTTGCTCAGGACCTCGGGCATGAACTTCTGACCGCCGAAGCCCGGGAAGACGCTCATCACCAGGACGAGGTCGACGTCGCCGAGGATCGGCTCGAGCTCCTCCACGCGACGATCGGGATTCAGCGACACGCCGACGACGGGGACGCCCTGGTCGCGGAACGCGGCGATCACGTCGCGCGCGGCGGACGCGCTCGGCGCGACCTCCCAGTGGAAGGTCAGCACGTGAGCCCCGGCCGCGGCGTAGTCCTTCGCGTAGCGCTTGGGCTCCGAGATCATCAGGTGGACGTCGAGCGGCCGGCTCGCGACCTTCTTCAACGCGGCCACGACGGGCGGCCCGATCGTCAGGTTCGGCACGAAGTGGCCGTCCATGACGTCGACGTGCAACCAGTCGGCTCCAGCGTCCTCGACCCGCCGCGTCTCGTCGCCGAGGCGCGCGAAGTCCGCCGACAAGAGCGAGGGCGAGATCAGATTCGCCGGCCAGTCCATCGTGGCGCGAGGATAGCCGCTCGACCGCGGGCGGTCGAGCGGCGTTCCCCTTCACCGGCCCCCGTCGCGGGGGCTTCCACTTGTTCGCGCTCGCTAGCGGACGCTCAACGGATCGACAGCGACGTGATGCCGGGCAGCGGCTTGCCCTCGAGCAGCTCGAGCGACGCGCCACCGCCGGTCGAGATGTGTTTGATCTTGTCGCCGAGCCCGAGCAGCTCGATCGCCGCGACCGAATCCCCGCCGCCGACGACGGTGTAGCCGGAGCTCTCCGCGACTGCCTTGCCGACCGCCGCGGTGCCCTGACGGAACGTCTCCATCTCGAAGACGCCCATCGGGCCGTTCCACATCACCGTCTTCGCCGTCTTGATCTTGTCCGTGAAGAGCTTGCGCGTCTTCGGACCGATGTCGAGCGCCATCCAGCCGCCCGGGATGTCGAGCGGGCTGTTCTTCGAACGCGCTTCGTTCTTGAACTCGTCCGCGACGACGTGGTCGATCGGCAAGAGGATCTCGACGCCGCGCTCCTTCGCCTTCGCGAGCGCGGCCTTGCAGACGTCGAGTCGCTCGTCCTCGCACAGCGACTTGCCGATCGCGTGGCCTTGCGCCTTCAGGAAGGTGTAGGCCATGCCGCCGCCGATGATCAACGCGTCGACCTTGGCGATCAGGTTGTCGATCACGAGCAGCTTGTCGGAGACCTTCGCGCCGCCGAGGATCGCGAGGAACGGGCGCTCGGGGTTTTCGAGCACGCGCCCGAAGGCATGGATCTCCTTCTCGAGCAGGCGACCCGCGACCGAGGGCAGGAGACGCGCGACGACCGACACCGAGCACTCGTCTCGGTGGCTGGTGCCGAACGCGTCGTTGACGAAGACGTCGCCGAATTTCGCGTAGCTCTTCGCGAGCTCCGCGTCGCCTTTGGTCTCGCCCTTGTTGAAGCGCACGTTCTCGAGCATCACGACGCCCTTCGCGGCGGCCGCGGCCCGCTCGGTCTCCGCGCCGGTGCTGTCCGCGAGCTTGGTCACCGGTTGACCGAGCAACTCGGAGAGCCGCTTCGCCACCGGGTCGAGCCGCAGCTTCTCGTCGACGCCTTTCGGTCGCCCGAGGTGCGTCATCAGGATCGGCTTGCCGCCTTTCGCGAGCACCTCTTGGATCGTCGGCAACGCCGCGCGGATGCGCGTGTCGTCGGTGATCGCGCCGTGGTCGTCCTGCGGGACGTTGAAGTCGACCCGCATCAGCGCGCGCTTGCCCTTGAAGTCGAGCGCGTCGAGTCCGGTCTTCTTGCTCATGGCGTTCACTTCGTCGCG
>JACRIN010000095.1 GCA_016220085.1 Planctomycetota bacterium
CGACGTGGCGCTCGCGGCGTGCGCGGCGGGCCCGCGCGGCTTTGCGCGCGAGGAATTCGGTCGCGCGTGGCCCTGCGAGCGCTGGGCGGTCGACGTCGAGCGGCCCGACGAGCTCTTCGCGGCCTGCAAGGCGCCGCTGTTCGGATTCTCGACGACCGAGCCCGAGCGCGCGCTCGCGATCCGCGCGTTGGTGCACCTCGCGCCGCACGCGGTTCGACATCCGCTCGACGTCCAGCCCGTGGTCGTCGAGCCGATGGCGCAGACCGGGCCCGATGCCGCGTGGCGCGGCGATTGGACGACCCGCGTGCGCGTCGAGAACCCGTTCGGGTTCCGCGTCGCCTTGCACGTCGGGTTCGCGGTGCGGCGCGGCGCGTTCGAGAGCCGCGGTCTGCCGGAGCCGTTCGCGCTCGAGCCCGGCGAGTCGCGCGAGTTCGACTTCGCGCTCGCCGGCGGCGCGTACGGGCCGGGCGGCGATCCGCTGGTGCTCGCGCGCTTCGATTGGTCGCGCGGACCGGGTCGGCCCGGCGAAGCGCTGTTGATCGACGCGCCGATCGAGCGGTTGCGCCGGCTCTACCTCGGCGAGAGCGCCGAGCGGATCTTCCTCTTGCCCGAAAGGCCCGACGATCCGCCGGCGTCGCTCAACGTGCGGCGCAAGGGACCGTTCCTGCTGGTCGCGCTCGAAAATCCGGGCGGGCTCGCCGACGCGCAAGTCGTCGCGCATCTCGACGGCGCGCACTTTCGCGGCGGCAAGGGGCTGAAGCTCCGGCTGCCGGGCGATTTCGCGAGCCGCTCGGACGGCGTCGCGTTCAGTGCGGGCGTCGTCGGACGCCGCGACGGGCGCGAGGTCCTGCGGCGTTGGGCGGGCGGCTTGCCGAGCGAACTCGAGGGCGGCGTGCCGGGGCGGGTGCTCGCGCGTTGAAGGTGCGCCTCGCGATCGGGAGCTCGCGCGCGAACACGGGACCTCGCGCGCGCGATTCCGCCGGCGTCGATCCTGGCACGCCGCTCTCGCCGCGGTTCTAATCGCGAGCCACGTGCGGGAGCGGATCGGTGCTGGTGTGCTGCCCGGCCTTCAAAGCCGGTTGGGCTCCGTGAACAGCGGGGCCGGTGGGTTCGATTCCCATGCGCTCCCGCCAATCGCACGAGCGGGCGAGTGAGCTTTCGCGGATGAGCTCGGATCGCGCGCGATCGGCGTTCGAAGTGCGCGGCTATCGCGCCGGCGACGAGCACGCGATCCTCGCCGCGTACAACCGCGTCTTCGCGCGCGTCGACCCGGGCTTTTTGCCGCGCACCGAGCGCGCCTGGCGTTGGGCGTTCGTCGAGAACCCGTCGGGCTCGCGCATCTCGCTCGCGGTCGCGAGCGACGGCCGCGTCGTCGCGCAATACGCGGGGCTCGGTCAGCGCGTGGTCGTCGACGGTCGACGCACGCAGTTCAGTCAGTCGGTCGACTCGTTCGTCGATCCGGACTTCGCGAGCGGCCTCGCGCGCGCGACCGCGTTCGTCCGTGCCGGCGAGCGCTACGCGGCGACGTTCGGCGCGCCGGCGGGCCCCGACGAGGTGATGTGGGGCCTGCCGGTGCCCGCGGCGTGGCGCATCGGCAAGGAGAAGCTCGGGTACGAGGTCTTGCGGACGCTGACGTTCCTCGCGGCGCCGCGCGAGCGGCTCGCGGGCGACCCGAGCGCCGTGCGCGAGCTCGCGAGCGTGCCCGACGGCGTCGAGCGGCTCACGCAGCGCATCGCGGCGCGCCGCGGGATGCTGGTGCTGCGCGACCGCGCGCACCTCGTGTGGCGCTACGAGCGGCATCCGGTCCATCGCTATCGGTTCGGCGCGGTCGTGCGCGGCGGCGAGCTCGTCGGTCTGGCGATCGCGCGCGCGGCGGAGCTCGCGGACGCGCGCGGCGAAGTCCTCGCCGATTGGCTGGTGCCCGACGACGAGCCCGAAGCGGCGCGCGCACTGCTCGCGTGGCTCGCGGGGAGCACGGCGAGCGCTGCGAACGCGGGGAGTACCGCGAACGCGGGGAGCACGACGAACGCGGGGAGTGCCGCGAACGGTGAGCGCGGGCCGAGCGAACTCGTCGCGTTCTTCGCCGACACCGCGCCGGAATGGCTCGCATTCCAGCGCCTCGGCTTCCGCGTGCGGCCGTCGCGCTACGTGCAGGTCGGGCGCAGCTACGTGCGCGCGCTCGCGCTCGCGGACGTGCGGCGGCGATTCTGGTGGACCCTCGGCGACACGGACCTCGTCTGATGGGCGACTACACGATTCGCGAGCTCCAAGACGGCGACGTCGAGTCGCTGCTCGCCTCGGTCGCGCGCACGTTCGGGCCGCGCGCGGCGAGAACGCGCGAGCAGTGGGAGTGGGCGTTCGCGCGAAACCCCGCCGGCCGGCGCAGCTTCGTCGCGCTGCACGGTTCGGAGGTCGTCGGACAGTTCGCCGCGATCCCAACGCGCGTGTGGCTCGACGGGCGCGAGCGCGTGTTCGCGCAAGGCGTCGACTCCTTCGTGCTGCCCGAGCACCGCGCTGGCTTGAAGCGCCCCGGGCTCTTCGTCGCGATCGCGCGCGCGTGCTTCGAGGCGCACGCGGCGCGCACCGGCCGCGACGGCGATCCGGTCTACTACGGCCTGCCGGTCGAGCAGGCGTGGCGCATCGGCAACCGCTTCCTCGGCTATGAAGTCGTGCGGACCGAGCTCGCGCTCGCTCGCGAGCTCGCGCCCACCGGCGAGCTCGCGTCGGGCGGCAAGCTCGCCACTGGCGACGAGCTCGCGCTCGGCCACGCCGCCGTCCTGCCGCGCAACGTCGCGCGCATCGAGCGCTTCGACGAGCAGGCGAAGTGGTTGTGGGACCGCTGCGCCGGCGAATGGCCCGCGAGCGCGATCCGCGACGCCGCGCACCTGAACTGGCGGCTTTTCGATTCCCCGGCGTCGCTCGGTCGGCGCTGCGAGGTGCTCGGCGCGCGCGACGAGCACGGGATCCTGCGCGGCTTCGTCGCGTGGCGCCGCGCGAGCTTCGTGCTCGACGACCTCGCCGTGCTGGTCGACTGGTGCGTGCCGTTCGCCGAGCCCGACGTCGGCGAAGCGTTGCTCGCCGCGCTCGTCGCGTCCGCGGCGGCGAGCGGCGCGCCCGCGCTCGCCGGAATCGTGCCGCCGTGGTCGCCTTGGTTCGCGTGGTTCCAGGAGCGCGGGTTCCTCGTGCACCCGACCGACTACCGCATGGCCGCGGTCAGCTTCGAACGCCGTTTCGACGCGGCCTGGCTGGCTACGAACTGGTGGTACCAGCTCTCCGACACGGATTTGGTGTGAGGGATCGGCCGCCGGTTGAATGCGGCCTCGCGAAACGTCTAAGGTGAGCGTCGTGACTCCCTGGCGCGCTCTCTTCTTGTTCGTCGGCTGGCTCGCGTGCGCGTTCGGCGCGCGCGCGGACGCGTCGGCGAGCTCCGGCGGCTCCGAGTACGTCCACGTGCGAGTCGAAGGCGCGCTCGACGTCGGCGCGCAGAGCCTGCTCGCGCGCGGCATCCGCGAGGCGCGCGAGCGCGGCGTGCCGCTGTTGATCGAGCTCGACACTCCCGGCGGTCCGATCGACTTGATGTGGGAGCTCGCGAACCAGATCGACGCCGCCGGCCAGAAGGGCGTGCAGACGACCGCGTGGGTCAACGACAAGGCGCTCTCGGCCGGCGCGTTGCTCGCGATCGCGTGCGAGCGAATCTACATGAATCCGCACGGCGTGATCGGCGCCGCGATGCCGGTCCAAGCCGGGCCCGAGGGCATCGTCTCGATCGAGGACGACGGCGTGCGCGAGAAGATCACCGCCGCGACGCGCTCGTCGTTCCGCGCGTTCGCCGAGAAGAAGAAGCGGCCCGCCGCGCTCGCCGAAGCGATGGTCGACCGCGACGTCGAGGTGCGCGAGGTGATGATCGACGGCGAGCGCAAGCTGATCACCGGCGCCGAGTGGGACGACGCTCGCGAGCGAGGCGAGGCGCCCGAGCTCCTGTCGACCGTCGTGCAGCGCGGCAAGCTCCTGTCGCTCTCCGCCGACCAGGCGAATCGCCTCGGGCTCGCCGATGGGTTCGCCGAGAGCCTGGAGCAGGTCGTGGAGAAGCTCGGCCTCGTCGATGCGACGCCGGTGTCGCTCTTGCGCTCGCGCTCCGAGGACCTCGCCGCGCTGCTCGACCAGTTCAAGTACCTGCTGCTGACGCTCGCGGTGCTCGCTGCGTGGACCGAGTTCAAGGCGCCGGGTTTCGGGCTGCCGGGCATCGTCTCGATCATCTGCTTCGCGCTCTTCCTGTTCGGCCAATACCTGGTCGGCATCGCCGACGTGTGGGAGATCGCGGCGGTCGTCGCCGGGCTCGTCCTGATCGCCGTCGAGATCTTCCTGATGCCCGGAACCATCTGGTTCGGGCTCTCGGGCGCGCTCTTGATCGTCGGCGGCGTCGTCGCGATGGCCGTCGGGCCGAACTTCGACTGGACTTACGCGATCAATCGGCAACGGCTGGTGTCCGAGGCGTTCACTCTGGCGCTGTGGCTCGTTGTCACCTTCGTGGCAGGCCTCTTCCTCTCGCGCTACATCGCCAAGACGCCGGTCGTCGGGCGCATGGTGCTCGCGCCCGCGGGCGGCGGCCACTCCGCCGGCTCGTTCGGCGTCGCCGCCGGCGCCGCGAGGGTCGGTGCGCTCGGGCGTGCGCTGACCGATCTGCGGCCGGTCGGCAAGGTCGAACTCGATGCGGACGCCGGGCACGAGCACGAGGCTCGCTCGGGCGGCGAGGCGGTCGCTCGCGGCACTCGCGTGCGCGTCGTCGAGGTCAGCACCGGCCGCCTGGTCGTCGAGCCGGTGACGGAGACGGAACGCGCATGATCTCGCTCGGCTTCGCGGTGGTGTTGCTCGGGCTCGGGCTCGGCTTCATTGTGGCGGAAATCCTGTTCCCGAGCTTCGGCGTGCTCGCGGTGCTCGCGACGGCGTCGATCATCGGCTCGGTCGCGGTCGCTTTCGTGCTGTCGACGACCACCGGCATGTGGTTCCTCTCCGCGGTCGCCGTGCTCGTCCCCGGCACGATCCTGGTCGGCTTCAAGGTCTTCCCGAAGACGCCGATGGGCAAGGCGTTGATCAACCCCGGCCTCTCGTTTGGCGCGCCGAAGTCCTACGACTCGCGCGACGGCGGCCTGGTCGGCAAGGAAGGCGTCGCCGAATCGATGCTGCGCCCCGCGGGCGTCGCGCGCCTCGAAAACCGCCGCGTCGACGTCGTCACGCGCGGCGAGATGATCCAACCCGGCGAGCGCGTGCGCGTGCTCGAAGTCGAAGGCAACCGCGTGGTGGTTGCTCGCGCCGAGGAAGTCCAAGCTCCGTCCTGACTCAGGAGAAATCGATGTTCCTTCTCGCACTGACTCCGTTCGCCCAAGGCGCTCGCACCGAAGGGTTCGGCGACGACTTCACCATGCTGCAGATCATCGGCCTGGTGGTGCTCGGCATCATCCTGCTGATCTTCCTGACGGTGTTCCTCCGGTTCGCGAACCTCTACGTGCGGTCGTTGTTCACCGGCGCCGGCGTCGGTCTCTTCGACATGTTCGCGATGAGCCTGCGCCGCGTGAACCCCGCGACGATCGTCAACGCGCGGGTCAACTTGGTCCAAGCGCGCATCACCAGCGTCGACAAGCGCGACCTCGAGGCCCACGTGCTCGCCGGCGGCAACGTCGACCGCGTCGTGCGCGCCCTGATCGCGGCCGACCGCGCGGGCATCCCGCTCGACTTCCGCGTCGCGAGCTCGATCGACCTCGCGGGCCGCGATCTGCTCGAGGCCGTCCGCACCAGCGTCACGCCCAAGGTCATCGACTGCCCGAATCCGGCGAGCGGCAAGTCCGAGATCGCCGCGGTCGCGAAGGACGGCATCCAGGTGCTCGCCAAGGCGCGCGTCACGGTGCGCACCAACATCGCGCGCTTGGTCGGCGGCGCGGGCGAGGAAACGATCATCGCGCGCGTCGGCGAAGGCATCGTCTCGACGATCGGCTCGAAGGCGAGCCACAAGGAAGTGCTGGAGAACCCCGACCACATCTCGAAGACCGTGCTCGCGCGCGGCCTCGACGCCGGCACGGCGTTCGAAATCGTCTCGATCGACATCGCTGACGTCGACATCGGCATCAACATCGGCGCGCGGCTGCAGGCCGACCAGGCCGAGGCCGACAAGCGCGTCGCGCAGGCGAACGCTGAGAAGCGCCGCGCGATGGCCGTGTCCGCGGAACAGGAGTACAAGGCCCACGTGATGGAGAACCGGGCCGCGGTCGTGCTCGCCGAAGCGGAGATCCCGAAGGCGATCGCCGACGCGCTGCGCGCCGGCAACCTCGGCGTGATGGACCTCTACCGGCTGCGCAACGTCGACGCGGACACCAAGATGCGCTCGGCGATCGGCGGCGAGGGCGAGAAGCCGGCCGCGGGCGACGGCGGCTGAGAGGAGTTCTGCCGTGCTCGCCGACATCGACGGGACGATCAAGACGCTGGTCTTCGTGCTGTTCTTCCTCGCGCCGGTGGTCAAGTCGATCATCGACGCCAAGAAGAAGCAGCGCGAAGCGGCGGAGCGTCTCGGCCGGACGCCGACCGACGACGCGACGGCGGGTCGTTCGTCGACCGACGACGCGGCGAGCGCCGAAACCTCGACCGAAGACGCCGGCCGCGCCGCGTGGGAAGCGCTGCTGCGCGGCGAAGTGCTCGAGCCGCCCGAAGTCGCCGAGTCGCGTCGACCGACTCCGCCGACTCCGCCGAGTGCGCCGGGCCGCGTCGAACCGCGTCCGCGTCGGACGCTCGAGGACTCCGGAACCGAGCGCCCCTACGCGCCGGCCTACGCTCCGAGCTTGGGCGAGGAGGTCGCGCGCGCGCCGCGCACCGCGCTTTCGTCGGAAGGCATCTCGCCCGAAGGCCGCGAAGTGCTGACCGACTCGAAGGCGCTGACCGCGACGCGCGGCTCGTTCGAGAGCGAGGTGCTGACGGAATCGCCGGCATTGACCGACTCGATCGCGTCGACCGAGTCGCCCGCGCTGACCGACACTCCGACGTTCGAGGGGACCGGCATCGCGAAGCTGGTCGCCCAGGGGAAATTCCAAGGCCTCGGGACGGCGTCCGTCGCGTCCGAGGTCTCCGCGGAGCCGAGGCGCCTGCGAGCCCGTGCGCTCGCGCAGAGCCGGGCGGACTGGCGGCGCGCGATCGTGCTGTCCGAAGTCCTCGCGCCGCCGGTGTCGATGCGACGGCAGCGTGCGGGCGACCTCCCCGGCGTCGAGTCCTGAGGGGTCGGAGGCCTGACCGATGGGGCGCGAAGCGCGCAACTACTGGCTCGTGAAGTCCGAGCCCAGCGTCTTCTCCTTCGACGCGCTCTGGAAGGCGAAGGGCCGCCGCGCCGCGTGGGAGGGCGTGCGCAACTACCAGGCGCGCAACTTCATGCGCGACGGGATGCGCGTCGGCGATGGCGTGATCTTCTACCACTCGAGCACCGAGCCCGCGGGCGTCGCCGGCTTCGCGGAGGTCGCGAGCGCGCCCTACGCCGATCCGACGCAGTTCGATCCCGCGAGCGAGTACCACGACCCCGCGTCCGACCGCGCCGAACCGCGGTGGGTCCTCGTGGACGTGCGCGCGACCGAGCGAGCGCCGCGGTTCGTCGCGCTCGACCGGCTGCGTGCCGCGCCGGAGCTCGCCGCGATGGCGCTCCTGAAGCGCGGCAACCGCCTCTCGGTGCAGCCTGTCACCCCCGCGGAATGGCTCGCGGTGAGGCGTCTGGCGGGGCTGTAGGGGCCCGATCGTCGCGAGTTCCGAGGTCGTCGTTACGCCGTAAGTGCTGATAGAGCAGCGCGTTAGCGAGTGCTGTAGGCTCCCGCTCGCCGCGCGCGTGCCTCGCGCCAGGCCGGTTCGCTAGGCTTGGACCCGCGCGGGGGCCCCTGGAAACGCTTCCGCGCGGTGTGCATCGGGGCAAAGGAGGCTCCCCGACGACCCACCCAGGGCGCTCGCCGCCAACCATCCCAAGCCAACGACTCAGGAACGCATACGATGAGCCAGAACTTCGAGAAGCTCGTCCAGACCATGGAGGCCACCCGCGTCGACGTCGAGAAGGCGGAGGCGGGCAACAAGGCTGCCTGCACCCGCGTCCGTCAGGCGATGCAGGACGTCAAGAACCTCGCGCAGGAGATCCGCAAGGAGATGCTCGAGGTCCGTGACGCAGGCGGAACGAAGAAGTAGTCGCTCCTCCTCTGAGACGATCGCGAAGGCGTCAGACGGCTCTGCCGTCGGGCGCCTTTGTCCTTTCCAGCGCGTCCTGATCACGCCGCGGCGCCGTGCGCAGCGCCGCCGTCGTCCCGCGCAGCGCCGCCGTAGGCCCGCGCAGCCCCGCGTCGATCCGATCGCGCCGTGGCGCCGAACCAGACCGGTCGGATCGACTCACGCGGTGGCGCCAGGTGCAGGCCGTTTCGATCCGCCCGCGTCGAGGCGCCGGGCTCAGGCCGCGTCGATCGGCTGGGCGGGCGTCGGATCGAAGCGGGCGGCGCTCGCGACCGCGGGCAGCGTGAACCCCCGCTCCCCGCGCGCGAGCGGCCACGCGCCGAGCAGATCGCCGCGCTCCAGGCCGCGGTAGAGGTGGGGGAAGAGCGCGCCGCCGCGCGAACGCTCGAGGACGAGCTTCGCACGCGTGCGCATGCGGTCGACCTCGAGCAGCGCGAGCCGCTGCGCCCCGGCGTAGTGGCGTTCGAGCGTGCCGGCGAGCTGATCCTCGAACGACAGGTGCACGAAACCGTCCGGCGCGAGCGCCCGCGCGTTGAACGCGTCGAAGCGGCCGGTGCGGAGCTCCGCGAGGTCCGCCTCGCCGACGACGCGGAAGAGCCGTGCGATCGCTCGCGTGTGCGCGATTTCGAGCTCGGGTGCGTCCGCGGCGAGCACGCCGGCCTCGCGCGCGGCCTCCGCGAGCCGCGCGATCGCCGCGATGCCGGTCGCGGAGAGCGCGAGCGTGTCCGCGTTGACATACAGCTCGACATGGCGCCACAGCACGGCGTCGTCGAGCTCTTGCGCATGCGTGCGCATCGTCGCGAGCGCCTCCTCGCGGTGCGCGAAGCCGTGCTCGAGCGAGTCGCGCAGGGCCGACGCGAGCCGAGCGAGCCTCGCCGCGCCGAGGTCCTTGCGCGCGACGATGCCGCCGAGCGGCAACGGCGAGCGCGTTTCCCGTTCCCAGCGCGCGCCAAGGTCGTCGAGGAGCTCGACCCCGTGCTCGCGCCACGTGAAGCGCGCTTCGTGGATGCACGCGCCGAAGTCCGCTTCGCCGCGCTGCAGCGCCGGCACGATCTCGGAGAAGACGCGCTGCTCGACGCGGCCCTCGCCGCGGTGGAAGCGTTGCAGCAGCAGGTTCGCGGTCGTTCCGGCGCCGGGCGCCAGCACGCGGCCCGCGAGCTCGCCGTCCGCGCCGCGCGGCGCGCCGGGGCGCGCGAGCAGCACCGGTCCGACGCCGTAGCCGAGCGCGGCGCCGACCGGCAGCGCGCAAAAGTCGTCCGCGAGCGCGAGCGCGGTGGCGAAGCTCGCTTTCGACGCCGCGAGCTCGCGCCGCGCGACGCGCGCGTTGAGTTCCTCGACGTCGGCGAGCACGAACTCGAAGTCGAAACCGTGCGGATCGACGCGACCGCGAAGCAGCCCGTGGAACGCAAATGTGTCGTTGGGGCAGGTCGAGAGCCCGAGCTTCAGGCGCTCCATCACGCCGGCTCCGCCGCGCGCCCGAGAACGTCGGGCACTTCGGGCACGTCGAGCACCTCGAGCGCCTTCGCGCGCGCCGCGGCGAGCGCCGCCGGAATCCGCCAGTGCGCCGAATCGCGATCGCCGACCTCGTTCGAGAAGCCGCGCACGATCGACAGCGGCACGCCGGCGAGCGCGCACGCGAGCGCGACGGCAAAACCCTCCATGTCCTCGCCGATCGCGTCGGGGAAGCGCTCGCGCCGCAGTCGCGCTTCGGCGGGGTTCGCCGACGCGGCCGCGGTGGTCAAGAGCAGCGTGCGCGCGCCGGACGCGAGCTCGAGCACGTCGAAGATCGGCTTGCTCGCGCCCGCGACGCCCGGCCACTGCGGGAACCCGAGCACCGGCGGCGGGACGTAGTCGCGGCCCGAGCCGACGCCGATACCGTCGACCGCGACGCGGCCGAACTCGATCGCGGTGCCGACCGGCGCGCGCTCGGGATCGTACGTGCCCGCGATGCCGACCAGCAGCACGCGCGCGGGACGCAGCACCGCGAGTCGCTCGGACGTCCGCGCGCCCGCCGCGGCGACGCCGAAGCCGGCGAGGTCGACCAGGGCCGCGCCGACGCCGAAGCCGCCGAGGTCGGCGAGGCGCGCGCGCTCGAGCTCGGTCGGGACGAGCACGAGCGTCGGCGAGCCGAGCGAAGGACGAGCACGCATGCCGCCATTCTTCGCCGCCGCGCCGCGCGCGCAAGCGGCCGCAGCGCGTACCGGGTTCGAGCAGCCTCGCGCGGAGCCGTCTGCTAACGTGGCGCCGCGCCGGCCGCCGCGCCGCGCGCCCCGAAAGCGCCCATGAAGAGCCCCCGCACCCAACCCGCGTTCTTCCCCGTCCTTTCCCTCCTGTTGGTCGGCGCCGCGTCGCTCGGCTGTCGCGCCGCGGAAGGCCCGCGCGCGTCCGCCGTCGAGTCGCGCGAGGCGCCGGAGCTCGCGCTCTCGCCCGCCGAGCGCGTGATCGAGCTCGCCAAGCGCGATTCGAAGGTCGAGGAGCACCTGCGCTACCTCTCGAAGGAGATCGGTCCGCGTCTGACTTCTTCGCTCGCGTTGCAGCGCGCGTTGGAGTGGACGCGCGCCGAGTTCGAGTCGTACGGGCTCCAAGCGCACCTCGAATCGTGGGGCGAGTTCCCGGTCGGTTTCGATCGCGGTCCGGCCCGCGGGAGGATGATCGCCGCGCCTTCGGCGGGCGCGGACGCGACGACGGCGCCCGAGAACGTCGAGCTCGTGTTCGGCACCCCCGCGTGGAGCGCCGGCACGCACGGCGCGGTGCGCGCGCCCGCGGTGATCGGCCCGCGCAACGAGGAGGAGCTCGCCGCGCTCGAAGGCCGACTCGCCGGCGCCTGGGTCGTCTCGCCGACGTACTCGCGCGACGAACGGCCGTCGCGCGACCTGCGCAAGAAGATCGACGAGGCGTACGCCGCCGCGGGCGTCGCGGGCACCGTGCGCCGCGCGTTCGCGCGCAAGGGCGAGCTGATCATCACCGACGGGAACCACGAGATCGATTGGAACGACCTGCCGAAGCAGGTGGCGATCACGCTGCGCGGCGATCAGTTCGATCGCATCGTCGAGCTCGCTCGCGCGGGCAACGCGGTCGATCTCGAGTTCGACGTCGACAACCGCTTCCGCCAGGGACCGGTGACGCAATACAACGTGATCGCGGACCTGGTCGGCAGCGAGAAGCCCGACGAGTACGTGGTCGTCGGCGGTCACATCGACACGTGGGACGGCGCCGAAGGCGCGCAGGACAACGGCACCGGCGTCGCGACGACGCTGGAGGCGGCGCGCTTGCTCGCGAAAGCGGGCGTCAAGCCCAAGCGCACGATCCGCTTCCAGCTCTGGGGCGGCGAGGAGCAGGGGCTCTTCGGCTCGCAGGGCTGGGTGCGCGACCACGCGAACGAGCTCGAGCGCATCAGCGCCGCGCTCGTGCACGACGGCGGCACCAACTATCTCTCCGGGCTGCGCTGCACGCCCGAGATGGAGGCCGACCTGCGCGATGCGTTCGCGCCGGTGATGCAGCTCGACCCCGCGTTCCCGTTCGCGCTCGAGATCGTCGACGGTATCCCGAACAGCGGCGACTCCGACCACGCGTCGTTTCTCGCGAAGGGCGTCCCGGGCTTCTTCTGGGAGCAAACGGGCGAGACCGACTACGACTTCATCCACCACACGCAGCACGACACGTTCGAGACCGCGCGCCAGGACTACCAACGCCACTCCGCGATCGTCGTCGCGGTCGGCGCGCTCGGGCTAGCGAACCTCGACGGCCTGCTCTCCCGCGAGAACATGAAGGGCCTCGCGCCGCGGCGCATGGGCGTGCAGCTCGACGGGACGAAGGTCTCCTCTGTGTTCGATTCCGGCGCCGCGGCGACCGCCGGTTGGAAGGACGGCGACGTGATCATCGCGATCGACGGCATCGCGATGAGCTCGCGCGAGCAGATCACGAAGACGCTGCAGCTCGGCGCGCCGAAGAAGGCGGTCACGTTGAAGCGCGGCGAAGCGACGGTCGAGTCCGTTCTCGACTGGACCGACTCACCGGGCGAGCAGGAACGCGCCGCGCGCGCGGCGAAGCGTGCCGCGGCCGCGGACGCCGCGAAGACCGGGAAGTAGCCGCGCGTGGAACCCGCGAGCGCCGCTCCGGCGACGACCGCGCGCTGGCTCGCGCGCCTCGGGTTGTCGCGCCGCGAGCACGTCGCGTGGGCGCTCTACGACTGGGCGAACTCCGCGATGGTGACGACGATCGTCACCGCGGTGTTCCCGATCTTCTTCGCGCGCGTCGCGGCGGCGGGGCTCGAGCCCGCGGAAGCGACGCGGCGTTTCACGCTGACGAGCACGCTCTGCATGCTCGTCGCGGCGCTCTTGTCGCCGACGCTCGGCGCGGTCGCGGACTTCAGCGCGGCGAAGAAGAAGTTCCTCGCGGTGTTCCTCGCGATCGGAGCGAGCGCGTGCGTCGCGATGTTCTGGATCGAGCGCGGCGACTGGCTCTTCGCCGCGATCCTGTTCGCGCTCGCAAACGTCGGCGCGACGTCGAGCTTCGTCTTCTACGACTCGCTGTTGCCGCACGTCGCCAAGGGCGAGGACCTCGATCGCGTGTCGACCGCGGGCTATGCGCTCGGCTACCTCGGCGGCGGCATCCTGCTCGCGCTCAACCTCGCGTGGATCCAGAAGCCGGAGTGGTTCGGCCTGCCCCACGGCGAGGGACTGACCGACGCCGAGCAGTCGCTGCCCGCGCGCCTCGCGTTCGTCGCGGTCGCCGTCTGGTGGGTCGGGTTCTCGATCCCGCTCTTCCGGCGCGTGCCCGAGCCGCCGCGCACGCTGGAGCTCGACGAACGGCCCGACCAATCGGCGTTGCGCGTCGCGTTCCAGCGCCTCGGCGAGACGTTCCGCGAGCTCAAGCGCTACAAGCAGGCGCTGCTCCTTTTGATCGCGTTCCTCGCCTACAACGACGGCATCGGCACGATCATCCGCATGGCGGCGATCTACGGCGAGGAGGTCGGCATCGCGCAGGGCCACTTGATCGGCGCGATCCTGTTGGTGCAGCTCGTCGGGATCCCGTGCTCGTTCGCGTTCGGCGCGCTCGCGGGTCGCATCGGCGCGAAGCGCGCGATCCTGTTGTCGATCGGCGTGTACTTCGTGATCAGCCTGCTCGCGTGGCGCATGGACAGCGCCGCGGAGTTCTACGTGCTCGCGCTCCTGGTCGGCGTCGTGCAGGGCGGCTCGCAGGCGCTCTCGCGATCGTTGTTCGCGAGCCTGATCCCGAAGCACAAGTCGGGCGAGTTCTTCGGCTTCTTCTCGGTGCTCGAGAAGTTCGCGGGGATCCTCGGGCCGGGGCTGTTCGCCGTCGCGCAGACGGTGACCGGCTCGTCGCGCCACGCGATCCTGTCGGTGGTCGGGTTCTTCGTCGTCGGCGGGTGGCTGCTGTTGCGCGTCGACGTCGAGGCCGGTCAGCGAGCCGCGCGCGAGGCCGAGTCGGACGCGACCGGCGCGTAGCCGACCAGCTCGACGTACGCGCGCCCGACGCGACCGACGCGCTCGCCGCTCGCGAGCACATCGCACGCGCCCTCCCAGTAGGGGAAAGCGAGCGCGAGCTCCTGATCGGCGACCCACGGCGCGAGCTCGAGGTCGACGCCGGTCGACGGCACGCGCACGCGCCACCGCGACGGGTACTCGGCGCCGGTGTGCGGGCTGCGCCAGGTCGCGAGCGTCTCGAGTTCGAAGTCGGCGAGCGCGAGCTCGCGTCGCGTGCCGTCGCGCTCGATCCACGTGCCGGCAGAGGCCGGGGCGCCGGAACCGTCGGCGCGCCGCAGGCGGTAGAGCATCAGAGCGCGCCCGTCGTCGAGCGTCAGCGCGAACCAATCCCAACCGACGACGCCCGGTTCCAGCGCGCTGGTGCTCCACTCGCGATCGAGCCACGCCTCGCCGCGGACCGCGTGCGTCTCGCCGTCGAGCGCGAACGTGCCGCGCGCGGCGATCCGCGGCACCGAGTAGTAGTACGACGCGTTGCCCGCCTCGGAGCCCTTGCGCGAGAGTCCGCGATCGCCGTGGGGCACGATGCGTTCGCTGGGCGCGAGCTCGAGCTCGAGCCCAGCGCGCTCCGTCGCCGCGCGCAGCACGAGCGGCAGGAACGCCGCGCCGCGGCTTTCCGCGCTCCATGGACCGACCCAAACGCTCCACGGCTCCGCGCGCGAGTCCGCGAGGTCGAGAGCTCCGCGTTCGAAGCGCTCCGCGGCGACGAAGCGGCCGCGCGCCTCGTCGGTCAGCGCGAAATGCGCCATGTACACGTCGCGCGCGGCCCAGGCGGACTTGCCCCCGGGTGCGTCGTGTGCGAGCGCGCGTCGGAAGAACGTCAGCTCGAACCCGAACCGCCGGCCGACGTCATTCGCGAGGTGGCCGGTGAAGTACCACCACTCGGTCTGGAACGTCGGATGCGGGCCGTGATCGCGCGGGAACTCGAAGTCGCGAGGCGCGAGCGCGCGCTCGAACGCCGGATCGGCCTCCGCGCCGAGCGCCGCGATCGGCGAGAGCCGCGCGGGGCGCTCGCCGGTCGGCCTGCGAGCGAGCTGCCACGCGAAGACGGCGACGAAGAAGAGCAACGCGAGCACCAGCGGCGCGCGCAGCAGCAGGCGGAGTCGCAGCGGCGTCATGCTCATTCCTCCGTCAGCGCCCGCGCCGGGCTCGCGCGCAGCGCGCTCCACGCCGGAGCGATGCCCGCGGCGACCGCGGCGGCGACCGAGAGGACGACGACGCGCACCAACGCGCCGCGATCGAGGCTCCACGCGAGCGTCCAACCGAATGCGCGCGGCTGCATCTCGAAGACCAGCAGCGCGGCGAGCCCGAGTCCGAGCGGAACGGCGAGCGCCGCCGCGGTGACGCCGACCAACGCGCTGCGGCCGAGGATCAGGCGCACGACGCCGCGCGGATCGAGTCCCTCGGCGCGCAGCTACGCGAGCTCTCTCTCGCGCTCGAACTCGAGCGCGGCGAGGCTCGACACGCACGCGAGCGCCGCGATCAGCGCCGCGAAGATCTCGAGCGCGCGCGCGACGGCGAACGTGCGATCGAAGACCGCGTACGTCGCGGCGCGCAGCGATGCGTTCGATTGGACGCCGATCGAGCGCGCGGGAGCGACCTCGGAGCGGATGCGCGCCACGACGGCCTCGGAGTCGCCGCCGGACGCGAGGAAGAGCCCGACGCCGCTGGTCGCGGAGTCGTCGAACCAGCGCTGGTACGTCGCGCGCGCGACCAACACGTAGCCGCGGTCGGTCGCGTAGTCCTGGAAGACTCCGGCGACGCGCGCGGACGCGCTTGCGCGCGCGCCAGGGATCGCGAGCACGTCGCCGACCGCGAGCGAGCGCGCGCGCGCGAACGCCTCCGACACCAGCACCGCGCCCGCGTCGAAGTCGGCCCACGCGCGCTCGGGCTCGCCGTCGACGAAACGGAAGCCCGCGCGGCTGCGCGGCGGCTGCTCGCTCGCGACGACGAACAACCCGTCGACCGCGCCGCCGAGCGCGACGCCGCGCGTGGTCGCGACTTGCTCGACGCCGTCCAGCGCGCGCAGCTTCGCGACGAGTTCGGGGTCGAGCGTGCCGTCGGAGCGACTCGCGCTGCGGTGCGGGGCCCAGACGAAGACGTCGGCGGACACCGCGCTCTCGAGCCACGCGGAGAGCGTGCCGCGCAGGCTCGACACCATCGTGCCCATCGCGAGCGAAGCGCCGAGCGCGCCCGCGAGCGCCGCGACCGCGACCGCGGTGCGCGAGAGCGCGGCTTCGACCGAGCGCGCGGCGATGCGCTCGAGCGTGCCGCCGAAGGCAACCGCCGCGCGCGCGGCGAGTCGCGCGGCGAGCACGGTCGCCGCCGGAGCGCCGCACCCCGCGGCCGCGAAGACCGCGAACACCGCGAGCAGCGCGGGCAGGAGCGTGTCGGTGCCCGCGAGCAAGCCCGACGCGAGCAGCGCGAACAGCCCGGCGAGCACGGCGAGCGGCGCGACGACGCCGCGCGCGCGAGCTTCGAAGAACGAGCGCGCGAGCACTTGCCTCGGCGGCGACCCGGCCGCTTCCCAAGCCGGCAGCAGCGCGCCGAGCAACGTCGCGAGCACGCCGAGCGCCGCCGCGCCGGCGAGGAACGCGGGCGAGACGTCGAGCTCGACTTGCGAGACCGGCGCGTAGAGGTCGGTCAGCGTCTGCGCGAGCGGGGCGACGAGCATGTGCGCGACCGCGACGCCGAGCAGGAGCCCAAGCGTCGAGCCGGCGAGCCCGATCCACAGCGCCTCGTGCGCGACCGTCGCGAACAGCGTCGCGCGATCGGCGCCGAGCGCGCGCATGCGACCGAAGAGCTCGCGGCGCTGCACGACGGAGAACGTCGACGTGTCGTAGACCAGGAACGCACCGACGAACAGCGCGAGCAAGGCGAGAGCGCGCAGGTTGAAGCGCATCGCGCGGCTCATCCGCTCGAGCTCGCCCGCGCGCGCGGAGACCGCTTCGAGCGCGGAGCCCGTCGGGAGCGACTCTTCGAGCCGCGCGAGCGCGTCCGGACTCGGCGCGATGACGTCGATGCGCGAGAGCCGGCCGCGCGCGCCGCACAGTTCCTGCACGGTGGCGAGATCGGCGAACGCGCGCCCGCGCAGCGCGCTCTCGGCCGCCGCGTGGGGCGCGTCGAGCACGCCGGCGAGCCGCGCGGTCGCGTCGCGCCCGTCGATTTCGAGCACCAGCGGCTCTCCAACGGCGATCCCGAGCTTCTCCGCCGTCGCGCGCGCGAGCCAGATCGCGTCGGCCGCGCGCGAGAGATCGCCGAACGCGATCGTCGGCAGTCCGTCGCCGCGCACGCGCGCCTCGGCGAGCGCGTCGACGCCGGTGAGCACGAGCGGAACGAGCTCCGCGCCGCGCGCGCGCACCTCGCGCTCCAAGAGCGGCGCGAAGTCGAGCTCGGGGAACCCGCGCACGAGCCGCGCGTACTCGCGCTCGTCGAGCCCGTCGGGCCCCGAGGTCAGCGTGTGCGTCGCGCGGCCCGCGAGCGCGCGGGTCTGCCGCTCGAACGACGCGAGCGCGCTCTTCGCCGCGAGCTCGATCCCGACGACGCACGCGAGCCCGAGCGCGATGCCGAGCACCGCGGCCGCGAGCTGCCAACGATGCCGGAGGAGCCAGCGCAGGCTGGCGAGCTCGAGGTACCGGATCAACGCTCCACCAAGCGGCCGTCGACCAACGTCAGCACACGCTGGGCGCGCGCGGCTATCTCGCGGCTGTGCGTGACCAGGATCAGCGTGCGGCGCGCGGCGATGCCGAGCTCGAAACAGAGCTCGACGACGCGGGCCGCGCTCTGCTCGTCGAGGTTGCCGGTCGGCTCGTCGGCGAGCAGCACCTCGGGTTCGTGCACGAGCGCGCGCGCGACCGCGATGCGCTGTTGCTCGCCGCCCGAGAGGCGATCGGGGAACGCGTCGGCGCGGTCGGCGAGCCCGACGCGCGCGAGCCAGCCGCGCGCGCGCGCCTCGGATTCGCCATCGAGCCTGCCGCGCAACTCGAGCGCGAGCAGCAAGTTCTCGAGCACCGAGAGCGTCGGCACGAGATTGAAGGACTGGTAGACGCAACCGATGTGCTCGCGCCGCAGCCGCGCGCGCTCCCTCTCGGCGAGGTGTGAAACGCGGTCGCCGCCGACCCAGACCTCGCCTTCGTCGGGTCGATCGAGCCCGGCGATCAGCGCGAGCAACGTCGACTTGCCGGAGCCCGAGCGCCCGACGATCGCGGTCGAGCTCCCCAGCGGGAACTCGACGTCGACCGATTGCAGGACGCGGCGCAGCGATTCGCCTTCGCGGAAGGACTTGCTGACGCCCGCGAGGCGCACACCGCCCGGATCCGCGTTCACTGCGCGGCCAACCGGAGGTCGAACGAGAGGTCGTCGCTCGCGACCGAGGCTTGGTGCAGTTCGATCGCGATCACGTTCGAGCCCTCGACGAGCGCCGAGGGATCGATCGCGCCGGCGAAGAACTTGTTCTCGTCGCCGGTGGGGATCGCGGCGGTCGCCGGAGTGCTCGGTGAGATCGTGCCGCTCGGCAGATTCGCGCGCGCGACCTCGGCGCCGTTCAAGTAGACGACCGCGGCGTCGTCGCGTTGGAGCGCGAGATCGAGCGCGCCGAAGCTCGCCGGGTTGGTCGCTTGGAACGTCGTGCGGAACCAAGTCGTGAGGTGCTTCGCGTTCGGATTCGCGCCGTACGAGACCACGGTCGCCTCGTCGCCGTAGCCGAGCTGCGCCGGACCGCTCGCCCACGCGGAGTCGTCGAAGCCCGGCAGCATCCACGTCGCGCCGGGGAACACGCCGGTGTCCGAGAACTTCCACGTCGAGCCCGCGGAGAGCAGCGTCTGGCGCGGCAACGGCACGTTGAGGCGCGGCAGGACGAACGTTTCGACGAGCGCGCCGCCGCGCGAGTCGAACTCGAAGCGCGTGCTCCGCGCGTTCGTCTCGACGAGCAGCGCGCCGAAATCGGCGTTGAAGCGCAGCTTCGAGCCCGCGACCGGCGTCGAGAACGAGTACAGCGGTGCACCGCACGCGCCGAGCACGAAGTACGGCAGCCCGCCGACTTCGCTGCGCTCGTAGTCGTGATCGTGGCCGTTGAGCACGAAGTTCGCGCCCCACGCGAGGAACGGCCACTGCAGCGCGGGAGTCGAGCCGTGCTGCGCCGACGAGTACGCCGGGTGGTGGGAGTAGACGACCTTCCACGGCGCGTTCGAAGCAGCGAGCCCGTTCTGCAGCCACGCGGCCTGCGTCGAGCTCCACGTCGTGCTGTCGGGCTCGCGCGCATCGCTGTCGACCGCGAAGAAGTGGACCGGCCCGAGCCGCACGTCGTAGTAGCGTTCGTTGCCGGGCAGCGTGAAGTAGTCGAAGTAGGGCTGACCGCTCGAACCGTCCCAGTCGTGATTGCCCATGCACGGCCAGAAGCGGTTCTCGCTCGCGCCGGGTCCGTACGAGCCGACGTACGGGAAGATGAACTCGCGGTAGTGCTCGCTGATGTTCGCGTCGATCGTCGCGGCCGAGCCCGCCGGGTAGTTGTTGTCGCCGGTGGTGACGACGAACTCCGGTGCCCAGCTCTTCACGAGCGCGGCGATGTCCGCCTCTTGCTGGTTGTCCCTGCCGTAGTCGCCGATCACCGCCCAGCGCAGCGGGATCTCGGTCGGACGCGCGACGCTCGCGCCGGCGTGCGGCGTCGCGGTTTGCGCGGAGACGCTCGCGCAGAGCGCGACGCAGACGAACGGTAGGGAGGTCGATTGCATCGGGGATTTCGCGCGAGACGCGGGCGGAACGAGCGCGGGCGACGGGGCGGGCGACTCAGCGACGCGATTGTAGGCTCGCGCGCAGCTCGGCGGCCTCCGCGTTCCGTCCGGTTCGCTCGCAGAGCGCGGCGAGACCGTCCACGGCCTGGCTGTTCAGCGGATCGAGCTCGAGCGCGCGCCGCCATTCGCGTTCGGCGCGCGGGAGCTCGCCGAGGTTCTCGCACGCGATCGCGAGGTTGATCCGGGTGTCCGCGCGCTCGGCGCCGAGCGCGAGGCGCGCGGTCAAGAGCTCCTTCGCGCGCGTGAAATCGGAGAGCTGCAGCGCCGCGAGCGCCGCGAGATCGTGCGCGAGCGCATGTTTCGGGTTCGCCGCGACGATCGGTTCGAGCCTGTGCCGCGCGTCCTCCCAACGTCGGCCGTCGAGCGCGTCGTTCGCGAGCAGCAGCGGCTCGAGCTCGGCGGCGCGCGAGCGCGGGCTCG
Organism: Planctomycetota bacterium; assembly: GCA_016220085.1. Taxonomy (GTDB): domain Bacteria; phylum Planctomycetota; class UBA1135; order UBA1135; genus JACRIN01. The sequence continues at coordinate 19,952 of JACRIN010000095.1, forward strand.
GCCGATCGCTCGGCGCGAGCGGCGACGGCAGCGTGGGCGCGGCATCGCCCGACGCCGCGTAACCGAGCTCGCGCAACTCGGCGATCAACTCGGCGCTCGCCCCGAACGGCTCAGGCGCGAGCGCGGGCCTCGCGAGGAACTCGGCCAGACGCTGCTTCGCGGCGTCGACCTGCTGCGCGCGCTCCGCCGCGTGGTTCGTGCGCTCGTGCGGATCGCGGACGAGGTCGTAGAGCTCGGGCTCGGAGCTCGCGAGGAACTTGGCGTCCGCGTCGGCGACGCCCGCGAGCGGACTCCAACCGTAGTTGAGGTAGCCCGAGTACGACTCGCAATACACGCCGCGATCGGCGGGCACGCTGCCGCGGAGGTCGAGGCCGTCGTGGGTGGCTTCGGAGCCGGTCGTGTCGCTCGCGCGAGGCGCGCCGCTTGCGCCGAGCGCGCCAAAACCTTCCGGCGCGGCGAGCCCGAGCGCCGCGAGCGCGGTCGGGAAGACGTCGACGACGCTGACGATCGCGCGCGAGCGCTCGCCGGCGCCGAAACCGTGGGGATCGCGGACGAGCAGCGGAACCGCGAGCGTCGCGTCGTAGCAGAACGCCGAGTGCGTCGCTTCGCCGTGCTCGCCGAGGCTCTCGCCGTGATCGCCGACGACGATCAGCAAACTGCGATCGAGCTCGCCGCGCTCGCGCGCGCCCGCGAGGAACGCACCGAGCTCGCGGTCGACGTACGCGAGCTCGCCGCGGTACGGATCGCCGCCCGCGAGCGCGAGGCACTCGTCCGGCGGCCGATAGGGGACGTGCGCGTCGAAGAGGTGGATCCAGACGAAGAAGCGACGCTCGTCGTCGCGTTCAGCGAGCCAGCGTGTCGCCGCGGCGAGCGTCGCGCGCGCGTCGCGCTCGACGTAGTGGCTCGAGAGCTGGGCCTTCGGTGGCTCGGGTTGGTCGTAGACGTCGAAGCCCTGGTCGAGACCGAAGCGGCGATCGAGCACCAGCGCCGACACGAACGCCGCGGTGTCGAGCCCGGCGTCGCGCGCGCGCTCGGCGAGCGTCCGTGCGTCGCTCGGCAGCCGCGCGATCCCGTTGTCGCGCACGCCGTGGCGCGGCGGGATCAGGCCGGTCAGCATCGACGCGTGGGCGGGCGCGGTCAGCGGCGCGACGCTGCGCGCGCGCTCGAAGAGCCGCGACTCGCTCGCCAACGCCGTCAGGTTCGGCGTCGCGCGCTCCTGGCCGCCGTAGCAGCCGAGCGCATCGGCGCGGGTCGTGTCGAGCGTGATCAGGATCACGCTGTCGACGCGCTCCGGCGTGCTCGGGCCGCACGCGGCGAGCGCGAGCAGCGCGCACGAAGTTCGGAGGAGCGCGGGCATCTCCAAGAAGCTCGCCGCCGCGCCGCTTGGAAGCAAGGGTTCGGTCACTCTTCGACGTGCGCGCCGTCCGACGCGCACGCGACGAACGCCTCGCTCGCGACACCGCGCGGGCCGTAGAAACGCGCGTCGAGCTCTGCGAGCAGCGCGGGCGCGCGCTCGGCGCGGCAGAGCGCGACCGTGCAGCCGCCGAAGCCCGCCCCGGTCAGGCGCGCGCCCGCGGCGCCGGCGGCGCGCTGCAGCTCGGTCAAGCGATCGAGTTCGGCGCACGAGACCGCGTAGTCGCCCGCCAAGCTCGCGTGCGAAGCGTCCATCAGCTCGCCGAAGCGCCGCTCGTCGCCCGCGCGCATCGCGTCAACCGCGCGCTCGACGCGCAGGCCTTCGCCGACGACGTGGCGGAAGCGCGCGAGCTCTTCCGGCCCGAGCACGCGCGCGCCGACCGCGAGGAGCTCGTTCTCGCCGTGGCTTGCGAGCAGGTCCGGATAGCGCGCGAAGGGCTCGCCGAGCGCGGTGCGCACCGCGGCGAGCGCGCGTTCGCAGGTCGCGCGCCGCGAGTTGTATGCCTCGCGCGCCGAGCCCGACTTGTCCGCGACGACCAGCGAGTTCGCGATCACGAAGCGCCACTCCGCGGGCATCGCGACCGGCGCGAGCCGCAACGGAGCGAAATCGATGCGCACCGCGTGCCCGCGACGGCCGTGGATGCAGATCGCTTGGTCCATCCCGCCGCCCAGTGTGCCGACGTAGCGCTCGCCGCGCGCACAGAGGTCGGCGAAGGCGCGCGCGTCGAGCTCGAGCCCGTTCGCGACCCGGAACGCGAGCGCCGCGGCGACCACCAGCGCCGCCGAGGACGACAGCCCCGACGCCGCGGGCACGTCGCCCGCGACCACGGCGTCGAAGCCGCGCACGAGCCCGTGCTCGCGCGCCAGGATCTCTGCCGCGGCCTTGACGTAGTTGCCCCAATCGCCCGCGGCGAACGGCGCGATCGAAGCGGAGAGCTCGAACTCGCGGGCTCCGAAGCGCGCGTCGAGGTTGGAGAGTCGCACGCGCGCGTCGTCGCGCGGCGCGAACAGGATCGCGGTGTCGCGCTGCAACGCCATCGGCAGCACCGGCAGGTCGTTGTAGTCGGTGTGCTCGCCGATCAGGTTGACGCGGCCGGGCGCGCGCACGCGGCGCAACTCGCGCGGGGCGCCGAACTCGCGCTCGAAGCGCTCGAGCTGGCGCTCGCGCCGCCCGCCGTCCGAATGCCGAGCGTTCGCGGTCATGGCAACGCGGCGGTCGCGACGGGCGGCGGACGCTCGGCGAGATCGCGCGCGCGCTGCACGCCGTCCTCCAGCACGGTGCAGAGGCTCAACCGATCCCGATCGTCGACCCAGCCGGCAGCGTGCATGAACTGGGCGGGCTGCGGACGCACGCCGGCGAGCACGACGCGCAACCCGTCCTTGTGCAGCCGGCTGATCGCCGACTTCAGGTTGACCTTGCCGGTCGCGTCCATCACCGGCACGGCGCGCATGTCGAGCAGCACGACGGTCGCTTGATCGTGCACCGTGTGCAGCGCGCTCATCGCCTTGTGCGCCGCGCCGAAGAACAGCGGCCCGGCGATCTCGTAGTACGCGACCTTGGGCGGCAGCTTCGCGCGGAGCGACGGGTGGGCGTCGCTGACCAGCTTGACCTCGGTGATCTCGATCATGCGGCGCATGAAGAGCAACGACGCGAGCGCGACGCCCCAGCTGACCGCGATCACCATGTCGAACAGCACGGTGAGCGCGAAGCACGCGAGCAACACCAGCACGTCGCTCTTCGGCGACACGCGGATCGAGTGAACGACGTGCTTCACTTCGCTCATGTTCCAGGCGACGAGCATCAGCAACGCCGCGAGCGCCGCCATCGGCAGGTATCCGAGCCACGGCGCGAACACCAGCACGGCGGCGAGCACGACCAGCGCGTGCACCACCGCCGCGATCGGCGAGCGAGCGCCCGCCCGCACGTTGGTCGCCGTCCGCGCGATCGCGCCGGTCGCCGCGATGCCTCCGAAGAACGGCGCCGCGATGTTGCCGGCGCCCTGGGCGATCAGCTCGGCGTCCGGGTCGTGCTGCGTGCCGGTCATGCCGTCGGCGACGACCGCGCTGAGCAACGATTCGATCGCGCCGAGCATCGCGATCGCGAACGCCTTCGGGAGCAGCGTCGAGATCACGTGCCAGTCGAGTCCGACCGCCTGGCCGGCGCCGTCCGCGAGCGTCCACGGTAGCACGAAGAGCGGTGGAAGCTGCGGGATGCCCGGATGGGCGGTGTCGCCGACCGTGTACGAGAAGCGCTCGCGGATCGTCGCGACCTCGAAGCCCGGCACGAACCGCTCGAGTAGCGCGCAACCGACGCCGGCGACCGTCAGCGCGACCAACGGCGCGGGGAGCCGCTTGTCGATGCGCGACCAGAACAACAGGATCACGAAGGTGACCAAACCGACCGCGAAGTCGGCGAAGTGCACGGTCGGCAGCGCGCGCGCGATCGTCGCCACGCGCGCGACGTAGTCGTCGGGCATCTCGGGGATCGTCAGCCCGAGCAGGTCCTTGAGCTGCAGCGTCGCGATCACCACGCCGATGCCCGCGGTGAAGCCGATCGTCACGGGGTACGGGATGAACTGGATCAAGCGCCCAAAGCGCGTGACGCCCATGATCACCAGCATCACGCCGGCCATCAGCGTTGCGATCAACAGGCCGCCGATGCCGAAATCCGCCGCGATCGGCGCGAGGATGACGACGAACGCCGCGGTCGGTCCGGAGACCTGCACGCGCGAGCCGCCGAGCAGCGCGATCAACCCGCCGGCGACGATCGCGGTGTAGAGCCCGTGCTGCGGCGGAACCCCCGACGCGATCGCGAGCGCCATCGACAGCGGCAGCGCGACGACGCCGACGACCGCGCCCGCGAGGAGGTCCGCGCGCAGATCGCCCTTGCCGTAGCCCGCGGCGAACGTGTCGCGCAGCGCGGCGAAGGGTCGAAAGGCGAGTTGGGGGAAGAGCGACTTGACGTCGGTCGGTCGTGGAGACATGAGCAAACCGCGCGACGCCAATCCGCGACGCGCGGCGCGCGCCATGTTCCGCCTTCCACGCCGCGATTCAAGTGCGCGCTCGCCAAGAGCGAGTTCGCCAGGACCGCGTGGACCGAGAGCGCGCTGACCGAGAGCGCGTTGACCGAGAGAGCGCGGGTCAGTCGCGTACTGACCACGCGCGCGCTGGCCGGGCGCGCGTCGATCAGGGGCGCAGCTCGAAGCGCACCGCGGCGGTCAGCCCGAGGTTCTGCGGCGGCGCGAAGCCCGGATCGCGCGACCAGAACTGGCCGTGGACGACGAACCCGGGCGAGAGCCCCTGCGCGGCTACGTAGGCGTGCGAGAACAACAAGCTGTAATCCCCGGAGCAGTCGTCGGGCGGCGGGTTGCCGCCGGAGCTCTGCACGTTGGTGCGGACGATCGGCGCCTTGACGCACAGCGTGCCGCCGCCGAACGGGATCGCCGTCGCGCCGGGGCCCCAGAAGAAGATGCCGAACTTGTTGTTCAGCACCTGCGTCGCGGCGAGCGTGAAGTCGTCGGGGCCGGAGAGGCTCGGGCTGCCGCTGAAGGCGAGCTCTGGAACGCAACCGAGGCTGTTCGTCTTCGCGGTGCAGTAGAGCTCGGGGAACTGATAGGTCGAGTAGAAGCGCGCCCACGCATCGGTGCCGACGCCCGGACCCTCCCACGTGAACAGCACGTCCTCGCCATTGGGCGCGAGCGCGAGGCTCGGCCGGAGCTGATCGCCCGCGGTGACTTGGTTGACGACGAAATCGGGGCCGTACGGCGCCGCGTTCGCATCGAACCGGCGCGCGCGGATCTCCGCCGTGCCGCTCGACCAGTCCTCCCAGACCGCGGTGAACCGGCCCGCGGCGTCCGCGGCGATGCGCGGGTTCTTTTGCGCGCCCGCCAGCGTGCTCGGCACCCAGAACTCGCCGCCGAGGGGCGCGCCGGTGACGTCGAAGCGGCGCGCGGCGAGTCCCCAGCTCTGCCCTTCGTTGATCGAGTCCTCCCAGATCGCGACGAAGCGTCCGGTGGCGTCGGCGGCGACGCGAGGCTCGCGTTGGTCGCCGGTGGTGAACGCGGGCGTGGTGAGCTGGAACTCGCCCGGTTGGAGCGCGTTGCCGAGCGAGTCGAACGTGCGACCCCAGAGGTTCAGGCCCGGTCCGCCGCCGTGCTGGCCGTAGTCGACGAACGCGAAGAAGATCGTGCCGTCGGGGGCGATCGCGGGCGCGCAATCGGCTTGGCCGCCGTTGGTGAAGACGTTGATCGGGATGTCGCCGGTCAGGAAGCCGCCGTTCGAGTCGAGCAGGCGGAAGTAGTTGTCCGCGTCCCAATCGCCCGACCACGCGACGAGGAAGCCGCCGCTCGGGGGCGACACCATCAGCGGGCGCCACTGCGAGGCTTGCCAGACCTGATTGATCTGGAACTCGAGGCCGAGCGGTGCGCCGCTCGGATCGAAGAGCCTCCCGAAGATGCCCATCTGCTCGCCGTCGTAGCCGTGGCGCTCGGACCACGCGACCAACGTGTTGCCGGTCGCGCGATCGACGCAGACCTCGGCCTCGTCCTGCGTGCCGAGGTTGAGCGTCGGCGTGCAGCTCACATTGCCGGTCAGCGCTTGGCCGTCGAGGCCGTAGAGCCGCAGGATCGGATCTTGGCCGTTGACGAACGACAGCGCCCACGTCGTGCCCGCGGCGTCGACGTCCGCGCGCACCCAGAACTGGTTGAAGCTCGTCGAAGCGTTGACCCGGAACTCGTCGGTTCGGGCTACGAAGAACGAGCCTTGGGCGAACGCCGAGGACGAAAGCGCGGCGGCGACGAGCAACGGTGCGGAGCGCATGTGGGACGAGCCTCAGGGGGAGCGCGCCATTCTACCTTCGCTCCCGCGCGCGGAGGGCGTGACCTCGCTTGGCAGGCGCGAGCTCGCGTCGCCGCCCGAGCCCGAGCCCAAGGCCAGATGAGTTCGGCCGAAGGCGAGATGAGCCCGAGCCGCACGCGAGATGAGCCCGAGCCCAAGACTCGATGCGTATGGCCACCGGCGCGCCGAGCGTCGGCCGCGCGCGAGCCGCGCATCGGCACGGGCGAGCGACCGCCGCGGCCCGGAACGGACTTCCATCACGGCGAAGCGCGGGCGCGCCGACGTTGTGGCCCCGTGGGAAGGCACCTAGACTGCGGCCCTCGATGGACTCGTCGAACGGTGCGGCTCGGGAAGGCGTCGCGCCCCAAGCTCAATCCGCGTCTCGCAGAGGGATGCAGCCCACCCTGGTCGTGCTCGTCGCGACCGAGGAAGAGTTCGATTGGACCGGGCCGTTCGATCGCGGCTCGACCTCCGTCCGCGCGGCGAGCGAGCTGCCGGTCGGCCAGCGCCTCTTCGACGAGTTCGGCGTCCGCGCGACGTGGCTCTGCGACTACCCGATCGCTTCGCAGGCGGCTTCGCTCGAGCCGCTGCGCGAGGTGCTCGCGGGCGGCCGCGCCGAGCTTGGCGCGCACTTGCACCCGTGGGTGACTCCGCCGTTCGAGGAGGAGCTGACGCGCGCGAACTCGTTCCCCGGCAATCTGCCCGAGGAGCTCGAGCGCGCCAAGCTCGAGGCGATCACCCGCGTGCTCGAGGAGAACGTCGGGCTCCGGCCTCGGATCTACCAAGCCGGTCGCTACGGCTTCGGGCCGCGCACGGCGAAGTTGCTGGTCGAGCTCGGCTATCAGGTCGACGCGAGCTCGTGCCCGGCGTTCGACTTCCGCCCCGAAGGCGGCCCCGACTTCACGCACGCGCGGATCGAGCCCTTCTTTCATCCCGAAGCGAAGAGCCTGCTCGTCGTGCCCGTCACCGGCGCGTTCATCGGCTTCCTCGGCGAGCGCGCGCCGCACTGGTACTCGCGCATCTCGCAGCCGACGTGGGCGCGGATGCGTCTGCCGGCGCTGTTCGCGCGCGCGCGCGCCGTCGAGCGCCTGCGCTTGTCGCCCGAGGGTTTCGAGTTCGAGGATCTGAAGCGCCTGACGCTCGCGCTCTCCGCGCGTGGCCAACGCGTCTTCACGTTCACGTTCCACAGCCCGTCGCTGATGCCCGGCGGCTCGAGCTACGTCCGATCCGACGACGACCTGCGCCGCTTCCTCGAGCGTTGTCGGCGTTACTTCGACTTCTTCCTCGGCGAGTTCGGCGGTCGCTCGCTCTCGCCGCTCGCTCTGCGCGACGAGTTCGCGGCTCGCCACGTGCCCCGGCCGACGTGAAAGTCCTCGGAATCTCGCCGCTCGACAAGGACGCGACCGCGTCATTGGTGCAGGACGGACGCGTGCTCTTCGCCGCGGCCGAGGAGCGTTTCTCGCGCAAGAAGCAGCACTCCGGCTTTCCCGAGCAAGCGATCCTCGCCGCGCTCGCCGCCACGCGCACCGAGCCGCGCGAGCTCGACGCGATCGCGTATCCGTTTCTGGAGTGGCACCAAGAGGCGGAGCGCATCGAGCGCGCGTTCGCCGCCGAGCGCACGTTCGCCGCCGGCTTCCGACCGCCCGCGCTCGAGCCGTTGCTCGCCGCCGCGGAGCGCCGCGTCACCGATCGGCGCGAGCCGATCCATGGCCTGCTCGAGCCCAACCAGCGCAAGCGCAAGGGATGGCTGAAGGAGACCTTCTACACGCTCGCCGGCGCGCAGCCGTTCGCGTCGGCGCTCGCGACGCGTTTCTACTCGCAGCGCTGGGCGCGGCGCGCGGTGCTCGAGCACAAACACTGGCAGCGCGAGCTCGAAGCTGGGCTCGCGAAGCTCGGGCTCGGCGCGCGGCTCGTGCGCGCGGAGCACCACCTCTCGCACGCGTCGAACGCGTACCTCGCGAGCGGCTACGAGCGCGCGCTCGTCGTCACGCTCGACGGGTACGGCTCGGGCCTCGCGGGCTCGGTCGGGCTCGGCGAGGGCGGCAAGGTGACGCGGCTCGCGTCGCTCGCGTTCCCGCACTCGCTCGGCAGCCTCTACGAAATGGTGACGTCGTCGCTCGGCTTCCAGCCCGACCGCCACGCCGGCAAGATCGTCGGTCTCGCGGCGTGGGGCGATCCGGAGGTGCTCCGTGAAGTGTTGCTTTCGCGCGCCAAGCGCGGCGACGGCTCGCTCGAGCTCTTCCAGAACCTCAACGTGCACCTCTCGCGTCACCTCGCGGCGCGCTTCCCGATGGTCGACGTCGCGGCGGCGTACCAACGCGTGCTCGAAGTGCTCGCCGCCGAGTTCGTCGCGCACTGGCTCGCGCGCACC
>JACRIN010000097.1 GCA_016220085.1 Planctomycetota bacterium
CGATCTCGAGTGCGTTGCGATCGAGCGGCTCGTCGCGCACGCAGTCGTACTGACGCGGAATGCCGGTGTCGGGTTGGATCCCGAGCGTCAGGAATTCTTCGACGTAGCGTTCGAGCGCCGCGCCCCACGCCGCGTCGTGCTCGATCACCCACGCGTCGAGCATCAGCTCGTAGAGCGGCTGCGGCTGGCTGACCGCTTCGACGGTGAGCAACTTCACGCCGGTGACGACATCGAGCATGTTGCACGTGAACGACGTCTCGCGCGGACCTTCGCGATCGAGCCCGCGCTCGAGCCACAGCCGGAAGATCCAGTCGAGTTCGGCGTGCAGCTGCTGCTTCAACCAACCGCTCGGCGGACACGGCAGGTCGACCAGGACGACGACCGGCCCCCATTTCGCGGACGTGTCGCTGCCGTCGTTCGAGAGCTCGAGCACGAAGCGCGGCACGAGCGGCAGCGGAGGAGCTGCGTCGAACTCGTGCAGCGGAATGCGGAAGTCGCGGATGTCGCCAGACGCGGCCTCCAGCCGAATGCTCGCGCGCGCGCCCGTGCCGTCGATCAACGTGATCACGCCTGGGCCCTGCACAGAGCCGCGGACCTCGAACCCTTCGGTCGGATCGTGCGCGTCGTTCGGCACGCGCAGCGTCCCGGAGTACAAGGCGATCGGCTGGCGGAGCGCGTCACCTTTGCGGGTCACGACGAAGCCCCATGCGCCGAAAGCAGCGTCCCCGCTCTCCGCCCAATCGGCGCTCGTCGGCGAGCCGGACACAGTCGTCCACCACGGGAACCGCTGAGCGCGCTCGTCGTCGGTGTCCTTCTCCGGCAATTCGCCGAACCATCCGTTGTCGATCAGGCTGACGCTGAGCGTCCCGCCGGTCCACAGCTCGCCGGGCTCTTGAGCGCGCACGGTCGGCGCGAGCGCGACGGCGAGCAGAACTGCCCGTTGGACGCGCCCACGCCACGCTCGAGCCACGGATTTCACGCTCATCGCCCCTCTGGATATCCTCTTCGCCCCCATTCTTCCAGGAGCACGGCGACGGTGCTCGCGCGCGATTCGAGAACCATGAAGACCTACAAGATCGTCGAGCTCCACGGCGACGGCATCTCCGCCGAGCTCTCGCAGAGCGTCCATCGGATCGCCGAGGCGCTCCCCTTCCGCTTGGATTTCGTCCCGGTCGACCTCAGCCTCGAGAACCGCGCCAAGCGCGGGCTGGTGATCTACGACGAGGCCGAAGCGCTGATGCGCTTGCACAAAGTCGCGCTCAAGTACCCGACGGCGACCAAGGTCGAATCGCCGAACGCGATCCTGCGCGAGCGTTGCGAGTTCTCGGTGATCCACCGGCCGGTCGGCTCGATCCCCGGCATCCAGACCAACTTCACGCGCGAGCTCGACATCGACGTCGTCCGCATCGGCACCGGCGGCACGTACGAGGACGCGGGCCGCCGCATCGGGCTCGACACCGCGGTTTCCTTGCGCGTGATCGAGCGCACGCCGGCGCGGCACGCGGCGCGCTTCGCGTTCAAGCTCGCGATGCTGCGCAAGGGCGGCGTCGTCTCGACTTCGAAGTACACGATCCAAGCGCAGACGGACGGGCTCTTCGAAGAGGTCGTCGGTGTCGTCGCCCAGGACTATCCCGGCATCCCCTACCGACGCGAGCTCTTCGACTCGTTGCTCGCGAGCGTGATCATGAAGCCGGAGCGCTACCAGGTGATCGTCTGCCCGAACGAGTACGGCGATTTCCTCTCCGACATGGCGTGCGGACTGATCGGCTCGGTCGGGCTCGGCGACAGCGCGAACTACGCGTTCAGCGACGACGGCGCGATCACGCTCGCGATGTTCGACCCGGCGGGCGGCACCGCGCCCGACATCGCGGGCAAGGACGTCTGCAATCCGTTCGCGGCGCTGTTCGCGCTCGCGTCGCTGCTGCGCCACATTGGCGAATGGGACGCGTCGAAGGCGCTCAAGCAAGCGGTGCTCGACTGCGTCGCGGCGGGCGAGCGCACGGCGGACATCGGCGGCAAGCTGAAGTGCTCGCAGTTCACCGAGCTCGTGACGGGCCGCGTGCAGAAGTCGCTAGCGGCCGTTTGACGCCGTGCGCGGACGAGGCCGCGCGCCGTCGGACAACCGACGACGCGCGACCGCGGAGACTTCAGCTCAGAAGTCGCCGTACAATCGCAGGCCGCCGTGCTTGTCGGCCAGAAGCAGTCCGCGGTCGCCGTCGACCGGGTCGATCACGAGCTCCATCTCGTGCGCCAGGCCCGGCGAGTCGATCTTGAACACGTTCGCCGCCGTATAGCTCTGCGCCGGGAGCGTGAACGGCACGCCGTTCGAGCTCGCGATCGGCAACGTCGGGTCGTAGTACTTGTTGTACCCGGCGCTCAGCCGCACGACGCCGATGCGCAACACCGACATGTAGATGTCGAGGTTGCCGTGGCTCGCGAGGTCGGCGTCGTCGACTTCGAGGTCGGCGACGTTGTCGATCTGACCGTCGAGCACCGAAACCGGCAGCACCCACGACTGGCGATACGTCGGGGCCGACGGATTCGTGATGTCGAAGATGTGCAGACGTCCGCCCCAATCGCCGACGATCGCGAAACGCTTCGTCTGGTACGTGACGATCTCGAGCGCGGCGGCGAGGCCTTTCGATTGAGGCGCGTAGACCGTCATGCCCGCGCCGGGCGCGTAGTAGGTCGACGGGCCGCTGGTGCACGACGTGCTGCAGGACGTCGTCAACGTCTGCGGCGCGTCGAGGTCGACGAGCACGAGCTTCGCCTTCTTGAAGTCCGGGTCGTCCGCGGTGCCGGTCGGAGCGACGTTGTCGGTGTCGTTGGCATTGCGACCGGCGGCGATCACCGCGATCGAATGCACCACTCCGCCAACGGTGTACTCCAGCACCTCGGACTCGCCGGTGAACGTCATCGGGTTGGTTTCGAGGTGCGTGCCGCCCGACGTCCACGCGAGCAGCTCGGGGTGCACGACCACCGGAGCGACGTAGTTCGGAGCCGTGGCGCCGCCGCCGACCGGATAGTCCGTGAAGTAGCACTGCGTGCCCGTCGTCGCGCAATCGGTGCCGGTCGGCGGATCGGGGAAGAGCGCCCCGTCGTAGCACGTCACCAGGTTCGCGCGCTGCATCAACGTGTCGCGCTTGTAGAGCACACCGGCCCACGGTGACGCGATCGTGTTGCCGCCGCCCAACGTCGTCTGGAACGTGCCGAGGATGCGATGCTCGCCACTGACCGCGTCCTGATACATCGACGCCTGGTGGTAGTTGCGCGTCAGGTAGCAATCGGGCGCGCGCGGCGAACGCAGCCCCCAACGCTCGTACGCGAGACCTCCGCCGCCGGGGTTGGTCACGCGGCTCAGCGTGAACCCGCTGTGGGTCGCGCCCGCCTGCTCGCGAGCGGCGACCCACCACTCCTCCGTGCTCGAGCCCGAACCCGTCGTCCAGTGCGCCTTCGGCGTGAAGACGCTGGTCACGGCGAAATTCGGATCGCCGACGACGTGCGTCAGGCAATCACGGTTGGTGATGTCGACGTAGTTCGTCCCGGAGTTCGAACCATGTCCGCCTTCGAGCTGCGCGAGCACGAGGTTCGGATCGAGCAGCAACCGCGTCATCCCGAGCCACGACGCGCCGAGACCGGCGTAGTAGCGGCGGGTGTTCTTCGCGTAGGTCGCGGTCGAGACCTTGTGCCACTGAAAGCCGGCGGCGACCGCCGGACCCGAGCTCGGGGTGTAGAGCTCCAAGCCGCCGTGCCACCAGTACTGCTCGTAGAACCACAGCTCGGTCGACGAGTTCGGCGACGGGCGCAAGTTGAAGTGACCGCCGTTCGAGCCGACGGATACGTTCGAGGGCGTCGTCGGCAACGTCGAACCGCCGCCCGCGGACTTGTGGAAGTAGTACAGCGCCGACTGCCCGGCGGTGTACGCGATCGGCAGGTCGCCACCGACATCGATCGCATAGTTGAACCGTCCGTACGTGACGAACGGTGCGTCGGCCTCTCCGATAGACGAGTGTGCGTACCCTCCGACGGCGATCTGAACCTCGTTGTTCACCACCGTCGCGTCGATGTGATCGGCGTAGCTGTGGGCGACCGTCGCGAACAGGTTGACCGCGACCAGCGGCGCCGCCGTCGTCGGGTCGAGCTCGACCGCGCCCCATCCGTCGACCGCGGCGTACACGGTGCTGTCCTCGGCGACCGAGACGTCTCGCACGATGCCGTTCACCGCGCTGCCACCGAGCGTGACGCTGAGCGCCGGCGTGAATCCGGCGATCGAGCCCGGAGTGAAGAGGTGGCCGACGCTCGCCGTCGGCGCAGAGCCCGTGGCGAGCGGCGTGAGGTCGACGCGGATCACTCCGCCGGTGCCCATCGCGACGTAGACCAGATTGCCGAAGCTCGGCACGCCTGCAGTCACGGTCTGCTTCGTGTCGATGCCGAATCCGAACGCGGTCGACGGCGGTGTGATACCGGCCGCCGTGTACACGTCGGTCATCTTGACGCGGTAGAGCAAAGCCATCGTGCTACGCCGATAGATGCGGAGCTCGGTGCCGAGCTGATCCTGCTGCGAACTGAACAGCGCGAGCACGAACGAGCGCTTCCCGCCGCCGCTCATCTGAACCTCGCCGACACCGACGTCCCAGCACCAACGTTCGTTGTCGCCCGGCGGCGTCGCGGACGGATCCGCCGAGTCGTCGATCGTGACCACGGGATGGCACGAGCCCGAACCCATCTGGCACGGCGTGCAGCCGATGGTTTCGGTGGCGCTCATCGACAGCAGCCCGAAGCTGCCGCCCGCGATGAAGACCTGCTTGTCGGTCGACAGGTCGTGGCGGACGAGCCCCATCACCGTCGCATCGACGGGCACGAGCGCGATCTGATTCGCGACGGCAGCGTCGGTGGTGCCGGGATCGGTGGAGATGTCGACGATGGCGATCTGATCTCCCTCGCCGACGTACGCCCGAGTGAGATCGGACGACACGGTGGAGGCGAACATCTCGCCGGTGTGCGCAGCCGAGCGATACGGCAACGCGGTAGAGCCCTGCGGCCCGAAGAACGAAGCCGCGACGAGCGCGGCGAACGGAACGAATGACATGCGCAGTAGCCTCGAGGATGGTGAAGGTCCTCCGCACGGCCGACTCCTCCTTGCGAGAGTCGAGTCCGCGTAGGCGCGCTGCTGAGGCTCGCGAGTCTACTCGCGAGCGCGCGATCGTCGAATGGACTTCGAGCGTTCGCGCGGATTCCCGATTCGACGCTTCGCTGCGAATTTCGAGCTCGACGAAAACCAATCGCCGACTCGCAGACACGCCGCGCGCGCTCGAATCGCTAGCTTGGCTGCGCGAGCGCGCGAGCCACGAACAGTCGCAACGCGAGCGAGCTGAAGAACACCGCGAGGCACGCCACGGCGGACGGGAAGTTCTGCGGTCCCGTCGACTTGCCGATGCCGTCGCCCGCGAGCCAGCGCGACGTGAACGGGAACCCGCCGGTCCAGGCGGTGGAGACGACGAAGCGCTGCTCGCGGGTGATCGCACCGGCCACGTCGGTCTCCATCCGCACCTCGGTCGATGCGATTCCACCTTCCGGCGTGAGGACCTGAACTTGCTTCGCGGACTGGCCGGGCTCCGCCGGGCGTTCGAGGGAGACGTACGCAAACGCACCGACGAGCAGCATGTGCGCGCCGACTCGCCACCACGACTTCCGGGCGATCCGCAGGCCACCGAAAAAGGCGCGCGCGAGTCCGCGCGGTCCGCGGTCCGCGCCGAGGCTCGCCGTGAGCGCCGCTGCAGTCACGACGTTCCACACGAGAGCCAACGGCAACGCGACGCACGCCGCGACCAACGCCGCATTCGGAACCGACGCCGCCGAGAACGAGTTCCGAAACGCGACGAAGTAGACCAAGACCCACGCGAACACCCCGGGCGCGCGCGCGGCGAACTCGACGATACCGAGGCTCGGGAGCTTCCTCGCCGCGAGCACGAGCGTGTCCCAGAGATCGGGCTTGCGCTGCTCCGCGATGGCCGCGACGTACGCCGCGCACCAGCCCTCGAAGAGCACGGTCACGACGATCAGCAGGACGAGCCCGAGCACGGCGCCGATCGCCGCCCCGGTCAGCGCCGCCGTGCCGCCGCCGAGCAACGCGAACCCCGCGAACGGGGCGCCGACGGCGACCGCGATCGTCAAGACGGTTCCGAAGTACCAGCCCAGCGGCGCGAGACACGCCGAATGGCGGCGCAGCAGGTTCCATTCGGTCCGGAACGCGACCGCGAAATACGACGCCACGGCCACCAGCGTCGCCGTCATCACGCGCGCGTCGTGGAGCGCGGGTGCGCTCGCCGCGCGGTCGACACCGACCCAGAGCGCGAGTCCGAGCAACGCCCAACCGACGGCCGCAAGCGAGCTCGACTTGTTCATGGAGGGAAGGCGGCGATCGGTCCGGACCACCCGCTGCGCGTGAGCACGCTAGCCATTCCGTGTCCGGCGTCCGGCGGGACGGAACGCTAGGCTGGCGCGACCATGCGCTCCTTCCCGTTCATCGCGTCGCTCGCCCTCGTCGTCTCCGCCGGTTGCCAGAGCGCCTATTACGGCGTGATGGAGAAGTTCGGCGTCGAGAAGCGCGACATCCTGGTCGACCGCGTCGAGGAGGGCCGCGACGCGCAGAAGGATGCCAAGCAGCAGTTCCAGAGCGCGCTCGACGCGTTCAAGAGCGTGACCGACTTCGACGGCGGCGAGCTCGAGGAGCAGTACGAGCACCTGAAGTCCGAGTACGACGACACTTCCGATCGAGTCGACGACGTCGGGGACAAGCTCGAGTCGATCGAGAGCGTCGCGACCGACCTCTTCGCCGAATGGAAGGCCGAGATCGACCAGATCAGCTCCGCCGACCTCGAGGCGCAGAGCCGGAAGTTGCTCGCCGACACCAAGAAGCGCTACGGCGACCTGATGGCCGCGATGAAGAAGGCCGAGGCGAAGATGCAGCCGGTGCTGGTCGCGTTCAACGATCGCGTTCTCTTCCTCAAGCACAACCTCAACGCGCAGGCGATCGCGTCGCTCTCGAATCAGGTCGGCGAGATCGACGGCAAGGTGCAGGAGCTCGTCCGCGACATGGAAGCCTCGATCGCCGAAGCCGACGCGTTCATCGCGGCGATGGATTCCGCGAACTAGCGGGCCGCGCTCGGAGTCCGTCGCGGACCTCACGCGTCGGCCCGAGGGCGCGCCGGGGAGAGTTCTGCGGGGAGAAGCTCGTCCACGACGTCCGTGACGTCGTGGAGGAGTCTCGGCGCAACCGAATGCGTCGGGCCACGTCCGAAGCCGGCGTGGAGCCTCGCTCGGATGCTCAGGGCCCGATCGACGCTCGCAGGCCGCTGGTCAGCCCGAGGTTCGCCGGCGGCGCGAAGCCCGGGTCGCGGCTCCACGCTTGGAACCAGGCGTAGGTGCCCGCGGCGAGGC
This sequence comes from Planctomycetota bacterium, assembly GCA_016220085.1. Lineage (GTDB taxonomy): Bacteria > Planctomycetota > UBA1135 > UBA1135 > JACRIN01. The sequence continues at coordinate 7,441 of JACRIN010000097.1, forward strand.
TCGGATCGTTGCCGAGGAAGATCCAGCTGTTGACGTCCTCTTGCAGCACGCCGGAGCAATCGGCCGTCGGCGGCGGACTCCCGCCGGTCGAGTGCAGCGGCATGCGCCGGATCGGCGCGTGCACGCACAACGTGCCGCCGCCGAACGGCGCGGTGAGCGGACCGCTCGTGCCGTAGAACACCAGGCCGAACTTCGCGTTCAGGAGGTTCGGGCAGACGATCACGCCGCCGCTCGGCGAGCTCGCGCTCAGCGTCCCGACGACGAACGGCGCCGACGTGCAGCCTTGCGAGTTCACCTTCGGCGTGCAGTACGCGAGCACCGAGCCCGGCGCGTCGTCGAGCGGGAACGAGTTCGACAGCACGGCGCCGCCCGTGCCCGGCACGCGCACGAGCAACGCGCCGACGTCGCCGAGCGCGGGCACGAGCAGCGAGCCGTCGAGCTGCGGCACCAGACCGCCGACGATGTCGAGCGTCGGCACGGGCTCCGCGGACTTCGCCGTCATCCACACCTCGCTGCCGGCGACGAAGGCGGTGCCGGAGACGACGAGCTGACCGCCGGAGAAGCCGATCGACGCGACGTGCGGCTTGCTCGCGCTCTTCGCGCCGTAGATCGCTTGCACGCCGGCCTTGTCGTCGGATTAGATCGAGCTCGAACCCGTGCCGTCGCCCGACAGAGTCGAAGCCATCGTCGCGCCCGCGACGGTCGAGTGGCCGAGGCCGAGCGCATGGCCGTACTCGTGCGTGACCACCGCCTGCACGTCGAGCGCTCCGGGCACGGGCGCGCCCGGTCCATCGTCCCACAGCCACTCGGAGTACAGACGGATGCGCCAGCCGCTCGAAACGAACTCGGTGAAGGCGTGCACGCCGCCGCCGCTGCCTTGGAGCTCGGAAATCACGTCGCCGTTCGCGCCGCCGATGCCGGTGACCGAGCCGCACCACGCCGGGGCGAAGTTCGCGCCGCCCGAACCGACGCCGTCGGACTGGAGCGGGTCGCCGCTGCCGTCGCCGAAGAGCTCGCTCTGCCATTCGGTGACCGCCTTCCAGCACGCGAGCTCGACCCCCGTGAAGCCGGGCCAGTTCGGATGCTGCGCGACGTTGTCGTTGGCGGTCGCGTCAGTGAAGTTGTCGAAGACGCCGACCTTGCGCTGGTCGAGCCCCAGAGACCAACCGGTGACGGAGTAAGCGCGCGTCGAGCGCGGAGCGACGAGGGCTCCCGCGGCGCAGAGCGCCAATGCGGAGAAGCCCATTCGAGCGAACGAACGGAGCATCACGCGGGTCTCCAGGGCCTCGTCTCTCGGCCGGCGACGCTCGGACGGATGGATCGGACGCCTGGTTCCATCCGCGTCGAGGATCTTCGCCGGCGCGCCGAACACGAATCGGGGCCCGACCGCCGCGCGGCAGCCGAGCCCTCGGAATCGCGTTCGTCCGGACCTACGGGTTGATCACGAAGCGCAGCGCGTTGGTCGTGTTCGAGGTCCCGAGCGCGCCCGGATCGCGCGACCAGTACTGGACGCACACGAGCTCGCCGGCGACCAGCGCCGGATCGCCGCCGTTGCGGATCCAGTTGTTGAAATCGAAGCTGTACGAGCCGTTGCAAGCACTGCCGGAACCGCCGCTCGACAGCAGCGTGGTCCGCATCAAGGGCTGCTCGATGCAGAGCCAGCCGCCTTGGAACGGTTTCGCCTGCGGCACGAAGCCGTAGAAGAGCGCGCCGTTGTGACCCGCGAGCTCGTTGGTCGCGCGGATCGTGAACGCGGCGGTGCCGCTGACCTTCGGCATGCCGGTGTGACTGATCGTCGGCGTGCAGCCGAGCGAGTTCACCTTCGACGTGCAGTAGCTGACCACCGGCTCCGGCAACGGCGACCAGACGCGCACGAAGCCGGACGCGGTGCCGTGTTGCGCTGCGAGGTAGCTCGTCCCCGCGAAATCGAGCGTGCCGTCCTTGTTGACGTCGCCGACCGAGGCGACCTTGTAGCCGAACTGGTCGCCTGCCGCGACGCCGTTCAGCGTGTAGAGCGCCTGACCGTCGAAGCCGGAGAAGACGCGCATCGAGCCCGCGTTCGCCCCGGTGTTGTCGTCCCACGTCGCGCCGACCAACACGTCGGCGAAGCCGTCGTGGTCGATGTCGCCCGCTCCGCTGACCGAGCTACCGAACAGGTCGGTCGCCGCGTCGCCGACGAACTTGTGGAGCACCGCTCCGTTCTTGCCGGACATCACGCTCGCGCTGCCCGAAGACGTGCCGGTCGGATCGTCGTACTGGGCGCCGACGATCAGGTCGACCCAGCCGTCGTTGTTCACGTCGCCGGCTCCGGCGACCGAGCCGCCGAAATTGTCGCCGGCCGAATCACCGCGCAGCGTGTAGAGCACGGTGCCGTTCGCGCCGGAGAACACCCGCACGTAGCCCGACGCCGAACCGGTGGGTCCGTCGCCGTACGGCGCGCCGACGGCGATGTCCGCGCGGCCGTCCTTGTTGACGTCACCGGCCCCGGTGACCGTCATGCCGAAGTAGTCGCTGGTCGCGTCGCCGATGAACGTGAAGAGCAGATTGCCGTTCTTGCCGGACACGACGCGCACGCTGCCGCCGTCGACGCCGTTCGCGTTGTCGTTCCACGGCGCGCCGATCGCGTAGTCGGGCCGGCCGTCCGCGTCGACGTCGCCGAGGCCCGCGACCGCGGTGCCGAAGATGTCGTTCGCCGCGGTGCCGCTGACGGTCGAGAGCACGGTGCCGGTCTTGCCGGAGTAGACGCTTGCCGAGCCCGCGCCGGAGCCGTTGACGTCGGTGCCGTCCGCGCCGACGAGGATGTCCGCGTACCCGTCCGCGTTCACGTCGCCGATGCCGGCGACCGACGTGCCGAGGTGGTCGTACGCCTTCGCGCCCTTCCAGTTGTAGAGGATCGCGCCGGTCTTGCCGCTGAACACGCGAACGATGCCTGCGTTCGCGCCGTTGCTGTCCGCGTAGCGCGCGCCGACGACGATGTCCGACCAACCGTCGGCGTTCACGTCCCCCGCGCCGTCGATGCACCAGCCGAACTCGTCGTTCGCCGCGTCACCGAGGAAGGTGTAGAGAGTCGATTGCCCCCGAACCGTGCCGCTCAATGCGACGACGGCCAGGCAGCCTGCCACTGCCAATGATTTCATGCTGGGTCCCCTGCTTGGATCCAAAAAACCTGCGAGCGCCGGGGATGCTAATCCAGCGCTCTGCTTCCGTTGTCGTCTCGACAGGAAAAAAGCTCGGGCTGAAATCAAACTCCGAACTCCCGCTCGAACCGGGACGGACCCGCGCCGTCGTGCGTCGAAACCGCCGCGGAGCGCGCTTCAACCCGCAATGCGAGGCTTTCCACGCACACGTCGACGTGTTTCGATGACGAGCCTGTGAACGAACCCGCGAACTCTCCCACGGACTCCTCGACCGCGCCGCCCCGCGGGGTCTGGAGCGGCACGCTCCTCCAGGTGCTCGGCCGCATTTGGAGCGCGAGCTGCACGCTGGTGACTTTCGCGCTGCTCGCCGATTGGCTCGCGCCGGAGGCGTTCGGACGCTTCACGTTCTATCTCGCGGTGTTCGCGTGGCTCGATTCGCTCGCGAACCTCGGCACCGGTCAGGTCGCAGTCCAGCGCACCGCGAACGATCCGCACGCGATCCACTCCGTGCTCGCGGCGGGCCGGCGGATCCGCGTGCTCGCGGGCTTGCTCGGGGTGACGCTCGTCGGCGGTTGGGCGTTGCTCGAAGGCGAGCCCGGCGCGGTCTGGATCCTGCTCGCATCGTTCTATCCGGTGACGCACGCGCTCGAGCTCTCGGCGGTCGTCTTCCGCAATCGCATCTCGTGGCGCGTGCCGGTGCTGATGCGTTCGGCGGCGAGCACGCTGAGCCTGGCCTTCGTGCTCGCGCTGCGCTTCGCCGGCGCGCGCGAACCCGCGCTCTACGTCCTCGGTGTCGCCGCCGGCAGCACGATCGCGAACGTGCTCTTGTACTTCGCCGCGCGCCGCGCGCTGCCGCCGCGCGTCGGCCCGCCGGAGCCCGCGGACAACTTCTTCCGCGACGCGCTGCCGCTCGGGCTCGCGGCGCTCTGCTCGCAGCTCTACTTCTACGTCGACAACGTGTTCGTGCGCGTGTTCGTCGGCGAGGCGGAGCTCGGCCACTACAACGTCGCGGTCCGATTCCTCTCGCTGCTGATCATGATCGTGCAGTACGTGACGCTCGCGGCGCTGCCGTGGCTGACGCGCTGTCACGCGGAGGGACGGCTCGCGGAGGCGCTCGCCGCGCTCGGGCCGAAGGTGTTCGCGTCGGCGGGAGCGGTCGCGGGACTGATCTGGCCGTGGACGTTCGAGCTGCTCGAGCTCTTCCACGAGGGCACCGGCGCGGCGAGCGCGAGCTTCCGTTGGCTGCTCGGCGCGGTCGTCGCGATCTACGCGGGCTCGCTGCTCGTCACGTGCGTCGTCGCGGCCGGCGCGAATCGCTCGATGCTCGCGATCAGCGGCTTCGCGCTCGCGCTCAACGTCGGCGCGAATTTCTGGGCGGTGCCGCGGTTCGGCATCGCGGGCGCGGGCTTCACCACGTTCCTCACCGAGTCGACCGTCGCGATCGGCGGCGCGATCGTGCTGCATCGCGCGGGTGTGCGCTTCCTCGCGAACGCGCCGTGGCTCTGGCTCGGCGGGCCGGTCGCGTTCGCGGCGGCGGCGGGCTTGTCGTCGCTCGTCCGTCTCGCCTGACGGAGCTGCCTCTCCTCGCCGTGCCGGAACCGCGCGGACGCCGCGCGCGCGGCACGGGTCCATGTTCGCCTACAGACGCGCTCGGACGGCCGCTTCGTCGACCTCCCCGACCTCCCACACCACGCGCCCTTCCATTCCGCCGGCGAGCGTCAGCACCTGCCCGCTGGTGTGGCGCGACGCGCGCGGCGAAGACAGCCACACGATCGACTTCGCGATGTCGACGGCGCGCGCGAGCTGGCGCAGCGCCATCGTTCGCGTCACGCGCGCGATCATGCCGGGCTGGGCAAGCTCCGGCCGCACCCTGTGCGTCACCGTCCAGCCCGGCTCGACCATGTTGACGCGCGCATACGGGTCGAGCAGCACGAGCTCGTTCTTCAACGTCGTCACGAGCCCATGGAGCCCCGCCTTCGCCACCGCGTACTCGCAGTGATGCCGCTCGCCGAAGCGTCCGGCGGTCGAGCCGACGAAGCACACCGACGCGCCATGTCCGTCGGCGCGCGGCCCGGTGCGCGCGAGCGTCGCCATGAAGGCCCGCGCGGTGAAGAGCGCGCTCAACAGGTTCGCGTCGAGCGCGCCGCGGATGCGCTCCTCGCTCGCTTGGTGCAAGAGCAGGTTCTCGCGCGGCCAGAACCCCGCGTTGGCGACCGCGACGTCGACGCGGCCGAAGCGCTCGACGCCGGCGGCGAACGCGGCCTCGATCTCGGCGGGCTTCGACGCGTCGGCGAGCACGCACACGGCGCGGTCCTTCCACGGTTGGCCCGCGACGAGCGCGACGAGTTCGTCGAACCGCGAGCGCCCGGTGAGCACGAGCCGCGCGCCTTCCGCGGCGAATTCCAGGGCGAGCGCGCGGCCGATGCCGCCGGACGCGCCGGTGACGAGCACGACGTGGTCTTGAAGTCCGAGATCCATGCGCGCGAGCGTACGTTCGAACGTCCGCGGCCGCACGGGCCGCTTGTCGCTGCCGCGGCGGAACTGGCCCGCGTCAGCGTTCCGCCTGGCCGCACGCGTTCGCGCCTGGCCGCACGCGCTCGCGCCTGGCCTCACGCATTCGCGCTGGCCTCACGCGCTCGCGCCGCTGGCACTGCTCGCGCGGACCGCGCCGGCCGGACTCACCGCAGTGCGCGCCTCACGGCGAGTGCGTCGGGCAGCTCATGCGCGCCGCACGTCCGCGAGCATGCGCTCGAGCTCCGCCAGAGCATCGCCGCAAAGCCGGCTGACCTCCGCGAGCTCGCGCCGTTGCCCATCCGAGAGCGCGCCTTCCGCGAGCAGACAGTCGAGCGACTTCCGCGCAGCCTCCAACGTCGGCGTCACCGCGCCTTCGAGCTGCGTGCAAAGCGTCTCCGCGGCGCCGGCGCGCGTCGGCAGCGCCCCGGGCCGACGCTCCATCGCCCACGAGATCGCGGCCTCGAGACGCGCGCTCGACAGCCCGCGCTTCGACAGGTACTCGGCGGCGCCCGCGCGGATCGCGCTGGTCACCGACTCTTCGCCGTCGCACGCGCCGAGCAGCACGACCGGGAGCCGATGTCCCGCGCGGCGCAGATCGCACAGCACCTCGTGTCCCGACACGTTGCCGAGCCGCTCGTCGAGCAAGAGCACGTCGTACGCGGTGCGCGCGAGCGCGCGGAACGCGTCGTCGATGTCCGAGCACGGCGTGAACTCGACCGCGGAGACACGCAGCTCGCCGACGTGGATGCGGAGGAGCTCGAGATCGGCGGGATTGTCGTCGAGCGCGAGCAGGCGCAGAGGGCGTTGCGGCATGGCGATTTCGCTTCGGGGTCGTCGCCTCTTTCGACCGGCCGCGAGCGCGCGCTTGATGCGCTCCAGAGCCCTCTCGGCGATCGCAACCCGTTCGCGGGCCGCACGGGCTCGCACCCCGCTCGCGCCGCCTCGCATCGGCTCGCAACAGCTCGCACCGGGCCGCACCGGCTCCCATCGGCCCGCATCGGCCCGCAACCGCTCGCGCCGGGTCGCGCCGGGTCACACCCTCGCATCGCCTCGCGCGGGTCGGAGCGAGTCGGCTCGGAGCCGGGCGCGGCGCGGCCGCCGCTCGGGCTCGTTCAACGATCGACGTCGACCCGCGTGCTGTACAGCACGTTTCCGTCGCCGAGATCGGACACGTCCGGGGACACCAACGCGTTGATCCCGACTCCCTCCGGCACGTCGGCGGCGCGCGGCAGGCCGTCGACCCGCACGAGCCCGCGAGGCATGTCGCCGGAGCACGCGAGCTCCAGCGAGACCGTCGCGCGCTCGTTGTGCACGCGAACGCGCTCGCCGGGATGCAAGCCGCGCCCGGCGGCGTCGTCGGGGTGCATGAACACGCGCGGCGGACCGTTGAGCGCGACGTGGCGCGGGCTGTGGCTGAAGGTCGAGTTGTGCGTGTAGCGCGACGGCGCGGCGATCAGCCAGAACGCGCCGCGTTCGTTGCGCCCGACGTCCTCGACGTACGTCGCGAGCTCGGGCTGGCCCGCGGCCTTCGCGGCGGCGCTGACGAGCTCGACCTTGCCGCTCGGCGTGCCCCAGCCGCCGAGACGTTCGCGCGTCGGCGGCGTCAGCTTCACCGGCTCGCCGCGGCGCAGCCGCTCGACGTCGCCGGCGCCGAGGCGCGAGCTCGACGCGGCGAAGAGCTCCTCGCAAAGACCCTCTTCGGTGACGTCCCACGTCTCTGGCGGCAAGCCGAGGGCGCGCGCGATCGCCGCGAACGCTCCGACGTTGCTGCGCGCTTCGCCGGGCGCCATGCAAGCCTTGCGCGCGTACTGCAGGTAGCGATGGCCGTAGCTGCGATACACGTCGGTCGCTTCGACGAAGGTCGCCGCGGGCAGCACGACGTCGGCGCGCTCGGCGGTCTCGGTCAGGAACTGCTCGTGCACGACGACGAAGAGCTCGTCGCGCTCGAGCTCGCGCCGCACGCGCGCGACGTCGGGACACGTCATCGCGGGGTTGTGGCCCCAGACGAAGACCGCGTCGTAACGGCGGCTCTCCAGCTCCAACCCGAGCGCGACGTGCCGCACGCCGATCGGCGGCGCGCCGGTCGGACGCAGGTCGGGCCGCTCGAGCGCGCCTTCGGCGAGGCTGAAGCTCGCGAAACTCTCGTAGTGCACGCGCTCGGCGATGCCGAGCACGGCGGCGAGCGAACAAACCGCGCGCATCGACATCGCGCCGTGCCGCCGGCGCGTCCAGCCGACGCCGGTCTTGATCATCGGCCGTTCGGCGTGGAACAGGAGCCGCGCGAGCTCTTCGATCTGGTCGACGTGCAAGCCGGTCGCGTGCGCCGCGCGCTCGATGTCGATCGCCGCGAAGACGTGGGCCTCGAACTCGTCCGCGCCGAGGCACTCGCGGTCGAGGAACGCGCGGTCGGCGTGGCCGCGCTCGAACGCGAGGCGCGAGAGAGCGAGCGCGAGCGCCGCGTCGCTGCCGGGGCGCAGGATCAGACCCTCGCCGCCCCACTTCTCGAGCGCCTGCATCGTCTCGGTGCGATAGACGTCGATCGCGACGATCGGCACGCCGGCCTTCGCGAGCTTCTGGAGCTTGGGCTGCAGGTGCTGCACGGTGCGCGCGACGTCGGAGCCCCACAGCAGCACGCAGTCCGCGTCGACGATGCTCTCGAGGTCGGGCCCGATGACCGCGCCGAGCACGCACTCGTATCCGGCGGTCGCGGTGTTGTCGCAGAGCCCGCCGTCGACCACCGCGGCGCCGAGCGCGTGCATCGCGCGCAGCGGGAACTTCTTCGCGACCAGGCCCATGTTGCCCGCGTACCACGCCGCGAGGATGCGCTCGCCCGGCACGCCGCGCAGACGCTCGACGATGCGCGCGAGCGCGGCGTCCCACGTCGCGGGGACGAGCTCGCCGCTCGCGTCGCGCACGAGCGGCGTCGTGAGGCGCGCGGGGCTCGTGACGACCTCGCCGTACATCGAAGTCTTCGCGCACAGCACGCCGCGCGACCAGCCGTGCGCCGGATTGCCTTTCATCCCGACGAAATTCCCGCGCTCGTCGCTCTCGACGAGCACACCGCAAGCATCGGGGCAATCGAGCGGACAAGTCGACGGGGTGAGCGCCATGACGAAATCGTAGCGCACGCGGAGGTGGAGCCGAGCTCCGAGCGCCCCTACACTCGCGGCCCCGATGCGGAACGCCGGCCTCGCCAGCACGCTGCTCCTCCTCGCGGCGTGCGCCGAGTCGCCGCCGCCGGATCCGAGCCGCGTCGTCGCCGGCAGCGCGGCCCAGGGCGAGCTGTACGCGCGGCAACACTGCGTGATCTGCCACCAGATCGGCGACCGCGGCGGCAAGCTCGGGCCGGTGATCGGCGAGGCGGTGAAGAAGGCGGTCGAGCGCTCCGCGACGTTCGAGACGATCGTCGCCGAGCTCGAACGCGTGCGCCCCGAGCATCGCGAAGAGAAGCGCGCGAAGATCGATCCGATCCTCGCCGAGCTCGATCCCGAGCGACGCCTGCGGCTCTGGCTCGCGACCTATCTCGACGATCCGAGGTTCGAGAACCCCGCCAATCGCATGGCGGTGCTGCCGATGTCGCCAGAGGAGCGCGCGAACGTGCTCGCGTGGCTGCTGTCGCTGCGCTGAGCGCAGTCGCCGCTCAGTGCGCCGCGCGGAGCGCGTCCAGGACGCGCGCGAGCTCCGCGGCATACGGCGAGTCGCCGCGTACCGCGACTTCGACGACGCGCGAGGGTTCCGAGGCGTCGGGGGCGCCGAGCGCGAAGACACGGTACGCCCGTTCGAACTCCGGCTCCGCGCGCAACGCGCGAGCCCACGCGGCGCCGCCGTCGGGCCGCGGCAGCCAGATCCAGTCGGGCCGGCGCTCCCGGACGAGCTCCGCCGCATCGAAGCCGTCGCGCGCGATGCGCTGGTCGTGCGCGCCCGAGAGATCGACGACCTGCGCGAGCGGCAGCGCGGCGCCGACCTCGCCCGCGGGCGCGCACGCGGCGATCAGCCGGCCGCGCTCGGGGTCGTTCGGCGGCGGCGCGAGCGGCGCGAGCTCGGCGAGCCCCGGCCAACGCGCACAGCGCTCCGGCGTGAGCACGCTCTCGTAGCGTCCGATCCGCCGCACCGCGTACGCGTCGCGCGCGAGTTCGAGGTGGCTCCAGAGCGCGGGCAGCGGCGCGAGCACGGCGCCGACCGCGAGCAGCACGAACGGCGTGTTCGGCGGACGCCGGCCGCGCCAGTCGGCCCAACGGCGCAGCCCGACGGCGGCGCGCGCGGCGAGGAACGCCAGCGGCGGCAACGCAGCGAGCAAGAACCGCAGCGACGAGCCGTCGACCGCGAGCGCGCCGACGGTCGCATCGAGCCCGAACGCGAGCGTTGCGAGCCCGAACGCGTGGTCGGAGATCCGCGGTCCGAGCTTCGGCGCGCCGCGACGCAGCACGAGCTCGACGGCGACGAGACCCCAGAGCGGCGCGGTCACCACCAGCCCGTACGCGAGCTCGTGCCACGGCGCGAGCGGCGCGCGCGCGCCGTGCCTCAGCAGGAACGCGAGCGGAACCGGCGAGCCGTGCAGCGCGAAGAGCCAGAACGACACGCCGGCGATGCCGAGAGCCGCGACGCCGAGCGCGACCAGCGCTTGGCGTCGTTCCGCGTCGCGCGCGAGCACCGCGAC
>JACRIN010000011.1 GCA_016220085.1 Planctomycetota bacterium
CACCCTTTCGATCCTCGCGATCGGAGCGCTCGGGCTCTTGGCGCTCAGCCTGGCGTACACGCCGGAGGAGATCGCCGACGGCGGACCGCTGGCGAGCCTGCGCCTCGCGCCGTGTCCCGGCTGCGTCCTCTGCGGGATGTCACGCGCGTTCTGCGCCGCGAGTCATCTCCGGCTCGACGAGGCCTTTCGCTTCAACCCGCTCGTCGCGGTGATCTATCCCTTGGTCTGGGGCCTCGCCATCGGTGGCCCGCTGCTCGCCTGGTCGCGGCGAGAGAGGAGTTGAGGATGTTGTCCACGGCTTCGCTCGTGCTGTTCGTCCTGTCGGGACTCTTCACGCTCGCCGGGTTCCCCTGCTGCCTCGGTTGCCTGAATTGGATCGCCGCGCCGCTGTGCATGGCGACCGCGCTGGTCGGTTTCGTCGGCCTGATGTTCGATCGCGACGCGCAGACGCGCGAAGCACGCTCGACGCCGGTGCACCTGATGGCGTTGGTCGGCGGGCTGGTGTTGCTGTCGATCTCGGTCGGCCGCTGCCTCGCGGGCGGCTGCGTGCTCTGAGCCCCGGCGAGACGCCGAGTCAGAAGCCGACGACCATGTCGGGGGTCGCGGAGACGAGGTGCAACGGTGCGTCGCCGTCGAAAACGAGCGTGACGAAGTCGCCCGAACCGACGCCGTACGCCGCGCTGGTCCACACCGGCGTCGCGGCGAGGCCGGGATGGCGTTCGATGCGGCCGAGCGCGCTCGCGAACGACGACCGACGGGGATCCCACGCGAGCCCTTCGATCCGCCAGCTCGCGAACGTGGTCGCGGACGACGTCTGCCACCCGGACGTCGTCAGCACGTGACGCCTCACGTCGCCGACATCGTCGCCGGTGATCGCGCCGAAGAGCCCGCCGGCGCCGGAACCGAGCGTGACGAACGCGGCGGAGCGAAACGGTCCGCGCACGCCGGACTCGATCGTGCGGGTCGCGACGTCGATCACGAACACTCCGTCACCGGCGCGGAAGACGACGAGCTCGTCGACGCCGTCGTGATCCGCATCGGTCAGCGTCAACTCGCGCACCGGCATCAGGAAGCCCGCGGGGCCCAGCGCAGGCGTCGTCCACTCGAGCGCCTGCGTCCCGTAGTCGTAGACGTACACGCACGGCGTGGTGAACGCCGACGACGTGCCGTCCGTGCCGCAGAGCACTTCGAGATCGCCGTCGGCATCGACGTCCTCGACCGCCACCGCGGAAAACGCGGCGGACGCGGGTTGTGTCGCGTTCGTCCAGATCCGTGTGAAGCCGTTCGGAGGTGAGTAGTCGAAGACCTCCGCGATCGCGCCGGACTGCTGGCTGCCGACAGCGATCTCTCGGGCGCCGTCGGCGTCGGCATCCACGAGCGCGACGGAGACGACGCTCGAACTGAACTGGCCGTTCGCGATCGGCTGCGAGATCGCCTCCACGCTCAGGGAGGCGCCGTCGAGGACGACGATTCGACCGGTGACGATGCTGCCGTTGCACACGACGACCACTTCGTCCGTCCCGTCGCCGTCCACGTCGCCTCGCACCGGCCCGGCCGCGATCGGCCCCAGCACGAGGTTGCTCCATTCGATCGCGCGCGTCGCGGCATCCGCGACGGACATGCTCGTCGGCTGGTTCGACGGTAGCTTCGCCGGCATCAGGACTTCGAGAGCTCCGTCGCCGTCGAAATCACCGAGTTCGAGGTCCGAGAAGTCGAAGTTCGGACCGTCGATGATCCCGAGGGGCGTGCCATTCGTCGCGTCGAACACGTGGACGAACCCACTGCCGCCGACGCCTTCGAAGAGCTCCTCACGGCCATCGCCTTCGATGTCGCCGATCGCGAGCGCGTCGAGGTTGCCGGCCGCGAAACTCCACTTGACGCTCTGCGTGTCGACGTCGATCGCTCGCACCTGGTCGGACTCCCAGCCGGCAATCCACTCCAGCTTCCCGTCGTCGTCGATGTCGGCGGCGACGAGCTGCCCGGCGGCCGTCGGGAAACTCCACTGCTCGGCGTGGGTCGCTGCGTCGATCACGACTCCGCTCTCGGCGACGATCTCCTGCGCCGCGTCGTCGTCGAACTGTCCTGCGATGAGACGTTCGCCGACCGAGCCGCTGAAGGTCCACATGACGGCACCGGCCGCAGATTGCACGGCAAGTCCGTAGGAATCGGAGACCACGATCTCGGCCTTCGCGTCGCCGTCGAGATCGTGCAGCAGCAGAGAATCGGGATAGTCCTGGGCCGCTGTGAAGCTCGACATCAATGCGCGCGTCGCGACGTCGTGGATGCGGACGGTGCGATCTTCGTAGAGCGTGACCACTTCGAGCCCGGCGTCGCCGAGCACGTCACCGACCTCGAGCCACAGGATGTAGTTCGAGGATGCCGGATTCGTGGCGTGCGCGAAGAAGGGGCTCGCGTAGAAGCTCTCGAGCACCAAGGAACTCGCGTCGTACCGCGCCAGGCACCAGAACCTGCCTCGATTCACCGCGACCTCGTCCCGAGCACTGCCGTGGACGACGTTGAAGCGGCCGGTGTTGATCGGAGAGAACACGCTCGTCGCTTCGACGTCCGCGACGCCGAGTTGCGAACTCGCGCCGGGAACGAGAGCGAAAGCGAAGAGGAACGGGCTGAGTGCGAGCGACATCGGGGGAACCTGTCGTGCCGAGGTGTCAACGGATCGAGATGACGATAACGCAGACCGTCCGAGACGGGTGGAGAGGCTTGGTGTCCGCTCCCGCGCGCTTGGTTTGGAGCAAGTCGCGCCTTTTCGTGCGACGGCCCGCGCAGACTGGCCGGGCTGACAGGGCTGACGGGCCGGACGGAGTCGACAGAGCCGACGGAGTCGGCCAGGACCGCCGGCTACGGCGCGAACGTCACGCCCACGGCGGTCGAGAAGTTGAAGCCGTGGCCGCCCGGACCGTTCGGGTCGCGCGTCCACGCTTGGAAGTAGCTCGTCACGCCGGGCGCAAACGGCAGCGCCGAGCCCTGGGCCGCCGCGAAGTCGATCGGATGGTCGAGGCGGCCGTGCGCGTCGGCGAACCCAGTGCCCAAGCGGCGCAGCGGCGAGCGCTGGACCAAGAGGAACCCGTCGCCGAGCGGTTTCTGCGTCGGCGCGACGCCTTGGAAGACGAGCGCGAGCTCGCCCGCCGGTGCCGCGTGCAGCTCGAGCGTCAGCGTCGCAAGCGCGAGGCTCGACGAGCCGCGCGCGACCAACGTCGCGCCCGGACCGAACGAGTTCGGCGCGAGCGGACCGTACACCGCCGCGTCGGGACGGAACGCGAGGAACGTCGGGAAGTCGCTGCCGCCCGCGCCGGGTGTGACGAACACGTCGACGAACGCGCCGCTCGTCGCGTCGTAGCGCAGCACGCCGTCGGTGTTGCCGCTCGCGACATAGAGCCGTCCGTCGGGCCCGAACGCGAGCCCGGTCGGCGCATCGAGCCCGCCGGTCTCGTCCGGCGCCGTCAGCGGATCGTCGACGACCAACGCCTTCACGAACACGCCGCTGGTCGCGTCGAAGACCAAGACGCGATCGTTGCCTTCGCTGGTGACGTACACCCAACCGTTCGGGCCGAAAGCGACCGTGCGCGGACGCGAGAGGCCGCTGCCCGCCGCGAGCGGGAAGTTGCCGAGGTACGCGCCGTCGGCGAGCGAGAAGCGCTTGACCTGGTTGGTCCAATAGCTCGGCACGTAGAGGTGGCCGTCGGGCCCGATCGTCATGCCCGCGTCGGGTCCGTTGAGCTGACCGAGATTGGGCGCGACCAGCACACGCACGAACGCGCCGGTGCGGCCGTCGTATTCGAAGATCGAGTCCTTCGCGAAGCTCGCGACGAACGCGCGGTCGTCGGGGCCGAACACGATCGCGCTGGGCTCGTCGAGTCCGCCGGTCTCGTCCGCCGGTGACGCGGGATCGTCGAAGACGAACGCGCCGAGGTGCGCGCCGGTCGCGGCGTCGAAGCGCTCGATCGAATCGGTGAGCTCGCTGCACACGTACGCGGCGCCGTCGGGGCCGAGCGCGAGGCCGAGCAGCCCGTCCTGACCCGCCACGGCGAAGCTGTCGAGCCAAACGCCGGTCTGCGCGTCGTGGCGCGCGACGCTGTCGGAGTTGTAGGCGGAGACGAGCACTTGATCGCCGCCGAGGATGGCGGGGAACGCGAGCAGCAGTTGGAGCGACATGCGGAGGCTTCCTTGGAGCCGACACCCAACATGCCCGAGTCTCGAAGCGCGCGCTGTCGGTTTCTTGCTCGCCGAGCGAGCTTGCGGGAACGCGACGAAGCGCAGGTCGTGCCCGCGGCGTCAGCGGAACGCTCGACGGCGAAGGCTCGTCGCCTCGCACGGTCCGGCGCGTGATCGGAGCGCGCTCTCGGTTTCTTGCTCGCCGAGCGAGCTTGCGGGAGCGCAACGAAGCGCGGGTCGTGCCTGCGGCGTCCGCGGAACGCTCGACGGCGAAGCCTCGTCGCCGCGCACGGTCCAGCGCGTGAGTGACCGCTTCCAGCTCGCGCCGCGTGTCTACGAGCCGCGCGGCATGCGGCGTGACGCGCGCCACGCCGACGGCGTGATGCCGAAGCGGCGGCGGAAGGCGAGCGTGAAATGGCTGTGGCTGGCGAAGCCGAGCTCGTGCGCGAGCTCACCGAGCTCGCGCGAGCCGTCCGCGACCGCTTCGAGCGCCTGCGCGAGCCGTTGGCGGACGAGCTCGGCGTGCACGCTGGTCCCGAACCGCGCGCGGAAGACGCGACAGAGGTGATAGACGGAGACGCCGAGCGGTTTCGCGAGCTCGTCCAAGCCGAGCGGCTCGCGCGCACGTCGCACCAGCTCGGCTCGGGCGGCTTCGGCGAGCGCGCGGTGCCGATGCGGGTCGCACGGCGCGGGCTCGGCGTGGCGCGCGCGGCGCAGAGCTGCGTCGACGAGGTCGAGCACACGCTCCTCGAGCTCGACCGGCTCCAACGCGGACGCATCGCGCGCGAGAGCGACCGCCGCGAGCTCGAGCTCCGGCGTCGCCGTCGCGAGAGGCGCGGTGAAGACGCGCTCGGGTCGCTCGACGACGCTCGGTTGGTGGCCGCGCGCGAGCTCGAGCACCGCGTCGTGGCGCACCGATAGATACAGGCCCGCGTCCCCCACGCCGTGCGGGTGACTGGTGCACCAACATTCGCCGCGATTGAAGAAGACGATCGAACCGGGCGCGACGAAGTGCGCGCGCCCTTCGAGGTGCTTCACGTACACGCCGCAGCGCGGGAAGTTGAGCGTGTAAGCCGGCGCGAGCTCCTCGGCGCCGCGCAGCGCGTTCGTGTGCGCGCAGCGATACCAGCCGATGCTGACCAACGGCGTGCGCGCGAGCCCGCCGAAGCTCTTGGTGCCGAGCGGCGGCGCGGGCGTGCGGCGGATCGGGTGCGAGAGCATGGCGAGCTCCGTTGTACCGCCGATCGTCGCTTCGGGGACGCTCGCGGACGAGCGGCCAGTCAGGCAGCCGGCGCTGCCGATCCGGCAGGAAAATCGGCCTTGGCAACGTCGCGGAGGCCTTCGAGGGCCCTCGGAGGAGTTCGCATTCCGCGCGGCTCCCTGGCATGAGCGTTGCGCTTTCGAGCGCGCCCAAGGAGGGCTTCCATGCAGCGACCCCAGTACACGACCAAAGCCGCCGAGGCGATCCAGTCCGCCCAGAAGCTCGCCCAGGATTCGGGCCATCCGGAGATCACGCCGGCGCACCTCGCGGTCGCGCTGTTCAGCGCGGTCGAGGGATTGACCGCCGCGATCCTCGCCAAGCTCGACGTCGACGCGAAATTGCTCGCGGGCGAGCTCGTGCTCGCGCTCGATCGACTGCCGCGCGCGCAGGGCGGCACCACCCAACCGGCGCGCGCGCTGATGGAGGTCGTGCAGGAAGCGCAGGCGATCGCGAAGAAGCTCGAGGACCAGTTCGTCTCGACCGAGCACTTGCTGGTCGCGCTCGCGAAGCGCGGCGGCCCCGAGGTCCAAGGTCTCTTCGCGGCGCGCAAGCTCGGGCCGGAGCGCATCGAGAGCGCGTTGCGCGAAGCGCGCGGCACGCGGCGCGTCACCAGCCCCGATCCCGAGTCGACGTTCGAAGCGCTGAAGAAGTACGCGCGCGACCTGACCGCCGACGCGCAAGCCGGCAAGCTCGATCCCGTGATCGGCCGCGACGTCGAGATCCGGCGGACGATGCAGGTGCTCTCGCGCCGCCGCAAGAACAACCCGGTGCTGATCGGCGACCCCGGCGTCGGCAAGACGGCGATCGTCGAGGGCCTCGCGAACCGCATCGTCGCGGGCGACGTGCCCGAGGGCTTGAAGCACAAGAAGATCATGGCGCTCGACCTCGGCGCGATGCTCGCCGGCGCGAAGTTCCGCGGCGAGTTCGAGGAGCGCTTGACGGCCGTCCTTGCCGACATCGCGGAGTCGCAGGGCGAGGTGATCCTCTTCATCGACGAGCTGCACACTCTGGTCGGCGCCGGCGGCGCGGAAGGCGCGATCGACGCGGCGAACATGCTGAAGCCCGCGCTCGCGCGCGGCGACTTGCGCTGCATCGGCGCGACGACGCTCGACGAGTACCGCAAGCACGTCGAGAAGGACAAGGCGCTCGAACGCCGCTTCATGCCCATCCAGGTCGGCGAACCGTCGGTCGACGACACGATCGCGATCCTGCGCGGCCTCAAGGAGCGTTACGAAGTGCACTACGGCGTGCGGATCCTCGACGACGCGCTGGTGGCGGCTGCGCGGCTCGCCGATCGGCACATCACCGACCGCTTCATGCCCGACAAGGCGATCGACTTGATGGACGAAGCGGCGGCGCAGCTGAAGCTCTCGATCGATTCGTTGCCGCCCGAGCTCGACCAGTTCGAGCGCAAGATTCGCCAGCTCGAGATCGAGCGCACCGCGCTGCAGAAGGAAAAAGGCGAAGCGAAGCGCATCCAGGCGATCGCCGCCGAGCTCGCGGAGCTCGCCGAAGGCTCGAAGGCGATCCGCTCGCGTTGGCGGAACGAGAAGGAGCTGATCACGTCGCTGCGCGCGGGCAAAGCGCTGATCGAGACGCTGCGCGCGGAGGCCGAGCGCAAGGAGCGCGAAGGCAATTACGAGCGCGTCGCGAAGATCCGCTACGGCGAGCTCCCGGACGCCGAGCAGAAACTGAAGGACACCGCCGAGAAGCTCGCGCGCGCGCAGAAGGACGGCGCGCTGCTGCCGGAAGAGGTCGACGCGGAGATGATCGCGAAGGTGGTCAGCCGCTGGACCGGCATTCCGGCCCAACGCCTGCTCGAAACCGAGCGCGAGAAGTTGTTGACGATGGAAGATCGGCTGCGCGAGCGCGTGATCGGCCAGGACGGACCGCTCGAAGCGATCTCCGAGGCGGTGCGCCGCGCGCGCGCCGGTCTGCAAGAGACGTCACGGCCGCTGGGCTCGTTCCTGTTGCTCGGCCCGACCGGCGTCGGCAAGACCGAGACGGCGAAAGCGCTCGCCGAGTTCCTCTTCGACGACGAGAGCGCGATGGTGCGCCTCGACATGACCGAGTACATGGAGAAGCACTCCGTCGCGCGCTTGATCGGCGCGCCGCCCGGGTACGTCGGTTACGACGAGGGCGGAGCGTTGACGGAAGCGGTGCGCCGCAAGCCGCACTGCGTCCTGTTGCTCGACGAAGTCGAGAAGGCGCACCCCGACGTCTTCAACGTGCTCCTGCAGATTCTCGACGACGGACGGTTGACCGACGGCCACGGCCGCACGGTCGACTTCACGCAGTCGTTGGTGTTGATGACGACGAACCTGCGCTCCGACAGCCAACTGCGCGACTTCTTCCGGCCGGAGTTCATCAACCGGCTCGACGAAGTGTTGACGTTCCACGCGCTCCAGCCCGAGCAGATGGGCGCGATCGTCGACATCCAATGGAAGCGCCTGCAAGCGCACCTCGCCGAGCAGGACCTCCAGGTCGAGCTCACGAGCTCCGCCAAGGCCGAGCTCGCGACCGAAGGCTACGACCCCGAGTTCGGCGCGCGCCCGCTGAAACGCGTCATCCAGAAGCGCGTCCAAAACCTGCTCGCCGACTCGATCCTGCGCGGCACGCTGCCCGCGGGCTCGCGCGCGTCGATCGACTGGCGCGGCGGCCGCTTCGAGCTCGCGTCGAAGCGACCGGGGCCCGAGCACGCTGCGGCTCACTGAACGACACGCGCACAGCCACTCACGCGCCGCCGGTCACGTCCATCGAGCGAGCCGGCCGCGCTCGCGTTCGACGTGCGCCGCCACCTCGCGCTCAACGCGCGCGAGGCACTCGAATCTTGCTCGCCGGGATCTCGACCACACGACCGTCCCGCAGGCCGACGATCGCCTGCCCGAGGCGTTTGTGCTTCAGCACCGCTGCCCGCACTGCCACGGCGACCGCGCGGTCGACTTCGACTGCCGGCGGAAACAACGAGGACTTCGCGACGGCGCGATGCCTAGCGCGAGTATCGGTCTTGGAGCGCACGCCACGTTTTTTCATCGAGGATGTCGGCGTCGGTCGATCCACTCCCGCGAGCGATCGGCCGTGAAGCCGCCGGAGCGGAATTGTCGTACAGGAACCATGAATCGGCCAGCGGCAGGTACAGACGAAAGAAATTCGCGAGCCCGCGGTCGAAGCGACGCCGAATCGTCGCCACCGGCACGTCATGGCCGCCGGCGGCGACGCGATGGGCTACGCGGGCAATGGCGATCTCCGGGTTGGGCAGCCAGAGGAACACGAGCGCGAAGGCGTAGCCATCCGCCTTCAGGCGCGCGATCCACGGCGCGAAGCTCCGGCTCGCGAGCGTGGTCTCGAACGCGAAGTCGTGCCCGGCCCGCGACAGTTCGGTGAGCCGGCGCAACATCGCGCGCCCCGCGGCGATCGCCGCGGCATCGGGATCGAAGCCCGACATTCCCTGCGCGATCGCGTCGGCGTTGACGAACTCACGGATACCGAGCAAGTCGCGCAGCAGCGCCGGCGCGGTCGTCGACTTCCCGGCACCGTTGGGTCCGGCGATCACCGCGACTCGGGGCGTGCGACGGACCATGTCGAGCCGATCGTAGCGATCCGCGACCCGCGGGCGTACTCGCTCGCCCGCACAACGTCGGAGTCCCGCAGCTCGCCCGACGAGCGGCTCGCGTGCCCTCAAGTCGGCACGGCGGGCTGCGCACCGACGAGCTAGGCTGCGGGGTCAGGGTCGCGTGCTCCGTCTCCCCACGCAGCACCCGCTTCGTTCGCGAACTTTGGTCGGCGCGCGGCGCGGTCCGCGCGCCAGGAGTGAAGCCCATGGCGACGATTTCAGTGGAGAAGAAGGCGGACCTCGCTGGCCCGGGAGTCAGCACCTACCCGGAGGTCGACAAGATCCTGCCGACCGACTACCGCTCGCTGCTCGATCCCAAGGACACGCAGCACGCGATCACCGCGCTCAAGCGCTTCATCGAGGACGGGCTCTGCAAGGAGCTCAATCTCTTCCACGTCGAAGTGCCGTTGATCGTCACCGCGGAGAGCGGCGTCAACGACTACCTCGATCGCGACGGCTCGCGCACGCCGATCGAGTTCCCGTGCGGGCTCGGCCTGAAGCAACGGATGCCGTGCCAAGTCGTGCAAGCCGCGACCAAGTGGAAACGAATGGCGTTGAAGCAATTCGACTGCAAGGTCGGCGAGGGCATCTCGACCGACATGCGCGCGGTGCGCAAGGACTACTTCCTCGACCACGACCACTCGGCCTACGTCGATCAATGGGACTGGGAGAAGCGCATCACCGCGAAAGACCGCAACCTCGACTATTTGAAGGACACCGTGCGGCGCATCTGGAAGGTGATCAAGGGCGCCGAAGCGGACGTGTTGAGCCACTTCCCGAAGCTGAAGGACAAGCGCTATCCCGAGTTGCCCGACGAGCTCGTCTTCCTGCACGCCGAGGAGATCCTCGAGCGCTACCCGAAGCTCCCGCGCAAGCAGCGCGAGACCAAGATCGTCCAGGAGTTCCCCGCGGTCTTCATCATCGGCATCGGCTGGGTCCTCGCCGACGGTTATCCACACGAGATGCGCGCGGCCGACTACGACGACTGGGCGACCGAGACCGCCGGGCCCAAGGGCCAGAAGTTCCACGGGCTCAACGGCGACATCCTCGTCTACAACCCGGTGACCAAGCGGCGGCACGAGCTCACCTCGATGGGCATCCGCGTCACCAAGGAAACGCTGAAGCTGCAGCTCGAGCTCACCAAGCAGCTCGACTTCCTGAAGCTCCCCTACCACCAAGCGATCCTGAAGGACGAGATCCCGCTCTCGATCGGCGGCGGCATCGGTCAGTCGCGCACCGCGATGCTCTTGCTCCGCAAGGCGCACCTCGGCGAGGTCAGCATCACGGCGTGGCCGAAGGAGCTGAGGGAGATCTGCTCGAGGAAGAACATCTTCGTGCTCGACTGAGCCGAGCTCGGTAGATGGCACTGTCGGCTCGCGTGTCGCGTCGCCGTTCCCGAGAGAGAGCGGCGGCGCGACGCACTCCGAGCGGCTGATCGTGCGGGAGCTTGACTCGGCCTGACGCCGCGTGCGCGCCGGGCTCACTGCGACGGGCGCTTGCTGGTCGACGAAGCGATCCTCACCAAGACGGCGCGAACAAGCCTGTCGAAGGTCCGCACATGAGGATCCAGGTCAACGCTTCGAGCGGGCCGAGGATCCTCCACGGCTCGGGCAACAGCAGATCGCCGTAGTCGACGGTCGCGTACTTGACGCCCGAGAAGTACAGCGCCGACTCGAAATCGGGCATGCAGCCGCGCCGCGCGTAGAACAGCGGCCAGACCGCGATCTCTGCGGCGTGGATCAGGATCAGCCACCAGGCCGCGCCGATGAGGAGCCAGGTGGTGGGCCAAGACCCGATCGGCCCACCGCTCGCCGATTTCATCAACGAGCGCAGCAGCAACGCGAAGCCGCCGGCATGCAACGCCAAAGCGGTGGCCACGAGGGCGGGCGAGAGGAGAAAGACGCCCAGCATGCTCGAGCCGGTGCCGTCCTCCGCTCTGGAAGGTGCGTCGTCGAGGTCGGCACGCCACGACGGTTGGTTCCGACGAACCGCGCCCGCTTGATCCGCGACTACTTCTGGTAGCGCTTGCGGAACTCCTCGGTGGCCTTCGCGCGACGCGCGGCCTCCGCGGGGTCCATCTTGTCGAGATACCAGCGGTGGTCGGACGAGTTCAGGACCTCCTCCAGCTTGGCTTGCAGGTTCCTCGCCGCCTCGACCTTCTTCGGATCGCCCGAATCCGCGCCCTTCTCGATCAGCGCCTCGAGCTCGGGCACGTACTCGGAGTAGAAGTGCTTGGCGACCTCGTACGTGCCGTGCCAGTGCGTGTAGTCGGGCCCCATCATCGACACGCCGTGGCGCGCGCGCCGGCCCTCGTGGTGCCAGATTTCGTACCACGTGAAGTCGATGGGGTTCGAGAACTCGACCGGCTTCTTCAGAGGCTTGGTGAGCTCGTAGAGCGCGAGCCCAGGCTTGGCGAACTTCTCGTTGTAGAGCTCGATCAGCGCGTCGTACTGCACGTAGAAGTTCTTCGTCCAGCCCTCGTTGTGACAGCTCTTGCAGACTTCCTGCATGCTGTCGCGGCGCTTCTCCCAGCCGACGTCCTTGCCGGGCAGGCCCATCTTCGCGTCGGAGACCTCCGGCCGCACCGACACCGCCGGGCGGTTGTTCCAGCTGATGCGCATGCCGATGTCGTGCGTCACACGCTGCGTCTTGGTGGCGGACATGTGGCAGGTCGCGCAGGTCGGAGCGTGGAAGTAGTCCTCGCCGGCGATCCACTTCTCCGAGTCGAGGTTCATGTGCTCGACGTTGGCGAAGAACGAGATGCCGTGCTTGGACTCCTCGTAGATCTCCTTCTGCGGGTGGTCGGGCCCCATGTGGCACTTGCCGCAGGTGTTCGGGTGACGCGCCTGCGCGGCCGAGAACTCATGGCGCTGGTGGCAGGCAGTGCACGAGCCTTCGGAACCGTCCGGGTTGATGCGTCCGATGCCGCTGTTGGGCCAGGTCGCGGGGTCGAGGTGCCCGTCGGGCAGCACCTTGACCTCGGAGCCGTGGCACTGCCAGCAGCCGTTAACCGCCGCGGACGAGACGCCCTGCGGGAAGGCGTCCGTCACCATGCGGTTGTTGCCCTCGACTACCTCGGCCAACGTGTTGTCGAGCGAGCCCAGGATGCGCGCGCCCTTGGCGTGGTGGGAGTGCTCGAACTCGCCGACCTCCTTCGAGTGGCAACGCGAGCAGTCGCGCGGGCTGACGATCGTGGAGATGAACACCCCCAGGTGCTCGAAAGCGTCGGCGTCCTTCTCGTCCGCGCGGTGGCATTCGTAGCAGCCGACGTTGGCCCGATAATGCTTGCTCGAGCCCCACTGTTGGTAGAGCGAGACCTGGTCGTTCTTGTGGCACTTGATGCAGGCGCGTGATTCGGCGCTCAACTCGGCGGGCAGCGGCTGCTGCGTCGCGGCGGCCGGCGACTGGACCGGTACGGCAGACAGCAAGACGGTGAACATCAGGAAGCCAATGGTCGCGTGCATGAGCTGGGTCCTTTCGGTGCGTTCTCGAGTCCGCGCCCGCGCGCTTGCGGGGTGGTCTGCAGGATCTTGTCGCTCACGGCGCACCCCGCCCGCCTTGACCAACGTCAAGTCTGCGGCCAGATCGGTACGCCAGACGCGCGTGCTCAGAGGTCCCGACCGCCGACCACGGGCGCTCTCGAGCCGAGCGAATCGCGGTCCTTTCCGCGGAACGCGATCGCCCGTCGAACGGCGTGCCGCCGAAGTGTTCGTCGGAGCCGATGCCGGTGGGAACTCCTCGATTGCTCGGCGCGCCTACGGCACGTTCGCCGTGAGGGACCCCGACGCGTTCGAGCTCGACCCGATTCCCGCGCTCCCGTCCGGAGTGAGCGACGCGCAGACCGCCACCGACTCCGGGCATGTCCTCGCTCCGCACAGCGACGGCGCCGATCGTCGCGAGATGGCCGGCCTCGTCGCTCGACGCGCGTCCGCTCGCCGCGCGCGGCCTCAGAACTGCTGATCGAGCAGCGTCAGCGCGAACGGATTGCCCGCAGCCTCGACGCCCTGCAGGTCGACGAAGCTCGGACGCAGGATCCAGATCCGTGCTTCGACGCCGGCGCCGAGCTCGGGGATCGGGAGCGGCACGGTGAGCACGCCGCTCGCATGGATCGTGCCGAGGAAGAGCGCGTTGCGCGGCGTCGGCAGCGCGAGTTGATAGCCGCCCGACATCGTCCACGAGAGCGGGTGCTCGATGCGCAGGTACACGCGATCACCAACCGCTCCGGTGAAGTCGAGCGTCGCACTCTGGCCCTCGCGCGCGAGCGACGAGCCACTGAGGTAGCGCGCCGGTCCGGCGAGCGCGATCGGCGTGCCGTTGGCGAGGTGGAGCGGCTCGCCCGCGAGGCCGGGCTGACCGCTGGGCCCCCAGTAGCCGGCGCCGCCGCCGCCCGCCGCGCCGCCCTGCAGCACGGAGCTCCGCCATTGGAACAACGGGTTCGCGGACGTCGGCGGGAAGCTGCCGAGGAACACGCCGTGTCCGCCGTCGCCGCCGTCGCCCGCGTAGTTCCCGAAGTACGGCGGGTAGCCGTCCTCCTCGCCGCCGTAGCCGCCCGCGCCACCGAGGAGCTGACACCCGTTCGCGAGCGTGACGCCTTCGGGCAACTCGAGCGCGTGACCGCCGTTACGACCGTCGTAGCCCTCTTCGCCGTTGCTCCCACCCCTGCCGCCGCGCAACGCGCAACCATGGAGCGCGACGTTGGACGAACGCGCGAAGAGTGCGCCGGCGCCCGCTCCCGGGCCGGGTGTCAACTGCGTGGAAGCTCCGTCGCCGCCGTTGAGGTTGCACGCGACCAAGACGATGTCGCTGTCGAACGCAATCCAGCCGGCGGCGCCCCCGTCGTACCCGCTTCCGGCCGCGCCGTCGTTCCCTTCGAACGTGCACCCTTGGATGCGCAGCGCACCGCTGTCGTAGCGCGTGCGCAGCGCAACGCTGGCGCTCGACTGCGACTTGACTTGCAGGCGCGCAAGGACGAGCAGCTTCTTCGCCGCGAGATTCTCGATCTGCGCCTGGCCTTGCACGATCACGTTTCCGCCGACGTCGCCGACGATCGAGAGCGCCTTGTCGTCGACGGAGAACGACGCGTAGACGCCGGGCTTCACGAGCAGGATGTCACCATCCGAGCTTGCGTCGATCGCCGCTTGGATGTCGGCGAACTGGCCGCCGGGACCGACGATCCAGACGTCACCCGGAGTCGGCGAGGACGTCGGCGGCGAAAGCAGAGCGATCAACGACGCTGAAGTGAACCAAGCGAGTATGGGAAGCCTCCTGTGAAGACAGCCGACCGTGTCCATTCTCCTCGCCCGCCCCAGCCGCGCCAGTCGCGACACCTCGGAGGGGAGGAAGGCCTGACCGACGCGGGGACGGCGAGGCGCGGAGCTTCGCGCCGCTTGGCAGCCGCGCGCTCGTGAACCCGCTGAAGTCGCAGCCGCGCCGCGCCCCATCTTCGGGCCGGCTGCGGACGCTCGTCCCCGCCGAAACGCCGGCGCCGGAGCGAGGACTGCGCACAAGGGGGCCGCAGCGGCGTATCCCGTTGCCCACTCGAACCACTTGCGCGCACCCGCGGGCGAGCCCAGGGGCCCCGATTGCCGCTCGCGCTCGCGTCGAGCGCGTCGGTCGATCCGGGAGGGCTCGTCATCCTCACGTTGCTCATGCGCTCGTCGTTCGCGTCCTTCACTGCGCTGGCGTTGGTCGTCTCGAACCCACCGACGATCGACGGTGGCGAATCGGTTCAGGTTTCGAGCCAATGCAATCCGTTCCTCGCCGGACAGCCGCCGGGAGCGATGTCGAAGACCGACGTCGCGCCAGCGCAGTCGCCGTTGCTCGTCGTGCTCGACGTGTCCGCCTGCGAGACGCTGCGCTTCACCGCGGTCTCGGGCTCGGTCTCCTACGGCCAGACCAATCCCTACTACGGCCCCGAAGGCGGGTTTAACGAGTACAGCTCGCCGGACCTCGGCATCGCCGGCTTCACGATACCGATCTGTGCGTTGCTCGGGGTGTTCCTGCCCGATCACACGAACTCGGGGCCCGCGCCGGCTGACCTCGACTTCTCGAGCGCGGCGTCGCGCGACTTCGCGAGCCTCGCGCCGGAGCTGTTCCAGCCGTTTTTCATCGGCGATGGCCTGCGCAACGACGGCACGAGCGTGCAGACGTTCTTCGTGCCGGCGGGCGCGACGCGGCTCTTCCTAGGCGTGTGCGACGGCTTCCAATGGCACGACAACGTCGGCAACTTTCAGTGCACCTACGAGCAGGTCTCGTGCTCGTGCGGCGCGCCGGCGAGCTACTGCACGGCGAAGGTCAACAGCCAAGGCTGCACGCCGGCGATCGGGTTCACCGGCTCGCCGAGCTCGGGCTCCGACGACTTCTTCATCGACGCGAGCAACGTGCTCAACTACCGCGCCGGCATGTTGATCTGGAGCCGCGCGCCCGCTGCGTTGCCGTTCCAGGGCGGCACGCTGTGCGTCGCGTTGCCGATCAGGCGCACGACGCTGCAGGACTCCGCCGGCGAGCCGGGCAGCGAGGACTGCTCCGGCACGTACTCGTTCCACATGTCGCAGGCGTACATGGCCTCTCAAGGCGTCGCGTTCGGCGACGTGATCCACGCGCAGTACTGGAGCCGCGACCCACTGTCGAGCCCCTACCCCGCCGGCTTGACCGACGCGCTCCAGTTCTCGCCGTGCCCCTGACGTCGGTGCGCGCGGCGTCGCGGCCGTGAGAGCCTCCGCTCGTTCGAAACGGGCGCGAGCAGCGGTCGTCTCGCGCCGCTCCTTCTCGAGTGCTCGAGTGCTCGAAGCGTGTCGAGCCGTCGCATGCGTGCGCCACGCAACTCGGAGTTTCCAGGCTCGCGACGGCGAGCGAACTCCCAACGCACGGCTGCGCGGATCGCGGGTTCGATTGCGTCACTCGCTTTTCGCGCCGAGGACCGCCAGCGTCGAGCGCCTGCCCGCACACGCCGCATCAGCTCGCGCGCGCTGAACGAGGACTCGTCAGAGCTGCGGCGCACGACTGACGGGCGCACGACCGCTGTCGGCTCTGGCGCGCAGCGGATGTGCATGCGCCCCGCAAGTGGCCATCGTGCGCACGTGGACGAGTCGCGCTTGCCGTAGTGCGGCGAGCGGACCCGACGGCGACCGAGATCGCCGGTCCGGACGGCGGTCCTCTGCGCGGGAACGAGTGTGAAATCGTCGACACGACTCACCCGTGCGCGACACGCGGCGTAGTCTCGACTCGCGCCGAGCGCGGAGTGGTACGGACCGCCGTCGAAGCGAAGTCCGACACACCGGTGCTCCGCACGCGAGCCGGCTGCACGCGCTCGACGCGCTTCCACCGAAGTCCAGTAGTCCTCGTCATCCAGTGTCCTCGTCACAAGGAGCCAGCATGGCCACCGCAATGCCTCCGGCTGCTTCCGCCAAACTCCCCGCGCTCGCCGCGGCGTTCAAGCCCGCGATCCCGATCCGCGCGCGCTACGACAACTGGATCGGCGGCAAGTACGTCGCGCCCGCGCGCGGACAGTACTTCACCAATCCGTCGCCGGTGACCGGCAAGCCGCTCTGTGAAGTCGCGCGCTCGACCTACGAGGACGTCGAGAAGGCGCTCGACGCCGCGCACGCCGCCGCACCGGCTTGGGGCAAGACTTCGCCCGCCGAGCGCGCGGTGATCCTCAACAAGATCGCCGATCGGCTCGAACAGAACCTGCCGACGATGGCGTTCATCGAGACGCTCGACAACGGCAAGCCGATTCGCGAGACGACGCACGCCGACTTGCCGCTCGCGATCGATCACTATCGCTACTTCGCCGGCGCGATCCGCGCGCAGGAAGGCAGCATCGCCGTGATCGACAACGACACGATCGCGTACCACTTCCACGAGCCGCTCGGCGTCGTCGGTCAGATCATCCCGTGGAACTTCCCGTTGTTGATGGCGACGTGGAAGCTCGCGCCCGCGCTCGCGGCCGGCAACTGCATCGTGTTGAAGCCCGCCGAGCAGACACCGGTGTCGATCATGGCGTTCATGGAGCTCATCGCCGATCTCCTCCCGCCGGGAGTCCTCAACGTCGTCCAAGGCTTCGGCGTCGAGGCGGGCAAGCCGCTCGCGTCGAGCCCGCGCATCGCGAAGATCGCGTTCACTGGCGAGACGACTACCGGGCGACTGATCATGCAGTACGCGTCCGAGAATCTGATCCCGGTGACGCTCGAGCTCGGCGGCAAGTCGCCGAACGTCTTCTTCGCCGACGTGATGGAGGCCGACGACGACTTCTTCGACAAGGCGCTCGAAGGCTTCGTGATGTTCGCGCTGAACCAAGGCGAGGTCTGCACGTGCCCGTCGCGCGCGCTGGTGCAGGAGTCGATCTACGACAAGTTCATGGAACGCGCCGTCGCGCGCACCAAGAAGATCGTCGAGGGCAACCCGCTCGATCCCGCGACGATGATCGGCGCGCAGACATCGAACGATCAGCTCGAAAAGATCCTGAGCTACATCGACATCGGCAAGCAGGAAGGCGCCAAGATCCTGACCGGCGGCGCTCGGCGCGTGCATCCGGGCGAGCTCGAGGCCGGCTACTACATGCAACCGACGATCTTCGCCGGCAACAACCGCATGCGCGTCTTCCAGGAGGAGATCTTCGGGCCGGTGGTGTCCGTGACGAAGTTCAAGGACTTCGACGATGCGCTCGCGATCGCCAACGACACGCTCTACGGGCTCGGCGCCGGCGTGTGGAGCCGCGACGCGAACACGTGCTACCGCATGGGTCGCGGCATCAACGCGGGACGCGTGTGGACCAACTGCTACCACGCGTATCCGGCGCACGCCGCGTTCGGCGGCTACAAGCAATCGGTCATCGGCCGCGAGAACCACAAGATGATGCTCGACCACTACCAGCAGACGAAGAACCTGCTGGTCAGCTACAGCCCGAAGAAACTCGGCTTCTTCTGATCGATGGACCCGGTCCGCGTCGCGATCACGCCGGAAGCCTCGGCCGTGTTGCGCCAACTCGTGGCGCAGCACGGCCCGTTGCTCTTCCATCAATCGGGCGGGTGTTGCGACGGGAGCTCGCCGATGTGCTACCCGGCGAGCGAGTTCAAGGTCGGCCAGCGCGACGTTCACCTCGGCGACGTCGACGGCGTGCCGGTCTACATCGGCGGCCAACAGTTCGAAGCGTGGAGCCACACGCAACTCCTGATCGACGTCGTGCCGGGTCGGGGCGGCGGCTTTTCGCTCGAGGCGCCGCTTGGGGTGCGCTTCTTGACGCGCTCGCGCGTGTTCGACGAACAGGAGCGCGCGTGGCTCTCCGCGTGCCCGCCGCGCGTCGGACCGAGCTGACGCGAGCAGCGGAGGAAGGACGCGAGGCGCCGGCGCCCGATCGCCGACGCCTCGCCGTTTCGAGCCGAGCGCGAAGCCGCGGTTCGACCGCTGGAGAGCAACCTCGCCGAAACGGCGACGAGAGCGCCGGTATTCGCGCGCGGGCCTGCAACCAAACCGGGTTGCTCCGGTCCGTGATGCTGTGGTGGGTGCGTGCGCGGCGTCGTTCAGGTTCGCCCACGTCCGCTCAGGTCCGCTCGGGTTCTCCCGGGTCCGGTCGGGTCCGGTCGGGCCATCGCCGCCAAGGGGTTGCGAGCTGTGCGGGCGCTCGAGCAAGTCGTTCCGCGCGGTCCGACGTGCGCGGCGCGCACACGATCCACGCTACTTGGAGGAGCTCATGAGGAGAAACGAGACCGCTCGACGGGCGTGAAGTCGTCGAGCACTCGACTACAACCGCAGAAGTTGCAACTCGCCCGGCGTCAGGCGGATCGGGACGCGGCGCACCTCGGCCTGGGCCTTGCGCAGCACGAGCGTGCGCGCGCGTTCGTCGCCGTACACGACCTCCGAGCGTCCGCCGGCGAGGTCGAGGCCGCCGCTGCTCGAGACGCTCGAGCTGCCGAGGTCGTAACCAAGCGGGAGCACTTGCCCGTCGACGTCGAGGACCTCGAACGCGTCCGCTTCGTTCGGATCGGACTCGAGCAGGACCTGGAAGCTGCACTTGCGCGAGACGGTCAGAACCAAGTGGTCGAGGTCCATCGCCGCCGAGAGCGGAACGCGCTCCTGGTTCGCGAGCTCGGCGCCCGCCGGCAACAGGAACGTGCCTTCGACACAGAGCGCGGGGAACTCGAACTCGCCCGCGTCGTTGGTGACCGGGGTGCCGCCGGTGATCAGCGGCGAACGCAGTCGCTCGACGCCCGGCGACGAAATGCGTCCGCAGAAGATCATCACGCGGGACACCGGCTGACCGGCGCAATCGACGACGCGGCCGGCGACGCGCCGCACGGCTTCGGTGCTCGCGAACTGAAGCACCACCGACTGCATTCCGGCTTCGACGTCGAGGCTCTCGGCGATCTCGAGCGTTCGCGGGTGGATCGCGCGCAGCGTGTAAGGCTTCGCCAACAGCCCGTTGAGCTGGAAGCGGCCTTCGGCGTCGGTCGTCGAACGACCGGGGAACCAGTCGGTGGTCAGCCGATTTTCGACGTAGCCGGATTGGGGCCAGCGCGTCAGATCCCATGTGAAGACTTGCGCTTCCGCGACGGGGCCGCCCTCTCGATCGAGCACGACGCCCGCGATTGTCCGCGGCGCGCCGCCGAGCACGAGCGTGATCGGCTCGCGCGCCGCGACCTCGCCGCCGTACGTCGACGCGCCTGAGCTGGGTACGCCAGCGCTCGGATCGCCGGACCCGGGCTCGCCGGTGCCTGGCTCGCCGACGCTTGGCTCGCCGGAACGTGCTTCGCCCGCGGGTGCTTCGTCAGAGCGGCGATCGCCCGAGCGAGGATCGCCCGAGCGTGGATCGGCAAACGCGACCGCGAGGTCCGTGAGCTCGCGCCGCGCCGGCAGATGGCCCGCCTTGACCGCCCAGAGCACGCCTCGTGTCGCTCCGGCGGGGATCGAGACGACGAATCCACCGTCGGCGGCGCTCGTCGCCTCGTCACCGCCCTCGAACGCGACGCCCGCGCCCTCGACCGCAGCGCCGTCCGCATCGACGACGCGACCGGCGATCGAACCCGCGTCCGCGGTCGGCCGGCGTAAGCGCAGCACGAGCGCTGTGCTCGATTGCTGGGGCAGCGGCTCGCTCGCCGGCTCGAACCCCGCCAAACGCGCCTCGACGGCGAGACCTGCCGTCCAACCGACCCCGTCGAGCACGAAACCGCCGTCCGCACCGCTCCGCGCGCTCCAGCGGCATGCGGTCACGCGCTCCATTCCAGGGAGCAATGCACGCGCGACGCTCGCCTCCATCTCCACGGAAAGCTCGGCGCCCGTGAGCGCGACTCCGCGCTCGTCGACGACGACGCCCGAGTACCGCTCGCGCGGCGCGACGACGATCACCGACGCGCCGCCCATGCCGAACGCGGGCAGGACGGTGGTCCACGCGTCCGATTCGGCGCGCAGATGGTCCCAGTACTCCACGCCCCACGTGAACTCGCCCGCCGCGTCGGTGGTGGCGAGCGGCGGACCGTCCGTCGTTTCGCCTCGATACACGGCGATGCCGGCGACCGGGGTTCCGTCGGTGTCGCGCACGCGACCGCGCTGGAGCTTGGGCTCGGGCGCGGCGGCTGGCTCCGACGTCGAGGGCCGCGCGGAAGTTTGGGCCGGAAGCTCGCGCCGCTGTGCGGAGGACTCACCGTCGATCAACGACTCCAGCCGACCCGCCGGAGCGGACTTCGCGGCTGCGCCCTCCTCGGGCGAGCTCGCACCGACCGCCGGTCCACTCGAGCCGTCGCGACGACCGTTCCACCAGAACCACGCCGCGAGCGCCAGCGCGCCCGCGAGCACGATGAAGAGCTTCGACTTGGAGTTCATGTTCCGCCTCAACCGCTCGCGCGAGCCTACGCCGTGCTCCACCGCGCGTCTCTCGGCATTTCGAGGCACGCGACGACGGAGCTTCGCTCCACCGACACGTGAACTGGCGCTACTTCGGCAGCGCTAGCAACCCTTGGAGCTTGCCGAGCAGCTCCGATCGCGTGAACGGCTTCTGCAGGTACTCGGTGCCGGGCTCGCCGTCGACGTGCACCGGCAGCGCGTCGGTCGTGTAGCCCGACACGAAGAGCACGCGCAAACCTGGACGCAGCTCGCGCAGACGTTGCGCGAGCATGCGACCGCCCATGCCGGGCATCACGACATCGCTGACGAGCAAGTCGATCGTGCTCGTCGTCTGTCGCGCGACCTCGAGCGCGCGCTCGCCGTTCTCGGCCTCGAGGACTGTGAAGCCCGCTTGACGCAGGGCCCAGGTGATCAGATCGCGCACGATCTCCTCGTCCTCGACGACGAGAATCGTGCCGGTCTCGGGTGCTCGCTGCTCGGAGCCCGCGCCGATCGCGAGCTTCGGCAACGGCGCGGCGGGCTCGTCGACCGCGGGCAAGTAGACGCGCACCTTGGTGCCGGCTCCGAGCGCGCTCTGCAGGTCGACCCAACCTCCACTCTGGTGCACGATGCCCTGAACGGTCGAGAGCCCGAGGCCGGTGCCCTTGCCGAGCTCCTTGGTCGTGAAGAAAGGATCGAAGGCGCGCGAACGCGTGTTCGCGTCCATGCCGACGCCGCTGTCCTCGACCGAGAGGCAGACGTAGACGCCGGGTTTGGCGTCGGACCGGCCTTCGATCGCCGCGTCGTCGAGCCGGACGCGCGTCGTCGTGATCCGAAGCGTGCCGCCGAGCGCCATCGCGTCGCGCGCGTTGAGCGCTAGATTCAACACGACCTGCTCGATCTGACCGCGATCGACCTTGACGAACGCGTGGACGCCGCCGTGCTCGACCGCCAGGCGGATGTGTTCGCCGATCAGCCGGCGCAGCATCGCTCCGAGCTCGTCGACGACGCGGTTCATGTCGTGGATCTGCGGCGCGAGCACCTGCTGGCGGCTGTACGCGAGCAGTTGGCGCGTCAACGCGGCTCCGCGCTCCGCCGCGCGCAGGATCTCGCGCGCGTCGAGACGAGCGCGGCCCTCGGACGGCGCCTGGTCGAGCAGCGACTCCGCGCACCCGGTGATCGCGGTCAACAGGTTGGTGAAGTCGTGAGCAACGCCTCCGGCGAGTCGGCCGACCGCCTCCATCTTCTGCGCTTGGCGGAGCTGATCCTCGAGCTGCTTGCGCACCGTCACGTCGGAGACCGCGCCGTCGAAGTAGTGCGCTGAGCCGCTCGAACCCGGACGCGCGACGCCGCGAACCAGGCCGACGAAGGTGCTGCCGTCGCGACGCCGCAGCAGAACTTCGGAATCCGAGACCGCGCCGCGCGCGACGAGCTCGCGTTGCATGTCCTCGCGCCGAGAGGGATCCGCGTAGAGCTCGCCGGGAGGAACCTGAAGCAGCTCCTCCGCCGAGTCGTAGCCGAACATCCGCACGAACGCGTCGTTCACGTAGATCAGTCCGCGGTCCGGCGTAGTGCGGAAGATGCCTTCGTTGAGGTCGCGTGTGATCGACGCGAGCAAATCCTCGCGCCGCTCGCGATCGAGCGCGATGCCCGCGAGCGCGCCGGCGCGTTCGACGACCGCGAGCTCCTCGGGCAAGGGCTCGCGCACCTCCCGGTAGTAGATCGCGAAGGAGCCGAGCACCCGACCGCTCGCCGCGCGGATCGGCACCGACCAACACGCGCGCAGACCGTGCTCGAGCGCGAGGTCCGCGAACTCGGTCCACAGCGGGTCGTTCGCGATGTCGCGGACGATGACGGTCCGCCCGTGGTACGCGGCGGTGCCGCACGAACCGACCAACGGCCCGATCTCCACGCCCTCGATCTGCGCGTTGTACGCGGCCGGCAAGGAGTTCGGGCTCGCCTGGTAGAGCCTGGTCCCTTCGAGCAGCAGCACGGAACCATGACCGCCGACGCTGAGCTCCTCGATGCCGCGGAGCAGCCGACCCAAGACCTCGCTGCTCGCCTTCCCGGTCGCAACGAGCTCGAGCACCTCGGCTTCCCAGACGAGCAGGCGCTCGGTTCGTCGGCGACGGGTGACGTCGCGCAAGAGACAGAGGACTTCGTTCGCGCCGATGCGCACGTAGCGAGCCTCGTACATGCGCGCGTGACCTGCGCGAGTCATCCGATAGTCGTGCGGCTCGGATGGAGCGCCTTCGAGCGTCGCGCGGATGTCGCGGCGCATGTCGGCGGCGAGCGCGGCGGAGCCGAGGGCTTCGACCGGGCGGCCGACGAGTTCGTGCGGGCCGAGCTCGCTCGTATCGCCCTTGGTCTCGCCATGGTTCTCGCCGCTCGGCACGACGATGTCGACGATCGTGCCATCGCCGCGGATGCGATATGCAGTGTCGGGGAGGAAGCGTTGGAGCGCGCGGCGCAGGCTGTCGGCGCTCAATCGACTGGCGAGCGCGAGCTCGCGCTCGGCGATCAGCGCGCCGCACACCAACGGGACGCCGACCAGGGAGAGCTCGAACGTCTGCGCCGCCACGTGCCGTACGTCGGCGGCGACCGACAAGAACGGGCCGATTCCGTAGGACGTACCGACCGCGACGAGGAGACCCGCCAGCGCAGCGCTCGCTGCCGCTCCGCGTGGGCCGAAGCGCACCGCGGCGAAGAGAGCGACCGGCAGGACGAGATAGAGCTGGAGGATCGAGAGCGGACCGGGCGGCGCGAGCGCCATCACCACTCCGAGCACTAAGAGCATCACGACGGCGATCGCGCCGGCTTCGAACGCCGACCGGCCGGAGATGCGCTCCGGTTTCGCGCAGAACCACGTGCCGACGACGGGCACGATCACGAGCACGCCGAGCGCGTTCATGCGCCACCAACCGTCCCAGCCCGAGTAGAACGGCATCTCTCGAAACTCGTGAGGCAGCGCGCGAGCGATCCACGAGAAGCCGATGCTCGCGAGCGGTGCGATCGCGGCGATGACGAACAGCGACACCACGTCGCGCAGTCGCGAGAACGACGGGTCGACGCGCATGCGCTCGAGCATCCACGCGCCGAGCAACGCCTCCGCCGCGCTACCGAGCGCGCCGGGCACGATCACGCTCGACCCGTAGTCGAGGTACACGCGCAGCGCCGCCGCGCTGATCGCCACGCACCACCACGCGCGTGCGCCCAGGATCCAGAGGCCGGCGATGGCGACGCCGGTCGGCAGCCAAACGATCGCCTCCTTCAGCTCACCGTGCTCGTTCTCGCGCGCGAACGTCGAGAGCAGCAACAGTCCGATGAAGGCCACGCAATCGAGCGCATTGGGCTGGAGTCGCCAAGCGGGCGGCTGCAGTCGCGGGCTCGCGGCGTCGTCGACGAGACCCGACGGAGCTCCCGGAGCGGCGGACGTGGTCAACGCTTCGTCTGTTGCCATGCGAACACGACTCCGGCGAGGATACGAGCCCCGTCGCAAAGCGGGTACGTCGCCGCTCGCAAACTCGACGATTCGCTCCCGCGGTCGAGGCCCTCAGCTCGTCGTGTTCAGCACCGAAAGCGCGGCGGTCGCCGCCCACGCGCTCGACCACAGCAGCAGCACCAACGAAATCGTCATGCGCGCCGCCCGGCTTCGTACACGGGCGTACGCGCCGAACGCGAGTGCACCGAACACAGCGCTCGCGACACTGGCGGACTGCGAGATCGTCGCGAGCGTACAGTCGTGATGACCGTAGAGATACCCCGCCCAGGGTCCGAACAGTGGTGCGGCGAACGAGCGGAGCTCGGGGCGAATCAGCGAGCTCCACAGCGCGCACGCGACGAACGGCGCCACGATCGCGAGGTTCCATGCGCGCGATCGCGGAGCGGACGGGAGCTGCATGGCTTCGGATCTTGCCATCCGGATCGGAACCCGTCGCGTTGGGAGCGGCCCTGGACGGTCGACGGAGCGTGGGGCTCGACGCGGGAGCTCGCGCCTCCCGAGCGCGCGCGTCCACGGCGTCGAACTCGTCGCTCCGGCGTCCGGACTGCGCGCGCTGGCCGCGACTTCGCGGCCTCGAACGCCACCAGGGCTCGTTCGCGTCGGATTCGCGCGCCGAGTGTGTGGTCACAGGCCGCAAACGCCGCGGCGCGCGGTGGCCGAGCTCGATGCCGCGGCACGTGGGCCGGTTGCGCGGGCTCGTTGCGTGCGCCAGTTGCGTGCGCCAGTTGCGTGCGCCAGTTGCGTGCGCCCGTTGCGAGGGCTCGTCGCGGGGGCTCGGTGCGTGGTTTCGGTGCGTGGGTTCTGTGCGTGGGTTCGGTGCGTGGGTTCGGTGCGTGGGTTCGGTGC
>JACRIN010000098.1 GCA_016220085.1 Planctomycetota bacterium
TGTCCTGCTTGCGCGCGAGCTCGCATTCGAGCTCCAGCGTCTGGATCCGGCCCTGCGTCGCGTTCCACACGAGGGTCCCTTCGCCGGTGTAGGTCTGATCCTCGATCGCGCTCTCGATCTCCGGCGCCATCGCGCCGGAGTGCGGATCCTTCGGCCGGTCCGTGTTCGCCGCGCGGAACGCGTCGGCGAGATCGGTGTGCGACGAGACTTCGACGCGCAGGCCGATCTCGATCAGACGGTCGCCTGTGGTCTCGGACTCACCCCGGAACTCCGCGGAGATCTCGCCCGACCATTGCGCGTCGAGCGCGCCGCGGTCGAGCCGCGTCGACGGCAGTTTCGCTTCGCCGTCGCGCTCGAGGTGCAGGTCGCCGGCGGGCCGCGCGAGCCGCGCGAACGCCTCGGCGGGGAGCTGCCACTTCGAGCCCGGGCCGACGGCGTCCTCCGGCAGGAACTCGGCGAGGTCGAGCTCGGCGATCAAGCCTTCGAGCAACGCGGTGTCCGCTTGCTCGTCGCCGGCGAACGAGCGCGTCCACTCGCCGTCGGTGCGCTCGAACTCGACCGTGCGACCGGCGAGTTCGCTCGCCTCGACGCTCTCGTCGTCGACGTCGCCGGACATCGGATTCGAGAAGTGCATCGAGCGCTTGGTCGCGATCGTGTCGAAGCGCCGCGCGAGCTTCGTCGGCCGCCCATCGTCGAGCGCGGTGACGCGATCAGTGACGACGAGCTCGCTCGACTCGGACGTCGACTGCTTGACGTCACCGTGGCCCGGCATCTCCTCGCCGTCGAGGCGCGAGGTCATCGCATCGAGCTCGAGCTCGAGCGTCCGCTCGAACTTGCGCGTCACGGTGCGATCTTGCGCGTGGCGGACGACGAGACGCTCCTCGCCGGTGACGGCAAAGGCGAGGACGACGGCGAGAGCGGAGGTTCGCAGCATGGTCTTGGGAGTGCGGAGCACGGTCGGAGGAGCGAGAGGATACGTGACGCGGCGAGTTACGAGCCGTGGTGGGCGCGGTTGGCTCGCGTCGGAGGAATTCGCCGGTGCGCGCGAGGCGCGCGAGTTCACCCATTCGCCGTTCGCGGGCGCGCCGGTTCGCAAGTCCGCCGGTTCGCAAGTCCGCTGAATCGCGAGGCCACCGGTTGGCGAGTCCGGGGCGCCGGAACCGGCCGGCGGGCGCGGACACGGAGGCTCGCACTCGCCGACCGTCTCGCGAACGCGCGCACGGACGAGCTCGCGCGCTCAGCGGCGCGTGTAGTCCGGACAGCGGCGCGCGTTCGGGCGCTCGGGCCGCTTGCACACGTTGCCGTAGTCCCACTTGCACGTGTCGCAAAGCGGCGCCGCCGGCCCCAGGGCGAGGAGCCGGCGGAAGAAGTCGCGCAGGGCGGACCAGAGCGCCATCGCGCTCGTCAGGGGTTCGGGCTCAGCGCGAAGCGCGGCCCGCGATGACCTCGATCCGACGCGCGTCGATCACGCGGGGCTGGGTGGCGATGCCGGTCGCGCCCGGTTGCGCGCGGCGCAGCTCGAGCCCGTTGACGCCGACGTCGTGGTTCAAGAACACGTCGAGGTCGTAGCGACCGGAGTTGCAGACGATCTCCGCGACCACTTCGCCTCCGTAGCGGACGCGGTAGCTCGCCGACTGGCCGGCGAACGTCACCTTCTCGACCCAACCGCGCGCTTCGAATCGGCCGGCGAAGACGTCCTTCACTGCGGCGGCTTCCTTGACCTTGCGATCGCGGTCGCGCTTCGCGGTTTCGGTCTCGGCGAGCTTGCTCTCCATCTCTTGGCGCAGCGCGTACGCGTCCGCGAGCGTGTCGACTTCCGCGAGGCGGTTCTTCAGCGTGTCGCCGAGATCCTTGTCGGCGCCGGCGTAGAGCACCGCTTCTTCGTAGAGCTTGCGCACGCTCGCGAAGTCCGGACGCTCGCCGGTCTTCAGTCGCGCGCGCTCGCCGTCGAGCTTCTTGTCGGCGGAGCGGATCATCTCGCGCGCCTTGTCGGGCGCCGCCTTGACCGTCTGGTCGTCGGAGTTCGCGTCGGTCGGTTTCGCGGCGTCCTTGCCGTCGGTCTTCGCGTCCGACTTCGCACCGGGCTTCGCCGCGGCGAGCGCGAGCGACGCACCCGGCACCGCGAGCGAGGGACGCTGGCTCGCTTCGACGATCGCTTTCGCCCAGAGCTTGGCGCCGTCCTGACCGGACGCGAGCGCGGTGAGCTCGCCATTGGCGACCCACGCGCGCGTGCCCGGCGCGGAGTAGACCTGGATCCAATCCTCGGCGAGCGGCTTGGTCTCGTCCTGACGCTTGACGAAACGCACGCGCGCGCCGCGGGCGAGCGTCGGCTTGAGCGGATACGCCTCGGCGCCGGAAGACGCGGTCGGACGTTGGTTGACGCCGGAGGCGGCGACTTCGAGCACGCCGACTTCGCTGGTCGGCTTGACGTACTCGCCGAACACCCAGACTTGGAAGCCGCCGGGCGCTTCGACCTCGGACCAGCCCGCGCGTTCGCCGTAGACCGCGACCACCGAGCCCGCGGCGACGTCGAGCACCGTCTGCGCGCCCGCGTCGGGCAGGTTGCGCGCCTTTGCGCCGTTCGCGCCGGCGACGAGGTAGCGAACGCGCGCTTGCACGTCGTCCTGCTTCGCGTCTTGGGGCTGCGCTTCCTGCGTCGAGCCCGCGGCGGGAGCGGGCGCGTCCTGCGCGCGCGCCTGCACGGCGAGCGACGCCGACGCCGCGACGACGAACGACAAGAACCGGGGAGACAAGCTCCGTTGGGCCAAGCTCCACTGCCGCGAAAGAACGCTCTTCATCGAAGTCTTCCTGTGCGCCACTGCGTCGCGCGCGAGTCGTGCGTCTCGTCGGAACCTGCGTCTCGCGTGCGCGCGCGAACCCCGCCGACCCCGAGCTCCCGTCCTCGCCCGTCCACGCGGAACGTGCTAGAACGGCCGGAATCCTAGCGGTAGATCCGCACTCGTTCCACAGCGCGTCCGCGCGCGAATTCCCGTTCCAACCGACGACCGAGCACCGTGGCGACCGATTACCAACCGCTCTTCCCCTACATGGAGTTCGCGCGCACGGAGGCGTTCCGTTCGCAGCTCAGCCTGACGCAGTCGGGCATGCCCGCCGCGGATACGGCTCTGTTCGGCTCGACGCTGCCGATCGATTTCGCGTGGGCCGGCAAGGAAGCGTTGCCGGAGGTCGAGGAGCAGCTCGCGCGTCACCTCGGCGTCGATCGTTCGCGGGTGTTCGTCACGCTCGGCGCGTCGGCGGCGATGCTGCTCGCGGCGATGGCGCTCTTCCGTCCGGGCACGCGCGTGGTGTCCGAAACCCCCTCCTACGAACCCCTGCGCGCGCTTCCGTCGCTCTTCGGGTGCGACCTCGCCCTGCTCGAACGCCGGCCCGAGGAGCTTTGGCGCATCGATCCGGCGGCGGTCCAGCGAGCGCTCGCCGGCGCGCGCCGCGGCCACGTCTTCATCACCAACCCGAACACCCCGACCGGCGCGCGCTCGAGCGCCGCCGAGATCGTCGAGCTCGCGCGGCTCGCCGAGAGCGCGGGCGGCGTGCTCGTCTCGTGCGAGGTGTACATGGAGTACGAGCTCGACGCTGCGAAACGCGCGCTCGCCTGCCGCCTCGCGCCGAACACGGTCTCGATCGGTAGTCTGACCAAGGCCTACGGCCTCGGCGCACTGCGCGTCGGCTGGGTCGCGCTCGGCGAGGGCCTCGCCGCCGAGCGACGGCGTTTCGTCGACATGCAGTACCTGAACTACGTCGACCCGCCGACCGTCTCGCTCAGGCTCGCGGCGCGCGCGTTCGGGCTCTTGGAGCGCCTGCGCGAACCGATCCGCGCGATGGAGCGCGATCAGAAGCCGGTGCTGCGCCGCTGGCTCGCCGAGACACCCGGCGTCCAGGGCTTCGCGCCGGAGCTCGGGCTGACGAGCTTTCCCCGCCTGGTCGGCATCGACGACACTCGCGCGTTCGCCCGGCACCTGGTCGAGCGCCACGGTGTCGACGTCGTCCCCGGCGAGTTCTTCGGACGGCCGGGCCACCTGCGCTTGGGCGCCGGATTGCCGCCCGCAGAGCTCGCGGAGGCGCTCGCGCGGGTCTCCGCGGGCCTCGCGAGCTTCCGCCGCCGTTAGCTCGCGCTCGGAAACCCCGCGCGGCGCGCAGCGGGGTTGGGCTCGCGTCCGGAAGCGGCTATCCTTGCCGGGCCCCGAACGCCCCGCGGGCGTCCCGAGAAACACCGCTCCCACGTCCAACATGCGCATCTTTCTGCGCTCGAAGCTCCACAAGGCGACCGTCACCGAGGCCAACCTGGCCTACGTCGGCTCGGTCACCATCGATCGCGACCTGATGGACGCGGCCGACATCCAGGAGTTCGAGAAGGTGCTGATCGTCGACAACACCAACGGCGCGCGGCTCGAGACCTACGCGATCCCGGGTGAGCGCGGCTCCGGTGTCATCTGCATCAACGGCGCCGCCGCGCACCTGGTCAAGAAGGGCGACGAGGTGATCATCATGACCTTCGAGGTCACCCACACGCCGCACCCGCCGGTCGTCGTCCTCTTGGACGCCGCGAATCGCATCGCGCGGCGCCTGACCGACCCCGTGCGCGAAGAGGGCGTGAGCGAGGAAAATCTCTACAGCTGAACGCCGAGCAGGCGCAAGGCGGCCAAGACCACCTCGCGTTCGAGTTCGCGCAGGTTCCGGCCGCTCGCGCGCGCCAACGCGGCGAGATCGTCGTACTCCGGTGAGAGATCGATCGCTTCGACGTCCTCGCGCACCCGGCGCTTGACGCGCACGCGGTGGCCGTCGAGCGTCACTTCGAGCTCCTCTCGCGCGAGCTCGGTGCGCTGGACCGCGCGCCACCGGCAACCGAGCGTCGTCGAGTGCGCGAAGAGCGCCGCCTCGAGCGGCTGACGCAGCTCCGCGCGGGCGAGCGCGCTGACCAGGGTGCCCGGACGGTCCTTCTTCATGTGAATCGAGCTCGTCCAGACCTCGAGCGCGCCCACCGCGCGCAATTGCTCGACCAAAAACCCGATCTCCTCGGCGCTCTGATCGTCGAGGTTGACCTCGAGCTGCCACGCCTCGGCCGACGAGCGATCGGCGCGCGCGCGACCGAGAGTCACCCGCAGGATGTTCGGCGGCCCCGACGCGAAGTCCTTGTGGCCGGCGCCGTACCCGATCTCGAGCGCGGTGAAGTCGTGCGGTGCGCGGAACGGAGACGCGAACTCGACCAGCAGCGCCGCGCCGGTCGGCGTCGTGCGCTCGCCCGGTCCGCCGCCGAATTCGCTCGCGTGGCCGCGCAGGATCTCGGCGGTGCCCGGCGCCGGCACCGGCATCTCGCCGTGCAGGCAACGGACCGTGCCCGAACCGAGCAACGGCGGCGTCGTGAACACCGACTCGATCCCGAGGCGCTCCAACGCGAGCACGTTCGCGCACACGTCGATCAGCGCATCGACCGCGCCGACCTCGTGGAAGTGGATTTCCTCGACCTGCGCGCCGTGGACGCGCGCTTCGGCCTCGGCGATGCGACGGAACACCGCCGCGGCGCGCGACTTCGAGCCGCGCGCGAGCGACGAACGCTCGATCAGCGCGAGACAGTCGGCGAGGCCGCGGTGCGGCGGGTGCTCGGTCTCGCGCGTGTGCACGGTGACGCAGCGACCGGAGAGCGAACCGCGCCACACCCTCTCGACCTCGATCGAGCCTTCGCCGCCGACGAGCTCGCGCGCGAGCCGCCGCACGTCGTCGATCGTGAAGCGCACGTCCTCGAGGTCCAGGAAGGCCCCGAGCAGCATGTCGCCGGCGATGCCGCCGAACGGTTCGATCCAGAGCGCGCTCATGGTTGCACGAGTCGCGCATGCTACTCGGGGACATCGAGTCGCGTATGCGACTCGCGTGTACCGGCTCGCGCATGCGACTCGGGTGTACCGGCTCGCGCAGGTGACTCGGGCGCACCGGTTCGCGCGCTACTCGGGCGGCGGATCCGGGTCGCAGCCGTCGAACGCGCGTGCGCGATCGCCGGCGCGCGCGAGTGCGGCGACGGCGACCTCGGCGGCGCCCGCGCGCGCGAGCACCGTGGCGCATTCGCGGACGGTCGCGCCGGACGTGACGACGTCGTCGACCAAGAGCACGCGGCGGCCCGCGACCGACCGCGCGGCGAAACGGCGCAGGCGGAACGCCGCGCGCACGTTCGCGGCGCGCGAGACCGCCCCAGGCGCGCCCTGCGGCGGCGTTCGGCGCGTGCGGACGAGACAGCGCGCGACACGGAGGTCGGCGAGCTCCGCGAGCTCGCTCGCGAGGCGCTGCGCCTGGTCGTAGCCGCGCGACAGTCGCCGCAACGGGTGCAGCGGCACCGGCACGACGACGTCGAACTCGGCGACGCGCTCGCCGAGCACCGCGCGGAGCTCGCTCGCGAGCGGCCGCGCCAGGTCGCGCCGGCCGCCGTGCTTGAACGCGAGCACCCATTCGCGCAGCGGCCCGGGCCCCCAGTCGCCGCACACGAACGTGCGCGCGAACGCGGGCGGCACGCGGCGACACTCGGCGCAGCGCTCACCCGCGGGCACGCCGCGAGGCAAGCGCAGCGCGCAGCGGATGCACCGCGCACGTTCGGGCCGCGGCGGAGGATCCGCGTCCGGCGGCGGCGCGGGGTCCGCACGAGGGATGCGGTGCTCGGCGCACGCGAACGCGTCGACCGCCCAAGCGCCGCAGACCCAGCAGCTCGGCGGATAGAGCGCATCGAGTCCCTCCGCCGTCCACGACCGCCACCAGCCTCGCACCGCGCTCCTCACACGGAACTTCGACCGACCCGCGCCCCACCGGTTGCGCGCAAAGCGCGGATTCAGCGCCGCAGCGGCTCTTCGCCTTCGTCGCCCGAGCGGTCGTACTCGCGCGGCGCGGCGCGGGCGAACGCGGGTTTCGCCGGGAGCTCGAGCTCCTTGCGCACGCGCGCGCAAAAGCTCTCGACGGTGTCCTCGCCGCTCGATTCGACGCCGAAAACCTCGCCGACCTCGCGCGCGAGCGCCATGTCGGTCTCGAACTCCGGCGGATTCTCGCGGAACCAGCGCCGCAGCTGGCGCCGGAACGAATGCAGCGAAAACCACCACGCGCCGAGCTCGCTGACGACGCCGAGGAAGACGACCAGGCCGATCCAGAGGCTGACCGACGTCGGCGGCGCATCCGGCGGCGGCGGATTGATCGCGCCGTAGAGCTCCGCGCCGAAACCGGCGATCAGGAACCCGAAGCCGAGCGTCATCTGCACGCGCTGGAAGACGAGCTCGCGGATCGAGCGCAGCTTCATGCGTCGGCCGCCGAAGCGCTCCTCGATCAGGCTGCGCGAGCTGCGCAGCAGGATCGCGTTGGCGACCAGGAACAAGCCGAGGATCGCGAGAGCGGTGCCGAGCACTCGCCCGTCGGGAGCCCCCCACGTGTCGGCGCCGTCGAGATCGCCGAGGGAAGCCGCGCGCGTGACGAGCGAGAGCATCGGCGCTCACGTTAGGCTTCGCGGCCGCCGCCGACAAGCCGCGGCGAGTCCACCGCACGGGCTCGCGTGCGTGCGATCCAAAGAGCGTGCGCGGCGCCGCGGCGCGCGTGCTCGATGCCGGTCGCGGGTCGCGGCTGCGCTTGCGGCTGCGCTTGCGGCTCGCGATGCCACTCGCGATGCCGGTCGCGGCTCGCGGCTCGGCTCGCGGGTCGCGACGGAGTCGGAACTCCATTCCTGAGTCTCGAGCCTGTGCCGACCGACGGCACGCCGCGCAAGCGCCCCGACCGGCTCCGCGCCCGAGGCATGCCGGGCCGACGCGCGTGGTCCGCGAACCCCGCGCGCGGGGACGAGGCGGCGCCCACCTCGGATCGCCCGTCGCGTTGGCGAGCCACGCGCGATCCGCCGCGCGGAACGCCGCGTAGGACTATCCTGGTGAGCGAGCGCCGCGCAGGGCGCGCTCTTGGCCCCGCCCCCAACCATCCCACGCTCCCGATGAAGCTCTCCCTCCCGCTCGGCGTCGTTCCGTTCGCGCTCGCTTCTCTCGCGTCCGCGCAGCAGTACGAGATCGTCGACCTCGGCATCGCCGGCGTCGCCGACTCCGAAGGCTTCGCGCTCGACGAACGCAGCGACGTCGTCGGCCGCCACGACACCGCGTTCACCGGCGAGCAGCATCCGTTCCTTTGGACCGAGCACGCGCAGTACGGCTTGCCCGCGGGCCCGACCGACCTCGGCACGCTCGGCGGCACGTTCGGCGACGCGCAGGGCATCAACGCGCTCGGGCAGACGACCGGCGGCGCGTTCACGGCGTCGAGCCCGTTCTCGCAGCAAGCGTATCTGTGGCTCCCCGCGTTCGCGCTCGGGCTGCCGGCGGGCATGCATCCGCTCGGCTCGCTCGGCGGGACGCAGATCGCGAGCCGCGGCGA
This sequence comes from Planctomycetota bacterium, assembly GCA_016220085.1. Classification (GTDB taxonomy): domain Bacteria; phylum Planctomycetota; class UBA1135; order UBA1135; genus JACRIN01. Next base: position 8,392 of record JACRIN010000098.1, read on the forward strand.
AGGGCTCAACGACGAAGCGCAAATCGCCGGCACGTCGTTCGGCGGCAACCCCGGCGATCAGACGGCGTTCCTCTGGTTGCCGGTCGCCGACCTCGGCTTCGCGAGCGGCATGCATTCGCTCGGCACGCTCGGCGGCGCGTCGAGCTTCGGCGTCGACGTCAACGCGCACGGCGAGGTCGTCGGACGCTCGGACGCGGGCGGCGGCACGACGCACGCGTTCCTCTGGTTGCCGAGCGCGAAGTACGGGCTTCCCGCGGGACTGAACGACCTCACTCCGGGCGCGAGCGTGTTCGCCGAGGCGAGCGCGCTCAACGGGCTCGGCGAAGTCGTCGGCACCGAGCTGACGGCGAGCTTCGCGTTGCGCGCGCTGCTTTGGTTGCCGAGCGCGCACTACGGTTTGCCCGCGGGAGTGAACACGCTGCCTCCGTTCGCGCCGCATCCCGATCTCTCGGCGCTCGACGTCAACACGCACGGGATGATCGTCGGCTACGCGTCGACGGTCAGCGGCGCACAGCTCGCGGTGCTCTGGGAGAACGGCGCGTGGAAGGACTTGAACACGCTGGTCGCGGGCGGCTCGGGCTGGACGCTCGACGTCGCGAACGCGATCAACGACGCGGGCGACATCACCGGTCGCGGCACGTTCAACGGCACGTGGCGCGCGTTCTTGTTGCGGCGCGCGAGCACGCCGCCGCTCGTGACCTACTGCACGGCGAAGACGACGTCGAACGGTTGCGTGCCGGTGATCGACGGACACGGAGCGTCGAGCGTCGCGAACGGTGCGAGCTTCCAAGTGACGTGCATCGGACTGCGCAATCAGAAGAGCGGGCTCTTCCTCTACGGCTCGAACGGCCGCGCGAGCTTGCCGTTCAGCGGCGGGCTCCTGTGCGTCGCGGGACCGCAGAAGCGCACGCCGGTCCAGAGCAGCGCCGGGAGCGCCGCGCCGGCGAACGATTGCTCCGGCGTGCTCCAGCTCGACTTCAACGCGTTCGCCGCGGGTCTCCTCGGCGGCAATCCGTCGCCCGCGCTCTCGGTGCCGGGCACGACGATCGACGTGCAGACGTGGGCCCGCGACCCGGGCTTCGCGCCGCCGAACAACACGCAACTCAGCGACGCGCTCGAGTACGTCGTCGGGCCGTGAACGGGAACACCTCCGCCGGCCGGCGGAGCGCCCGCGGAACATTGGTCGCGCGCGCCAGAGGGCGTAGACTGCGCGCATGACGCAGTCGGACATCGACATCGTGAAGAAGACCGCCAAGCTTGCGCGGCTCGAGCTCGGCGAGGCGGAGGCCGCGAAGTTCGGCGAGCAGTTCGGGCGAATCCTCGAGGCCTTCCAGAAGCTCGCCAAGCTCGACGTCTCCGGCGTCGAGCCGATGACCGGCGCGACCGAGCTCTCCGACGTGCTGCGCGACGATCGCGCGAAGCCGTCGCTCGAGCGCGAGCGCGTGCTCGCCAACGGGCCGAAGCAGGACGGCGAGTACTACGTCGTGCCGAAGACCGTCGGCGGTGACGCGTGAGCGGCTTCGCGGACTACGCGAGGCTCGACGCGACGGCGCTGCGCGAGGCGATCGTCTCCAAGCGCACGACGGCGAGCCAAGTCGTCGAAGCGGCGCTCGCGCGGATCGCGGCGCTCGATCCCGAGCTCTCCGCCTTCAGCACCGTGCTCGCGGACTCCGCGCGCGCCCGAGCGAAGGAGCTCGACGCCGCGCTCGCCCGCGGCGAGCCCGCGGGCGCACTGTGCGGCGTGCCGTTCGCGCTGAAGTCGAACATGTGCGTCGAGGGCGTCGAGGCGCACTGCGGCTCGAAGATCCTCGCCGGGTACAAGCCGCCTTACACCGCGCCGTTCGTGCAACGCTTGCTCGACGAGGGCGCGATCCTGGTCGGCATGACGCACATGGACGAGTTCGCGATGGGCTCGTCGGGCGAGAACTCCGGTTACGCGGTCGCCAAGAACCCGTGGGACACGTCGCGCACGCCCGGCGGCTCGTCGAGCGGCAGTTGCGCCGCGGTCGCCGCGCGCATGGTGCCGCTCTCGCTCGGATCCGATACCGGCGGCTCGGTGCGCCAACCGGCGGCGCTCTGCGGCATCGTCGGCTTCAAGCCGACGTACGGACGCATCACGCGCTACGGGTTGGTCGCGTTCGGCTCGTCGCTCGATCAGGTCAGCCCGTTCACACGTTCGGCGCGCGACATGGAGCTCGTCCTGAGCGTCATCTCCGGCGCGGACGAGCACGATTCGACGTGCCTGCCGCTGCCGGCGATCGACCCCGAGCGCTCGGACTCGATCCGCGGGCTGCGCATCGGCGTGCCGAAGGAGTATTTCGCGAGCGGGCTCGACGCCGACGTGCGTGCGAAGGTCGAGGGCGCGATCGCGAAGCTCGTCGAGCTCGGCGCGGCGACCGTGCCGATCGAGCTCCCCCACACCGAGTACGCGATTCCGACCTATTACGTCGTCGCGACCGCCGAAGCGTCGTCGAACCTCGCGCGCTACGACGGCATCCGCTATGGGCCGCGCACGAACGGCGACGGTTCCTTGCAGAGCATGATCGCGGCGACGCGCGAGGCCGGGTTCGGGCCCGAGGTGAAGCGGCGCATCCTGCTCGGCACGTACGTGCTCTCGAGCGGCTACTACGACGCGTGGTACGTGCGCGCGCTGAAGGTGCGGCGCTTGATCCGCCACGACTTCGACGAAGCGTTCAAGAGCGTCGATCTGATCGCGTGCCCGACCAGCCCGACCGCGGCGTTCCGACTCGGCGAGAAGACCGACGATCCGGTCGCGATGTACTTGTCGGACGTGATGACGGTGCCGACGAGCCTCGCGGGGCTGCCCGCGGTCAGCGTGCCGTGCGGCACGGTGACGCTTGGCGGGAAGCAGCTGCCGGTCGGCCTGCAGCTGATCGGACCGTCGCTCGCCGACGCGCGCGTGTTGCGAGCCGCGCGCGTGTTCGAGGACGCCACACAGCACCAGCGCGAGATCTACGCGCTCGCACCGTCCGTCCGTGAAGGAGCCGCGCGATGAGCCAAACCACTACCGCACCGACGATCGGCTTCGTCTCGAAGAAGACCGACGTGCGTTGGATCCCCGTGATCGGTCTCGAGGTGCACTGTCAGCTCAAGACCGAGACCAAGCTCTTCTGCTCGTGCCGCTACGAGTTCGGCGCGAGCCCGAACACGCTGACGTGTCCGGTGTGCACGGCGCAGCCGGGCGCGCTGCCGGTGCTCAACCGCGAAGCGCTCGCGCTCGCGGTCCGCGTCGCCGTCGCGCTCGGCGCGAACGTCGCGCCGCGCACCAAGTTCGACCGCAAGAACTACTTCTACTGCGACCTGCCGAAGGGCTACCAGATCTCGCAGTTCGACCAGCCGTTCTGCACCGGCGGCGGCTTGACGCTGCCGAGCGGCAAGCGCGTGCGGCTGACGCGCATCCACCTCGAGGAAGACGCGGGGAAAGCGGTCCACGATCGCGGCGACATGACGCTCGTCGATCTCAATCGCGCGGGCGTGCCGTTGATCGAGTCGGTGACCGAAGCGGACATGCAGACGTCCGACGAAGCGTACGAGTACCTGACGTCGCTCAAAGAGATCCTGCAGTACGCGGGAGCGAGCGACTGCGACATGGAGAAGGGCTCGCTGCGCTGCGACGTCAACGTCTCGGTGCACCCCGAAGGCGAAGGCTGGCGCACCAAGGTCGAGCTCAAGAACCTCAACTCGTTCAAGAACGTCAAGGACGCGATCGAGCACGAGATCGAGCGTCAGATCGAGGCGTACGAGAGCGGCGACAAGTCGAAGTTCCCGGTGCAGGAGACGCGCCTGTACGACGCGACGACGCAGACGACGCGCACAATGCGCTCGAAGGAAGACGCGCACGACTACCGCTACTTCCCCGAGCCCGATCTCGTGCCGTTCCACGTCGACGCCGCGTTCGTCGAGCAGCAGCGCACGATGCTGCCGGAGCTCGCGGAGGCGCGGCGAGCGCGCTACCAGCGCGACTTCGGCCTCTCGCCGTACGACGCCGGCGTGATCACGGGCTCGCGCGCGGTCGCGGACTTTTTCGAGATGGTCGTCAAGCTCAACGGCAACGCGAAGGAGACCGCGAACTGGATCACCAACGGCGTGCTCGCGAACTTGTCCGACCCGACGATCCCGGCGAAGACGATCGACGAGCTTCCGTTCCGGCCGCACGACCTCGCCGAGCTCGTCGAGCTCGTCACCAACCACACGATCCACAACAACGTCGGTCGCACGGTGCTGCGCACGATGTTCGAGACGGGCAAGTCGCCCAAGCAGATCGTGAAGGAGCAGGGCCTCGAGCAAGTCAGCGACGAGGGCCAGCTCGAGAAGTGGTGCCGCGAAGCACTGGTCGGCAAGGACAAGGTGATCGCCGACGTGAAGAGCGGCAAGACCAAGGCGGTCGCGGCGCTGATGGGCCCGGTGATGAAGGCGTCGAAGGGCTCCGCGAATCCGGAGCTCGTGCAGAAGATCCTGCTGCGCATCATTCAGACCGAGATGTGAGCCGCGTGTTCGCGCCGCGGGCCGCAGCTTTGCACGACACGACGACGAGGCGAGCATGCGTCGCAGGCTGATCCTCGGCGTCGTGCTCGCCGCGGTGCTCGCCGGCCTCGCGTGGTGGCTCGTCGCGAACGGCACCACTCCGGCCGCACCGAGCGCAGCGAGTCCGACCGCGCCCGTCGCCGAGTCCACGCAGGCGGACGTGCCGACGCCGAGTCTCGCGGAGCCCGAGCGCGTCGCCTCGGCGACCGCGGCGACGGACAACGAGACTCACGCGAAGCCCATGACCACGACCGTCGTCCCCGCGACTGTGGCAGCGCGGACCGCAACGCCAACGGCAGCGGTCGGTGACGTGCTGGTCGAAGGCACAGTCGTCGACGCGAACGGAGTCGGAATCGCCGGCGCGCGTGTCGACCTCATGGCGCTGTTCACGTACGCCCGACCCGAGGTCTGGATCGAAGCGGGCACGAAGTCGACGACCGACGCCGCGGGCCGGTTCCAGTTGCGCGGTTCGCGGAACGCCGTCTTGGCGCGCACGCGCGGACAATCCTCGCGCTACCTGCTCAACGTGCGAGCCGACGGCTTCGCCCCCGCCGCCGACACGCCGTGCGAACTCGGCGACGCCGACGTGCTCGTCACCCTCGCCGTGGCAGGCCGGATCGAAGGTCGCATCGAGTTCACGGGCTCGCTCGGTCCGCGGGACGTCGAAATCGCGCTCGAGGGTCCGCGGGCGACGAACCCGTGGTCGGCGCTGCCGGTCGTGCAGGTGACCGACCAGCGCACGTTCGCGTTCGAGAACCTCGCCGCGGGTGCGTGGAGCGTCGTGGCGCGCACGCGCGCTCGCCAAGAGCTCGCACGCGTCGACAGTGTCGTCGTGCAAAGCGGCGAGACGACAGACGATCCACGGCTTGCTCCGCTGCGCGTCGAGGCGCGCGGCACGTTCGAGGTGAGCGTGTTCCTGCCCGACGGCTCGCCCGCGGCATCCGCGACCGTGTTGCTGGTCCGCGGGGACGGATGGAACACCGTTTCAACGACGCTTGGGCTCACGGCGCCGGGCGTGTTCCTCGCCGTGGACGAGCCGGACGGGATCACGCTCTCGATCGAGCACGAAGGCCTGCGCAGCGAACGGCTCGAGCACATCCGAGGACCGACGCGCGTCGACTTGAAGCCGCCGTTGGTCGTCGAGTTCGAGTTCGAGAACCTGCCGGAGCTCGAGCGCGACGGGCTCGGACTGGCGCTCACGCTCGTCAAGGGTCCGGTGGCCGGCGACGGGCGCGCGCAGGAGCCCGTCAGTTACTCGATGCGGTTGCTGTCGAACGCGAAGCCAAGCCTGGCGCTCGCGTCGCCGGGCAACTTCGAGTGCGCGTGGTCCGCGGTCGATTCGACCGGCAGCACGACGAGCCGTTGGGCGGGAGTTGCAGCGTCGACCGTCCGCGTGCTCGACACGATCGAGCCGCAGGTGCTGCGCATCCGCGCGCCGGACGGACTGTGGGAGAAGCTTGCGGCGGGGCGCTGACGCGTGGGTTCGGCCACCGCGGAGCCCGTCTATTCCTGCAAGAGCCGCAGGTCGGAGAAGCGGACCTTCGCGCCCTGTTGGAAGAGGCCGAGGCCGCCAGCGAGCTCGTCGCCGGTCGCCGGGCGCGAGCCCGCCTTCTTGCCGTCGACGAAGAAGTCGAAGCGGTCGTCGAAGCGCTCGATCGCGAACACGAAGTCGCCGACGTCGAGCCCCTCCACCGGCGCGAGGAAGCCGACGTCCTCCTGCTCCTCCGCGAGCTTGACGAGCTGCGCGTGGCCGTCGGGGAAGAACCCGACGAGGTACGTGCCGTTCGCGCCGACGCTGTATTGCACGCCCCACACGCCGTCGCGATCGTCGTTGACCATGCGCACCTCGAAGCGGTAGTGCGGCGCGAGCTCGCCGTTCCACTGGCACGACGACAGCCCCGCCGACTTGCCGACCAACTCGCCGTCCTTCACCGAGTACGCCTCGGACGCGTCCCAGCCCGCGAGGTCGGCGCCGAGCGGCAACCTGCGCCAGCGTTCCAGCGCGACGGCGGTCTCGGCCGTGATGCCGTCGCGCAGCTCGGCGCGGGCGGCGCTCGTGCCGTCGACGTGGTCCGCGGTCTCCAGCAGCGTCAACGCGGCGCGCGGATAGCCCTTCTCCACGTAGCTCTTCGCGCGCTCCTCGACCAGCGCCGCGAACTTCGTGCGCGCGGCCGCCAGCGCGGCGGCGAAGTCGCGATCGAGCGCGACGAGCTTGGCCTCGAGCGCGCCGACCGTCTGCTCGCCGCCGGGCACCGTCGCCTCGCGATCGGCGACCGCCGCGAGCGACCCGAGCGCGGCGCGATAGTGATAGAGCGCGCGGTCCTTGTCCTTCGCCGCGGCGAAGAGCTCGGCGAGCTCGACGTTGGCGAGCGCGTCGTTCGGCCGCTTGCGCAGCGCCCACCGATAGCTCTCGATCGCGTTCTCGCTCTGCTTCGCGTCGCGTTGCCTGCGCGCGCGCGCGATCAGCTCGTCGGCGCGCTCCGGCGGACCGAAGTACAGCCCGTGCAGCTCGACGATCCAGCGCCGCCAAACCGTTTCGAACTGGCCGAACGTCTCGATCCCCGGCTGCTTCGCGCGCGCGATGAAGAACTCGCAGAAGCGCTCGAACGAATCGTGCTTGCCGCCGGTCTTGTAGCTCGCGACGTAGTCCTGATAGAGCGGCACGTACGGCCGCACGCAGTTCGCGTCCTCGTAGTTGTGCAGGAAGTAGACGAGGCCCCAACCAAACGGGTAGTACGAGCCTTCGTACGAGCCCGGCTTGTAGTACGACACGACGTCCTTCAGCGTCGGTTGGTCGCCGCGCGACGACGTCTCGGTCGCATCGAGGCTCGCCTTCAGTGCGCGCAACCGGCCCTCGGGCACCAGATTGGTCTCGATCGTGCCGTTGGCGAGCAGACGCGCGCCTTCGAAGTACGACGCGGTGCCTTCGTTGAGCCAACCGGGCACGAGATCGGCGGAGATCAGGCTGGTGAACTGGTGCGACGATTCGTGGAAGAGCGTCGACCACGTGAACGAGAGGCCGAGGCCGTCGGTGCGGTGGTCGTAGGTCGCGACCTTGAGCTCGCTCGGCGAGAAGAAGCCGCGGACCGACGGCGAGATCGGACCCGAGCCCATCGTCTCGTGCTGATCGAACTCCTTGCGGTGGCGGTAGAGCTTGATCGTCACGCGCGCGGTGTCGCCGCCGCGCTCCTTGACGTGGAAGACCTTGCGATAGAAGCGGTTCATCTGCTCCATCGCGGCCGCCATCGCCTCGACGGTCTCGAGGTTCATGTCGCTCTCGAGCGTGTAGTTGTCGCCCTTGAGCTTCCACCGCGTCTCCCACGTCGCGTGCTTCGCGTCCTCCTTCGCGAGCTGCTCCGGCGTCTTCTTGGTGCGCTTCGCCTTGAGCGGCACCGCGAGGCCGGAGTCGAGCAGGACCGCGACCGCCGCCTTGTTCGCGTAGATCTTGCCGAGCTCGGCCGCCGCTTTGTCGCCGAGGCTCGTGGCCTCGAGGCGCGAGAGCAGGTCGACGGCGTTCACCCAGAGCTTGCGGCCCGACGACGTCTTCGCGAGGTCGAGCAGCGCCGCGGCCCACGCGTCCGTCGGCATGGGCGGCGCGGGCGGCGCGCCGGGAGCCGCGGACAGCGGATCGAGCGACGCGAGGAGCTTGGTCAGCGGTTCGACGAGCTTCGCGCCGTCCTTGCCCGGCGGCAGGCGTTCGAGCGCGAGCCGCGCGTACCAGAGCGCCTCGTCGTCGCGGCCGGCGTCGTGCGCGTAGCTCGCGGCGAGCTGCAGCACCGTCGCGTCGTCGGGCGCGCGCTCGAGCGCTTCGAGCATCTTCGCGAACGCCTCCTCCTTCTTGCCGTCCTTCGCGAGCAGCACGGCCTCCCCCGCCTGCGCGGGCAGCTCGGAGGTCGGCGGCAACGGCTGCAATCCGAGCGAAACGACGAGCGAGAGCGCGGCGACGCACAGCAGGCGCGAACGGTGGAGCATGCCCCAACGATACGGTGTCGCGCCGGTTCGTACAGCCCGAGCGAGGCGGGGTCGACTCGGACGCGCCGGCCGCGCGCGCCGCGACCGCCCGACGCCCCAACGCGACGAAGCTGCGACGGCTCGGTAGCTCGGCGGTGCGGCGGCGCGACGGTGCGACGGTGCGACGGTGCGAGGGTGCGAGGGTGCGAGGGTGCGGCAGCTCGGACGCGTGACAGCGCCCGACACGGCTCCAAGCTCCGCGATCGCTCGCGGCCCGGCGCGCGCTCGGACGCTATCCTCCGCGCGTGTCCGGAAAACGTCTCACGTGGGTGCGATGCTGCACGGTGCTCGCGGTGCTCGTCGTGATCGACCTCGTGCTCGCGCGGACGTGGCTCGCCGACGGGCGGATCGGCAAGCGGCCATTGCCGCCCTTCGGCGCGCTGTCGAGCGACGGCCAACGCGCCGCGCTCGCGCGCCTCGAGCTCGACGAGCCCGCGTCGGACGCGTTGACCGGCTTCGATCGCGAGCTCGGGTGGTGCGTGCGCCCGAACGCGAGCCGCGCCGACGGCGCGTTTCGCATCGGGCCGTTCGGCGCGCGCGGCGCGCGCGACTACGCGCCGACGCCGCCGCCGTACGTCGTGCGGCTCGCGTGCTTCGGCGACTCGTTCACGTTCGGCGACGAGGTCAAGGACGAGTGGACGTACGAGGCGTTGCTCGAGTCGCTCGATCCGCGCGTGCAGGCGCTCAACTTCGGCGTGCCGGCGTACGGGACCGATCAGGCGCTGCTGCGTTTCGAGCGCGAGGGGCTCCACGGCGCACACGTCGCGGTGCTCGGTCTCTTGCTCGAGAACATCGGCCGCAACGTCAATCGCTATCGCACGCTCTGGACGCCGCGCACCGAGACGCCGCTCGCGAAGCCGCGGTTCGTGCTCGCGAGCGACGCGAAAGACGCGACCGGCGGCGGAGAGCTCGCGCTCGTCCCGCAGCCGTTCGCGACCGGCCGCGAACTCGCAGCCGCCGTGCGCGACGGCTCGATCCTCGAACGGCTCGCGGAGCACGAGTACTGGCGCGGCAAGCCGGAGCTCCCGACCGGCGAATGGAGCGCGCTCGGGCGGATCGTCGGCGGCGTGCTCGCCTACCGCGAGCGTTCGCCCGAGCGTCTGTGGCTCGACCGCGACGGCGAACCGCGGCGCGTGACGCTCGCGCTGGTCGAGCGCTTTCGAGAGCACGCGCTCTCGCTCGGCGCGAAACGGGTGCTCGTGCTGGTGCTGCCGATGAAGGAGGAGCTCGCGGAGTTCCGCGCGAGCGGCCGCGCCTATTGGAGCGAGCTCGTCGACGAGTTCGAGCAGCGCGGTCTCGATCACCTCGACCTCGTGCCCGCGCTCGCCGCCGAGGAGCTTCGTTTGGAAGCCGACGGCGCGCCGCAGACGCTGTACGTCGCGTCACACCTTTCGAGCGTCGGCAACCTGGTGGTCGCGCGCGAGCTGCTCGCGTGGCTGGTCGCTCGAGGGCTCGTCCCCGCGCGCTGAATCGGGATAGGGGGCGGTGACTAAGTCACCGCACCCCTCCCACACCACCGGACATGCGGGTCCGCATCCGGCGGTTCGGGGAGTTGAGGTCAGGGGCGAGTCGGGGGAGGCCGAGCTCGTCGAAGTAGCGATTGGGAAA
>JACRIN010000099.1 GCA_016220085.1 Planctomycetota bacterium
AAAGGCCCGGAGAAGTTCCGCGAGCGCGCGCTCGCCGCCGGGAAGAAGCTCGGCGAGACCGTGCTCGCGCAAGGCGTGCTCCCCGACGGTTCGATCGCGCCGATCTACGTGCCCGCGGACGCTGCGCCGCGCACCGACGCGCCGCCGCTGCGCCGGCTCGACGTCGCCGCCGAGCTCGCGCGGCTCTCGAAGCTCACCGGCGATCCGCGCTTCGCCGACGCCGCGCGCCGCGCGATCGCGGAGATCGAGTTCACCAATCACTGGCCGGGCGAATGGGATCGCATCGACCCGGGCTTCGACGACAGCTTCGGTCACTACGGCGCGCGCGCGGTGACGATGCTCGAAGCGTTCCCCGCCGATCCCGTCTTCCGCCGCGTCGTCGCGAGCGGTTGGAAGGTGTACGGACCGCTCTGGATCGACGCGCTGCGCTTCGGCGGCTCGATGGCGGCCGACCAAGTGCGCTGTTGGGATCTGCTCGAGCGTTACATGCGCCTCGAGCCCGCGGGTTCGACCGCGCGCGACGAATTCCGCCGCACGCTCGCGCTCGCGGTCCGCGCGCACTTCAAGGGCGAGCAGTACGGCAATGGCGCGTGGGGCGACGTCACGTATCAGGACTTCGATCCGAAGATCGGCTTGTCGGTCGGCGACCTGCCCGGCGCGCCCGCGAACCTGTTGTGGGGGCTCGGGATCGCGCATCGACGCGAGCTCGCGCTCGACGACGCGCGCCTCGGCCGCGCCGCGTTCGCGCCGCGCGAGGTCGAAGCGCGCTTCACCGCCGTCTTCCTTTCGACGCGCGAAGCCTACAAGCGCCCGTACGGCTACCTCTCGACGCAGCGCGAGCGCACGGGCGCCAACCCGGGCGCCGGCGAGCTGCGAGTCGCGCGCGGCCTGATCGAGATGCTCGGGACGCTCTGAAACCGCGCTCGGCGCGCAACTAGAATCGCGCGAAGTGTCGCAGCCTCGCACCGCAGGTTGGCTCGGCGTGCTCGCGTGCCTCGCGCTCGCCGCCGGAGCGTTCTTGCTCCTCGCGCGAGACGGCGACGTCGCAGAGGCGGAGGCAGAGGCGGAGGCGGAGCGGACCGCGACCACGGCGGGGCGCGCCGTCCTGGAACGCGCGACGCCGCGCGCACCGCAGTCGCGAGATCGCGGCGCGCCTGCGGCTCCCGAAGCGTCCGCGGAGGCCGGCGAGCCCGCGCGCCGTTCGGTGACTTCGCGCGGCGTGCCCGGCCGCATCGTGTGGCCGCCGGGAACTCCGGCGGACGAAGCGGTGAGGCTCGTCGTGCTCTTCCGCGACGGCGACGGCGCGACCGCGACGCTGGAGCCCGACGCGGCGGGACGCTTCGAGGTCGACTTCCCGGCCGGCGAAGAGCACGCCGAAGTCGGGGTGCTCGCACGCTACCTCTTCCTGACCGAGCGCGTCGAGTTCGAGCGCACGACGCCCGAGCTCGCGCCCGAGCTCGGTGCTTGCGCCGAGGGCCGCGTGAACGTGCCGGCGGGTCACGAGGATCTGTTCATCGACTGGGAGCTCGTCATCGCCGTGCAATCGCCGTCGGTCGAGGACACACCGTGGCGGGCGAACGCCGAACGGCCGCGCGGGGAGCGCGACGGCTCGTTCCAAATCGGCGGACTGCCGACCGGTTGGCTGCAGCGACTGATCGTGCGCTCGCCGCACGCTCCGTCGACCGACAGCGAGTCGTTCGTGCCTCGCGCCGGCGAGACGCTGCGACTCGAATGGGACTGGAGCGTCGGCGCGACGCTCGCGGGCAGAGTCGTCGACGAGCGCGGCGTCGCGGTCGAGCGCGCGCTGCTGCGCGTGTCGACGGAACGTCTGGAGGCGGTGAGCGCGAGCGACGGTTCCTTCGAGCTGCGCGGGGTGCCCTCCGAGTCGTTCCAATTGACCGCATGGGCGCTCGCGCACGCGCCTGCCGTCTTGCGAGTCGAGTCGATCGGTGAGGCGGCGCGACGCGACGGCGTGGAGCTCGTGCTCGCGAGAGGGCTCGAAGTGCGATTGCACGTCCGCTATCCCGACGGCGCGCCGGTGTCGCAGCCGTCGTTCGAACTCGAGCCGGGCGAGCTCGCGTACCTCCTGCGCACCGTCGGCGCGCCCGGCCTCGGCGTGACGATGCCGAGCGACGGCGAACTCGTGCTGAGCGGCGTGCCGCCGATCCCGTTCGCGTTCACGCTGCGCGCGCGGCCGCCAGGCGCGGGCACGACCGCCCCGGCGTGGACCACGTCGGCGCGCGTCGATCCGATGCGCGAGCGGAAGCTCGATCTGGTCGTGCGTCCGGAGGGGCGCAGCGTGATCGGCCGAGTGTTGCGTGCGAACGGCGAGCCCGCGCACACGGCGTGGCTCAGCGCGGCGTGCCTCGCCGCGCGGCTGGAGGACTCGGGCAACTCGCGCCTCGAATCCGCGCGGGCGACGCCGCCCAACGGCGAGTTCGAGCTCCGACTCCCGCGCGCCGGGCGTTGGTTGCTCCACGCCGCGGACGAGACGACCGCCGCCGAGCCCGTGGTCGTCGACACCGAGCGAGAAACGGCGCCGTTGGAGCTGCGGCTCGCGCCACGGGCGCGCGTCGCGGGACGCGTGCTCGCCCCCGACGGCACTCCGGTCCGTGGCGCGACGCTCGAAGGCATCGCCGGGGCGCACCGTTCGCGCGACGGCGGGAGCTTCGACCTTCCGGCCGCCGTCGGCGCGATCGAGCTCCACGCGGAAGCCGCAGGTTACGCGGCGTCGGAGCCGGTGCGGCTGGAGCTCGGTCCGGACGAAGTGCGCGCCGGAGTCGAGCTGCGCTTGCGTCGCGGCGGCTCGGTCACCGGCCGAGTCGCGAACGCGCAGTGGCTCGCGCTCGATCCGGTGTTCGTCAGCGCGTGGACCTTGACCCCCGACGGCCCGGGCGACGCGCGCGAGGTGACGGTCGACGCGGAGGGACGCTTCCGCTTCGACGCGTTGCTCCCGGCGACCTGGGCGTTCGCCGTTCGCGTGAGCGACGAACGGCGGCGACCGGACGGCGCGCCGCAGTTGCAGCCGTTCGCGCGCGTCGAGGTGCGCGACGGTGGGACGCACGAGCTCGAGCTCGGTGCGAGCGCGACGGCGATCGAGGTGCTCGTCCGCATCGGGCGAAACGGGCGCCCGTTCGCCGGTGCCGCGGTGACCGTCTGCGCGAACGACGACGGGACCAGCGATGTCGTCGAAGGCACGACCGACGCCGCCGGTCGGTTCGCGTTCATCGCGCCGCAGCCCGGTGAGTACACGCTGCAGATCGCACGCGACGGCGACCAGGGCGAGTGGTGTCACACGCTTCGTGCGCCGCTGCAGGCGCGCTTCGAGGTCGAGCTCGACCTCGGCGGGGGCGCGCTCGCGGGGCGACTGCTCGCGAACGGCTCCCTGGAACTCGCCGGTACCGAGATCGAAGTGTTGCACGTCGAACGCGGTGACTGCGCGCGCACTCGAGCCGCCGCCGACGGGAACTTCCGCTTCGATGGCTTGCAGCCGGGCGAGTACCGCGTGCTCGTCGGTGATCCGTACCCTCATTTCACCGGTGCGGGCGTGGCGCCCTCCGGGGTCGGACGGGCGACGCGAAGCGGCATCGTGGTGCGCGACGGCGCGACGACGATGCTCGAGGTGTCGGTGGTCGGCGCGACGACGGTGTTCGGCAGCGCGTGGTCGCGCACGCGCCGCGACCGGCCGTCGTTCGACGTGTACGACGCCGCCGGCAACGCGTTGCTCGCGACTGCGGCGTCGCCCGCGCCCGACGGGGGCTTTCGTCTCGACGGACTGCCGCTGGGGCGCCTGCGTTTCGAGTTCCGCTACGAGGGCGAGCCTGCGCCGGCGGCCGTGCTCGACCTCGACGTCACGACGTCACCGTTCGGACCGCTCGACGTGCAGCTCGACTGAACGCGCCGCGCGAGCGGGGTCCGAGCGAATGGGCCCGTGCCCTCGATCGGCACGGCGCTTCGTCCGCGTTCAGGCTCGTCGCGGGTGACTGCGAGCGCGTCGGAGTCCGCCCCGGCGGAGAGTCAGCCGGCGAGCGCGGACAGCGGCTGCGCGGCGAGTTCGAGGGCTCGGCCCGCGAGTTGATCGAGCGGGAGCACTTGCTCGACGCCGCCGCGTTCGATCGCGACCTTCGGCATGCCGAAGACGACGCACGAGGCTTCGTCCTGCGCGAGCGTGCGCGCGCCGGACTGCCGCATGCGCAGCATCCCGTTCGCGCCGTCGTCGCCCATGCCGGTCATGATCACGCCGACCGCGCGCGCGCCGAGAGCCTCTGCGCACGAGGCGAACATCACGTCGACCGACGGCTTGTGGTGGTTGACCGGCGGCTCGTCGACGATCCGCACGATGCAGCCGGCGCCGTCCTTGACGACCTGCATGTGGAACGCGCCCGGCGCGATCAACACGCGTCCCGGCAGGCAGCGATCGAGGTCCTGGGCCTCCTTCACGCGCACTTGGCAGGCGTCGTTCAAGCGCCCGGCGAACGCCTGCGTGAACTTCTCCGGCATGTGCTGGACGATGACGACCGGCGGCGATTCGGCGGGAAACGCCGTGAGGAACTCCTTGAGCGCCTCGGTGCCGCCGGTGGACGCGCCGACGCAGATCACACGCTCGGTCGCGCCGATGCGCAGTGCCGCGGTCGCGGCGATCGGCTTCGAAGGCGCGCGCGGAGCGCCGACGCGCGACATGCGCGCGCAGGCGGCGGCCCTGACCTTCGAGATCACCTCGGCGCGTAGCTGGGGGAGGAGCTCGCGCACGTCGCTCTTCGGCTTCGCGATGTAGTCGACCGCGCCGAGCTCGAGCGCGCGCAGCGTCTCCGCGCAGCCCGCCTCGGTCAACGACGAGCACATCACCACCGGCATCGGACGCCCCTTCATCACCTTCTCGAGGAAGGTCAGGCCGTCCATGCGCGGCATCTCGACGTCCAACGTCATCACGTCGGGCTTGAACTCCATGATCTTGTCGCGCGCGACGTACGGATCGGGCGCGGTCGCGACGACTTCGATGCCCGGGTCGCTCGCGAGGATCTGCGAGACGAGCTGGCGCACGAGCGCCGAGTCGTCGACGACGAGCACGCGGATCTTGTCGGCCATCGGGTCGCTCCTCGCGGTTCAGAACAGCGTGATGTCGCCGTACTTCGGCGGCTCCTCGCGCTTCACGGCTTCCTTCTCGACGAGCTTCTCGGCGACGGACGCGCGCGGCAGATGCTTGACCTTCGCCTTGCCGGTGTCGGTCGCGAACACGACGATGCGCGGATCCTTGCCGCCGAGATCGGAGGCGACGATCCGGAAGCCCTCGTCTTGGCAGAACTGTTTCACGAACGCCATGTTGCGCTGCGGCACCGAGTCGGCCGTTTCCTTGACGCCGAGCACGTGGCCCGCGCCGAAGACCTTCGCGACGCACCGACGGCGGTCCGCGCCGAGCATCATCAGCTCGCCGATCAGCACGTCCATCGCGTGCACGCCGAAGCGCGTCGGCTCGAAGGACATCGCGTCCTCGGTGCTGTCGGGCAGCAGGAAGTGGTTCATGCCGCCGATCTGCGTCTTCGGGTCCCAAAGGCAGACCGCGACGCACGAGCCGAGCAACGTGCGGATCTCCGCAGGCTCTTTCGAGGCGCGGACGTCGCCCACGTAGATCGTGTGGCGCATGCGCGATTGTGCGTCGGAGTGGCTCACTTCTGCTTCATCTCCAGCACGCGGCGCACGACATCACGGAGTTGATCGGGCTGGAACGGCTTGCAGATCCAGCCGGTCGCGCCTGCGTCGCGGCCCTTCTGTTTCATCGCCGCGTCGGTCACCGTCGTCAGGATCAGGATCGGCACGCGCGCCTTCGTCGGCTGCGCGCGGAACGTGCGCACGAACGTGATGCCATCCATCTCGGGCATGTTGACGTCGGTGATGATCAGGTCCGGCAACATCGTCTGGAGCGCGTCGAGCGCTTGCTTGCCGTCCGGCGCCTCGGTCACGGAGTAGCCGCCGTTCACCAGGGCTTCTCGCACCAGCGAACGCACGGTGCGAGAGTCGTCGACGATCAGTACAGTGGCGTTCATGCCTCGGATCCGGGTGGGTTGCGCACGCCGGCCCTGGAGGGCAGCGGGGCGGTGACGCGGCGGTAGATGGTCTTGCCTTCGTGGACGAGCTCGTCGGCTCGTCCATGGATGCTCTCGGAGTGCCCGATGATCAGGTGACCGCCGGGCGCGAGGTGCTCCAGGAAGCGGCCGACCAGCGTCTGCTGCGTCGGCTGATCGAAGTAGATCATCGCGTTGCGGCAGAAGATCACGTCGAACGGTGCAGGCACGCCCCACGCGCCGTCCATGAAGTTCAGACGTTGGAACGTGACCAGCGAGCGCGTCGCCTGCTTCACGCGCACCAGGCCCTGCTTGTCGCCGGTGCCGCGCAGGAAGTGGCGCTTCAGGATGCTCTGCGGGACGTCGGTGACGCGCTCGTCGGCGTAGATCGCGTTCGCCGCGCGGCGCAGCACGTCGCTGTTCAGGTCGGTCGCGTGGATCGCGATCGGCCAGCGTGCAGCGTCGGCGCCGAGCGCGTCGAGCAGCGTGATCGCGATCGAGTAGGGCTCCTCGCCCGACGAGCACCCCGCGCTCCAGACGCGGAGCCGGCGATCGCCGCTCTGCGCGGCCGCGGCTTGCTTCGCGGGCAACCAGCGCTCGCGCAGGAAGTCGAAGTGGTGCTGCTCGCGGAAGAAGTCGGTCTTGTTCGTCGTGACGGCGTTCAGGAAGAGATCGAGCTCGGATCCGCCCGGATCGCCGTCCTCGAGCAGCTTCAGGTACTGCATGAAGCTCGACAGCCCGAGCGAGCGCAAGCGACGGTTGAGCCGATTCTGGAGCAGGATCTGCTTTTGATCGCCGAGCGAGATGCCGCAGCGCTCGTAGATGTAGTCGCGGAAAGCCGTGTACTCCGTCGGCGTGATCTCGATCACGCCGAAGAGTGCGTGGGACTGGCCCGCGTCGGTGGTCATGACGACCGTGCTCTCAGGCCGCGAGCGCGGGACCGCCGAGGTCGCCTTGACAGAAGAGCTTCTCGAGGTCGAGCAGCACGACGAGCTTCTCCTTCACTCGCGCGATGCCGCGCGCATAGCGCGCATCGTCCTGCACGCCGAGCTCGGGCGACGCCTGGATCTCGCTCTCCTGGAGGTCGAGCACATCCGACACCGCGTCGACGATCAGGCCCGCGACCTTCGCGCCGACCTTGACGACGACGATCACGGTGAAGCGGTTCTTCTCGATCTCGGCGAGGCCGAGCTTCGCGCGCAGGTCGACGACCGGCACGATCGTGCCGCGCAGGTTCATCACGCCCTTCACGTAGTTCGGCGTGTTGGGCACCGGAGTCACCGGGGTGTAGCCGCGAATCTCCTGCACCATCAGGATCTCGACGCCGTACTCCTCCTGACCCAGCATGAAGGTCAGGTACTGGCTGTTCTCGGTGGCGGCATGGGCGGTCGGAATTGCGTTCATAGATCTGCTCACATCTCGATGAAGCCGTCGTCGGACTCGGAGCTCGCAGCGACCGCCGCGACGGGTTCCAAGCGCCGGGTGGAGGGCGAAACGGTCGGGCGCGTCGCGGGCTGCGAGCGCTTCGGCATCGGAGCGGCGGCCGGCCTGCGCGGGGGAGGGGAACTCGGACCGGAGTCGTTCAGGCGGAAGCGATCGACGAGCGCTTGCAGCCGTTTCGCTTGATCCGCCAGGGTCGAGGCGCTGGCGGCGAGCTCGCCGGTCTGCGACGCGGTCGCTTGCACGGTCTGGTCCATCTGCGTGACCGCGCGGTTGACTTGCTCGACGCCGATCGACTGCTCCTGCGACGCGGAGGCGATCTCCGCGATGATCTGATTGACGCGCTTCACGGAGCCGACGATCTCCTCGAGGGAGCGTCCGGAGCGATCGACGAGCTCGGTGCCCTTCTCGATCTTGCCGACCGACTCCTCGATCAGGGTCTTGATCTCCTTGGCGGCTTGGGCGCTGCGCTGCGCGAGGTTGCGCACCTCGGACGCGACGACCGCGAACCCGCGGCCTTGCTCGCCGGCGCGCGCGGCCTCGACGGCGGCGTTGAGCGCGAGCAGGTTGGTCTGGAACGCGATCTCGTCGATCGTGCTCGTGATCGCGGCGATGCGCTTCGACGAGTCGCTGATGTCACGGATCGACGCGACGGCTTCGCCGACGACGGTTCCGCCGCGCTCCGCGGTCTGCTGTGACGAGCTCGCGAGCTGAGAGGCCTGCTTCGCGCTGTCCGCGTTCTGCTTGACCGTGCCGGTGATCTCCTCGAGCGACGCGGCGGTCTCCTCGAGCGCCGACGCTTGGTTCTGCGAACCGTCCGAGAGGTGTCGCGAGCCGTCGGAGATCGCTCCGGCGACCGACGCGAGCTCGCCCGCCTCGCGGCGAACCTCGACCAGTGCGTTCTGCACGCTCTCGAGGGCCTGGTTCAGCGACGCCGCCATCTCGGCCATCTGGGCGTCGCCTTGCGGCTCCATGCGCGGAGTGAAATCGCGGTCGGCGACGCGGCGCAGCAGCGTGATCGCGCTGGTGAGCGGCGCGGAGATCCCGCGCGCGGCCCACATGCCGAAGAGCGCGAGGCCGATCGCGAGCGCCGTGCCCACGCCGAGCAGCGTCGCGATCAACGTGCTCGCGGTCGCGAAGCGCTCGGCGGACTCGCGTTCGTGTTCTCCGGCCTCGGCTTCGAGTCGGTCGCCGAACTCACCGAGACTGCTCTCGAGTTCCTTGAACGCCGCGTCGAGTTGACGCGCGGCCTCGTCGGCATCCTGCGGACGTGTGAACGCGATCGCGAGGATGCTCTCCGCGCTGGCAATGTACGCTTCGACGTCCGGCTCGACCTGCGCGAGCCCGGCGCGCTCTTCCTCGCTGAGGTCGAGCGTCTTCAAGTCGCCGACGATGTCGCGGAAACCCTTGGCGTGCGTTTCGATGTCCGCCGCCGCCTGGTCGCGCGTCGTGCACCGTCCCTCGGCGGCGAGCAGCGCCGCGAAGGCGTCGCCTCGGAGCGCGTCGTGGTACATGTCGCCCTGCATCAGGTCGCGGACGGCGCTCAGGTCGTTGGTCGCGCGCTCGGAATCCGATTGCAGGTTGCCGACGACCCAGAACGCGGTCGCGGCGATCGCCACGGCGAGCGCCGAACCCGCGGTGGACAGGAAGAGCAGGCGAGTGCGAATCGAGTTCGACATGGGAGCGTTGGGGTCAGTACGTCGCGACGGGGGTGCGGTTGCGGGCGAGCTCGATCAAGCCGGGCACGTCGACGATCAGCGCGACTCGACCGTCTCCGAGGATGGTCGCGCCGGAGATGCCTTCGGCACGCCGGAAGTTGGTCTCGAGGTTCTTGACGACGACTTGTTGCTGCCCGAGCAGCTCGTCGACCATCAGCGCGGCGAGGCGCCCTTCGTTCTCGACGATCATCACGATCGCCTGCGTCGGATCGGTGTTCGTCGGCGTGATGTCGAAGAGCTCGTACAAGCGCACGATCGGTAGCACGCTTTCACGGATCGTCACCATCTCGGCGACGCCCGCCGGCGCGTGCAGCGAGCCCTTGTTCGGGCGCACCGACTCCGTGATCGCGACCAGCGGCACGATGTAGATCTGTTCGCCGACGCGCAGCACCTGGCCGTCCATGATCGCCAGCGTCAGCGGCAGCTTGATCTGGAAGAGCGTGCCCTTGCCCTGGGTGCTCTTGATCAAGATCGCACCGCCGAGCGCTTCGACGTTCCGCTTGACGACGTCCATGCCGACGCCGCGTCCCGAGACCTCGGTGATCTGCGTCGCGGTCGAGAGGCCGGGCTTGAAGAGCAGTCCGAGGACCTCCTCCTCGGTCATCTGCTTTTGCGGATCGATCAAGCCTTGTTGGATCGCCTTCTGGCGCACGCGCTCGCGATCGACGCCCTTGCCGTCGTCCGCGCACTCGATGAAGATGCTGCCGCCGCGTTGATACGCTTCGAGCCGCACGTGGCCGACGCGTTCCTTGCCCGCGGCCTCCCGCACGTCGGGCGTTTCGACGCCGTGGTCGACGCAGTTGCGGAGCAAGTGGGTCAGCGGATCGGAGATGCGCTCGATCACCGTCTTGTCGAGCTCGGTGTCCTCGCCCTTCAGCTCGAGCAGCACTTGCTTGTTCGTGATGCCGGCCAGGTCGCGCACCAGGCGGGGGAAGCGCGCGAACAGCGTCTTGATCGGCACCATCCGGATGCCCATCACGCGTTCGTGCAACTCGCGCGCATGGCGGTCCATCTGCGCGACGGCTTCCTCGAGCGCGGCGAGGTCGCGGCCCTGCAGGCTCTCGACCGTCTGCGCGATGATCGACTGCGTGATCACGAGCTCACCAACGAGGTTGATCAGGCGATCGACCTTGTCGACGGGGACGCGGATCGACGACGTTTCGGGGCCGGAGCCCGCGTTCGTGTTCGCCGCGGCGCGCGTCGCGGTCGGGAGCGACTTGGCGGCGTCTCCGCCGGCGGGGCGCGTCGGCACACCGCTCGGCGCCGCGGTCGCGGGCGTCGCGTCTGCGGGCCTCGCCACGGCGGACTGCGGCTCTTCGAACAGTCCGAAGAAGCCCTCGTCGAGGTCGGGCTTCGCGGGCGCGACCGGCGCCGCGGTTCCGGCGTCCGCCGCGGGCGCCGGCGCGTCGGGAGGCGTGCCGGTGCGACCGAGCAGCGCGTGGATGACGTGCAGGACGCCCTCGGTGACGTCCGGGTTCGGGTGCGCGGTCCCCGCTGCTTGCGAGACCAGGTTGCGCAGCACGTCGCCCGAAGCGAGCAACGTGTCGACGACATCGGGCGTGACGACGCGCTGTCCCTTGCGCAATTGGTCGAGCAGGTCCTCGAGCGAGTGCGTGAAGCGGGCGATCTCCTCGAAGCCGAGCATCCGGCTGTTGCCCTTGAGCGTGTGGGCGCAGCGGAAGATGCGGTTGACCACCTCGTTGTCGCTCGGCGATTGCTCGAGCTTCAGCAGGTCGCCCTCGAGTTCGCCAAGGCGTTCGTCGGCTTCTTCCAGGAAGGCCTGGATGATCGGGTCTTCGTTCACGGGAGCGTGGGGTAGAAGGGCGTCGAGCCGCGCGGCTTGCGCGGCACAAGGGGGGCTGCGGCCTTTCATCGGACGTTCCCACCGGCCGCTTGAGGTCGTCGGCGTTTCGGCGCGGTCCCGGTTGCGCACGCGAACGCCCGCGCGGGACCGATTGCCAATCGTGCAATTCGCTCTGTTCGGGGATTGCAGTTCCGCGACGAAGCACGCCGAACGGGAGTAGCTAGAGAGGAATCGCTCGCATGCACTTCGGACAGTACTTGATCGAGCAAGGTGTCGCGTCCGTCGACCAAGTCCTCGAGGCGCTCGATGCCCAGCACGAGAGCGAGCCGCTGATCGGCTCCCTCGCGGTCCGACGCGGTTGGTTGACGGTCGAGCAGGTGCTCACCGTCCTCGACACGCAATGGACCACCGGTCTGCGCTTCGGTCGTCAGGCGGCGCAGCTCGGAATGCTCGACGAAACGCAAATCGCCGAGCTGCTGAACGAGCAGAAGCACGCAGCGTTGCCGATCGGCGAAGTGCTGATCGCGCGCGGCGTGATCGCGCGCAAGGACCTGATCCAACACCTGCGCACCTACCTGAAGGACTGCGGGTCCCCGCAGCGGCTCGCCCGCGGCGCCTGAGCGCTGCGCTCGGAACACCGGACGTCGCGCTCCAGACACCGAGCGTCGCGCTTCAAACACCGGGCGTCGCACTCGGAACGCCGCGCGTCGAACCCGAAGCTCCGCGCACCGCGCTCGAAACACCGCGCGCCGCGCAGCCGATCCCTCGGTTGCGCGGCGCGCTCGTGCTTGCAGCCGAGCTCAGAACTCGATGAAGCCTTCGTCGTCGTCTTTGCCGGAGACGACCGTGCTGCTGACCGGCGCCGCGCGGCTCGCCGCGGGCTTGGCGGCCGGACGCGTGCTCGCGCTGGGCTTCTTCGCCGCCGCGACAGGCAACGCGGGCGCGGCCGGAGGCGCGGCGTGATGCGTCGTCGGTGCGCGGCTCGGCTCGCCGTGGTCGACGCGGAAGCCGCTCATCAGGTCGAGGATCGTGTCCGCGCGATCGGAGAGCATTTGCGCGGTCGCCGAGAGCTCCTCGGTCTGCGCCGCGTTCGACTGCACGACTTGGTCCATCGAGACCACTGCGCGGTTGACCTGCTCGACGCCGATCGACTGCTCGCGCGACGCTGCGGTGATCTCGGCGACGAGGTCGGTAACCTTCTTGACCGAGTCGACGATCTCGCGCAGCGTGTCGCCGGAGTTGCTCGCGAGCTTGGTGCCCGTCGCCACCTTGCTCGCGGAGTCCTGGATCAGGCCGCGGATCTCCTTGGCGGCTTGCGCGCTGCGCTGCGCGAGCGTGCGGACCTCCGCAGCGACCACGGCGAAGCCGCGGCCGTGCTCGCCGGCGCGCGCGGCCTCGACCGCGGCGTTCAGCGCGAGCAGGTTGGTCTGGAACGCGATCTCGTCGATCGTCGTGATGATGTCGGCGATGCGGCCGGAAGCTTCGTTGATCTCGCCGATCGCGCCGACGGTCGAGGCGACCACCGAGCCGCCCTTCTCGGCGACCTTGTGCGACGTCGACGCGAGCTTGTTGGCCTGCGCGGCGTTCTCGGCGTTCTGCTTGACGGTGCCGGTGATCTCCTCGAGGCTGGCGGCGGTCTCCTCGAGGCTCGACGCTTGCTCCTGCGAGGACGACGCGATGTTCGAGGCAGTCGCCGCGAGCTCCTTCGCCGCGACCGCGGTGTCGCCGGCGGTCTCCTTGACCTGGGCGACCATCTGCTGGAGCTTGCCGACGAACTCGTTGAAGCTCTGCGACAGTTGCGCGACCTCGTCCCTGCCTTCGGTGTCCATGCGCGTCGTCAGGTCGCCTTGGCCCTGCGCGAGCTCGCGCATGCGAGCGACGAGTCGATCGAGCGGCCGGACGATCGACGTCGAGATCTGCCACGCCACCCAGCCGACGATCGCGAGGATGATCAGCGCCATCACGCCCGAGATCCACATCTGTGAGGCAAGCTCTTCGGCGGCGCGCTGCTCGACCTCCGTGTTGCGGGCGTTCGTGAGCTCGACCGCGTGGTCGATGCCCGCGCGGTGCGCCGCGTAGGCCTGCGAGAGCGAGCCTTCGAGCAAGTCGTCGACCTTCTGGGTGTCACCCTCTCGCGCAGCGGGCACCAGCTCGCGCTCGACGATCGAGAGGAATTCCTGCGCGGGGACGTACGACTCCTCGAGCATCGCCGTGCGCAATGCGCCTTCGGGCAAGTTCTCCTCCCAGTACACGTGCCGCGTCTCGAACTCGGTCGCGAGCCGCGCGAGCCGCTCGATCTGCTCGTCGAGTTCCAATTGCGGAGCGTTGTGCACGACCGCGGAGACCAGCTCGTGCGCCGCGAGGTTCGCTTCGAGGAGGTACTCCGGCGGCGGGAGGATGTCCGCGACCAGATCCTTGCCCAGCACGATCTCGCCGTACATCGGACCGTTCACCTTGACCGTTTCCACCGTGCGGAAGAAGAGGCCCGAGAGCGCGAGGAAGCCGACGGCGGCGATGGTGGTGATGACGAACAGACGGCGCTTGATCGGGATGCGGGTGAGGAAGCTCATGGAGGACTCGTGGCGGGTGGGCGCGTGCCGCGAGGGCACGTGATTAGGAACGGAAGGAGCGCGCGGTCTCTTCGGAGAGCAGCGACATCGAGCTGAAACCCGACCGCTCGTTCAGGCCTGAGTGACCCAGCGGTGAAAACCGGCGCTCAAGGGACTTGCCGGCGTTCGACGATGCGAGCCCATGCACTTTGGACAGTTCCTGATCTCCACGGGACGCGCGACGCCGGCGCAAGTGCTGTCCGCACTCGACGCGCAGCGTCGTCGTACTCCCTTGTACGGACGCGTCGCAGTACGCGAGCGTTGGCTGACGATCGCGCAGGCGCTCGAGGTCCTCTCCGCGCAGCAACGTACGCGCAAGCCGTTCGGCGCGCAGGCGGTCGAACTCGGCTACCTCGCGCCCGCGACCGCCGAGCTCTTGGTCCGGATGCAGCGCGAGTCGATTCCGCCGCTCGGCGAGTTGCTCGTCGAGCAGGGCGCGTTCACCTCCGAGGCGCTCGCGAGCTACCTGCGCGAGTATCTCTTCCGCGTCCAGCACCTCGACGTGCTGACGTCGCACACGTGAGGTGCCGACGCTTCGGACGCGCATCGCGAATTCGCATGAGCGTCGATCCCACGCCCGCTCGACCGACGGCCGGTCGCTCGGTCGCGCCCCAACGGAGTCCGTGATGCACTTCGGCACGTTCTTGATCCGAGCCGGCGCCGCGACGCCCGAGCAGATCCTCGACGCGCTCGACGAGCAGCGGTGGAGCACGCCGCTGATCGGTCAGCTCGCGATCGACCACGGCTCGATGACCGTCGAGCAGGTGTTGCCGACCCTCTACGCGCAGCTCGGCTCGAAGCTCCCGTTCGCGCGCCAAGCGATCGCGTTCGGGTACCTGACCGAGGCGCAGGCGGGTGCGTTGCTCCGCGAGCAATCGCAGCACGCCCTACCGCTCGGCGAGCTCCTCGTCCGACGCGGCGTCTTCGATCGACGCACGTTGTCGCACGCGCTGCGCGAGTACCTGCTCGCGCTCGGACGCGAAGCCGACTCGCCGGTGATGCCGGGGATCCCGGCGTAACGCGCGGAGCGCGTTCACTCGATCGGCGCGGCGTTGCGCTGCTCCGGCAGCGTGATGCCGTACTTGCGCATCCGGCGCCAGAGCGTCGTGCGGCTGATGCCGAGCTCTTGGGCCGCTTGGTCGAGGTGGCCCGGGTGGCGATTGACGGCGCGCAGCACGAGCTGGTACTCGCGATCGCCGAGCTGGTCGGCCATCGGAGCGGCAGCGGGCGTCGTGCCGGGCTTCGCTTGGCGGAAGCTGCGCTCGACCAACTCGGGCGTGAGCGTGCCGTCGAGGCTGTTGCGCGCGGCGTGCGCGAGCAACGCGAAGAACTCGCTGACGTTGCCGGGGAAGGCGTACTCCGCGAGCGGCCGCAGCGCGTCTGCGGCGATGCGGAGCGTCTGTCCATGGTCGAGCGCGTAGCCGTCCGCGAACGCCGACGCCAGCCCGGGCAGATCCTCGGTGCGTTGGCGCAGCGGCGGCAGGGCGATCGAGAGCGCTTGGTCGAGCGCGCCGAGCGAATCGACGAGCTTGTGCTGCTCGACGAGCTCGCTGACCGAGCCCGAGACGGAGAACGTCACGCGCGTTTCGAGCGGCACGCTCTCGATTCCGTCGACCGACGTGTAGCGGCGT
Organism: Planctomycetota bacterium; assembly: GCA_016220085.1. Lineage (GTDB taxonomy): Bacteria > Planctomycetota > UBA1135 > UBA1135 > JACRIN01. Next base: position 15,262 of record JACRIN010000099.1, read on the forward strand.
TCGCGCAACGCGACGACCACGCGTTGTTGGAACTCGTGCGGCAGGCTCTCGAACTCCGCGAGGTGCAACGAGCCGCCGCGACAGCGATCGAGCTGGCCGCGGTAGACGCGTCGGCCGTTCTTCACCAGACCGAAGATCTCGGTCGCGAGGTCGGCGTGGAACGGGTTCGCGCAGTTGACGACGCCGATCGGGGCTTCGCGGCGCTTGCTCGTGTAGTGCAGCGTGCGCGCGAGGAAGCGTCGGCCGACGCCCGTCTCGCCGCAGAAGAACACCGGCTCGGACTGGTCGGCGACGCGCCGCACCGCGGAGATCACCGCGCGCATCCGCGTCGAGAACGCGACGACGTTGTGGATCTCGTAGCGCGAGCGGAGTTCGCTCTGGAGCGAATGCAGCTCGGCTTCCAGGCGGCGCCGCTGCAGGATCGCGCGGATCCGCGCGACGACCTCCTTCGGCTTGAGCGGCTTGATCAGGTAATCCGCGGCGCCGAGCGCCATCGCGTCGATCGCGCCGTCGAGGCTCGCGTAGCCGGTCATCAACACCACGTCGGTCGCCGGGTACGCGCGATGCACGTGGCGAAGGAACTCGAAACCGTCCATCCCAGGCATGCGGATGTCGCAGAGCACGAGCTCGTGCGGATCGCGGGCGAGGATGTCGAGCGCCGGCTTCGCGGCCGAAGCGCCCGCGACCTGGAAGCCTTCGCGCGTCAGCACTTCGCTGAGGACCTCGAGAACGATGGGTTCGTCGTCGACGACGAGGATGCGGTCGAGCATGGGGCAGTGCGACCCCCCTGAACCGGCTCCACCGAGTTCCTGATGGCAACGCGAGAATCTGCCCTCGGTGGTCCCGCTCCGGGACGTCGTTTGGGGTGTGGAGTGAGCTCGAGATTATCACGCTCGCGTGTTCGTCCATTCAAGGGTGAACGGACGGTCACCGCCGTTTTCGTGCGGCTGGATTCGCGAGCAACGCGGCCGCCAACCACGTCTTGGCGTCCGGGGAAGGCGAAGCGAGCAGCTCCCGCGGGGTGCGCAGCACGAGCTCCAGCTCCTCGTCGACGTCGTGCGGCCGTCGGTCGCGGCCGACGGGTGAAAGCTCGCGCGCGTGGAAGACCGTCATCCGCTCGGAGCAAAACCCCGGCGCGGCGAAGAACTCGGCGAGCTTGCGCCAATGCGCGGCGCGGTAGCCGGTCTCCTCCTCGAGCTCGCGGCGCGCGGCGAGCAACGGATCCTCTCCCGCCTCGAGTCGGCCCGCCGGCAGCTCGACCAACCAATCGCCGATCGCGTGGCGGTACTGACGGACGAGCACGAGCCGTCCGTCGTCGAGCTCCGCCGCGATCGCGACCGCGCCGGGATGATCGACGATCGTCAAGTCCTGGCGCAGCCCCGAAGGCAGGCTGAGCACCTCGCGCTTCAGCTCGAAGATGCGCGTCGAGTGCAGGACCTCGCTCGAATGCACCTGGATGTCGGGATGGCGGTTCATCACTCGGGGCGAGCGCCGAGCTTAGGCGCCTGCACGAGAACCCGCCAGCGGCGCCGTGAGCGCGAGCTCGGCGTCGAGCGCGCTGCCACGCGATGGTCGCGCCCCGAGACACGACGTTCCGCACCGGCACTCTCCGGCGCGCACTCGAACGGCGCGGCAAGCACCGGATCGTTTCGGCGAGCACCCGAACGCTTCGTGAAGCGCCCGGAAGCTTCGTCGAGCACACGAACGCTGCGGCAAGCGCCGGAACGCTTCGTCATGCACCCGATCGCGTCGTCAAGCGCCGGAACGCTTCGTCAAGCGCCGGAACGCGGAGTCACCGCGTGCCGGGCGCTGAGCGTCAATCCTCGCGCGAACGGCGCGGGCGGCGCGACTCGGTCGTCGGATCGATGTCCGCCGCGCGCTCGAGTCCGGCGACGAACGCATAGACGGAGTTCGCGAGATCCGCGCGGCCGAATTGATTGCACTTGTCGGCAAACTTCTTCAGTCGCGTCGCGACGCGCGGAACATCTTTGAGCACCGGGCCGTCGGGCCGTTGTTTCTCCTCCGCTCGCGTGCGCAAGAGCTCGATCTGGGCTTGGAGCTCGGCGATGCGTTCATCGTCGGTGCGGCGGTTGTAAGCGCGTTTGGCGTTCATCGAGGTCGAGATTCGTGCGGCGCGAGCCGCGGGGGGGGATCCGGGACCCGGATACAGGTCCATGCGGGGCTCAATGCGCGAGCGAGGAGACGGGGAGCGCGTCTCGGTTGCTTCCGGGGGCTTTCGGGGGTTCCGAAAGCTCACCGCGAGCCGCGCAGGATACCGCCGGAGCCGCTGCGATTACATCGCCGATCCTGCAAGACTCCCGTGCCGCGTTGCCGCCTTTTCGGGTGGGCGCTAGACTCTTCGCCCTCTCACCGCGGCGGGCCGGTCTCTGCGCGCGGGTCACCGCGGCGGGCCGGTTCCAAAGCCCGCTACCAACCCGGGGACTCTCGTGCACGAAGACGTCGAACGCATCCTCTTCAACGAGCAGCAAATCGTGACGGGGATCGACCGGGTCGCCGATGAGGTGACGCGCGCCTACCGCGGACGGGATTTCACGGTCGTCAGCGTGCTCAAGGGCTCCTGCGTCTTCGCGTCCGACCTGATCCGGCGCATCCCGATCCCGCTCGAGCTCGCCTTCGTCAGCGCGGCGAGCTATGGCTCGGGCACCGAGAGCGGCGACCTCGCGCTCAACTTCCTTCCCGCCGAGAGCGAGATCAGCGGCCGCAACCTTCTGCTGGTCGACGACATCCTGGATACCGGTCGCACGCTGTCGCGTTTGGTCGAGGAGCTGCGCCGTCGCGGAGCGGCGGAAGTCAAGAGCTGCGTGTTCCTCGACAAGCCCGCGCGTCGCGCGGTCGACTTCCGTTCCGACTTCCGCGTCTTCGAGGTCGACGACCTCTTCGTCGTCGGCTACGGCCTCGACTTCGCCGGCCGTTACCGCAATCTGCCGTTCGTCGGCGCGCTGAAGAAAGAGTGCTACGAGCGCTCCGCCGCTTCGGGTGCGCGTTGAATCGGACGAAGTCCGGAGCCCTCGAATTGGTCCAGCACCTCGCAGTCGAGCCCGAGCAATCGGGCATGCAGCTCGACGAGTTCTTGGCGCGCGCGTTCCCGGAGGTCAAGAAGAGCTTCCTGCGCGGCGCGGTGCGCTCGGGGCGCGTCTCGATCAACGGCGAGCCGATCTACGCGTCGCATCGGCTGCGTGAGAACGACGTGATCGGGCTCGAGCTCGACGAGGACGAGCTCGCCGAGCACGCGCAATCGGTCGTCGAGCTCGAAGAGCCTCTGGTGGTCCTCCGCGAGGACGAGCACGTGATCGCTATCGACAAGCCGTCCGGCCTCGCGGTCGAGCCCGAACGCGACGTGATGCGTCCGAGCCTGCTCGGCGGGCTCGTCGAGCTCTCTCGCGCGCGCGGCGCCGGCATCGCGGGCCGCGGAGAGTTCCGTCCGCGGCTCGTCCACCGCCTCGACAAGGAAACCAGCGGCGTCGTGCTGTTCGCGAAGACGCTCGAAGCCGAGCAGAAGCTCCGCGAGGGCTTCGACGGCGGCACGGTCCACAAGGAGTACCTCGCGTTGGTCGAGGGCGAGCATCCGTTGCCGGACGGCGAGTCCGCGGTGCTCGACTTCCCGATCGGCGGCGACCGGCGCAAGAGCGGCTTGATGTGCGTCACCGACGAAGGCAAGCCCGCGCGCACCGAGATTTCGGTCGCCGAGCGCTTCCACGGTTACACGCTGCTCCGCGCGCGTCCGCTGACCGGCCGGACGCACCAGATCCGCGTCCATCTCTCGCACGAGGGCTTTCCGCTCGCCGTCGATCCGTTCTACGGTCGCCAGCGCACGCTGCTGCTCTCCCAGCTCAAGAACGACTATCGCAAGAAGCGCGGCGAAGAAGAGCGTCCGCTGATCGATCGCACCACGTTGCACGCGGCCGCGATCGAGTACGAAGGCGTCGACGGCGCGCGCGTGCGCGTCGAAGCGCCGCTCCCCAAGGACTTTTCTCGCGCGCTGAAGCAGCTCGCCAAGGTACGACCGCACCGCCGATGAGGATCAAACAGCGTCTCGAAGACTTCCGCGTGCGCGAGCTCCTGCGGCCCGACTACGTCACCGCGACCGGCGAGTGGCGCGTCTATCGCGTCACGAAGAAGAAGATGACCTCGATGGAGGCCGCCACCGCGCTCGCGCGCGAAGCCGGCGTCTCGGCGAGCGAGGTCTCGATGGCGGGTTTCAAGGACCGTCAGGGCATCACGGTGCAGCACATGACCGTGCGTCGCGGCCGCGAAGTGCTGGTCGCCGCGCGCGACATCAAGATCGAAGCGATCGGCTTCGCCGAGAGCGAGCTCACGAGCCACGACAGCGACGGCAACGCGTTCGAGGTCGTCGTGCGCGGGCTCGACCGCGTCGATCTCGAGACGCTGCGCGCGAACGTGCAGCCGGTGCGCGACGAAGGCGTGATCAACTACTTCGACGAGCAACGCTTCGGCAACTTGCGCCACGGCCAGGGTTGGATCGCGCTCGATCTGTTGCACGGCGAGCACGAGAAGGCGTTGAAGATGCTCGTCGGCACGCCGTCGGTCGCCGACGACCCGAAGACCAAGGCGTTCCGCACCGCGCTGCACCACGCTTGGGGCAATTGGGCCGAGTGCCGTGACATCGCCGGACGCTTCGGCCAGCACCACTCGGTCTTCGAGTACCTGAAGAAGAACCCCGACGACTTCGCGGGCTCGTTCTTCCACCTCGCGTCGCGCCTGCGGCTGATCCACCTCTACGCGTACCAATCGCACCTCTGGAACCGCGCGGTCGCGAACCTGGTGCGCGCGCGCACCGAGCGCGCCGAGCGCTTGGTCGTCGACTCCGAGGAAGGCCCGCTGCTCTATCCGGTGACGAGCGCGAAGCTCGCGGACCTCGGCGCGACGTTCCGCTTGCCCGGACCGGGCCTCGAGGACGTGACGCACGTCGAGCAGAGGCGCGCGCTCGAGGAAGTGCTCTCGCGCGACAAGATCGGCGCGGCGGACTTCGACATCCGCGGCGTCAGCGGCTTCCAACTGAAGGGCGAGGACCGCGCGCTGTTCATCCAACCCGGCCACTTGCGCGTGCGTCCCGCGGAGCCCGACCAAGAGAACCCGCCGCACTCGCTGGTCAAGCTGCGGTTCGACCTGCCGCGCGGCGCGTACGCGACGCTGGTCGTGCGGCGCTTGCTCGCGCGGCCGCTGAGCGACCGCGACGTTTCCGAGGGCGAGCTCGGCGA
>JACRIN010000100.1 GCA_016220085.1 Planctomycetota bacterium
GATGCCGCCCCACGTGCCGTAGCCGGCGTAGCGGACCTCGGTGTGATCGAGCACGCTCGCGTTCGCAGTGGCGTAGAAACGCATGTACGTCCAGTGTCCAGGCGTGCCCGACGACATCCCGTCGCCATTGGTGTCGCCGCCCGCGGAGTCGTCGGCGAGGTCGGTGAAGATCACCGGACTCGGCGTGGTGCCCTGGCAGAGCAGTGTGCCGAAGACCTCGAACGTCGAGCCTTGGCCGACGAACTTGACGATCACGCCGGGTTGGATGGTCAGTGTTGCACCGGGTGAGACGCTCAGCGACGTCGTCGCGTGGTAGACGGTGCCCGCGAGCAGCGGCCCTGTCGTGGCATCGGAGAGTGGGCCGGAGATCGGTGTCTGGGCGGAAGTGGTGCCGGCCGCGAGGCAGACGGCCAACGGACCGAGGAATCGAGTGAGCATGGAATGGACGTCCAGTGGGAGAGGGATAGGGGCCGCGTTGGGCCGAGCGACTCGCCCGGGACCGGCACTGCCACGTGTTGACCGGTGCTCGCGCGGCTTGACCGAAATTCGTGGAGAATGCGAGCCCTCGCCATGACCGACTCGCCCGCCAACGCCGTCCTCGAGTTCCTCGGAATGTGGCTCTCGGACCGCGAGAAGGGGATCGAGCGCGACCTCGCCGCCTACCAAGCTCTCTTCCCGGGCCACGAAACTGCGATCGAGGCCGAGTGGCGCGCCGCGACCGATCCAAACGCCGACGCGCAAGTCGGCCCGGCGGGCTCGGACGCGAACGGCCGCATCGGTCGGTTTCGCTTGGTGCGTGAGCTCGGTCGCGGCGGTCAGGGGCGCGTGTGGCTCGCCGAGGACGAGGAACTCGGCCGCCCCGTCGCGCTCAAGCTCGTGCCGCGCTCGCCGCTCACCGAGGATCTCGCGCCGCGCTTGCGCCGCGAAGCGCGCACGATGTCGCGACTGTCGCACCCCGGGCTCTGCCCGGTCTACGACGCGGGCGTCGAGGGGCCGTACGGATGGATCGCGCTGCGCTACGTCGAGGGTCGGACGCTCGCCGCGCGCATTCACGCCGAGCGCGCGGGCACCGCGGCACGCACGACCGTCGAGCACGTGCTGCGCGAGGGCGAAGCGCTCGCGCGCGCGCTGCACGTCGCGCACTCGGCGGGGATCGTCCACCGCGACGTCAAGCCCGGCAACGTGATGCTCGGGCTCGACGGCGCGCCGGTCTTGCTCGACTTCGGCATCGCGCTCGACGACGCGCCGCAGGCGGAGCTGACGCGCACCGGCGAGGCTCTGGGCACGCCGGCCTACATGGCGCCGGAGCGGCTCGAGGGCCGCGCGCGCGCGGACGCGCGCTCCGATGTGTGGAGCCTCGGCGTCACGCTGTTCGAGGCGTTGACGCTCGCACGTCCGTTCGCGGCTCCGACGCACGTCGCCGAAGCGCGCGCGGTGCTCGAGCAGGAGGCACCCGATCCGCGCGAGCTGCGCCGTGAAGTGCCGCGCGACGTCGCGCTGCTGCTCGCGACCGCGCTCGCGCGCCGCCCCGAGGATCGCTACGCGACCGCCGCCGACTTCGCGGAGGACCTGCGGCGCGCCCGCGTGCACGAACCGTTGCGCGCGAGGCCGACGGGGACGTTCGCGCGGCTCGGACGTTGGTGTCAGCGTCGGCCCGCGTTCGCCACGAGCCTCGGAGCGCTGGCGCTCGCGCTCGTCGGCGGCACGACGATCAGCACAGCGCTGTGGCTCCGCACTCGCGATGCGCTGCTCGTGTCCGACGGGCTCTACCGCGACATCGGCCAGCTCGCCGACAGCCTCGAGGCGCGGCGGCTGCTCGCCGGCGTCGACGCACTCTGGCCGGCGCTCGACTCGCGCGCATCGGGCTTCGAGCGCTGGCTTGCCGACGCCGAACGACTCGAAGCGCGGGAGGGCGAGTACACCGCGGTGCTCGCGACCGCACGAGCGCGCGTCGCGAGCGGCGCCGCGCGGCCAACCGACGCGTGGTTGGTCGAAGGGCTCGAAGAACTTCTCGCGCGGCTCGGCGAGGTCCGCGACCGCCGGCCTCGTGTCGCCGCGGCGCTCGCGTTCGCGCGCGACGTGCGACAGCGCTCGATCGGCGACGCGCGCGAGCTCTGGGAGCGCGCGTCGGAGCGCGTCGCCTCGGACGCACGCTTCGCGGGCTTCCTCTTGGAGCCGCAGCTCGGCTTGTTGCCGCTCGGCGCCGACCCGGACAGTCGCCTGGAGGAGTTCGCGCACCTCGCGAGCGGCGTAGCTCCCGCGCGCGACGCTGCGAGCGCGAGGCTCGTCGTCGATCCGGAGACCTGCGTCGTGCTCGTGCTCGTGCCCGGCGGCGTGACGCGCATCGGCGTGCGCCCGCCGGACGCCGAGCATCTCGAAGGCGACGCGCACGTCGACTCGCTCGCGGGCCCGTGGGACGGTCCGGTCGTCGAGCTCCGGCTCGACCCGTACTTCATCGGCAAGTATGAACTCACGCAGCGCCAATGGGAGCGGCACGCGGGAGCGAACCCGAGCGCGTACGGGCCCGGCTCGAACGACGTGCGCGTCGAGGACGCCGGGCGTCACCCCGTCGAGCAGGCGAGTTGGGACGAGTGCGACGCGTTGCTGCGCGCGCTCGACCTCGAGCTGCCGACCGAAGCGCGCTGGGAGCACGCGACTCGCGCGGGGACCGGCGGACCATGGTGGGCCGGACCGACGCGCGCCGACCTCGCGGGCGGTGCGAACCTCGCCGACCGGTTCGCGGAGGCGACCGGCAAGACGCATTCATGGTCCTTCGAGCCGGGCTTTGACGACGGCTATCTCGTGCACGCACCCGTCGGCGTCCTGCGCGCCAACGCGTTCGGGCTGCACGACGTCGCCGGCAACGTCGCGGAATGGTGCGCGGACGGTTACGAGGACTGGGCCGCCGTGCCGCCGCGCGACGGTGACGGTCGCGCGCTCGGCGGCGAGCGCACTCGGCCGTTCCGCGGCGGCGACTTCACCAACGACGCGACGCGCGCCCGCAGCAGCGCGCGCGACGGTTACGATCGAAACGTGCGCATCTCCTACATCGGGGTGCGGCCGGCGCGCGCGGTACGTTCCGGGCAGCGCTGAGCGTCCGTGAGAGAATCCGCGCTGGCTTCGGACGTTCCGGGAATCGCGCTGCTGCGTCGAAGCTCCTTCACGACTTCACGAAGTCGTGTCGTCGCCTCGCTCTGCAGGACAGGTCCCGGCACGTCCCCGCGCGTCCTCGGGCCGACGCGTGGGTTCTTTCACAGACTCGGAAAGCGCTCGAGAGAAGCGGTCGGTCGCACGCGAAGGCGCGATCGTTCGATGGACGCCGAGTTCGGCGCACGAAGCTCGCTCACCGTGAGCGCGGCTGGACGAGCTCCTCACGCTCGTCGAGCGCGCGTCCGAGAGTCGCTCATGCACTCAGTAGCGCGTCGAGCTCCGTGCCGAGCCGTTCGCGAAGTCGTTGCCAGCGCTTGGCGACCGCAGTCGAGCTCACGCCGAGCTCGCGTGCGATCGCGAGGTGATCGAGGCCTTCCAAACCGCGCAGCAGGAGCAGTCGGCGATCGCCGTCGTCGAGCTCGCCGACGCGCGCCGAGAAGATGCGCAGCATCTCGTCCTTGGCGATGCGCCGCGTGAGTGACGTTGCCTCCGCGGGGAGCTGCGCCGCGTCGGTCAGGCTCAGACGCGGACCTGCGGCGCCCTCGCGCGCGCAGCGCCGCAGCGCCTCGTGCAACACACGTCGTGCGAAGCCGAAGGCCCACGAACGGAAGCTGCCGAGCGCGGGATCGAAGCCCGACGAGCTCAGCATCATCCGACACAGCACCTCCTGCAGCAGATCCTCCGGGTCGAGGCGCGCGCGCAGATTCGGCGGGATGCGCATCGTGGCCCAACCGTAGATCGCCGGCGCGACGACCCCGATCTCGCGCACGATGGCGGCGTCGGTCAGCTGTCGCGGACGGCTGCCGTGCGCGGGATTCGGCTCGGAACGCGAGGGAGGCATCGTGGGGGGACTCTTCCGGGCCGGCCCACAAGACTATCCCGGCCGAGTCCGGCGTGCGGACCGCGGAGTCGCAACGGCCTGCGGGCGTCCGGTTCGGGCTCAGGACGAGCTCGGGGGGCACGTCTTGAACGGGCGCCGACTCGCAGCGAGCGCACGCCGACCTGTGGCCGACGAGCGACGACCCGCGGTCGACGAGCGCCCGAGGAGCAGTCGGGGAACGCCCCGAATCGTACCCGTCGAACCGGCTCGGCGGCCTCGACTCGGGAGTCGCCGCGGAGCCGCCGCACGCGGGTGCGCCCTCGAGTCCGAGCCGAGCACGCGGCGAGCCGCCGCCGCGCGGCAGTTGCACGCCCGCACAGCGAAGCGGGGCAGTCGAGGTGCGAGCCGTGCACACCTCGTTCGGCGCGCGGCGAGGCTCAGCGCGCGACGCGGCTCAGAAGCTGACGAAGAAGCAGAGCGCAACGCGCTCGTCGAGCTCGGTCGGCGCCCAGCCCCACGCGATGTCGCCGCTGCTGCCGCCGAAGATCGAGGGTGCGTCGCCGTCGCCGTAGTGCGCGTCGTAGACGGCGTTCGCGACGAAGAAGCCGAGCAGCGCGCCCGCGACGACGTCCGACGGGAAATGGACTTCGCTCGACACGCGGTGCGCCGCGACGAAGCTCGCGGGCACGTAGGCGAGGTAGCCGAGCTTGCCCCACGGGCTCTCGAACGCGTCGTCGACGCTGCGCGCTAGGAACGTCGCGAGCGAGAACGCGGTCGACGCGTGGCCCGACGGGAACGAGCCGTCGTCGGAGCCGTTCGGCCGCTCGCGACCGGCGAGCGACTTGAACCCGCGCGTCAACACGGTGTTGAGCGCCCAAATCTCGACGCCGACCTCCGCCGCGCGCGCGTCGTCGCCGCGCAGCAGGCTGACCGCGCTCCAACCGACGGCGGTCCAGCGCAACGCGTCGCGCACCTCGTCCGCGCGGCTCGTGTCGCCGCTGTCGGCTTCGTGATCGAGCGCTTCGTCGCTCGCGAGGCCGGCTTCGTCGGTCGCGAGCAGCAGCACGGTCGCGCTCGCCGCCGCGAGCTCGGGGACGAAGCGCTGCGGTCGCTCGAACTGCTCCGCCAAGCCATCGCGCCACGGCCCGGCGTGGAAGTGACGCGACAGCCGCGAGTCGGCGCAGCCCGAGACGAGCATGCATGCGAGCGCGATGAGCACGGGGAGCACGGGGAGCACGGGGAGCACGGGGAGCCTCACGCCGCCCAGGTTCGCCGCGCGCGCGTCGCGCTGCAAGCTCAGCGCTGCGAACGCACCGCTTTGACCGCGGCGGTCAGCGCGGGGACGACTTCGAACGCGTCGCCGACGATGCCGTAGTCCGCGACCTTGAAGATCGGTGCGTCGGCGTCCTTGTTGATCGCGACGATGACCTTCGAGGTGCGCATGCCGGCGAGGTGCTGGATCGCGCCGGAGATGCCGACCGCGACGTAGAGCTGCGGCGAGACCGTCTTGCCGGTCTGGCCGACCTGCTCCGAGTGCGGACGCCAGCCCGCATCGACGACCGCGCGCGACGCGCCGACCGCGGCGTTGCCGAACGCGGCGGCGAGCTCGTCGAGCAACGCGAAGTGCTCGGGGCCCTTCATGCCGCGGCCGCCGGAGATCACCACCGGGGCTTCCTTGACGTCGAGCTTGCCGCCGCCCTTCGCGTCGATCGACGCGACCAGCGCCTTGAGCACGGCCGACGAGGGCTTGGTGACGAGCTCGCCCGCGGCCGGCGCTGCGCGCGGCGCGAACGTGTTCGGGCGCAGCGTCGCGCAGAACACCGGCGCGTTCGATTCGAGCGTTGCGATCAGTTTGCCCGCGAGCCACGGACGGACCGCTTTCGGCGTCGCGCCCGAGAGATCGAGACCGGTGCAGTCGCTGAAGACCGTCGAGTCGAGCTCGGCGGCGATCCGCGGCATCAGTTGCTTGCCGTTCGAGCTCGCGGCGGCGAGGCACGCCTTCGCGCCTTCTTCGCGCACCACGGCGGCGATGTCGTGCGCGCTGCGATCGGGGCTAGAGCGTCCGTCGCCCTTCAGGACGACGACGCGATCGGCGCCGTGCTTGGCGAGCGTCGGCGCGGCGCTTTCGCTGCCGTCCACGAGGGCCACGACGGCGACGACGCGCGCGCCGGAGCTCTTCGCTGCGCCGAGGGCTTCGAGGCTCGCGCGGCGGACGTTGCCTTGGGACTGTTCGACGAGGACGACGATCGTGGTCATGGCTGCGTTCTTTCTCGGCTCGGCGGAATCAGAGGACCTTGGCTTCGTCGCGCAACGCCTCGATCAACGCCGGCACCGCTGCCGCGCCTTGACCGACCACGCGGCCTTCCTTGCGAGCCGGCGGCGGCTCCAGCTTCGCGACCGCTTGCTGGTTCGGCACGTCCTCGAACGCGAGCTCGTCGATCGGTTTCTTCTTCGCGGCCATGATGCCCTTGAGTCCGGAGTAACGCGGCTCGTTCAAGCCCTTGTCGCACGTGATCACCGCCGGCAGCGCGAACTCGACGGTCTCGACGCCGTCCTCGGTCTCGCGACACGCCTTGCCTTTGTCGGCGGCGAGCTCGAGCTTCACGACATCGGTGACGCACGGCCAACCGAGCAACGTCGCGACGTACGCGCCGACCGCGGAGTTGTCGCGATCGGTCGCGACGCGGCCGAAGAAGACGATCTGCGCGCCGAGCTCTTGCAGCTTCTTCGCGAGCACCTTCGCCGTCGAACGCGGGTCGCGCGCGGCCCAGTTCGCGTCCTTCAGGATCGCCGCTTTGTCGGCGCCCTTCGCGAGCGCGTCGCGCAGCTCCTTCGAAGCCTCCGCGTGACCGATCGTCAGCACCGTGACCTCGCCGCCGAGCTTCTCCTTGGTGCGAATCGCTTCTTCGATCGCGAGGTCGTCGTAGAACGAGAGCATGTACTCGATGCCGGTCGCGTCGACGGACTTGCCGTCGGCGGCGATCTTCGGCTGCGCTTCGGTGACGGGCACGCGCTTGACGCAGGCGACGATGTTCATGGGGAGCCTCGCGGGAGAAATCGACGGCCGGAGCGAAGGGCTACCGCCGTGCAAAGGGGCGGGGATGATATCGGCGTTCTTCGAACACGGTCAAGCCGAGCGAGCATCCCGCGCGTCGGCCGACGCAAGTTCGTCCTACGGAAACGAGCGCATGCGGCTGCGGCGATCAGCTCGCGTGCGACTGCGCGCACGACGGAGTAGCTTCGCCGGTATGGCTGCGAGCGCGTGGAGCCTGGCGCTTTGCATCGGCGCCGCGTCGGCGTGCTCGGGCGTGGTGCTCGAGGAGCGAGATCACGGCGAGTGGATGCCGACGTTGCGCGTCGAGCTTCCGATCGAGCGTCCCGCCGCCGACGCGCCGGAGCTCTCGCAGCACGTCGAGCTCGCGGCGAGCGCCGTGAACGGCTCCGTCGACGCGCTCGACTACGAGTTCGGCGAGCTGCAGGCGAGTTGGTCGTGGTGTCGGGCGTTCGAGAACGGCGCGCGCGGCGTCGGGCGCTTCGGCGTCGGCTATGCGTCGTACGACCTCGAGTGGAGCGGCTCGCGTCCGACGGAGTTCGACATCCGCGGGCTCTCGCTGCCCGTCGGCGCCGCGCTCGAGCTCCCGTTCGGCGGCGATTTCGAGTTCGAGCTGCGCGGCCAACTCGCACTCGTGCTCGGCGAGGATCTCGCTCAATCGAGCCAGCTCGAAGCCGGCTTCGGTTGGAACGTCGCCGCCGGCGTCACGTTGCTCGTCGGCTGGCGTCGGTGGGTGCTCGAAGCGAGCGCGCTCGACGACCCGGTGTTCACCGACGTCGACCTCGAAGTCGACGGGCCGATGTTCGCGCTCCGGCTGCGGCGCTGAAACCGGATCGCGCCGACGAGCGTGACGACGCGCTTGACGAAGCGGGACGAAGCGGGACGAAGCGGGACGAGGCGGGACGAGGCACGACGAGGCGTGCGACGAGGCGTGCGACGAGGCGTGCGACGAAGCGTGCGACGAAGCGTGCGACGAAGCGTGCGACGAAGCGTGCGACGAAGCGTGGGGCGCGCGTCGTGACGGAACGGAGCCGGCGACTGTGCCGTGGCTCAGGGCTTCAGCAGGTCGTTCTCCTCGGCCGCCGTTACGCCGAACACCGGCGCGTCGAACGAATGGCCGAGGTAGATCTCGCGCACGCGCGGATCCGAGACGATCTCGCGCGGCGTGCCGTCGCGGAAGATTTGACCGTGGCTGATGATGTACGCGCGATCGGTGAGCTGCAGCGTCTCGCGCACGTTGTGATCGGTGATCAATACGCCGATGCCCTTCGCTCGCATACGTTGCACGAGCGATTGGATCTCCTGCACCGCGTTCGGGTCGACGCCGGCGAACGGCTCGTCGAGCAACAGGATCACCGGTTTCGTCGCGAGCGAGCGCGCGAGTTCGAGTCGACGTTGCTCGCCGCCGGAGAGCGTCTCGGCCAAGCTCTTGACGAGATGCGAGAGCTCGAGCTCCGCGAGCAAGCGCCCGGCCTCTTCGTGTCGCTCCTTGCGCGAGTACGGCATCGTCTCGAGCACGGCGAGCAGGTTCTCGAGCACGGTCATGCGCCGGAAGATGCTGCGCTCTTGCGGTAGGTAGCCCATGCCGATCCGCGCGCGCTGGTACATCGGCATCTTCGAGCAATCGCGACCGCGCAGCAGCACCGCGCCCGCGTCGGGTTTGGTCAAACCGACGGTCATCCGGAAGCTCGTGGTCTTGCCCGCGCCGTTCGGTCCGAGCAGGCCGACGATCTCTCCTGCGTCGACGTGAAATGACACGCCGTCGACCACGCGGCGGCCCTTGAACGACTTGACCAGGCCCTTGGCTTCGAGCAGACGCTCGCTCCGCTGCGCATCGGCGTTCATCGCCGCAGTGTAGAGCCCGCGGGCCCGGATCCAGTCGCGCGCACCGCCTCCGAACGCGAACTGCGTGGCGCGTGCGAACCGCGTGGCGGGCGACGATCCCGAGTCGGGCGAGGGCCGCAGGTCCAGCGCCACCGACCGGTCAGGCGCGGGTCGCCGTTCGGGCGCCAAGCAGGGGCTGGTCGAGCGTCCACCCGTCGGACTCGGACCTCGGGTCGGGCGTGGACCGCACGGCGAGTCTGAGCCGCGGATCGATCGGGAGTCGAGGCAGGCGGGCGCGGACCGCGCGGTGCGCGAAACCTGGCGCGCGGTTGCGAGTTCGTGGCGTCGCTTTGCGACTTGGTTGCAAGCGGATCGCCGCGAAAAGGTGCTTGTGGATAACTCGTGGAGAGGTGAAAACGCTCAACCGCGCGCGGATGGGGTGCTCTCTCGCTCGCCCGAGCATTGGATGCTGCATCTTGATCGGGCCTCTACAGTGCCGAAGATGCCCACTGCGCAACTCATTGATTTGCAAGAGCTTGAAGCACTTGCTGCTCGCGGAGCCGCACCCTCCGAGCGCCTGGAAACGGGCCGATTTTGGGTCGCCGGACCCGCGCCTGGTCGTCATCCGGGCGCTTGGCGCGCTGTGGATAACCGCCCCGGCAGCTACCGAGCGCTACGGCCTAGTGGACCCAGCGCAAGCGGTAGGCGTCGTACGACGGCGAGATCGGCCAGAACACGAAAACCGCCCGGCCGCAAATCAACTCGCGCGCGACCAACGGCGCCGCCTCCGGCATCGCCTTGGTCGCCGACTGGGAGGGGAAGCTCCAGAGTTCGCCCCACTCGTCCCTGAAGAAGGTCGTCATGCCTTCGTCGGTCATCACCTGGACGGGGTTCTCGGTGATGCGCTTGTTGCCGCGCACGATCTGGCCCTCGGAGCCCTCGCCCGGCCACGACAACCGCTCAAAGGTCCACTCGCGGCCGTCGCTCGAGTTCTGCGTGTTGTCGCCGAGCATGAAGTAGTGACCGGCGGGGATCGTGAGCTCGGTCGTCTTCGCTTCCGACGTGTAGTAGATGTCGCGCAGCGTCTGCAGCTCGGCGAAGTCGGCGCCTTCGCCGGCGATCGTCAGGTTCGCGGCGCTGCCCCAGGCGTTTGCCGAGTTGTCGGCGGCGCCGGCGATCTCGAGCTCGCACACGATGTCGCCGTCGACCTCGAGCGAGAGCAGGTCGTCGATGTTCTGCGCCGCGAACGAGATCGCCGAGCCGGCGGGCAGTCGATAGGCGTTGGCGACGGCCTCGGTCGCGAGCTTCGACGCCGAGGCGACGTCGGGCGACCCGTAGCGCACGCGGATGCGCGGCGCGGCGCTCGCGTCGGCGGCGGGGCCGGGGATCTCGAGCACGTAGCTGCGCGGTCCCTCGGTGAACTCGACCGCGACCGACTTGCAGCCCGCGAGCGCGGTGACTTCACCCTCGACGCGCAGATCGCCGACGTTGTGGCGCGTCAAGCCGCCCGGCGCGCGCTGGAGCGGCGCGATCTTCGCGTTGTAGCCGTGCGAGAAATCGTCGACGACGTTCGCCGAGCCGCTGACCTTGAACTGCGCACGTCCATCGCCGCGAGCCGAGACTTCGTGACCGCGCGCGCTCCAGCCCTTCGTGTCGCTCGTCCAACCCGTGCGCGGGTCGTCGGAGAGGTGCATCGGCTTCCACGTCTCGCCTTGGACGTCGCGCGGCCGCCGCAGGATCTTCCACGGCTCGGTGGCGTCCTTGCGGGTCCACAGATCGCCGTTGAACACGCGGAAGTCCTCGCCGGGCATGCCGACGAGGCGCTTGATGAAGTTCTTCGAGCGATCGAGCGGGTACTTGAAGACCACGACCTCGAAGCGTTCGGGCTCTCGGAAGTGGTAGGAGGCCTTGTCGACCAGGATGCGATCGAAGAGCCCGGTCGCTTCGTCGCCCATCAGCGTCGGCTGCATCGAAGGCGTCGGGATCTTGTACGCCTCGACGATGAAGTACTTGAGCATCACGGCCATGATGATGGCGACCGTGAAGGCCTCGATGTTGTCGCGCCACGGCGTCTTGCGCGCGGCCTTCTTGGACGTCTTGGAGCTCAAGGGGCTGAGACTCTAGCGACTCGCGGTGCGCGGCGGCAGGGCGTTGCGCGCGCACGGAGCTCCGCGGCATGGATCGGCGGCATTGCTCCGCGACGCGCGCGACGGTCGAATGGCGCGCCATGAGCTCGAAATCGCTGTTCGTCGCCGTCGATCGCCAGGAGATGCTCGCTCGCCTCGGCCGGCTCTCGGCGACCGCGAAGCCGCAGTGGGGCAAGATGGACGCGGCGCAGATGTGCGCGCATTGTCAGGTCGGGATGCAGGTCGCGCTCGGAGAGCTCGAGCTGAAGCGCGGACTGCTCGGCATCCTGTTCGGCGGCTTCGCGCGCAGGCAGCTCCTTTCGGGCAAGCCCTGGGGCCGCAATCTGCCGACCGCCCCGGAGTTCCGCGTCACCGAGCCGCGCGACTTCGCACGCGAGCGCGCGGCGTTGGCCGACCTCGTGCGTCGCTTCGGCGAAGGCGGGCCGTCGAGCTTGACCCAGAAGCCGCACCCGTTCTTCGGCCAACTCTCGGCGGACGAGTGGAGCACGCTTCAGTGGCGTCACCTCGATCACCATTTTCGACAGTTCGGCGTCTGATACAGTCACCGCCCGAACGGAGCCGCGATGCAGAAGGGTCACAGCAATACCGAGACGCAGGGGATCAGAGTGCGCGTCGGCGCGCAGTACCTGCCGGATCAGTCGGATCCCGAGCGCTCGGTCTATCTGTACGCGTACCGCGTCGTGATCCAGAACGAAGGCGAGCTCCCGGCGCAGTTGCTCTCGCGCCACTGGATCATCTCCGACGCGATCGGCGAGCGCCGCGAGGTGCGCGGGCCCGGCGTCGTCGGCGAGCAACCGCTGCTCGCGCCCGGCGAGAAGTTCGAGTACACGAGCAGCAGTCGTCTCGCGACCGAATGGGGCTCGATGGAGGGCTCGTATCAGATGAAGCGCGCGGACGGAACGCTGTTCGACGCGCGGATCGGTCGCTTCTTCCTCGCGCGCAACCTGGCGCCGATCCTGCCGGCGTCGTCGGACGAGTGAGCGGCGCGCCGCGCGAACGGCGCGGAATGCCTCAGCTCGACTTTTTCGCCTTCTTCGCAGCGGGTCTTGGCGCCGGCGCGCTTTCGCCGCGCACGGCCGCGAGCACCTTCTCGACGTGCCCGTCGACCTTCACCGGCGCCCAGATCGCCGCGAGCTTGCCGCTCTCGTCGATCAGGAACGTCGAGCGGATCGTGCCGGTCACTTCCTTGCCGTACATGATCTTCTTGCCGAAGGCGCCGTAGCTCTTCGCGAGCGCGTTGTCCGGATCGGCGAGCAGCTCGAACGGCAGCTCGTACTTCGCGCGGAACTTCGCATGGCTCGCGAGCGAGTCCTTCGACACGCCGAGCACCACCGCGCCCGCCTTCTTCACAGCGGCGAACTCGTCGCGGAACCCGCACGCCTCGCGCGTGCAGCCGGGCGTGTCGTCCCTCGGATAGAAGTAGAGGACGACCTTCTTGCCCTTCAGGCTCGCGAGCGAAACCTTTTTGCCGCTGGTCGACTCGAGTTCGAACGCGGGCGCGAGAGCGCCGATCGAGAGCTTGTGTTCTTTCGCCATGGTGCGCGAAGTCTAGCGTGGCGCAGCACGCAAGGAGCCGACTCTCGAGGGTGGGCATCCTCCATCCGCTGGCTCTGCATCCGATCCGACGCGAGGCGAACGACTCGGTGGCGCTCGGTGGCGAGCTCACGCTTCGATCCGCGCGAGCAAGCGCGATCCGGCACCCTCCGTCCTGGCTGCGACTCGAGCTCGTCCGAAGAGTCGAGGCGCGGGCCCAACGGAGGCTGCCGGCGTCGCGGACCCCAGTTCATGTGCTCCGTCCGACGAAGCCAGGAGGTTTCTGTGTGACTACCGCGGCGCGGGTAGTTCGCTTCCCCAAGTCGACGCGAGCGTCGTCGCGGCGCGGCGGACTAGGCAACTGGCTTGTCAAGCGGATCGGGCGCGCGCAGGCCGGTCAGGGAGCCCATTGCTCGTCGACCGCCGTGTCGCTCCAGGGACGAGCGGTGGCGGCAAGCGGATCAACGCATCGGAGCGAGCTCGCCGCGGTTCGGAGACGCGTCGTCGAGCCGCGCGGCGGCGCGGTCGGTCGGAGTTCGGCGCCACGGGCGAGGCGCACGAGCCGACGATCGAACTCCGTCCGCTCGCCCCGACGCGTCAGCGCAACACGAGCGGCACCGAGTTCGTGAAGCGTGCGTCGCTCGTCGAGAACGTGACCCGGGCCTGCGCGAAGAACACGAAGCCTTCGGGGAGTGACGCTGGAACGAGGAACTGGAAGTCGAGGAACCCGGTCGCGGGGACGGCGCCGAGCTTGAACCAACGGTTCGGCAGGAGCAGCTGGTCTTCCAGGAGTCCGGCGACGGGGATGACGGTCGCCGCTCGCCCGAGCGCGAGTTCGACGCTCGAACCCGGTGCGGCGTGCACGCGGAACGTGGTGACCTGTCCGGGCACGGCCGGAGCGAGCGTCGAGAGCGACGGATCCGCGGGTTGAGCTTGCTCGAAGTGCCCCGAGCCGCCGAGCTTCTGAATCGTCGCGCCGGAGTAGCGCGCGGCGGTGTTCACACTCCACAGCGCGAGCCCATCGGCCTTGCCCGAGCACGTCGTCCAGTAGCAGCACGAGCTGTCGGAGCCGCAGCTTCCCCCCGAGACGACGTGCGTGGCTTCCCCGGCGATCAGGAAACTCGCAGCGTCGGCCGCGCCGAGCCCCGTGCCTCCGCTCCCGGGACAACCCTGGCAGTAGCAATCGAAGTGAGCATCGCCTCCATCGCCTCCGGTAGCGGAGCTCCGGTAGATGTGGAGCTCGCTCGTCTGCACGGCGCCGACCGCCAGTCCGCCGTCCAGACCGTTGGGGCAGCAGTCACACCAGACGTAGCCGCTGCCGCGTCCGCCGCTCGCGCTCGAGTCGCAGAGCTCGACTCTCGCGCTCTCGACCCTCAACGCGTCGTGTCCGACTTCCGACCACGGGAAGGGAAACGTCATGCCCACGATGTGGCTCCGCACGAAGCGCACGTCGGTGCAACCGGTCACGAAGACCGTGTCTCCCGTCGTCAGCCCGTCGAGCACGATCGGAATGGAGCACGCGAGAATCGACGCGCCGGACGCCAGGTTCAGATCGGTGACGGCACACGCGGAGCCGGCGGTCAGATTCTGGATCGTGACCCAGGCTTGGACTTGCACGCCCGCGCCCTGGCCGAGCACGTGCACGCGCTTGTCGAGCGTGAAGCCCGAGTAGCTACCCGGCAGCACGAGCAGCACGTCACCCGGCACCGCTGCTGCGAGCGCGGGCGGGATGTCCGCGAAGTGACCGCCGCCGGACGCGTCGACGATCCAGGTGGAGGCCCAACTCGGAGCGGCGAGAGCCAGGACGCTCGTGGTCGCCAGCAGAGATGCACGCAGCCCTTGGATCGCACACATGGTTCTTCCTCTCACTCGCGACGTGTGTTGAGCGCCGGACCGATCGCAGCAACGGCTCATTCCGAACCGCGAGCGCCTGGCGCGGGCACGCCGAACTTCCTCGACTAGTTCCGGGTACCGTGTTCCGCGCTTGGGCCGCGTTGCGTACTCGCGTGGCGCCGTCCTACGTCCTTCGCCGCCGATCACCGAAGTGCTGCGTGCGCTGATCGGGCGCCGTTCGCCGAGCTCCGGAGGTCGCGTCGAGCACGCGCACGAGCTTCGAGCGCCGCGCGCGGCGAGTGGAGCGCGCGTTCACGTCGCTGGGATCACGGCCGGAGCGTGAGCTCGACCGGGTTGGTGTACGCCTTGCCGAGCGGGGCGGCAGCGCAGTCGGTCAGCGCTTGGAAGGAGAAGACGAGGCCGGCGAAGGCCGGGTCGTTGGGGATCGTGAGCTTGATCTTCTTCGGCGGGCCGGAGCCGACCGTCGTGACGCGGAAGACGCTGATGAACGCGGCATCGAGGTCGAGCTCGCCGAACGGCGTCGGCTGCGCGGCAACGAGCGGCTTGCGGGTGAAGTGCACGGTCGTCGCGTTGCCTTGCGGACCCCAGAGCTCGAATTCGAGCGGCGTGCCGAGCTCGCCGGTCGAGAGCATGAAGAGCGGCGCGAACTCGTAGGCGCCGACGTCGAAGCTCTCCTGCGTGTCGAGATCGCCGTCGATCGGGCGCGCGTTGTGCGCGAGTTTGAGCGTGCCCGCGGCGAACAACCCATCGCCGGTCTCGATGCACGGGCTCGCCCAACGCAGCCGGTAGTCGAGATTCGACGGATCGACGAAGAGCGGATCGGCCGCGAAGTTGCCCAGCGATCCCGCGAAGTCGCCGTCGCCGATGTCGCAGAATCTCACCGTCGTGAACGCCGCGTGCTCGGGGTTCTCGTAGACGTCGTCGAGGTTGCCGTAGACGATCGCACCGCTCAGGCTCACGAAGACGTCGGGGCTCCAGCCCGTCGGGCAGAACGCCTCGACGCCGTAGTGGTTGTCGACGATCGTCGAGCGAGTGACGCCGAGATCGACCCGCGAGTTCGTCAGGTTGTCCTTCCTGAGTTCCGCCTTGATGCCGGCGCCCGCGTTGGAGGAGATCAGGCAGTCGGTCACCTTCGCGTGAGTCATGTTCGGCGTCAGCACGTTGTCCTGGATGAGCCACAACCCCTCACCGCCGCTCCCGTGGATGCGCGTGCGCAGGAGCTCGAGCTCGGCCCCGCCGCCCGCGTCGCCCTCGATGATGCCGTGGGACGAGCAGTCGACGACCTCGCAGTCGATCACCGTGAGCTTGGCGTGGGCTTGCGAGTGGCCGCTGTTGACATAGACCCCGACCCGGCGGTTTCTGACTTCGACGCGGTCGAGCTCGACGTCCGTCGAGCCGCAGCCAGAGAGACCGCACGTTGCGACGACGAGGATGCCTGTGCCGTTCACGTCGAGCACGCGGCAGTCCTGGACCGTCAGGTACTCGGTGCCCGCGCTCGACATCACTTCGAAGGCTCTGGAAGCGTTCTGGCGCGTGAGCCCCTTCACCAAGGTGAGAGGGCCGTGATTGATGCCGCTGGCGACGGCGCTCCACACCGCGATCATCCTCGCGTCGCCGCCGCCGTCGAGCACGGTGACGTCCGGACCGCCGTCGCCGACGAGCTCGAAGGCGTCGCGCAGCTCGAGCGGGAAAACCTCGCCCGAGATCGCGTCGTACGACCCCGGAGCGAGGTGAATCGTCTGCGTGCCACCGACGGGCGCCGCCGGCGCGCTCGCGAGAGCGTGCGCGATCGTCTTCCACGCGTCGCTCGGACTCGTGCCGCCGTTGGAGTCGCTGCCGCTCGTGGCGTCGACATACCAGTCGCCCGCCAGCACCGGCGTCGCGCTCGCGAGCACCACGCCGAGAGCGCCTGCCAGGCGGAGCACGCGCTGGCCGCCGTACGCGCCTCGATCGACTCGTCCCGTCGCCATCTTGGCCAGGTCATCGACCTCCTGAAGCCCGTGCTCGTCTTGCGTCGCGCGCGTCCGGGGACATGAGGCTCGCGCTCACCTCGGACGCGATTCGTAGATTTCGAGCCCTCGCGAGCACCGCGTCGCGTCGGGCCGACTGCGAACGGAGTGCGCACTCCCTCCGGAATCGCACCGCGCGGGCTTTCGAGATCGGAGAAACGGCCTTTCATCGCCGTGCCACGGTTGCGGATCGACGGCGCGCCGCGCGCCGTGGGCGCGCGCGCCTGCGTCGTAGGCACCCGCGTCCAGCGATGTGTGGCAGTCTCGAACGGGAGGGGGCCCGAGCCCGTGGGGGCGCCCGCCGCCGCCGCGTCACTTCGGGGCGTGTGTTGGCTGAGGCCGGTCGGCGGGCGCATGCTCGGGCGCCCGTCGCTCCAGCACCATCACGTGGGGCAGTCGATCGCTCGGTTCCGGGAACCTCCCGTGTGCGCCTGGACGACTTTGCGCCGTGCGTTAGGCACGATGAGCGCGATGCCGAGTCCGCGACCGGTCCCCGAGCGCGACGTGCTCCTCCGCGTCGTCGTCGATGGCGACCTCGAGCTCTTCTTCGAGCACCAGGCCGACCCGATCGCGTGCGGGGTCGCCGGTTTCGAGTCCCGAGCTCGCGATGCGTTCTTCGCGCACTGGGCGAAGGTGCGCGCGAATCCGGACGGGTTGGTCCGCGCGGTGCTCGCCGGCGACGAGCTCGTCGGCAACGTCGTTTCGTGGGGGCCCGAGGACGAGCGCTTGGTCGGCTACTGGATCGGTCGCGAGCATTGGAATCGCAGCATCGCGACACGCGCGCTCGCGGCGTTCCTCGCGATCGAGACGCGTCGGCCGCTGTTCGCGCACGTCGCGCGAGCCAACGTCGCGTCGCAACGCGTGCTCGCGAAGTGCGGATTCGTCGAGCAGCGCGGCGAAGCGAGCGCGGAGGAGCTCGTCTATCGCCTCGACGGGCCGCACGAGCCGGCGCGCGCGACCGACGCGCTGGCGGTCGGTCGCTGAGGCCGAGCTCGCGCCGCGGGGCGTGACGGCCTCCAAGGCGGTTGGTGGTCGCTACGGCCCGATCACGAGCTCGAGCGCGTCGCTCAAGCCGTCGCCGAACGTCGCCGCCGGATCGCGCGACCAGTTTTGGAGCCAGACCTTCGCGCCCGCGACCAACGCGGGATCGTGACCGCTCGCGACGTACGCGTTGAAGTCCTCGACGAACGCGCCGTCGCACGTTCCCGCGGTTCCACCGGAGTTCAGCACGCCGTGGTGACGCTTGACCGTCGACGTGCAGAGGTAGCCGTCGTGGAACGGTTGCGCGGCGCCGCTGACCGTGCTGTGGAAGTAGAGGCCGGGTTTCTTGGCGACGACGTGGTTGGTCACCAACGTGCAGCCGCTCCCTGAGTTCGCGCTCGGTGCGAACGAGCTCGCGATCGACGGCGTGCAACCGAGCGAGTTCGTCTTCGCGGTGCAGTACACCGTCGGCGCGGGCGTCGGCGGGTCGTAGCGCGCGAGGCTGTGATCGTAGCCGGCGGCGATTTCGAGGAACGACGTGCCGATTCCCGACGCCGGCGCGTCGCACTCGCCGTACGTGTTGCTGCCCCACGCGAGCAGAACGCCGTCGCTGCGCAACGCGAGGCTGTGATAGCCGCCTGCTTCGATGTCGACGTACGTCACGCCGACGGGCAGCGGCGGCGCGTCGCATTCGCCGTGCGAGTTCAGGCCGAAGCCGACGACCTCGCCATCGCTGCGCAGCGCGAGGCTGTGGCCGAACCCTGTCGCGATCTCGACGTACGACACGCCGGCCGGCAGCGCGGGTGCGGTGCAATCGCCGAAGTAGCAGAAGCCCCAACCGATCACGTTACCGTCGCTGCGCAGCGCGAGGCTGTGAGCTCCGCCGTCTGCGATCTGCGTGTAGGTCATGCCCGCAGGCAGCGCCGGCACCGGCTGCGCGCTGAAGCCGAACTGCACGACGTTGCCGTCGTCGAGCAGCGCGAGGCTGTGTACGTGACCGGCGGAGATCGCGACGTACGTGCGTCCCGGCGGCGGGGGCGGCGGAGTTTCCTGGCCGCTGCCGTTGCCGCCCCAACCGATCGCGGTGCCGTCGCTCAGGATCGCGAGGCTCTGGTCCCAGCCCGCCGAGATCGCGGTGAACGTCACGCCGGCGGGCAAGGTCGGGACGTTGCACTGGCCCTTCGCGTTGCCGCCGAACGCGATCACGCTGCCGTCGTCGAGGCGCGCGAGAGTGTGCTGTTCGCCTGCG
Source organism: Planctomycetota bacterium (assembly GCA_016220085.1). GTDB lineage: Bacteria > Planctomycetota > UBA1135 > UBA1135 > JACRIN01. Next base: position 18,620 of record JACRIN010000100.1, read on the forward strand.
GCGATCTCGACGTAGCTGCGTCCCGCCGGAAGTGCCGGCACCGCGCATTGGCCGACGTGGTGTCGGCCCCACGCCGCGGCGTTCCACTGCGCGCTCGCCATGCTTGTCGTGAGGACCGTCGCGCCTCCGCAGAGAAGCAGAAGAGCCGCACGACTTCGGATCGAGTTCGACATGACCGGCCTCGCGATGGACCCAGGTCGAGCGCTTTACGCGCGCCCGCTGGCGACGCCGTGTCGCGGCGAGAGGCGCGCCAGCCTCGAGCTCGACGTCCATGGTAGGCGGCGCCGCGCGCATCGGCGCCGCGCCGCTCTACGTACGCGTCGTAGCCAGAGCACGGTAGTCGCTGCGCGCACTTGCCGTCGACAGGTCGATCCGCCGGGTTCGCCGACAGCGCGCGCTTCGCGTCGAGCCTCCCCCTCGGCTCCCGCGCAACCTCAGTCCGCTTCTTCGTCGCCGCCGCCGAGGACCGCGAGGAAGGCCTTCTGCGGGATGTCGACGTTGCCGATCTGGCGCATGCGGCGCTTGCGCACTTTTTGCTTCTCGAGGAGCTTGCGCTTGCGGCTGACGTCGCCGCCGTAGCACTTGGCGGTGACGTCGTAGCTTGGCGGGACTGCTGCCTCGGGGCCACGATCCCGAGGTCTCTGCCGGGCCCCGGACGGCGCCAGCGCCAAGCCGCGGGCGGTGCGAACCGGCGATCGCCGCGCGGGGCCGACGGCACGTGTTCTGGCTGCATGGCGCCGATTTGTGCGCCTCTAATGTATTACATCAGAATAGTTTACGCGCAAATCCAAATTTATAGCCCTATGGGGCGATTGTTCCGTGGTCGCTTGGCATCCTGGGCCCGCCATGAACTCGGACGCGCTGCGGACTCTGCTCACGCCCTACAACCCTTGGTGGGACCCCGCCTCCGAATGGCGCGAGCGACTGCCGGCGTTCGAACGGCCGATCGTGAAGCAGTTGGAAGAGGATCTGCGTCAGGTCCCGCAGATCGTTTCGTTGACCGGACCGCGGCGTGTCGGGAAATCGACGGCGCTACGCCATGTGGTGTCGCACCTGCACTCGCACGGGATCGATCCCGCATCCACCGTCTACTTCTCGTTCGACGATCCCGCGCTCTTCGTCGACCCCGGAATCCAGCGCCGCATCTTCGACCAACTGACGGCGGAGTTCGTGCGAGCCGACCGCGACACGTACTTCTTCTTCGACGAGATCCAGCGTCTGCCGAAGTGGGAGCTCTTCCTCAAGAAGGCTTACGACACGAAGCTCCGGGCGCGCTTCGTCGTCTCGGGGTCGGCATCGTCACCGATCTTCCGTCACAGTCACGAGAGCTTGCTCGGTCGGATCAAGGACCGGCACTTGCTCCCGTTCAGCTTTCGAGAGTACGCCGCGTATCGGCTGCGCGAGCGGGCACCGACGTTCGCGACCGCGCTGGAGGATTGCCCCGACCTACGCGGCGCGCTCCTGTCCGGTGATGTCGAACTCGCTGCACGAACCGCAATAGATGTGCAGGCGCTGTTCGCTCCGTACACGAGCGACCTCAACGACATCGTCCGAGACTTCTGCGCCGAAGGCGGGTTCCCGGAGGTGTGGGCGCTCGCGGACCCGGTGCGCAAGATCGAGTACCTGATGGAACAGCAGGTGCGAAAGGTCCTGTACGAAGACCTCACGCAGATCGCGGAGTATCGCAAGCCGGAGAACGTGCTGAGGCTGTTCCTCTATTTGCTCGCGCACCCCGGAGTCGAGCTCAACGTTGCGCGCGTGTCGAAGGACGCTCAACTGGAGCGACGGGTGATCGACGAGAACCTACCGCGACTCGAGTTGACCGATCTCGTGGTTCGAATCCACAAGTTCCGCCATCAGCCGTTGCGCGTGCGCGCGAGCAACGTGAAGTGCTATCCGATCGACCTTGCGCTGCGCAACGCGGTGTTGAAGACCTGGGGGCCACCTGACACACAGACGATGGGGTACTACGCGGAGGGCCTGGTCGTCAGATCGCTCCTCGAGTGGAAGGAAGCGCTCGAGCTGTCCTACTACCGCGAGGGTCGCGACGAAATCGACTTCGTCGTGACGTACGGCGGTACGCGACACCTGCCGATCGAGGTGAAACAACGGACGCAGGAAGGCTCGCTCGCCGCGTTGCGTGCGTTCCGCCGCAAGTACGACGTGCCGATCGCGCTGGGCGTGACACGCTCGCTGGAAGTCGTCCGAGACGACGCGCTCCGGATCCCGCTCCGCTACTTCCTATTGGCGGCGTGAGTGCCGGCTCAGTCGGCTTCTTCGTCGCCGCCGCCGAGGACCGCGAGGAACGCCTTCTGCGGGATGTCGACGTTGCCGATCTGGCGCATGCGGCGCTTGCCCTCTTTTTGCTTCTCGAGGAGCTTGCGCTTGCGGCTGACGTCGCCGCCGTAGCACTTGGCGGTGACGTCCTTGCGATAGGCGGCGATCGTCTCGCGCGCGATGATCCGGCTGTCGATCGCGGCTTGCAGCGCGATCTCGAACTGGTGGCGCGGGATCTCCTTGCGCATCCGCTTGATGATCGCGCGACCGCGGTACTCCGCCTGGTCTTTGTGGACGATGCAGGTGAGCGCGTCGACTTCCTTCGAGTTCACCAAGACGCGCAGCTTGACCAGGTTGCTCGCTTTGAAGCCCGTGATCTCGTAGTTGAGCGTGCCGTAGCCGCGCGTCGAGCTCTTCAGCTTGTCGAAGAAGTCGTAGATGATCTCGGCGAGCGGGATGTCGTAGACGAGCTGCACGCGCGTCGGCGAGAGGTGCTCTTGGCGCACGAACTCGCCGCGGTGGTCGGCCGCGATCTTCATCACGTTGCCGATGAACTCCGATGGCACCATGATGCTGACGCGCGCGTTGGGCTCGAGGATCTGCTCGTACTTGTCCGGCTGCGGGAGCTGGCCGGGCGAGTGGATCACGCTCTTCGAACCGTCGGCCTTGACGATCTCGTACGTCACCGTCGGCGCGGTCTGGATCATGTCGAGGTCGTGCTCGCGCTCGAGGCGCTCCTGCACGATCTCCATGTGCAACAGACCGAGGAAGCCGCAGCGGAACCCGAAGCCGAGCGCTTCGCTGGTCACCGGCTCGAAGTCGAACGACGAATCGGAGAGCGCGAGCGTCGTCAGACCCTCGCGCAGCCCCTCGAAGTCGCCGGTGTTCGTCGGGAAGAAGTCCGCGTACACCATGTGCATCGGCGGACGGTAGCCCGGCAGCATCTCGACCTTCGGCCCCTTGTGGACCGTCATCGTGTCGCCGATGCGCACGTCGCCGAGCTGCTTGATGTTCGAGATGAAGTAGCCGACCTCGCCGGGGCCGAGCGAGCCGCAGCGCTTCATCGTCGGCGTGAAGCGTCCGATCTCGATCGCCTCGTACACCTTGTCGGTGCCGAGCATGTGGACCTGCTGTCGCTCGGCGATCGTCCCGTCGACGACGCGCAGGTACACGATGATGCCGCGGTACTCGTCGTACTGCGCGTCGAAGATCAGCGCGCGCAGCGGATGATCGGGTTCGCCCTTCGGCGACGGGATGCGCTCGACGATCTGATCGAGCAGCTCGCGCACGCCCATTCCGGTCTTGCCGGACACGCCGAGCGCGTCGGTCGCGTCGATGCCGATCGAGTTCTCGATCTCCTCGCGCACCATGTCGGGTCGCGCGTGGGGGAGATCGATCTTGTTGATCACCGGCAGGACCTCGAGCCCGCCCTCGACCGCGAGATACGCGTTCGCGACCGTCTGAGCTTCGACACCTTGGCTTGCATCGACGAGCAGCAGCGCGCCTTCGCACGCTTGCAGCGCCTTCTGCACCTCGTAGTTGAAGTCGACGTGGCCCGGCGTGTCGATCAGGTTGAGCTCGTACCGCTTGCCCTTGTACGCGTGCCAGATCGTGACCGCGCTCGCCTTGATCGTGATGCCGCGCTCGCGCTCGAGATCCATCGAGTCGAGCAGCTGCGCCTTCATGTCGCGCTTCTCGACCGCGCCCGAGATCTCGAGGAAGCGGTCCGCGAGCGTCGACTTGCCGTGGTCGATGTGCGCGATGATCGCGAAATTGCGGATGTGGCTGTTGGTCACGTTCTGCGCCGTCTCGGACCCGTCCGGGCCAGCGAGAGGGGCGAAAAGTATAAGGAGCCGCGCCCCGGCCCGCGACGGCTGCGTGGCACCTGTCGCGCAATCCGGTGCGCGAGTAGCCTGGGGACACGCCCATGGCACCTTCGCTCGCGTCCCTCTGGCCGGTGGTGGCTTTCGCAGCTCTGTCGGTCCCCGCCGACGCGCAGTACGGAGTGACGCAGCTCGTCGCCCCGAGCGCGGTGTCTCCCGATGGCGACTCCGATTGGCCGTCGTTGTCGTTCGACGGTCGCTGGGTAGCGTTCGCGAGCAAGGCGAAGGACTTGCTCGGTCCGAACGGGGACACCAACGGCAAGGCGGATGTCTTCCTGTTCGACCGCGCGAGTGGATCGCTCGTCCGCATCAGCCTCGGGTTCGGCGGTGGAGAGCTCTCCGTCGCGTCGTTTCGTCCCTCGATCAGCGACGACGGACGCTTCGTTGCTTACGACAGCCTCGCTCCCGACGTCGTGACGAACGACACGAACAACTCGCAGGACATCTTCGTCTTCGATCGACTGACGGGCCTCACGACGCGTGCGTCGGTATCGAGCTCCGGCGGACAGGCCAACAACCTGTCTCAGCTCGCCGAGCTCTCCGCCGACGGTGGCGTCGTCGTCTTCGAATCTGCCGCGAACAACCTCGACACCGGCGACACGAATCAAACGCTCGACGTCTTCTGGCGCGACCTCGTCACGGGCACGACGCGGCTCGTCTCGCGCGGGCAGAGCGGGCAATCAGCCGACGATTGCTCCGGCGCCGACGCGAAGGACGGGCCGTCGGTCTCCGGCGACGGTCGCTGGGTAGCCTTTCAGAGCACCGCGACTGACCTGGTCGCGAACGACACGAACAAAGTCAGCGGGCTCTCGTGCTGGTGGGGCGACCCGGGTGTCGACGTCTTCGTCTGGGATTCGTCGAACGGCGTTTGTGTGCGAGCGAGCGAATCAGCGGCCGGCGCACAGTCGCAGGGCGCGAGCTACCACCCCTCGCTGTCCGGCGACGGCCGCTATCTCGTCTTCACGAGCGGCGCGGCGAACCTCGTGGTCGGCGACACCAACGGCGTGCCCGACGTGCTCGTGCGCGACCGCGATGCCGACGGCAACGGCGTGTTCGACGAGCCCGGCGGAATCTCGATGCAGCTCGCGAGCCTCTCGAGCGCCGGCACCCAAGGGAACAAAGGCGCGGGCCTCACCGCGTTCGGTTGGCCAGGCCCGAGGATCTCGCGGTCCGGCGACCGCGTCGCCTTCCACAGCCACTCGAGCGATCTCGATCCGCTCGACACGAATCAGTCCGCGGACGTCTACCTGCGTGACCTGGCGCAGCAGACGCTCGAACTCGTCTCGGTCGACCTCTCGGGCGCCACGTCCGGCGTTTCCCGCGCGCCGGCGCTCTCGGGCGATGGCTCGGTCGTCGCGTTCGTCAGCGGCAGCGACAACTTGATCGTCAACGACGGCAACGGCTTCGTCGATGCGTTCGTGCGGCGCAGCGTCGACCCGCCGGTTGCGTACTGCACCGCGAAGGTCAATTCGCTGGGCTGCACGCCGCTGGTGACATCCGTCGGGTTCGCGAGCGCGACGTGGGCGGGGGCTTTCGACCTCACGTGTTCAAGTGTCTTGAACGGCAAGCAGGGCATGCTCGTGTACTCGATCGGCGGAGACACGCAGCTTCCGTTCTCCGGCGGCTACCTGTGCATCTCGTTGCCGTTGAAGCGCACGTCGTTGTCGTCGACCCGTGGTGGCACCGGGGGGCTCGACTGCTCCGGCGTGCTCACGCTCGACTTCAACGCATTCGTGCAGAGCGGCGCGAACCCCGCCTTGGTCGACGGTGTCGGCGTTTGGGTCCAGTTCTGGAGTCGCGATGGAGGCGATCCGTTCGGGTCGAGCCTCTCCGCGGCGCTGGCGTTCACGCTCGCGCCGCCGTAGTCGCTTCTCCGCGTGCGCGCGCGAAGCGCTCCAGGAGCTCGCGGGCGCGCTGCGTCGGCTCGAGCGAGTTCGTCGACCGGCGCACGTGCTGTTCGAGCTCGTCAGCGGACTTCTTGCCGCCGTCGTCGGTGCGCCGCGGGAAGAAGACCGGCCGACGCCGCGAAAGGTCGAGCCAGACCTCGTAATCGTCCTTCGCGATCGCCATCGGCGAGCGGCCCGCCGAATCGGCGAGCGCCTCCTCCGCCAGGTTCGCCGTCGGCGCCTCGAAGCCAGGCGCGCGCGGTCCGAGCGGAGCCCGTACGGGCGCTAACGCGCGTTCGTGAAACCGGCGACGCGCGGAAGTCGGCGCACGAGCTCCGCCAAGGCGCGTCCGCGGTGGCTGATCGAGCTCTTATCGTCGAGCGAGAGCTCGGCGAAGCCCTTGCCGGTCTGCGGAAAGCCGGGCTCGGTGAAGAGGAAAAGCGGGTCGTAGCCAAAACCTCCGTCACCGCGCGGGGCGAAGAGGATCTTCCCTCTTGCCATGCCTTCGATGGAGAGAGCGATCGCGCCGTCCGGGCGCGCGAGCGCCAGCGTGCAGACGAAGCGCGCGCCGCGCCGTGCATCGGGCAGGCCGTCGAGCTTCGCGAGCAACAGCGCGTTGTTGGCCGCGTCGTCGCCGTGGGTTCCCGCGAACCGCGCGGAAAGCACGCCGGGCGCGCCGTTCAGGGCGTCGACCGCCAGACCGGAGTCGTCGGCGAGGGTCCACAGGCCGCTCGCACGCGCCGCCGAGCTCGCCTTCTTCTCCGCGTTGCCGCGGAAGGTCATTTGGTCCTCGTCGACCTTGGGCAGGCCGCCGATCGAGCTCGGCAAGACGACCTCGCAGTCGAGCGGCGCGAGCAGGCGCGTGAGCTCGGCGAGCTTCTTCTTGTTCTCGCTCGCGAGCAGGAGGCGTGTCATCGACTGGGCGCGGGCTCCGACGCGCTCACTTGGCGGCCAGCGCGGTCTTTTGCAGCTCGAAGAGGCGCGCGATCGCCGCGCTGCCGGTTTCGAGCATCGCGTCGAGGTCGCCGCGCGAGAACGGAGCGCCCTCGGCGGACGCTTGGACCTCGACGAACTCGCCCGAGCCGGTCATCACGATGTTCGAGTCGGTCTCGGCCTTGCTGTCCTCGCTGTAGTCGAGGTCGCAGAGGATCTGACCGGCGACGCGGCCGACCGACACCGCGGCGACCTGCGTGCGCAGCGGCCATGCGCGCAGGATGCGGCGACCGTCCATGAACGTCAGCAGGTCGTGCAGCGCGACCCACGCGCCGGTGATCGCCGCGCAACGGGTTCCGCCATCGGCCTGGATCACGTCGCAATCGATCCAGATCGTCCGCTCGGTGAGCTTGTTGAGCTCGACGACCGCGCGCAGCGAGCGTCCGATCAAGCGTTGGATCTCGATCGAGCGCCCGTCGACCTTGCCGGTGCGGTCGCGCTGCTTCCGATCGGGCGACGCCGACGGCAGCATCGCGTACTCGGCGGTGAGCCAACCCTGCCCGCGCCCTTGCAGGAACGGCGGAACGCCATCGGTGTACATCGCGGTGCACAGCACGCGCGTTCGCCCGAAGCATGCGAGCACCGAGCCCGGAGCCGTGTCCGTGAAGCGGCGTTGGAAGCTCACAGGGCGGAGATCGTTCGCTGCTCGACCGTCGTTTCGTGCCATGGAGGCCGCGCAGTATACGGGGTCGCTTCGAATTCTCCCGAGCTGGGCCGCAACCGAATCGGGGTCGAGCGGTCGAGTGTGCAGGAACCCCGCGCTCCGTCGGCAGCTCGCCGGAGCCGAGCGAAACGCGAAGGCGTGGAACCTTGGGAAACCAAACGAGCATGAAGCGGCTCCGTCGAGTCGTGCCCGGTCGAACTGAGGGGAGAAGCCGTTCGACCGAGCCGCCGGCGGCGCGGGGTTCCGCTCCTTGACAACTTGGATGGCAACGAACCGCGATGGTCGGGCGGCTCAGAGCCTGGCGAGGCCGCGGATGTGCTCGAGCGCGAGTCGCCGCACCTCGCCGGAATCGAGCACGACCTCGACGCCTCGCGCCGCGCCGAACGCGCGCACGCGACCGACGAGCACTCCCGCCGTCTCGCCCGAATCCCCGGCCTGAATCGCGGGCGGCAGCTCGGCCGCCACGCGCGCTCCCGCGCCGACTCCGGCGCCGGCTCCCGCGTCGGCGGCGCTCCGCGCTCCCGCGTCCTCCGCCGTGGCGCCGCCTGACGCGCCGCGCTCTGCCTCGGCGAATCGCGCCCCCGCGCAAGGCGCGGCCGCATCTCGAGCTGCCCCGTCGGACGTCGTCGCCTCAGGCGCTGTTGCCGAGGACGCTGATGGTGCGAGCGCTGTTGCTGCGGACGCTGTAGCTGCGACCAGAGTTGCTGCGACCGCTGTTGCCGCGACCGGTGTTGCCGCGACCGGTGTTGCTGCGGACGCCGCCAATCTCCGAGCGGCGGCGTTGGGCGACATGCTCGCGGGCACCTCGACGCGCACGCACGCGCCGAGCAGTCGAGCGGCTTCCGCGTAGTCGCGCGCGGTCGCTTCGGGATCGAAGAGCGCGAGCTCCAGCGCGGGCTCCAACTCGGCGACGACGCGTTCGAGCACGGCGTCGACCGTCGTGGCGACGCCTTCGAGCGCGAGGCTGGTCACCGCGCGCTCGGCGACCAACTCCGGAGCGAACGCGCGCTGCGCGACGTTGATCCCGATGCCGACGACGTAGTGCGGCGCCGCCGGATCGAGCCCGCGCGTCTCGACCAGGATGCCGACGAGCTTCGCGCGGCCAACGAAGAGATCGTTGGGCCAGCGCAGCTCGACGCTCGCGAGTCCGAGTTCCCGCAACGCGCGCCAGACGGCGACCCCGCTCGCCATCGTCAACGCCGCCGGCAACGCCGGTGCGCCGGGCAGCAACACGACGGAGAAATACAGCCCCTCGCCCGCCGGGCTGTGCCACGCGGCGCCTCGCCGGCCACGGCCGCGTGTCTGCGCGCGTGCGACGAAGACGTCGCCGTGCCGGGCGTCTCCGGACGCCACCGCCGCGAGCGCGCGCTCGTTGGTCGAGTCAGTCTCCTCGAAGCGCGTCGTCCGCCCGGACCAAGCCCGGCGCGCACTCGACCCCCAGCTCGTGTTCATTCGAGCGCACTCATCTGGCCGCGGCTCCGCCGGCCCGAACGCCAACGACCGCCAGCGCGCGGGTGAGGTCGTCGCTGAGGTCGACTTCCATGTCGCCATCATCCGCGCTCGCACGGCGTCTGGCCAGAGCGCGGACGCCGACCGCTCGCCGCCCGAGCCCATCGACGACGCCCGCCGGCCAGGTTCGCGAACCGCGGGCCTTCGCCGAGCCACCATCGACGACCGACCTCCGCGACACGCCCCACGTCGGGTGCCGCTCGCCGTCCGAGTTGCGCGGACTGCCAAGCGACGAAGGCCGTGCGACGAAGGCCGTGCGACGAAGGCCGTGCGACGAAGGCCGTGCGACGAAGGCCGTGCGACGAAGGCCGTGCGACGAAGGCCGTGC
>JACRIN010000102.1 GCA_016220085.1 Planctomycetota bacterium
CCTTTCCCAATCGCTACTTCGACGAGCTCGGCCTCCCCCGACTCGCCCCTGACCTCAACTCCCCGAACCGCCGGATGCGGACCCGCATGTCCGGTGGTGTGGGAGGGGTGCGGTGACTTAGTCACCGCCCCCTATCCCGATCAGGTCCAGAGCTCTCGCACGAGCCACGCCAGGCCGAGCGAGACGAGCAACAGCTTCGGCGCGCTCGTCAAGCAACCGGCCTTCAGGTAGCGCTGCTGCAGCGAGCCCGCGCATTGCGGGCACACGCGCGGCTTCGGCTCGGGGAGCGCCGCCTTGCAGTGCGGGCAGAAGGAATCCTCAACGAGGCGCGGGGACATGGCGTTCGCTCGGTTCGCTCGGGTGGACGGGGACGGCGGGGAGCTCGGCGCGCGCGAGTTCGAGCGCCGCGGCGCGGTCGCGGAACCGTTCGAGCGAGCGCTGGAGCTCCGGGCCGGGTGCGAAGCCGCACTCGTCGGCGAGGTAGCGCAGGCAGGCCTCCTCGGGCAGGTTCCAGAGGCGACTCGATTCGCGCGCGAGCTCGGGGATCGCGGCGCGGCCGCGGTCGCGCGCGGCGTGGAAGGCGACGACGTGGCGGGGCTCGAGCTCGACGCCGGGTCGCACGATCCACACCGCGAACGCGAACGGCAACGCGGTCTCTTGGACCCACGCGGCGGCGGGATCGAAGCTCTCCGGCGCGTCGGGCCCGAGCTTGGTGCGGAGCGCCGCGTCGCCGATCGCGAGCCACGCGTCCGCGCCGCTGCGCTCGGCCTCGGCGCGCGGATCGGCGCCGGCGGCGGGCTCGCGGAACGCGACGTGCTCGCGACCGAGGCGTTCGGTCAAGAGCACGCGCACCAACGTCTGCGCCGCGCGGCTCGCGGGGTCGAGCACGACATCGCGGAGCTCGTCGAACGGCTTGCGCAGGAAGACCTGCACGCTCGACACGCGTCCGCGGCCGAGCACCGCGGCGCCCGGCACGTAGCGATAGCCCGGGGCGCGGAAGAGCTCGATCGAGCTGACCAGCGCGACGTCGAGCTCGCTCGCCCGCAAGCGCTCGACCAAGCGCGCCGGCACTTCGTGGACGACTTCCAGGCCGGGCTCGCGCTCCAAACCGAGGTTCAGCGGCCGCGCCACGAGATAGGGCGGCGTGCCGACTCGGAGGATGCCTTGCATCCGCGCATGCTACCAGGGGCTCGGCGCCATCGCGCTCGCGCAATCGCCCTCGCTCGATCGTGCCCGCCCGATTGAGCCAGCGCGATTGAGCCAGCCCGAATGAGCCAGGAGGCTCAAGGACGGAGCGAGCGCAGGACGAAGCCTCTCGTGTTCCGGCGTGGGGTGCGCCGCGGAACGGAGGGGTTCGTGAAGCGGAGGAAGAGCAACGCGACGCCGGCGCTCGTGCGCGGCGTGCGGATCGCGGTCTGGCTCGTGTGCGCGACGTCTTGCGTCGTGTGCACGACTTCGTGCGCGCGCGAGGACCGTGACGCCGCCGAGCAACGCGCCGAGACCGAGCGCGCCGAGAGCGAGCTCGCGCGCGGCGAGCTCGTCGCGTTCGCGCCGCGTTCCGCGACCTCCGACGTCGAGCTCGCGCGGGACCTGCCCGACGGCTGGCGCTTGCGGGTGCCGGGCCCGCGCCAAGCGGTGGCGTTCTACGTTCACGGCGATCCGCGCGTGCGGTGCCACTTGACGTTGCTCGCGGGCGACGACGGCGGGCTCGCTTCGACCGTCGATCGTTGGCGGCGCGAATGGGGGCTCGCGCAGGCGCGCCCGGAGGAACTCGAGCGCCTTTCCGTCGTGCGTTTCCTCGAGCGCGAAGCGCGCGTCGTCGATCTCGAAGCGCGGTCGGAGGACGGCGCGCAGCGCACCGCGCTGGTCGGGATCGTCGCGTCTGACGACAACGGTTCGGCGATCTTCGAGCTCAGCGGTCCGAGCGAGCTCGTCCACGCCGAGCGCGGGCCGTTTCTCGAACTCGCGCGCTCGCTCGCGGTGCGTTCCGCGGCGCCGGGTCGATCGGCGCCGCCTTAGGGATCGGCGTGGCCGGGACGATCGGCGCAGCGACGACCAATCGCGCGGCCGAGACGACCCGCGCAGCCGGGGCGATTGGCGCCACTGGGACGATTCACATCGCCGAGGCGATCCGCTGTGCCGGAGAGCTCGGCGTCGCCTGAACGCTCGGCGCAGACGTCGCGCGTCGTGCGCGAGCAGCCTCGACCGGCGCGCGTCCTGAATGCGGACGAAAGCGAAGGTCGCTCAAGATCGCGTCGTACGAAGTCCGAACTTCGGAGCTCGCTGGGATCGTCGCGGGTCGGGGGGATCCGCCGCCCAAGGAACTCACAGGGAGATTGTTCGATGCGCCTCTGCACCTTCGTGTGCTCCGTTCCCGTCGTCGTTTGGCTGTCCGCGTGCTCCTCGCTCTCCGGCTTCGGCCAGCAGAAGAGCGATGGCCTGAATCGAGTCGATGAGCTGCTCGCGTGCGTCGAGCAAGTCCAAGTCGAATCGCTGGTCTCGAAGGAGCGCGCGCACGCCGCCTACGGCGCGCTGCAGACGATCGTTGGCCCGGACTTCGACGGCGACGCGATCGCGGCGCACGCCGAGCTCGAGCAGCAGATCGAGGCCTCGAAGGACCAAGGCAAGAAGCTCGCGGCGACCGTCGTGCCGCTGGAGCGCTCCGCCGACGGCGTGTTCGAGCGTTGGACCGCCGACCTCGAGTCGTTCGGCAACACCAAGCTCCGTCAACACAGCCAAGTGCGCATGGAGGAGACCCGCGCGCGCTGCGATGCCGTGTTGCGCGCCGTGAAGACCGCCGAGGTCGCGTTCGACGCGTTCAACGCCGATCTGAACGACCACGCGCTCTTCCTCGAGCACGACTTCAATGCCGCCGCGGTCGCGTCGATCGCCGGAGCGGTCGACGGGCTGCAGTTCCAGGCCCAAGAGCTCGATCGCCGTCTCGACGCGTGCTCGAACACCGCGAGGAGCTACGTGCAAGCCGCCGCGCTGCGCGGCGAGGTCGCGAGCGAGGAACCCGTCGCCGAGCCGGTCGCGCAACAGCCCGCGAAGCCCGCTGCGAAGTCGAGCACGCTGCGCCGCAAGGCCGCGGCGCCCGCGCCGGTGGGAGTCGCGCCCGCTCCGGCGCCGGCCGCGCCGGTGGAAGCCGCGCCCGCCGGGACGATCGAGCCCGTCGCGCCCGCGTCGAAACCGGTGCCGCAGTCCGATCCGAAGTCGCACTGAGAACCGCACGGGCAGGCTTCGCGCGGTGCGAGCGCCCGCGAGGTCTCCCCGCACCCGCTCTCGATGACCTGGGCCCTGCTGATCGGCATCGCGCTCGCGTTGCTCGCCGCGCTCGGCGCCGCGTTCGCGCGGCGCACCGAGCTCGCGCGCATGCAACGCGCGCTCGCCGAACGCGATCGGTCGCTGCGCGCCGGCGCGGGCGACACGCAGCTTTCGGAGCCGGTCGTCGACCTCTCGCGCTGCATGGGCTGCGGCACGTGCGTCCGCGCGTGCCCGGAGGAAGGCGTGCTCGCGCTCGTCCACGGCCAGGCGACCGTCGTGCGCGGCGCGCGCTGCGTCGGCCACGCGGTGTGCGAACGCGAGTGCCCGGTCGGCGCGATCACGGTCACCGTCAAGAACCTCGCCGAGCGGCGCGACGTGCCGGTGCTCGATGAGCGCCTCGAAGCGCCGAGCGCGCCCGGGCTCTTCCTCGCCGGCGAGGTGACCGCGCACGCGCTGATCAAGACCGCGATCGAGCACGGCTCCGCGGTCGCGGTCGAGGTCGCGAAGCGGCGCGAGAGCGCGTCCGTCGACGAGCTCGATCTCTGCATCGTCGGCGCCGGACCGGCGGGGCTCGCGTGCGCGCTCGAAGCGCAACGCCTGGGTTTGCGCTACGTGCTGATCGAGCAGGAGGACGAGCTCGGCGGCACCGTCGCGCGCTATCCGCGGCGCAAATTGGTGCTCGTGCGGCCGGTCGAGCTGCCAGGCGTCGGCAAGCTCGACTCCGAGTACGAAAAGGAGGAGCTGATCGAGCTCTGGCGGCGCGTCGCCGACGAGCGCGCGCTCTCGATCCGCTGCGGCGTGCGCTTCGAGAAGACCGAACCGCGCGGCGACGGCGGTTGGCGCGTCCACACGTCGGCCGGCGCGATCGACGCGCGGCACGCGTGCCTCGCGCTCGGTCGGCGCGGCAGTCCGAGGAAGCTCGGCGTGCCCGGCGAGCAGCTCGCGAAGGTCGTGTACGGCCTGTCCGACGCCGCGTCGTTCCAAGGCCGGCGCAGCCTGGTCGTCGGAGGCGGCGACAGCGCGGTCGAGACGGCGCTCGCGCTCGCGGCGCAGCCCGAGAGCCGCGTGACGCTCGCGTACCGGCGCGAAGCGTTCTTCCGGCTGCGCACGCGCAACCAGGAGCACGTCGACGCCGCGGTGCGCGACGGGCGCCTCGACGTGCTCTTCTCGACGCGCGTCGTCGCGATCGAGCCGGACCGCGTGCGGCTCGTCCGCGGCGAGGGCGCGGGCGGAGCCGAGGGCCGAGTCGATGGACAACGCGATGGGCAGCTCGATGACTCGGGCGAAGCCGAGGCGCAACGCGAGCTCGAGCTCGCGAACGACGACGTCTTCGTGCTCGCGGGCGGCACGTCGCCGGTCGAGGTGCTCGAGCGCTCCGGCGTGTCGTTCGATCCCGCGGAGCGCCCCGCGGCGGCGCCGCTCTTCGAGCGCGGCACCGGCGTGCTGCCTGCGCTCGCCGCGGCGACCGGACTCGCGCTCGCGGCGCTCGGCTTCGCGCTGTGGAACTCCGACTACTACTTCCTGCCGCTCGACGAGCGGCCGATGAGCTCGAAGCACCTCGAACTCGGCCCCGATCGCGGTCTGGGCTTCGCGCTCGGGATCACCGCGGCGGTGCTGATCGTCGTCAACCTGCTCTACGTCGTGCGCCGGTCCGCGGCGTTCGCGCGCGCGTGGGGCTCGCTCTCGGGTTGGATGACGAGCCACGTCGCGACCGGCGTCGGCGCGGTGCTCTGCGCGTTGATCCACGCGGCGATGGCGCCGCAGGATTCGCTCGGCGGCCACGCGCTGTGGGCGTTGATCGCGCTGCTCGCGACCGGCGCGATCGGCCGCTACGTGTACGCGTACGTGCCGCGCGCGGCGAGCGGGCGCGAGCTCGAGCTCGCCGAGGTCAAGCTGAGGCTCGAGCGCGAGAGCGAGGCGTGGGAGCGCGTCGAGCGCGGCTTCGCCGACAAGGTGCGCCGCGAACTCGAGGGCGAGATCGAGCGCGTGCAGTGGAAGAGCTCGCTGCTCGGGCGCGTGGTCGCGCTCGTCCGCGGCAGGCGCGAGCTCGAGCGCACGCTCGGACGGCTCGAAGCCGAGGGTCGGCGCGACGGCGTCGCCGAAGCGCGCGTGACGGCGGTGCTCGCGGTCGCGCGGCGCGCGCACGGCACCGCGGTCGCGGCGGCGCACTACGAGGACCTGCGCGCGTTGATCGAGTCGTGGCGCTGGCTGCACCGATGGGTCGCCGCGTTGCTGGTCGTGCTGGTCGCGCTGCACGTCGTCTATGCGCTGAGCTACGGCGCGTTCCTGCACGAGGGCGGAGGACTCGACTGATGCGCGTGAAGCCCCAACTGTTGGTCGCGGTCGCGTCGCTCGCGGTCGTCGTGTTGGTCGCGATCGTCGACGCGCGGCGCGCGGCGCCCGGCGAGCTCGCGCGCGTGCACGGCCGCGAGGACGACCTCGAGGGCCGCAGCGGCTGCACGCAATGCCACGGCGGTTGGTTCTCGAACATGACCGACTCGTGCAACGAGTGCCACGACGCGATCGCGGCGGACCTCGAGACGAAGGCGGGCTTGCACGGCACGTTGACGCAAGAGCTCTTCGCCGACTGCGGCGCGTGCCACGACGAGCACCACGGCGCCGGCTTCGCGCTGGTCAACGACCGCAGCTTCGCGCTCGCGGGCGTCGCGGACGTCAAGGCGTTCGATCATTGCCGCGTCGGTTTCGAGCTCGACGGCGCGCACACGGAGCTCGACTGCGCGCGCTGCCACGACAACGCGTACGATCGCGAGCTCCCGGCCGGCGCCCAGCGCTTCCGCGGGCTCGAGCAGGACTGCGCGACGTGCCACGCCGATCCGCACGACGGGCGGATGCAGGTCGCGTGCGCGAGTTGCCACGGGCAGACGACATGGGCCGGGCTCCATTCGCTCGGCCACGATCGTTTCCTGCCGTTGATCGGCGGCCACGGCGATGTCTCGTGCCGCGAATGCCACGCGAAGGAGGACGCGCACTCGCTCGAGGTGCTCGGCGAGCGCCGTTCGCGCCCGGCGCTGCGCGAATGCGTCGATTGCCACGAAGTGCCCCACGCGCGCGAGTTCGTCGAGCGCGTCGCCGCGCAAGCGACGTGCACCGAGGGCGCGACGTGCGCGAGCTGCCACGTACCGGAGCACACGAGCTTCCGCGATCCGGGGCTCGCGACGACGTTCACGCCCGCGCAGCACGCCGCGTCGGGCTTCGCGCTCGACGCGCCGCACCACCAGGCCCGCTGCGAGGACTGCCACGCGCCGGACGCGCTCGAGTTCGCCGCGCGCTATCCGGGTCGCGGCGCGGACGGGTGCGGCGCGTGCCACGAGGACGTGCACGCCGGGCAGTTCGACGACGACGCGTTCGCCGCGCGAGGCTGCCTCGCGTGTCACGCGCGCACCGCGTGGGAACCGCACGAGTTCACCGTCGAACGCCACGCCGACACGCGGTTCGCGCTCGGCGGTGCGCACGCGAAGCTCGAGTGCCGCGAGTGCCACTTCGATCCGCCCGAAGGCTTCGCGCGCGAGTTCCACGGCACCGAGCGGCTCTGCGAGGACTGCCACGACGACGCGCACTCGGGCTTCTTCGCGGCGGTCGCGAGCGAGCTCCCGGCGCTCGACGCCGGCGAATGCGCGCGTTGCCACGGCGACGTCGTGTTCGACGACGTGCCCGAGTCGCGCTTCGATCACGGCCGTTGGACGGGCTTCCCGGTCGACGGCGCGCACGCGCAGGCCGAGTGCGAGGTCTGCCATCCGCTCGCGGAAGAGCCCGACGAGCTCGGCCGGCGCTTCGGGCGCGTCGAGCAGCACTTCGGCGTCGTCGCGGGGTGCGTGACGTGTCACGAGGACCCGCACGGCGAGACGTTCGAACGCGGGCCGACGCTCGCCAGCTTCGACGGCAAGAGCGACTGCGCGCGCTGCCACGACGCGAGCTCGTTCCGCGCGCTCGAAGCGCCCTTCGATCACGGGCTGTGGACGGACTTCGCGTTGGTGGAAGAGCACGCGGCCGCGGCGTGCACGGCTTGCCACGCGCCGTTGCGCAAGGCGGACGAGCTGGGCCGCACGCTCGAGCGCGCCAACGGACCGGCGTGCGCGGACTGCCACGTCGATCCGCACGCCGGCCAGTTCCGCGAGGGCAAGAAGACCGACTGCGCGCGTTGCCACGCGAGCGGCGCGCCGAGCTATCTCGCGTTCGACCACGAGCGCGACGCCCGGTTCGCGTTGGGCGAGGCCCACGCGGAGGTCGCGTGCGCGAGCTGTCACGACGAACTCGAACGCTCGGACGGACGCGCGGTCGTGCGCTACCGGCCGTTGCCGACGACGTGCGTGGAGTGTCACGGCGTGCACGAAGAAGTGCTGCTGCGCAAGAAGCCGAGGAGGAAGCCATGAGGTCCTGGATCGCGGTCGCACTCGCGAGCCTGCTCGCCAGCGCACCGCTTGTCGGTGCGCCGTACACCGGTGCGCCGCTCGCCGGTGCGCCGTACACCAGCGCGCCGCGCGCCGCGCAAGAGAGCGGCGACACGCAGACGGTCGAGTTGCGCGTCGCGGCGCTACGCCCGCGCGGCGTGTTGGTCGACCGCGGCTCGGTCGACGGACTCGCGATCGGCGATCGCGTGCGCTTCCGGCGACGCGCGGGCGGCATCGTCGACGGGCGCGTCGTCGAGGTCGGCGAGCGCAATGCGCTGGTCGCGCTCGACGATCCGGCGGCGACGGTCGAGCTCGGCACGCGCGGCGAGACGACGATCCCGAGCTCGCGGCTCGCGGGCGAGATCGAACGCATCGCGCCCGAGACCGAGCCCGAAACAGCGGCGGAAGCGCCGATCGAGCTCGCGACCGAAGACCATCCGCCGTGGACCAAGACCGACGACGAGTGGCAAGCAGGTGAGCCGCTGCTCGCCCGCATCGTGCCGCTGCGGCCCGACGAGCGCGCGCCGAGTTCCTCCGGCCGGATCTGGGCGAGCGCGGACGAGATCACGAGCTCCGAGGACGACCGCACCGACGGTTTCGAGCGGTTGGGCGCGAGTTTCCGCGCCGCGAACCACCTCGGCCGCGGCGAGACGCTCGCGATCGATTTCGAGCTCGACGCGCGCCGCACCGACGTGCCCGACAACGACGACGAGACCGACTCCGGCCTGCGCATCGACCGCGCGTCGTACTCGCTCGGCGACTCGCGTTTCGCGAGCGACCGCGTCGAGTTCGGCCGCTTCCTGCAGCGCGGGATGCCCGAGTTCGGCGTGCTCGACGGCGTCGAGTGGGGGCGTCGGCTCTCGGGCGGCAGCCGCGTCGGCGCGAGCTTGGGCTACATGCCCGAGCCCGATCGCGACTTCGAGTCCG
Source organism: Planctomycetota bacterium (assembly GCA_016220085.1). Classification (GTDB taxonomy): domain Bacteria; phylum Planctomycetota; class UBA1135; order UBA1135; genus JACRIN01. Next base: position 8,601 of record JACRIN010000102.1, read on the forward strand.
GCCACGACTTTCAGGCGTCCGCGTACTACCGCTGGGTCTTCGACGAGAGCGAAGTGTGCTCGGCGGCGATCGGCGCACAGAAAACGTTGCACCACGGCGATTCCGACCGCGACCTCGCGATCGCGACGTTCGAGTACCTGCCGGCCGACGGGTGGAACGCGCACGCGACCGCGTGGGTCGACTACTACACGTCGGGCGATCAAGCGCGCGGACCCGGCGTCGAGCTGACGCAGGCCTACGTGCGCGCGTCGCGGCGGTTCGCGGGCGGCGACGAGCTCGCGTGGACGTACACGCACTTCGCGATCCCCGACATTGAGCGCAACGAGATCCCCGAGCTCTCGAACGCCGCGCTCGCCGACGATCGCAACGACCGATTCGCGCTCGATTGGCGCCGTTCGCTCGACGACGAGCTTCGACTGCGCGCCGAGGCCGGCGTGTGGAGCGACGAATTCGAGTCCGGCGGCGACGGCGAGCTCGCGGTGGAGAAGCGCCGGTTGTTCGGCGACGACGGGCGCGGCGAGCTCGCGCTCTTCGGCGTCAGCGGCCGCTTCTCCAGCGCGTACGGCGTGCGCGCCGGCCTGGCGAAGGGCGACGCGTACGGCGCGTGGACCGGCGAGTACGAGTTCGCGCAGCACACGATCGATGGGTTCGACAGCACCAACGACGAGCTCCCGCAACACCGCTTGCGGCTCGGCCGCGATTGGCACTCGGCGAGCGGCTGGAGTTTCGCGTGCGACGTCGAGGCGTGGCTGTGGGATCAGGAAACGGCGTTCGCGCTGCACGTCTTCCTCCAACGGAGCTTCTAGGAGTCGTCCATGGGTCGCTCGAAGATCGTCACCGTCTCCCTGCTCGCGTTGGCGCTCGCGTGGATCGCCGCGGCGTGCGCGATGCGCGGCCCCGACGCCGTCAAGCAACACCTGTGGTGGTCGGGGCTCGGGCCCGTGCTGCCGCACGACACGTTCCCGGCGGATTGCCGGACGTGTCACGTCGGCAGCGACTGGCAGAGCCTCACCGAGGACTTCACGTTCGATCACGCCGCGCAGACCGGTGTGCCGCTCGACGGCGCGCACGCGCGCGCGAGCTGCATCCTCTGCCACAACGATCGCGGTCCGGCCGGCGTGTTCAATCGCCAGGGCTGCGCGGGTTGCCACGAAGACGTCCACGAGGGAGATCTCGGCGTCGCGTGCAAGGACTGCCACCAACAGACGACGTGGCGAGCGCTCGATCAACGCGCCGGCCACGCGCACACGCGCTTCCCGCTGCTCGGCGTGCACGCGTCGACCGCCTGCCAGCGCTGTCACCCGGGCGCCGAGGTCGGCCGCTTCGTGCCGACCGATCCCGAGTGCGTGAGCTGTCACGCGAGCGACCTCGCGCGCACGAACAACCCCGATCACTTCGGCCTCGGTTGGACGGATCGCTGCGATCGTTGCCACCTGCCGCGCACCTGGAACCAGGCCGAGAACAACCCGTAGCGGCCGGTCGGCCGCGCGCGTCCCGTAGGGGCCGGTAGGCCGCGTGTCATTGAGAACTGGGCTCAAGATCCAAAACGAGAGCGATCGATGAGCGGGCCAAGGGGATCGGTCGACGAGTCGGCAGCGCCGGGGGGTGCGTGATCGTCGGCCCTGGGAGGAGCGGAATGTCGAGAGTCTCGCGCATCGTCGGATTGTTCGTGTCGTTCTCGCTCGCGGGCTGCAGCGGGGAGACCAGCGAGCTCCAGACCAAGAGTTCCGAGTCGTGCATGCTGTGCCACAACGGCTCGCTCGCCGACGACTACTCCGGTCCGGGCATCGAGAACCCGCACGCGTTCGCGGGCGCCGATGCGATCCAATGCACGCAGTGCCACGGCGGCGATCCGAGCGGCACCGACGAAGTGACCAGCCACGTGCCGCCGCCGCCGCAGATCGGCGACGACGAGAAGCTCCTCCACGACGCGAAGGCGTACTTCAACCGGCTCACGCTCGCCGGGATCGACAAGTTCCCCGACTACACGGTCGCGGGCACGACGTACACGGCGCTCGACTACCTGCAGTTCGTCAATCCCGGCGACCTGCGCGTCGTCACGCTCTCGCGCGGATGCGGCGAGTGCCACGAGAACCACGCGGAGGAGGTTTCGACCAGCCTGCTCGCGACCGAAGCCGGCATCTTCTCCGGCGCGACGTACGCGATCGGCGCCGAGAACGTCGTCGCGGCGAACCAAGGTCAGTTCGAGGACACCGCGGCGGACTTGGGCTTCCGACCCGCGAGCGATGCGGGATTCGACGCGCTCCAAGCGGCGATCGGAGCGGTCGAGACGCTGATCGAGACGCCGGTGGCGAGCCTCTTCGGCGTCACCGCGCCGGACCAAGCGTTCAACAATCCGGAGTTCCTCGCCGCGGCGATCGCGGACGATCAGAACCCGGACAACTCGGTGATCACCGACTCGCCGCTGCACAAGCTCTTCCTCGAGCAGGTCTCGTTCACCTGCGGCGATTGCCACCTCGGCAGCGCGGGCGCGAACAACCGCGCCGGCGACTTCCGTTCGTCGGGCTGCACCGCGTGTCACATGCAGTACAGCCTCGGCGGCCGCAGCGGCTCGTCCGATCCGAACATCGACAAGCTCGAGCCGCTCGATCCCGACGACATCGACGAGCCCGAGCGCCCGCACGCGCGCTTGCACCGCATCGCGAGCGTCAAGCAGACCGGCACCGACGGCAAGACCGTCGAAGGCATCGACGATCACGCGTGCGCCGGCTGCCACCAGGGTTCGAACCGCACCGTGATGCAGTACTGGGGCATCCGCCTCGACCAGAACGCGGACGTGCGCAACAACCGTCAGTACCCGGCGAACCCGGCGTCGTACCTGCGGACGACCGACGACACGCGGCTCTTCGATCCCGCGGTCGGCAACACGACGTTCAACGGTCGCAACCACAACCAGTACCTACTCGAGGAGGACTACGACGGCGACGGACGCGACGACACGCCCGAGGACGTCCACTACGAGGCGGGGATGGGCTGCATCGACTGCCACGGCAGCTTCGACCTGCACGGCGGCGACACGTCGACGCCCGGCGCGGACATCGCGAGTCGGATGGAGCAGCAGGTCGGCATCCGTTGCGAGAACTGCCACGGCACCGTCGACGCGTACGCGACGACGCAATCGGGCGCGGCGTGGGACGGCTCGACGAAGAATGTCGCCGTCGATTCCGCGGGCAACGTGCTCGACCACGTCTACCAGGCGGTCGACGGCACGTTCTGGCTGAGGTCGCGGCTCGACGGAGCGCTGCACTTCCTGCCGCAGACGCGCGACACCGTCGTGAACAACGGGCGGCTCGATCCGACGAACTCGGCTCCGGTCTACAGCGCGAAAGCGTCGTACGCGATGGGCCGGATCGACAGCGATCCGTCGAACGGCACCGGACCGAAGCAGAGCGGCTGGACCGCCGGCGGCTTCGCGCACTCGGACTCGATGGACTGCGCGTCGTGCCACGGCTCGTGGACGAACACGTGCGTGGGCTGCCACTTGTCGGGCGAGTACGACACGGGCAACAACTTCAGCAACATCACCGGCGAGCGCATCGTCTACAAGCAGGCGACCGCGGACTTCACGTACCAGTCGCCGCTCTTCTTCCAGCTCGGAGTCGGTCCGCGCGGCAAGATCACGCAGTTCGCGGCGAACACCAAGGTCTTCTACAAGTGGATCGACAAGAACGGCGACGCCTCGAAGGTGTTCACGTTCAGCGACCGCAATGGCAAGGGCGCGAACCCGGCCGCAGGCGTCCCCTCGATGAGCCACAACTCGTTCATGGCGCACTCGATCCGCGGCAAGGTCGCGGCGGACAAGGAAGGTCCGCGCTACTGCAACACGTGCCACCTGACGACCAACTCGATCGCGAACTTCGGCGCGCAGTACGACACGTTCCGTGCCGCGATGGCGGCGGGGGACTTCGGAGCGCTCGACTTCAACCTGCTGCGTCAGCACTTCGGGCAGAACACCGGGAACCAGCTCGATTCGCCGCTCTGGGCGCACATGGCGGCGGGCCTCGGCACCGGGCTCTTCCTGTTCGACGAGCACGGACAGCCCGTCAATCCGCTCGACACGTTCGCGGGCCGCAAGGGCGCGAACAACGTCGCTCCGGCGAGCATCTGGGACCCGAACCGCGTGCGTCTCGACCTCGACCGGATCGTCGATGCGAGCGGCGCGGCGCAGGGCTCCAACAACCACACGTGGGTCGGTCCGCACGACGGCGCGGCGAAGCGCGACGGCGCGCTCGACCCGACGCTCGCCGGTCCGCTCGGCGCGACGCTGCTCCAGCGCCTCGCCGATCCGTCGAACGGCATCGTGCTCGATTCGTGGTTCGACTCGAACGGCACGGCGCACGGCGGAGCCGCCGGCTTCCTCGACACGCCGTGACGGCGCTCAGGTCGTGATCGGTTCCTCGACGTCCTTCCAGGCGGGACGCCAGGCGAGGCCGAGGTTGAGGATGCGCTGCAGGAGCTGCGGGTAGTCGAGCCCCACGCTCTTCGCGGACTGCGCGAAGTCCTCGTCCGCGGCGAGATCGGGGTTCGCGTTCGCCTCGATGACGTAGATCGAGCCGTCGGGCGCGAGCCGCAGATCGATGCGCGCGTAGCCCGACAGACCGAGCGCGCGGTAGACGAGCTTGGTCACGCGCACGACCTCGCGCTCGAGCACGGGCTCGAGCGCGGCGGAACGCGTCTCGATGCCGTGCTTCTTCTGATAGGCGAGGTCCCACTTCACCTTGCCGGTCGCGATGCGCGGCTGGCCCTCGGGCCAGGCTTGGAAGTGCATCTCCCAGACGGGGAAGCTCTCCAGGCGCTGGTTGCCGATCACGCCGCAGTAGAGCTCGCGCCCCTCGACGAACTCCTCGGCCATCACGTCGGTGCCGAACTCCTCGTGCATCCAGCGCACGCGCTCGAGCAACTTCTCGTCGCTCGACACGAACGAGTTCTGCGAGATGCCGAGCGAGCCGTCCTCGAACGTCGACTTGACCAGCAGCGGCCAGTTGAGTCGCTTCGGCTTGCGCCCGACCCGGCCGACCGGGAACACCGCGCAGCGCGGCGTCTTGATGCGGTGGTAGGAGAGGATCTCCTTGGTCAGCACCTTGTCGTGCGCGAGCATCAATCCGCGCGGATTGCAGCCCGAATAGGCGCGCCGGACGAGTTCCAGGAAGCTGATCACCGCCTGTCCGTAGATCGTCGCGCCGTGGAACTCCTCCAGCACGTTGAACGTGATGTGCGGATCGAATTCGTCGAGCGCCGCGCGCAACACGCCGAGGTCGTCGTGCACGCCGAGCGCGCGGACCTCGTGACCGAGCTCCTGCAGACCCGCGAGCACGTCGCGTTCGGTCTTCCAGGGCAGGACGTCTTTTTCCGACGAACCCTCGGCCTTCGGGGGAGGCACGAGATCCTCGTGCATCAGCACGAGCACGCGCAGTTTCTTCATCTCAGGTGGCGCTGTCGCCCGAGCTTCCACGACTCCAGGATGGTCGGGCCGAGCGACAGCAGCGACTTCAGTCTCGCCTTCGGCGCGCCGGCGTCAATGGCGAGGCCGAGGCGATCTCCGCGCAACGCGAGCGTCCGCACGATCTCGCGCTGCACGTAGCGCTCGTCGAAAGGGAGCTTGCGGTTGGTGCGCTCGAGCTCGCGCAACAGCTCGGCGACGTGGCGTCGAGCGGCGCTGCTCGGTGCGGCTTCGGAGCGCGGGGCGAAGCGCGCGCGCAACTCGCGGTCGAGCTTCGGAGCTCGTTCGCGCTCGCGGCGAGCGCGCTTGTGGGCGTAGTACTGCGCGAGCGTCCACTCGCACTCGTCGAGCGCCCACGGCGTCTCGCGATTCGTCACCGGCGCACGTCGGCCGGCGAGCTCGTGCATCCGCGCGTCGATCCACTCGAGCTTCCAGATGCACGGCCACGCGGCGTACGTGACGCGCCAATCCGAGCGCGGATCGAGCCACACCGCGAACGTCTCGGCGAAGTCCTCGGCGGCGTGACTCTGCGCGTACCACGCGTCGAGGTGCAGCACGAACTCGCGACGAAACGGACGCGGCGCGTAGTCGGCTCGGTAGCGCGTGCTGAACGCGCCGAACGTGTCGCGCCAACCCTTCGACGCGTGCAGTCGGAACGCGGAGTCGAGCGCGTGTCCGGCTTCGTGGCGCAGGAGCTTCATCGCGCCCGCGCCGTCCGCGCCCTCGGCCTCGCCGGTGTGCTGCTCTTCCATCCGCAGGAGCCGCGGATGCGCGAGGTAGAACGGCACCGCGAGCCCGGGCACGCCGTCCGGCGAAAACCACGAAGTCGACAGCCAAACGTGTGGTTGGAAAGCGATCTCGCGCGCGGCGAGCTCGCGTTTCAGGCGCTCGACGCGCCGCGCGATCGGCGTTTTCGCGAGCTCGAGGCCGAGGTCCGCGAGCCGGGTCCGAAGGAGCTCTTGCTCGCTCTTCTCGTACCAGCGCCGCCGCACCCGGATCTCGAACCGGGCGGAGCGGGAGCGCAGCGTTCGGGCCCGTTCGGACATGGCGGAAATCTATCAGTCGAGAGGACTCGCGCCGCCCCTCGAAGTCGCGAGTTTTCGCACCTTTCCGTGGGCCGCGACGCGCCGGTTCCGAGGCGGATTCCGGCCGACGTTCGGAGCGGGCCCGGACGGCCCGGCGCGACTGACGCGGCCCGCGCGGACGCCCGCGCGCTCGCGCGATCCGCCGAGGCGGTAGACTGGCGAGCGCATGTTCGAACGGTCCCTCCGCCGCCTCGCCGGCCTCGTTCCCTGGGCGCTCCTCGCGGCCTGCTCGCCCTCCTCCGACGCGCCCGCCGGGTCGAACCCCGCCGCCGGAGCCGCCGCCGCGGGCGTCACCGAGCCCGGCGCCCAGACCGCGACCCCGCCGCGGCCGAACGGCGCGGCGCCGACGGGCCTCAAGGTCGTCGTCGTCGGCATCGACGGCGCGACCTGGGTGGTGATGGATCCGTTGCTCGCCGGCGGCGAGCTCCCGGCGTTCGCCGGCCTGATCGAGCGCGGCACCCGCGCGTCGCTCGAGTCCCAAAAGCCGATCCTCTCGCCCTGCGTCTGGACGACGATCGCGACCGGCCGCCACCGCGAGGACCACGGCATCGTCCGGTTCCGCTCGACGCACTCGACGGTCGAGAAGCCGAAGCTGATGGCGACCACCGACCGCACCGCGCCCGCGCTGTGGAACATGGTGACGTCGTACGGCGTCGGCGTCGGCGTGATCGGCTGGTGGGTGACCTGGCCGGCGGAGGCGGTCGAAGGCTATGTGGTCTCCGACCGCGTCGCGTACAGCCGCTGGTCGAGCTGGACGGACGGCTCGAAGAACACGCGGCTGACGCACCCCGAGGAGTTGATCGAGAAGCTGAAGGACCTGGTCGTCGACCCGGTGAAGTCGCCGCCGACCGACGAGATCTTCGCGCTCGCGGACTTCACCGACAAGGAGCGCGAGGCGATCCTCGCCGCCGACCATCCGATCCCGTTCCACGCGCCGAGCGTTTTCAAGTTCGGCTACTGCGAGCAACGCACGTACGAGCGCATCGGCACCGAGCTGCTCTCGCGCTCGCAGCCGAGCCTCTCGTTGCTCTTCCTGGTCGCCGTCGATCCGATCTCGCACACGTACTGGCATCTCTACCAGCCGAGCGAATTCCAAGGCCACGTCGACGCCGACGAGGCGCGCCGCATCGGCAAGATCGTGCCCGCGATCTATCGTCACGACGACGCGTACCTCGCCGGGCTGTTGCCGAAGTTCGACGCGAACACGGTGGTGATCGTCGTCTCCGACCACGGCTTCAAGGCGTCGGGCAAGCTGCCGGGTCTGACGTCCGAGGTCGACTACAACGCGGTCGGCATCGCGCGCACCGAGGAGCTCGACGATCCCGTGAACGTCGGGCAATCGGGCGTGCACGACCTCGACGGCATTTTCATCGCGGCCGGTGGACCGATCCTGAAGGGCGCGATGCTGAAGGAGAAGGCGACGGTGCTCGACGTCGCGCCGACGGTGCTCGCGCTGCTCGGCTTGCCGGTCGCCAAGAACATGCCCGGTCGCGTGCTGTCCGAGCTGATCGACCCCGCGTTCCTCGCTCGGTATCCGGTGACGTTCATCGACGCGTACGAGGATCGCTGCAAGCCGACGATGTTCGACGCTCCGGCGGAGTTCGACGACGCGGGCCGGACCGAGCTGTTGAACTCGCTCGGCTACACCGACGTCGGCGGCGGGAAGTAGACGCCGAGGCGGCGAGCGGGCATCCTCCGTCGCGGAGGTGTGCATGGAACTTCGCGGCGCGTTCTCGGTTTCGATCGTCCTGTCTCTCGTGTTCGGTTGCACGGCGCCGCGGTGGACTTCCGCGCCCGTGAACGAGCTGCCGGCCGGCGCCGAGGTGCGTTCGCTCGCGGGCGAAGTGCTCTACCCGCCGCCGCTCGCCGACGACGTGAAGGCGACGCGCGAAGCGGAACTCGCCGCGGCGGAGCGCGAGCTCGAAGGCGATCCCGGCGATCCGGCGAAGTGGGTCGCGGTCGGGCGGCGGCTCTCGAACCTCGGTCGTTATCGCGAGGCGGTCGGGACGTACGGTCGCGCGCTCGGTCGGTTCGGCGACGAGGTGCACCTGCTGCGCCATCGCGGGCATCGTTGGATCACGTTGCGCGAGCCAGAGCTCGCCGTGCGCGATCTCGAACGCGCCGCGGAGCTCTCGCTCGCGATCGCCGACGAACCCGAGCCGAGTTTGAACCCCAACTCGCGCGGCGTGGTGACCGACACGCTGAAACAGAACATCTACTACCACCTCGCGCTCGCTCAATACCTGCTCGGCGACTTCGCGAGCTCGCTCTCGAGTTGGCGCGAGTGCGCGCGGTGGTCGACCAATCCCGACACGGTCTGCGCCGCGGTGCATTGGCAAGCGATGACGCTCGCGAAGCTCGGGCGTTTCGACGAGATCGAGAAGCTCGCCGCGCCGATCACCGCCGACCTGGACGTCGTCGACTACCACGCGTATCACCGTCTCTGCTTGATGTACAAGGGCGAGATCTCCCCGGAGTTCCTGCTCGCGTCCGCCGCGCCGACCGGTCCGACCGCGGTCGACTTCGCGACGCAGGGTTACGGCGTCGGCAACTGGCTCGCTTGCCGCGGCGAGACCGAACGCGCGCGAGCGATCTTCGAGCGCGTCGCCGCAGTCGAGATCTGGGCCGCATTCGGCCGCATCGCGAGCGAGTACGAGCTCGCGCGCTGACCCGCGTTCAGCCGGCCTCGGTGCGCGAGTCCTCGAGCCGTTCGCTCTCGTCCGCTTTGCGCCGACGTTGCGAGCGCATGCCGTTGTAAATGGCGTTCACCGCAACCGTGCAGCCGCCCACGCCGCGCGCAAATCTCACACTCACGCTCTCGGTGTTCTCGACCGCCCAACCGCCGACCCAGAGCGCCCCGCCGAGCACCGCGGCCGTGATCATCGCGCGGTCGAGCCACGTGCGCTCGCGCACGGCGAGCAGCGGCCGCTCCCCCTCGGTTCGCAGGTGCCGGCGCAGCAGGTCGAGCGCCAACGCGCCGCCGAGCAGCGCGAGTACGCCGCCGCCGAGCCAGGTCGAGCCGTCGGCAGCGATCACCGTCGGTCGGATGAGTCCGACGCCGACTGCGATCGCGCCGCCGACGCACGCGAGGATCGACAGCGACGCCAGGACGACATGCACCAGACCTGGCTCGAGGGCAACGCGCTCCACGCGCGACCGTGACGACCACCTGCGCCAAGCGAAGTAAGCGGCGACCGGCAACTCGGTGGCCGCGTGCAGCGCATAGATCCAGAAGACGAAGCCATCGCGCGGAGCCAGAGTCGCGGCGACGGCGCAGTACGACGCCCATGCGACGAAGAGCAAGACCGCGAAGTCGAAGCCCGAGAAGCCGGCTCGCGTCCAGACCGCGGAGCCGCGCGACGACGCCTTCAGCCAGTGCCATCCGATGATCACGCACGGTAGGCCGAGCACGACCGAGACACGCCACCACGCGAGCGGCCACGTGTCGCCCCGATCTTCTCCTCGCGCGCTCACGATCGCGGACGCCGCGGTGGAACTCGCCGCGGAGCACAGACAGTGCAACCCGACGAAGAGCAACAGGCCGACCGCGAACAGCTTGGCGTCCGACGGTTCCCGCGCGTCGTCGGCCGAAGGCCGCGCGTGGTATCGGCTCGTGAACTGCCGCGTGAGCCACACGAGGACCGTGCACATCACGATGACGATCGACGTGATCCAAAGGGTCTCGGTCGCGGGGTGATCCGCTCGACTCGACAGCGCGGCGACCAGGCCGACGCCGCCGACCGCGGCGAGCAACCCGAGGCCGCCGTCGATCCACGTGAAACCGCACGATCGGTTCGCCGCCACGAAGTCGGGTCGACGCGCGAGGCGCCCGTGCGCGGAGATCAGCGGAAGGAGGCTGGCGGCCGCGAGTCCGAACGCGGCGCCCCACCAGGCGTTCCGGGTCTCGAGGCGCTCGGCGAAATGGGTGCGCGCGATCAGGAAGAGCGCGAAAGCGAGCGCGAGCATCACGATTCCGAGCCCGAACACGCCGGCCCACGCGAGCGTCGCCGCTTCGGGCGTCGGCACCGGATGCGCGCGCGACGTCTCGTCGCGGGCGATCGAGTCGAGGTCGGTCTGGACTTCGCTCGCTCGCTGGTACCGACGCTCCGGTTGTTTCTCGAGCGCCTTCAGCACCACTTCGTCGAGCCGCACGTCGATGTGGACGCGTTTCGACGGCGCGTCGAAGCGGCCGAGCGGCATCTCGCCGGTCAGGAGCTCGTAGAAGACGACGCCGAGCGCGTAGATGTCCGCGCGATGGTCGACAGACTGCGGCTTCTCCCATTGTTCGGGCGCCATGTAGTGCGGCGTGCCTATCACCTGGTGCGAACCAGTGAGCGCGAACGCGCCTAGATCGCGATCGACGAGGCGCGCGAGTCCGAAGTCCGCGATCTTGACGCGGCCTTCGACGTCGATCAGCACGTTCTCGGGCTTGACGTCGCGGTGCACGACGCCTTGGTCGTGCGAGTACTGCAGCGCCGCGCAGACCTGGCTGACGATCGAGAGCGCCTGCTTCGGCTCGATGCGCGTGCTCTTCATCAGGTGCCGCAGGTTCGCGCCGTCGACGAACTCCATCACCAGGTAGAACCAGCCGCCGCGCTCGCCGGAGTCGAAGATCGCGACGATGCCGGGGTGCGACAGCCGCGCGAGCGTGCGCGCTTCGCGGCGAAACCGCTCGGCGAAGCTCGGTTCGAGGGCGTGCTCGCGCGCGAGCAATTTGAGCGCGACGTCACGCTCGAGCTCGCGATGGCGCGCGCGGAACACGAAGCCCATGCCTCCTTGGCCGACGAGTTCGACGAGGTCGAGCTCTGGAAAGAGCGGCGCGACCGCCGCGACCGTCGGCGCGACGCGTTCGGTCGCGGGCTCGACCTCGTCGGCGTCGCGCATGCCGACGCCGATCAAGCACTTCGGACACAGTCCGTGCGGACTGCGCGTCGGTTCGAACGGGGTTCCGCAGCGGTGACAGGTGCGCGTGGTCATCGTGGCCTCCGCGGGTAACTGAGGAGGCGCGCACCCGAGGTTACAGACGGGCCGCGGATTCCCACTAGCCCGACAGCGCCCGGAACAGCGCCGCGAGCTCGTCGTCGACGTCCGCCGGGTCGTCGACCAGCGCCGCGACCTCCTCGCGCAGCGCGGCGCGCCAGCGCTCGCGCAGACGATGCGCGGCGACCTTGACCGCGCCTTCGCTGGTCGCGAGCTCGGCGGCCAACTCGCGGTAGGGGGCGTCGCCCGGGGCGGTCAGCGTCCGCACGAGCACCGCGAACGCGCGCGCCTCGCCGCGGGCCGCGTAGTCGCGCTCGACGTGGGCGAGCGCGCGGTCGAGCAGCTCGTGGGCGAAGCCGCGCTCGTACGCGCGCTCCGGGGTCTCGTCAACCGCCGGTTCCTGGTGCCACTTCGAGTCCGCGCGCTCGAAATCGAGCGACAACGGCGCCGCGCCGCCGCCGCGCTTCTCGGCGGTCGCGCGATCGCGTTCGTCGGCGAGGAAGTGGCGCAGCGCGGCGAGCAAGTACGCGCGGAAGCGTCCGCGCTCGCGATCCGCCGCCGCGAAATCGTCGCGCTCGATCAAGCGCGCGAAGAAGCCCTGCGTCAGGTCGGCAGCCGCGTCCGCGTCGTGGCCGCGGCGCCGCACGTACGCGTAGAGCGGGTACCAATACGCCTCGCAGAGCTCCGCCAACGCCGCGCGAGCCGGAGCGTCGGCGTGCTTGCCCGCGGCGAGCACCAGGCTCCAGCGCGTCGGCGCGAAACCGGCGTGGCGGCTCGAAGGCTCGGGCACGCGCGCATGGTAGCCGCTTCGATGCGTGAAGGCGGCCCGCGCGCTCGCTAGAACTACTCGCGATGCGACCGTCGTACTTCCCGCCCGAGCCGTTCCCCGACCACGAGCTCCTCGATTCGGGCGCCGGCGAGAAGCTCGAGCGCTTCGGGCCGATCACGCTGCGCCGTCCCGATCCCCAGGCGCTCTGGGCGAAGCGTCTCTCCGACCGCGAGTGGAACGCCGCGCACCTCTCGTTCGAGCGCGATCCGAAGAGCGGCGGCAAACACGGCACGTGGCGCGCGTCGAAGACCGCGCCGGAACCCGCGCAGCGTCGCGAGCCCGAATGGACCGTCGGTTGGCGCTCCGCGCGCTGCACGCTCCGTCCGACGCCGTTCAAGCACGTCGGGTTGTTCCCCGAGCAAGCGAGCAATTGGGCGTGGCTCGCCGCGCGCGCCGCGGGCGCCGGGAGCGCCGCGCGCGGCGGTGCATTCGGCGTCGAGCGACCGCGCCTGCTCAACCTCTTCGGCTACACCGGCACCGCGAGCATCGTCGCCGCGCAGTCGGGCTACGCGGTGACACACGTCGACGCGTCGAAGACGTCGCTCGCGTGGCTCAAGGAGAACGCGCGGGCCTCGGGGCTCACCGGCGACGCGCTGCGGATCGTGCTCGACGACGCGCTCGCGTACACACGGCGCGAGGCGCGGCGCGGGAGTCGCTACCACGCGATCGTGCTCGATCCGCCGCACTTCGGGCGCGGCCCGAAAGGGGAGACGTGGCAATTCGAGGAGCACCTCGCGCCGCTGCTCGAGGCGCTCGGCGCGCTGCTCGAACCGCGCGCGGTGATGGTGCTCTCGGCCTACGCGTTCGGGACGTCGCCGCTCGCGCTCGCGAACCTGCTCGAAGCGTACGGTGGCGGCGAGGTCGAGGCGGGCGAGCTCGTGCTCGCGGAGAGCGGCGAAGGCGCGCGCCTCCTGCCGTGCGGCTTCTGCGCGCGCTTCTCGCGCGGGGTCGAGCCGGCGTGAGCGAGCTCGACGTCCTCTACTCCGACAACCATCTGCTCGCGGTCGCGAAACCCGCGGGGCTGCCGACCGTCGCCGACGCGAGCGGCGACGAGAGTTTGCAGGAACGCGCGAAGGAGTTCGTCCGCCGCGAGAAAGCGAAGCCCGGCAACGTCTTCCTCGGCGTCGTGCATCGCTTGGACCGGCCGGTGTCGGGCATCGTGCTCTTCGCGCGCACCAGCAAGGGTGCCGAGCGCCTGTCCGCGGCGTTCCGCGAGCGGCGCGTCGAGAAGCGCTACCTCGCGCTGACCGAGCGACCGCCCGACCGGCGCGCGGGCGAGGTCGAGCAGTGGCTCTCGAAGGACGAGCGCACCAACGTCGTCCGCGCGCTCGCCGCCCCGCGCGACGGTGCGCTGCTCGCGACGACACGCTTCCAGTGCCTCGGCGAGTTCGAGTTCGAGGGCGCGCGCCGCGGCCTGGTCGAGCTCGAGCCGCTGACCGGCCGCCCGCATCAACTGCGCGTCGCGCTCGCATCGCTCGGCGCGCCGATCCTCGGCGACTTGAAGTACGGGGCCGCGCGTCCGCTCGCCGATCAGAGCGTCGCGTTGCACGCGCGTTCGCTGGTCGTGCCGCATCCGACGCGCGGCGACCAAGTCCGGATCGACTGCCCGCCGCCCCCGCGGCCGTGGTGGCGGGCGTCCGGCGCGCGCTGACGTCGCTCGCACGTCGTGGCGCTCGATCCGACTCCGCTGGTCTCTTGCATTTCGCGCGCGGGCGGCGATCCTCGCCTTTCCCAACCCACGAAAGGTGCCATGAAGCCGATCGCCGCCGCCTGGCTCTCGCTCGCGCTCGTTCCCGCTTGCCATTCCTGCGCTGCGTCGTCGCCGGCGGCGAATCCCGCCGCGCCGCGCTTCGACGTCGCGCACTCCGATGCGCGCGCAGTCGAGCTCGCCGACGCCGCGATGCGCGCGATGGGCGGCCGCGCGGCCTGGGACGCGACGCGCGTGCTCGCCTGGAACTTTTTCGGTCGGCGCAAGCACGTCTGGGACAAGTGGACCGGCGACTACCGAATGGAGGAAGGCGAGCGCGTCGTCCTGATGAACCTCGACTCCGGCAAGGGCCGCGTGTTCGACAAGGGCGCGGAGGTCACCGACGCGAAGCTCGTCGAGGAAGGCCTGAAGAAGGCGAAGTCGATCTGGATCAACGACTCGTACTGGCTGGTGATGCCGTACAAGCTGAAGGACGACGGCGTGACGCTGAAGTACAAGGGCGAGGGCGCGCTCCCCGACGGTCGCGCGGCCGACGTGCTCGTGCTGACGTTCGAAGCCGTCGGCGACACGCCGCAGAACAAGTACGACGTGTGGATCGCGCGCGACACCAAGCTCGTCGAGCAGTGGGCGTTCTACGGGTCGCGCGACGACGCCGAGCCCAAGTTCACGACCGCGTGGGGGAATTGGCAGCCGTACGGCTCGATCCTGCTCTCCGGCGAGCGCGGCCCCGACCGCAAGCTGACCGACATTTCCGCGCTCGACGCGCCGCCCGCGTCGTTGCATTCGCTCTGAATCACGGCAAGGCGTACGCGCGGCGCGAGCCCGCGCCGTAGCCGACGATCAGCCCGCGCCGCTCCAGCGCGATGAACGTGCGCCGCGCGCGTTGCACGCCGACGTTGCGCGCTTTCGCGAAGCCTTCGACGCTCGCGCGGGCCGCCGCGCCGTCGCCTTTCGGCGCGAGCGTGCCGATCCACGCGAGCACGCTCTTCTCGAGCGGCGCGAGCCCGCGCGCATCGCGTTCGTCGAGAGCGAGCGCGCGCAGCGCCGCGCCCTCGGCCCGGCGATTGGACGCGCCGACGCGGACGACGACCTCGCGCTCGCCGTCCTCGTGCAGCACCGCGTGCGGCCGAACGCGCGACAACGCGACCGCCACCGCGACCACCTTGCCGCCGTCGAGCTCGAACACGCGCGGCGCGAGCTCCAACGGCGGCTCGACGGCCTCGCGAGCGGCCGCGGCGAGCGCGTGCACGAGCTCCGCGGGTCGCGCGACGCCGCGCACGCGTCCGGCGTCGTCGACGCCGATCACCAACACGCCTCCGCGCGTGTTCGCGAACGCGGCGAGCGTGCGCGCGAGCTTGGTCGCGCTCGAGAAGCCCTCCTTGAACTCGAGGCGCCGGCCCTCGCCTTCCACGAGCAACTCGGCGAGCGCGTCGGCGTCGAGGCGCGGCGTCACGGCTTCGTCGCGAGCACCCGGAGTTCCGCGGGCTGGCCGCCGTTCGCGGGCACCGCGACCAGCAGCTTGCGCGTGCTCTCCACCCACAGCGCGGTGCGCGCGCCCTTGCGCGTCGGATGGCGCGCCGAACGGCGCCACACGCCGTCGTCCTTGAGCTCGAACACGTCGACGAAGCCCTCGCCGCACGCGGCGTACACGCGCTTCGTCGGCTCGTCCTCGAACAGATCGTCCGCGTCGGCCGACAACGGCACTTCGGCGAGCACCGCGCCCGTCTTCGGATCGAGCGTCAACAGCGCCGACGGCTCGCGCACGCCGACCAGCATCCGCGTGTCGCCCTGCACCAAGATCAGCGGATAGTTGCCGCGCCGCAGCCCGAGGTGCCAGGCGTTCTTCAGGCGTTTCTCGGAGCGAGAGAGCTCGACCACCTTGCGCTCGTCCGCGAGGTTGACGAACAGGCGCTCCTCGTCGTGCGCGAGCACGAACCCTTCCGGGTGCGCCGTCAACGCGAACGCGGACACGACCTTCCACGCGCGGGAGTCGACGACGGCGATCGCGCCCGAGCCCCAGCCGACGAAGACGCGCTGGCTCGCCGCGTCGTAACGCACGACGTCGGCTTCGCGGCCGATGGCGACGCTCGCGACGGACTCGCCGGTCGCCGCGTCGAACACCTCGAGCGTCCCCGGCAACGCACACGCGACCACCACGCGGTCGACCTCGGGCAGGTACGCGATGCCCTGGGGCTGGTCGTGGCCGGCGATCGAGAGCGCGTGCTTCTGCTCCGCGAGATCGACGACCTCGATCGTGCCGTCGTTGCGCGCCGCGACCCACGCGCGATCGCGCGTCGAATCGTACGCGACGTGATCGAGCCGCCCGGCGAGCCGCGGCAGCACGATCCGCGCCTCCTCCTCGAACGGGCTCGCATCCGGCGCCAACGCGGGCTCTTGCGGCGCGGCGGCGGCGACCACGCGCTCCGAACACGCCGCCGCGAGCCCGAGCGCGAACGCCAGACACAATCCTTGGATCGTCTTCATCACCCGCGATCGATCTCACCACTTCGCCGCCCGGAACGCGAGAGCCGAGCGGCCGTCGCGCGCGCGACTCTGACGCCGCGCGTCCTTCAAACGTCCACGCGCTGAAGCTCGCCGGCGCGTGCCTCGACTTCGACCGTGCGCGGGGCGGCCGACGAGCCGGTCACGCGCAGCTCGACCGCGCCCGCCGGCGCGAGCTCGTACCAGACGGCACCGCGCGGAAGGTCGCGCGCCGCGTACACGATGCCGTTCGCGACCAGCGCGACGCGCGCGCGCTCCTCGGGACCGTCGAAGTCGATCCGTAGCAGCGCGCCGGGCGAGAGCGGCACGCTCGGCTTGAGGCGGGCGTCGTCGACTCGAACCGTGAACGTCGTGATGCCGAACCGCCCGCTGGCGTCGCGCGCCACGAGCGTGTGCACGCCGGCGAGCGCCTCGAGATGATCGCAGGCGCGCGAGTCGTGGATGTGCCAGCGGCCTCCGCCGTTCTGGTGCTGTCGGAACCGTCCACCCTCGACGATCTCGAACGCCGGGAGGTACGGGGTCGCTCCTCGCTCCGTATCCGCGAACGGGTCGACGAGGATCCACGGCCCCGCGGGGTCCGACGTGCGAGCGGTGTCGGCGCCCGCGCCCGCATTCGATCCGAGTGCGAGGAAGTGTGACTCACCGGGCGCGAGCGCCAACAGAGTCGTCGACGGATTCGCGTCCGTCCCGCCCGCCGACCACGCGACCTGCAACGGGACTTCGGCAGGGAGTTGGTGCAGCTCGAACCCGCCGTCTGGATCCAAGGCCGCGATCCACTCGTGCCCGAAGCGGGTCAGCCCCGTGTTCGGCGGCCAGCAGAGGTCCTTCCAATCCGCTGTGACCACCACGCGCAGGCCGCGTTTCGCGGGCTCGCCGAGGACACGTCCGCGCAATGTAGCCGTCGCGCGGACTCGGATCGGTGCCGACCACGGCGCGTCGGCGCACGGATCGACGAACGTGCGTGCGACGCCCGGCGAGGAGACCGTCATGTACTCCACGAGGTCGTAGGGCTCCTCGTTGGTCCTGTTGGTCGGCGTGTCCTGGGGCTTTCCGATCCGAGCGAACGAGCCTCGATCATCGGTGCGAGTCTCGGCTTGCACTTGGAACGCGGGATAGGCCTCGACGAGCGCGTTCACGACGTTCGATCCGTCGTCGTCGCGGATGACGCGGCCTCGGATCATCGGCAGTTCGGCTTGGGCTCCCGATTCGAACTGAGCCGCGGCGAATGACGAGATCCCGAGGAGGACGGCTGCGACCGCGACGCGCGCGCGGCGCCCAAACGGACTCGCGTGCTCAGGCACGGTGCCCCGCACTCTCTTCGCGCGACGCAGCGAGGATCGTGAGGGCACGCACACGGACACGGCGAGACCGCCGACATCGACGAATCGTCCGTCACCGCTGCCGCGCGCGATCTTGACGACGTCGTTCGTCGGGTGAGCCGCTGCGAGATCCGCGAACGCATCGAGGTCGAGGTGTCCGGCGCTCAGGTCGGTGCCGCGGTCCGGCGTCGCCGGCAAGGGGAAGCGGTACGAGCTCTGGGCGGAAGCCCCACCCACGGGAGCGATGGCCACGAGCACCGTCATCGGTCGCATGCAATCTCGTCTGCCGCCGAGCGGCGTTGCCTCGGGACGAGAGGCGGTCCGTGATTCTGCCGGTCGTCCGCCGAGTCCGAAATGCGGCGTCGGCGCGCGCGAATCCCTCGGGGGTCGGCCCATCCGGAGCAGTCCGGTCAGTTTCCGGCGCGCTGCAGCTCGATGTCACCGCTGGTGCCGAGCACGACGATTTCCGTGCGGCCATCGGCGTCGAGGTCCAGGGCGTCGAGCCCCTGAATGCCGGCTCCGACGGCGTGCCCAAACGCGAGCGCAGGCTCGAACGATCCATCGCCGCTGCCGCGCGCGACGGCGAACCAGCGCGAGGAGACTTCCTCGACGATCAAGTCGGCGACCGAGTCGCCGTCGACGTCGCCGATGAGCAGATCGAGTGCGGGGAAGGCCGCCGGCGCGACGGTCGGCGGCAGCCAGCCTCCCGAGCCATCGCTGATCCACGTTTCGACCGTCGCACTCGGCCCGTAGCTCCAGCGGGCGACGTCGATGTCGCCGTCCCCGTCGAAGTCCGCGGCTGCGAGGCTCGCAGCGGAACCCAACGTCGATGGATGGGGCGTGCCGAGCACGAACTTCCCTGTCCCGTCATTCGACGCGATCGCCATGGCAGGCATCGTGCCCTGAGGCGTGTCCACCGAAAATCCGACGTCCGGATCGCCGTCGGAGTCGAAGTCGGCGACCTGAGCATCGCGGAGCCAGAGGCTCGTTGTCTGGAACGAACCCGGCACGAACTGGCCGGTACCGTCAGAAACCAACGCGCGTACCTGCGCCGACGTCGCGAACTGCCAAAGCACGATCACGTCTTCGTCGTGATCACCGTCGACATCGGCAACGCCGATCAGAGTCGAGAGCGGCCGCGGAGGCGTTCGCTGCGCCGGCGTGAAGCCGCCGGTGCCGTCGCCGAACCAGGCGACGAAGTAACGCTGACTGGACGAGCTCGACGCCCGTGCCACCTGCAGGATGTCCTCGTGACCATCGCCGTCGAAGTCACCCGACAGCGCCGAGTCCGTTGGTGCGGCGTTGGGCTGGAAGGCGAACTGCCAGGCGAATCTGGCGTCGGGCGTTCCATGCAGCACGCCCGCTGGGCCCGTCGCGTAGGGTAAGACCGCGACGTCCGCGAAGCCGTCCTCGCTGAACGAACCGAGCAGCGCTTCGATCGTGCCCGAGGTGGCGTTGGGCAAGAGCTCCGCGGCTCGCAACGCGCCGTTCGGCCCTTGGATCAAGCTGCTGGCGTCGTGTGCGTGCGTGATCACGACGTCCACGCGGCCGTCGTCGTCGACGTCCGCCACGCGTGTGGCGAAAACGAACTGCCCGGCGGGCGCGACTGCTCCGCGCACGAACCTCCCGTCGCCGAGTCCTCGGTACACGCGGACACGCGCATACGCGGCGCCCGCGGCGGACGGCTGCTCCGTTGCGAGGAGGTCGAGCCATCCGTCGCCGTCGAGGTCGACGGACCGCGGCGCTGCTCGGAAGCCGGAATCGATGGTGCGAGGCCCGACGAACGACCCGTCGCTTCTGCCGGAACACAGGAAAATGCGCTCGAAGGTGGAACTACCGATCAGGTCCGCGACCCCGTCGCAGTCGAAGTCACCGATCGCCAGATCGAGCACGTCGAGCGACGGCAGCTTCGAGACGATGGGCGGGGCAAACCGCGCGTCGCCCACGCCGAAGTGGACCGCGATCGAGTGCTCGTCGAAGGCGAGCACGTCCAGGAGATCGTCCGTGTCGAAATCGTGGAGGACGACCCGACGGTTCGGCGTGTGATTCGCGATCGACCCGTCGGCAGTGAAGTTCGCGTGCCCATCGTTCGACCATACTTTGAGCGTCATGCCGGTCTGACTGCCGGTCACCACGTCGGCATCGCCGTCACCGTCGAGATCGCCGACGGCGAAGTCCGCGAGTGCGGTTCCGGGATCGAGCGCAGGGTGGAGCGTGAACTGGAACGCACCTTGGTTCAACGCGACGTGCAGCTTCTTGGCGCTCGGACTGTCCGCGAGGATGTCGGGGCGCCGATCGCCGTCGAGGTCAGCGACCTGAACTCGGAACGGGCTGGACATCGACAGCGCGTTCACGGGTTGGAATCGTCCTTGCCCGTTTCCCGCACCGAGTTGGAGTGTGTCGAGCGCAGCGCCGCTCGCCACCAGGTCGGCACGGCCGTCGCCGTCGAAATCAGCGATCGCGCATCTGCCACCGAGCGTGGGCGAGACTGGAACCGGATACCAGTGCGAGGTTTGGGCCGCTGCGGGGCCCACGAGTGCGAGCGTGAACACGGCGACGCGATGCATGCCATCTCTCCTGCCGCCGAGCGGCGCCGCCTCGGGACGAGAGGCGGTCCGTGATTCTGCCCGTAGCCGGCCGATTCCGACATGGGGCAGAGTGCGCCCTTTCGGGGGGCGGCGCGGCGAAATCGTCGAGTGAGCGGCTACGCGAGGACCGGCGCCGGCCGGCCCGCGGGCGCGCGCGTCGGATCGGCGGACCAGATCACGTTGTACAGCGTGTCGCGCTCGACCGGGATGCGGCCGGCGTCGCGGATCCACTGGACGAGCTCGGCGCGCTGCACCTCTTGCGGTGTCGTCGCGCCCGCCTCGTGGTAGATCTTCTCCTCGACCACCGTGCCGTCGACGTCGTCGGCGCCGTACGCGAGCGCGAGCTGCGCCACCGCGACGTCCATCAGGATCCAGTAGGCCTTGATGAGCGGGATGTTGTCGAGCATCAGGCGGCCGACGCTGAGCTCGCGCAGCTCGTCGAGCGCGGTCGGGCCCGGCACGTCCGCCATCTCCGAGTGGTCCGGGTGGAACGAGAGCGGGATGTACGTCTGGAAGCCCTGCGTCTCGTCCTGCAGGCGGCGCAAGCGATCCAAGTGGTCGACGCGCTCCTCGATCGTCTCGATGTGCCCGTGCAGCATCGTGCAGTTCGAGCGCAGGCCCGCCTGGTGGACCTTGCGCGCGATCGCGAGCCACTCGTCGCCGCTGATCTTCAGGTGGTACGTCTCGGCGCGCACGCGTTCGCTGAACACCTCCGCGCCGCCGCCGGGAACCGAGCCGAGGCCGGCGGCCTTGAGCTCTTGCAGCACGATCTCGAGCGGTTTCTTCGCGACGCGAGCGATCTGATCGAGCTCGACCATCGTGAACGCCTTGACGTGGATCGAAGGCCGCGCCGCCTTCACCGCGCGCAGCAGGTCGAGGTAGTACTCGTACGGGATCTTCGGCCACACGCCGGCGACCATGTGGACTTCGGTGACCGGTTGGTCGAGTTGCGCACGCACCTTCGCCGCGCACTCCTCAGGGCTCCACAGGTACGCGCCCTCTTGGCCGGGCAAGCGTTGGAACGCACAGAAGCGGCAGAGCTTGTTGCAGAGGTTGGTGTAGTTGACGTGTTGGTTGACGTTGAAGTACGCGAGGTCGCCGTGCAGCCGCTCGCGCACGTGGTTCGCCAGCGCGCCGACGACGTGGAGCTCGGGATTGCGGTAGAGCCGCGCTCCGTCGTCGAGCGACAAGCGTTCCTTCGCGACCACTCTCTCCGCGATGTCCGCGAGCCCGGCGGAGCGCGCGAGCTCGACCAACCGCGACGCCTGCGAGTCGCGCGCGATCATGCTTGCACCTTCGCCGCGCGGGGAGCGCGCACGCGTGCTTCGGTCGGATTCGCCGGGCCGCGTTGGAGTTCGGGGCGGCGCGGATCGACCAAGCCGTACCACGAATTGCGCTGCACCGGCGTGAAGCCCGCGCGTTCGATCACGCGTTCGAGCTTCTGGATCGGCGCGAGGTGGAAGCAGCCCGCCGCGGACACGACGTTCTCCTCGAGCATCGTGCCGCCGAAGTCGTTGCAGCCGTAGCGCAGCGTGATCTGCGCCATCTTCAGGCCTTGCGTCACGTAGCTCGTCTGGATGTTCTCGAAGTTGTCGAGGAAGATCCGCGAGAGCGCCTGC
The DNA here is from genome assembly GCA_016220085.1 of Planctomycetota bacterium. Taxonomy (GTDB): domain Bacteria; phylum Planctomycetota; class UBA1135; order UBA1135; genus JACRIN01. The sequence continues at coordinate 30,692 of JACRIN010000102.1, forward strand.
ACCCGCAGGTAGACGCCCGGCGTCGCGCGCTTGGGGTACTTGTGTTGCTCGGGCACGCCGTCGGGTTGCATCGTCCAGCACGCGAACGCGGTGAAGCCGCCCGTTTCGTCCTGCAAGTCGCGCAGGCGGCGCAGGTGCTCGATGCGCTCCGCCGCGGTCTCGACGTGGCCGAACAGCATCGTCGCCGACGAGCGCAAGCCCGCTTCGTGGACCTTGCGGTGCACGTCGAGCCAGCGATCGGTCGACGCCTTCTTCGGCGCGATGATCTTGCGCACGCGCTCGACCAACATCTCGGCGCCCGCGCCGGGGACCGACCCGAGTCCCGCCGCGGCCAGGTCGCGGATCACCTCTTCGACCGGACGCTTGTCGAGCTTCGAGAGGTGGTCGAGCTCCGGCGCCGACAGCGCGTGCGAGTTGATCGTCGGAAAGCGCGCGCGCAGGTCGGAGATCAGCTCGCACCACCATTCGGTCTTGATGTACGGATGATGGCCGCCCTGCATCAACACCTGGCGTCCGCCGAGCGCGGCGGTCTCCTCGACCTTCTTGTAGATCTCCTCGCGCGGCAGGACGTACGCGCCCTCGGCGTTCGGCCGGCGATAGAACGCGCAGAAGCCGCAGTCCGTGATGCAGACGTTGGTCGGGTTGATGTTGCGATCGACGATGTACGTGACGATCGGTTCGGGGTGCTTGCGCCGGCGCACCAGGTCCGCGAGCAGTCCCAGCGAGAGCACGTCGGCGTGCTCGTGCAGCCACAACGCTTCTTCGACGTCGATGCGTCGGCCATCCTGGACCTTGTCGGAGATGCGTTCGAGTTCGACGGCCTCGGCGCCGGTGCGCGCGAGGGACGCGAGCGGCACCGAGCCCGCGTCGGCGGGGGATTCGACCGATTGCATGGGGCGACAGTATAGGTTCGCACCGGCGGATTTCGCGCGACCGACGGCGGCCGGCGGAATCGGCCGCGCGAGTGCGGAGCGCGCTGAATCGCGGGCGGGCCGCCGCTAGACTGCGCGCTTTCGCCGCCGCCTCCAAGGACCGCCATGCCGACGACCGACCCGCAGTTGATGGACAAGATCGTTTCCCTGTGCAAACGCCGGGGCTTCGTCTTCCCCGCGTCCGAGATCTACGGCGGCATTGGCAACACGTACGACTACGGGCCGCTCGGTGTCGAGCTCTTGCGCAACGTCAAGAACTCCTGGTGGCAGCGCACGGTCACGCTGCGCTCCGACGTCGTCGGCCTCGACTCGGCGATCATCCAGAATCCGAAGACGTGGGAGACGTCCGGGCACGTCTCGGGCTTCACCGACCCGATGGTCGACTGCAAGAAGTGCAAGTCGCGTTTCCGTTCCGACAAGCTCGAGGACGCGCGCTGTCCCGAGCGTCCCTCGAAGAAGCCGGGCGAGTGCGGCGGCGAGCTCACGGAGCCGCGCGCGTTCAACCTGATGTTCAAGACGAACATCGGCGCGGCCGAATCGACGAGCTCGGTCGCCTACCTGCGACCCGAGACCGCTCAGGGCATCTTCCTGAACTTCCTCAACGTGCTGCAGAGCTCGCGCGTCAAGCCGCCCTTCGGCATCGCGCAGATCGGCAAGTCGTTCCGCAACGAGATCACGCCCGGCAACTTCGTCTTCCGCACGCGCGAGTTCGAGCAGTGCGAGATGGAGTTCTTCGTGCCGCCCGCGCAGAACGAGCAGTGGTACGAGTACTGGCGCAAGGAGCGCTTGCAGTGGTACCTCGACCTCGGTTTCGACGCGTCTAGGTTGCGCATGCGCGAGCACGACAAGAGCGAGCTCGCCCACTACTCGACCGGCACCACCGACATCGAGTACGAGTACCCGTTCGGCTGGGGCGAGCTCGAAGGCATCGCCTGTCGCACCGACTTCGACTTGAAGCGCCACGCGGAGGCGAGCGGCGTCGACCTGCGCTACTTCGATCCGGAGACGAAGGAGCGCTACTTCCCGTACGTGATCGAGCCCGCCGGCGGCATCAACCGGATCGCGCTGACCTCGATGATCGATGGCTACGCCGAGGAGCAGGTCGAGGGCGAGACGCGCGCCGTGTTGCGCTTCCACCCCGAGATCGCGCCGATCACCGTCGGCGTCTTCCCGTTGGTGAAGAAGGAAGGCATGCCCGAGAAGGCGCTCGAGATCGAGAAGGAGCTCCGCCGCGCGCGTCTCTCGACTTACTACGACCAGAGCGCGGCGATCGGCCGGCGCTACCGCCGTCAGGACGAGATCGGCACGCCGTTCTGCGTCACGATCGACGGCGACACACTGAAGGACGACGTCGTCACCGTGCGGCACCGCGATTCGATGCAGCAAGAGCGCGTCAAGGTCGCCGAGCTGCGCACGTACCTCGCCGGCGCGATCGCGGGCTGGAAGCGGCCGGCGACGGCCTGAACCGGGTCACTCGGGCATCACCCCGGGCGCGACTCGGGGATCACTCGAGGATCACTGCAGCAAGAGCGCGTCAAGGTCGCCGAGCCGCGCTCGTACCTCGCCGGCGCCATCGCGGGCCGGAAGCGGCCGGCGACGGCCTGAACCGGGTCATTCGCCGAATCACTCGGGGCACTACTCGGGGATCACCCGGGGATCACCCGGGGATCGCTCGAGGCATCACTCGAGCGATCCGAGGATCGCGATCGACCTCGGCGCCACTCCGGTGCCGACGGAGATGCCGATCGTCAGCATCCCCGTCACCTGGTGGATGCCGTAGATCGAGATGGTGTCGTCGTTCTGGTTGACCGCGTAGAGGAAGCGGCCCGACGGGTCGCCGATCAGCGCGATCGGGCCGAGCCCGGTCAGCGCGGTGCCGAGCGGCAGTAGATCGCCGGTTGCCGGCTCGATACGGAACACGCCGAGCTCGCCGCCGCCGAACGGCGCGTTCGCCGTGTAGGCGAAGCGTCCGCGCGCGTCGAGCGCGATCGAGGTCGGCAGCGCGCCCGTCGATTGCGCTTCGGGCGACGAGAGGTCGCCGGTGAACGGATCGATGTCGAACTTGACCGCGGTCGAGAACGCCTCGAGCACCGCATAGAGGTGGCGTCCGTCGGGGTGGCAGACCAGCGAGCGCGGTTGGCCGGGGACGACCAGCGTGCCCGGCGCCGGCGTGAGAGCGCCCGTATGCGGGTCGATTCGCGACCACGTGATCGTGTTCGCCGCGTAGTTCGCGACGTAGAGGAATCGCCCGGTCGGATCAACCGCGAGCGCCGCGGGGCCCGCATCCGTCGCGGTCGAACCGCGCGCGGTCAGCGCGCCGGTCGCCGGCTCGAGCTCCAGCGTGTCGATGCGGTCGGCGCCGCCGATCAGCGCGAACGCGAAGCGTCCCGACGCGTCGAACACGCCGGCGGTCGGTGTGCCCGAAAGCGCGGTGGGAGTGCCGAGCGGAGACAGGTCCCCGGCCGAGTCGACCGCGAACACGTGGGCGTCGTTGGTGCCGGCGTTCAGGGTGCACACGAACCGTCCGGTCGGCGCCCCGAGCGCGACGCGCGGCGAGCCCTGGTCGAAGACGCTCGGTGTGATCGACGTCAGCACTCCGCTATCGGGATTCGCGGCGTATACCGAGACGTCCTGCGAACCGCCGTTCGCGACGTACGCGAAGCGCGGCCGCGGGGTCGCAGCGTTCTGCCCCTCGATCATCGCGACGCACATCGGCAGGTCGCGAGTACACGTCTCGCGCGGCGTGCCGAGCGCGCCGGTCTTGGGGTCGACCGGGAAGTTCCACGAACGGTTCCCGTCGATGTCCAAGGCGTAGAGGTGCGAGCCCGTCGACTCGAAGCTCAACGCGATCGGCCGAACCCCGACGGTCTGCCCCGCGTCGAGCGCGTCGAGGTCGCCCGTCGCGGCGTCGATCGCGAAGCCGCGCACAGTGTCGTTGCCCGATTCGCAGACGTAGAGGAAGCGCCCGGTCGGATCGATCGCGACGTCCGACGGGAAGATCCCCGCGGCCAGCGTGAACTTCGGCACCAGCGAGCCGTCGTCCGCGATCTCGAACATCGACAGGTTGTGGCCCCGCAAGTTCGACGTGTAGAGGAAGCGGCCCGCCGGATCGAGCTCGAGATCGACCGGCGTCTGCCCGCTCGCGCGCGACGTGCCGTGCAGGTCCGGCGTGTGCGTCACCGGGTCGATGACCAGCGCTTGGAGCCGCGACTGGCCGGTCTCGGCGACGTAGAGCCAGCGCCCCGACGGGTGCATGCGCATCGCCTGCGGGCCGCCTTCGAGTGCGAGCGGCGGATCGAGGCGAGTCGGTGCGCCGGTGACGGCGTCGATCGAGTAGGTCTCGACCGTCGCGTCGAGTCGGCAGAGCACGTACGCGTGGCAACCATCGGCGTCGAACACCAGCGCGTAGGGCGCGGCGCCGGTCGGGAAGACCCCGGCGGGGACGAGCTCGCCGGTCGTGGATTCGAGCGTGTAGAGCGCGAGGTCGTTCGACGTCTCGTCGACGACGTACACGAAGCGTCCGTTCGGATGTCCGACGACCGCGCGCAGGTCGAGCTCCGCCGGACTACGGGCGCAAAAGCCGCGCGGGCGCCACTCGCCGGAACCCGGATCGAGCGTGTACACGCCGAGCGTCTGGTCCGCGGTGTATCCGACGATCGCGAAACGCGTCGGCAGCACCACGCCGAGTTGCAGCGTCGTCTGGGTCTTGCCGTAGGCGTTCTTCGCGACGACGGTGAAGCCCCCGAGCTCGGCGACGTCCTCGGGCGCGCCTGTGATCGCGCCGGTCTTCGGATCGAGCGCGAGCCC
>JACRIN010000013.1 GCA_016220085.1 Planctomycetota bacterium
CGTCGACGCCGGCGTCACGCTGCGCGGGCGCGTGCTCGACGCGAGCACCGGCCTGGGCATCGCCGGCGCCGACGTCGGCGAAGGTTGGATCGCGAAGCGCCGCGTGCAGACCGAGTTCGACGGCTCGTTCGTGTTCGAAGGCTTCGCGACCGACGGTTACTATGACGTGTCGGTGCGCGCGGCGGGCTACGGCGGCGCGAACGTCAAGGTGCGCGATCCCGACGGGCCGTTCCCCGAGTCGCTCGAGGTGCGCTTGCAGCCCGGGCGCGCCGCGCACGGCCGCATCGTCGATTCCCACGGCGCGCCGATCGCCGGCGCGTACGTCGGGGCCGCGGCGTACGAGATCGACCGCGACGACATGTTCGCGGCGCAGCAGCTCGACTGGCTCGGCGCGCGCAGCGGCGAGGACGGTCGGTTCCGACTCGTCGACCTGCGCGCGGACCTCGCGCACGCGCTGCACGTGCGGCTCGACGGGTTCGGCGCGGTGTCGTATGCGTTCCCGCCGAACGAGCGGGAGCTCCTCGATGTCGATCTCGGCGACGTCGTGTTGCGCACCGGCGCGCTCGTGCGCGGTCGCGTCGTCGACGAGCGCGGCGAGCCCGTGCCCGCGTTCGTCGTGCAGCTCGTCGGCTGGAACGCCGATCGCGAGCGCTACGGCGGCGCGATCGGTTGGGCGCTCGAGAGCTACCTCTCCGAGCGTGCGACGCGCACCGACGACCTCGGCCGGTTCGCGTTCGCCGACGTCGCGGCGGGGGACTACGACCTGCTCGCCGTGCGCGAAGGCTCGCACGAGCGCGCGAAGACGCCGGTCCGAGTCGGCGCCGATGCGTCGCTCGAGCCGCCCCGGCCGATCGACCTCGTCGTGCCGGCCGGGCTCTCGATCTCCGGCCGCGTCGTCGATCGCGATGGCAAACCGGTCGTCGCGAACGTCAGCGTCGATCCGAGCGATCCGAACGTGAAGACCTCTGCCGATCTCGCGACGCGCGCCGACGGCTCGTTCGTCGCGGTCGGGCTCGCGGCGGGCGAGTACTCGCTGAGCGTGTACCCGCACTCGCTGTGGAGCTCCGAACCGGAGGTCGCGCACCACGCGCGGGCGAAGCGCGCGGGCGTCGCGGCGGGCTCGACCGACGTGGAGCTCGTCGTCGAGCGCGCGCTCGCGCTGCGCGGTCGCGTGGTCGACGCTCGCGGCGCGCCTGCGGGGACCGTCGAGGTCGTCGCGAGGCGCGACGCCGCGGACCCGGACGCGACCGCTGCGATCGTCACGCCCGACGGACGCTTCACGCTCTGGCTCGCCGAAGGCGTGCGGTTCGACCTCGAAGCGACCGTGTACGTGTCCGCGAGCCCGGGGCGGCTCGTCGCCACCGAGCGCACCGCGCGCCTCGAAGGCGTGCTCGCGGGCGGCGATGAGCTCGAGCTGCGACTCCCGTAGCGCGTCGAGCCTCAGTCGATGCTCGCGGCGGCGAGCCGCACGATCGCGGTCGACGCGGTCGCGGCCTGGATCGTCAGCACGAGCTGCGTGCGGCCGGTGAGGTCGAGCTCCACGTCCATCGGTGCGCCGCCGCGACGCAGGTCCTGGTGCGCGAGCTTCTCGCCGTCGGCCGTCCACGTCATGCGCGCGCGGTCGCGAGCGCCTTCGGTCGTGGAGATCAGCATCGCCCTCGCGGCGAAGCGCCGCGCGCGGCCGCCGAGGTCCAACGCGATCTCCGCGCGACCCTCGGCGTCGCATTCGACGTCCAAGCGGTCGACCGGCACGTCGGGACTGCCGCCGAGCGCGAAACGCGCCTTTCCGACGCTCGCGCGCGCCTTCTCGACGTGCGGATGCTGCGCACCGTCGAGCGAATCGAGCCAGGTGTAGTTCTCGGGCGCGACCTCGACGTCGGCGAACTGCGCGAGCCCGTCGAGGATCGTTCGGAACACGACCTGGTTGCCGCGCGCGTTGAAGTGTCCGACGGTGCGGCCGACGGTGCCGAAGAAGTCCTGGAGCGAACCGCGCGCGGCGGCGGCCTCGATCGTCCGCGTCTTGGTCGTCAACCACGGCGCGCCGAGCGCGTCGAGCGTGCTCGTCACGCAGCGCTTGCGCCACTCCGTGAGCCTGGGATCGCGCAACGACTCCGAGTACTCGTACAGCAAGTAGAAGTGCCGGACGTTCGCGTCGCGAAGCCGCGCCTCGACGCGCGCGAGGATCGCGCTGGTCAACGCTTCGGTCTCGCGCCGATAGTCGTCGCCGTCTCGCGCGAGCCCGCCCGCGCCGAAGCGGGTCGCGACCGTGCGCTGGAGGAAGCGCCACGCGTAGCTGACCGTCGGCGGCGGGTGGAGGCGCCAGTGATCCTCGATCGTCGGCGCGACGGGCTCGCTCGGCACGAGCTCGCCATCCTCGATCCGCATCCGCGGCTTCGGCCAGCACCGGAAATCGAGCATGCAGCGATCGAGGTCGTCGTCGAGCAAGATGCCGACGATCACGATCGGCTCTCGCGCGGCGTAGTAGTCGATCGATTCCTCGACGAGCATCGCGATCTGATCGAGCCCGTACCCGCCGACGCCGAGGTTGAGCAAGCCGACGTCGCGACCGAGCGCGCAATCGTCCATCAAGCCTTGGAAGCAATCGTTGGCGCGCGTCGTGCAAGCCGAGTACGAGTCGCCGTAGAGCAACACGAGCCGACGGTCGCCGATGCGCGCCTCGTCGGTGCTCGTGCGATCGGACGCGATGCGCGAGCCGAGCCAGCCGAGCTCCGCGTCGTAGTTCGGCGCCTCCTTGCGGCGGTCGTCGCGCATGAAGCGATCCTGCAGGTACCAGTAGAGCTGCTCGTGCGTCGCCGCGAAGCGCGACGGCGAGCGCACCGCGCGCGCGACGGCGGTGCCGTCGAGCACGTCGGCGAACAGGCAGAAGCGCGACGTGCCTTCGACGACGAGCGCCCCGAGGCACACGGCGACCAGGCTCCGCAAGGCGATCTTCCGCAGGTTCATCGGGGGTGAACTCGCGAGCATAACCGCGAGCCGCGCGGCCGCGGGCCTCGCGCGCGCCGATCCTGCGCGTGGCGCGGGCTCAGCCGGAAGCTCTTTCGACGAGCTCGATGTCGCGGTCGAGCTCGAGTGCGAAACGCCCGCGACGAACCGGCACCAAGCGAACGTCCGGGCACTTCTCGGCGAGGCGCTTGCGCAAGAGGATCAACCGGCTTTCGAGGTTGTCCTTGATCGGCGGCAGGCCGAGCGAAGGGTCGAGCCGCAGCTCGCGATTCGTGAACTCGCACGGACCGCCCGCACGCAGTTGCCTCATGAGCTTCCAGAGGATCTTGCCCGGCACGTTGCGGACCAGGTATTCGCCGTCGACGAAGACGCAGTCGTCGTTGACGTAGAACACGAAGCGGCGCGTCGCTCGCGCCGGCGCGACGATCGGCGGCGACGCGGCGCCGGCGACATCGAGCTCGGGCTCCTCGTCGTTCGCCTGCATCCGCTCGATGCCCAGCGCGATCTGGTTCGCGACGATCTGGAGGAAGGCCTCGTCCCACTCGTCGAAGCAGAGCGGATCGCGATCGGGCGAGAGCTGGAGCGCGCCGAAGCCGAGCACGCGCGTCGGGTGCGCCTCGTGGCACGCACGGCAGTCCGATTGGCTCGGCAGGTCGTAGCGAGTTCCGTCGGCGAGCGTGTGCGCGCCTTTCGAGCCGCGGGGCGGCGCGAGCGTCGCTTCCTTGCCGTCGACGCTCCATGCGTAGGTCGCGAACGTCCACTCGCCGTCGGAGCGCAGCTCCATGAAGCGGGTCTCGACGCGGCGCGCGAAGGAGAACTCCTTCCACAGCTTGGTGCCGACCGGGAACACCCAGCGATCGGGATCGGTCGCATCGATGCTCGCGCCCGGCGGCAGGAGGATCCAACGACGCTTGGTCGCGCCGTCGGTCCAGAGCGGGTACTGCGGCGCGTACGCGAGCACGCCGGACGCGAGCGTTTCCGTCCGCCCGTCGGTGTAGAGCCCGGTGTCGGCGAGCCGCACGGGCGCCGCGGTCGCCTGAAGCGCGACGGCGAGCGCGGGGAGCGCGACGATCGCCAGCAACGTGCCCGCGGCACGGGAGAGCCACCGAGGGATCACGCGCGCTCCTCGATCGATTCGGTGCGCCGCAACTTCGCGACGGCGGCGACGGTCGCGTCCCAACCATCCGGCCCGATCAACCAGCGCGCTTCCGACGTCAGTCGGTCGATGACGTCGGCGGGCACCGCGGTGCTCATCCGCGCGAGGATCCCCGCGCGTTCACCGAGGTTCGTCGCCGGCAGCGTCAGCGTCAGCCAGCCCGCGAGCTCGTCCGCCGGGATCGAGCCGACGATCTTGCCTTCGAGTTCGGCGAGTTCGTCGTCGGTGAGATGCGCCCAGAGCACGCGGTTCGCTTGCGACTCCTCGCGCTCCATGTGGATCACGTGCTCGGCGACCAGGCGCGTGAAGCGCTCGCGGAGCTTGCGTCCCAGCACGACGCGTTCGGCGGCGTGCGCCGCCTCGAGACGCTCGACGATGCGATCGAGCTCCTGCTCGAGCCCGGTGACGCGCGCGTGGTCCGCGTCGAGGTCGGCGAAGAGCTCCGGCGCGAGCCGCGCGATCACCGGCATGACGTCGTGGTCCTCGTGCTCGACGTGGCCCTCGAGGAAACGCCGCGCGCGCCGGACCGAGGTCAGCGCGGAGACGGTCTCCTCGGTGTTCGCGAACTCCGTCCGCGCGACGTGCGCCGCGGTGTCGAAGAGCAGGGCGCGCAGTCCCTTGTGAACCGGTCCGTAGAGATCGAGTCGGGTCATGGGATAGGCCTCCGTTCGACGGGAGGACTATCGGGGATGGCATGCGCGAGCGCTTCCTAAGTGGTTCCTGAACGCTTCCTGAGAATCGACTAAGCGCTGCGTGACCGATTTCGCCCTCGGCGAAACGCCGGGCGCGGCGGCGAAAGCGAGTCCGCCTGGCGCGCGCACCGGCTGGTCAGAGCGCTTCGAACGAGCGTGCGAGCGACGGCGGTCGGTCCGAGCGGCGACGGACGGAAGCGCGGGCTCGCTGATCAGCGGACGCCCGTCGACGAGCTCGCGGGGTCAGACGCAACGCAGCCTCGCCGCGGCGAATCGGCGGCACCGCGTGCTCCTCGACTGCACCGTGCGCGCGTCGACAACACCGAGTGCTCTTCGGCAACGCCGCGCGCGCTTCGACGACGCCGAGTGCGCCTCGACAGCACCGTGCGGGTTCCGACAACGCCGTTTGCTCTCGACAACGCCGTTTGCTCTCGACAACGCCGTTTGCTCTCGACAACGCCGTTTGCTCTCGACAACGCCGTTTGCTCTCGACAACGCCGTGGCCGCTGTGACAAAGCCGAGGGCGACTCGAACGCGCCACGTTCGAGCAACTTCTTGGCGTTCCCCGCGGCCGCGACGGAGCTTCGCGGGCTCGATCGGGCCTCGGGCGGTGCGTCAGCGCTTGCTCGACTTGGCGGCGCGCGGCGGAGACGCGAGCACGCTCTTCAGCGTCTTCGCGATCAGTCGCGCGCTCGGATTCGCCTCGTTGCCGATGCGCCACAAGAGCCCGAAGTCCATCGCGCGCGCGGCGGTTGCGAGCTCGAGCGCCGCGAGCCCGAGCGCTTCGCGTCCGACCAGCACCGTGCGAGGCAGGATCGTCGGCACGCCCGCCGCGCGCACGGTCGCGAGCGTCGAATCGATCGTGTCGATCTCGAACGCGACCTTGGGCCGGAGTTTGGCGCGCAGGAACAGCTCGTCGATCACGCGGCGGATGTCGAACGAGTCCGGCAGCAGCACCAGTCGCGTCGCGGCGAGCTCGCGCGGATCGAGCTTGGTGCGCCGCGCGAACGGGTGCCCGGGCGGCACGATCAACACCAGCGGCTCGGCGATCAGCTTCTCGTACCGGATGTTCGGCGAAGCGCGGGTCATGATCCCGAGGCCGAGATCGAGCCGTCCGCTCTCGACTTCGCTCTCGACGGTCCGGGTCGGACGCTCGTGGACGCCGACCGAGAGGCCCGGATGCTCGCTCGCGAGCCTCGCGAGCACCGGCGGCACCCACGCGAGATGCAACGCAGGGATCACGCCGAGTTCGACGCGGCCGCTGACGAATCCCGCGACGTCGCCGACCGAGCCGCACGCTTCATCGAGCTTGCGGAGCACCGCTTCCGCATGCTGCCGGAACGCCGTGCCGGCCTCGGTCAGTCGAACTTGCTTGCCGAGGCGCGCGAAGAGCGACGCCCCGAGTCTGGTTTCGAGGTCCTTGAGCTGTTGCGAGACGCTCGGTTGCGTCACACCGAGCCGTTCGGCGGCGCGCGTGAAGTTCGCCGTCTGGGCGACGGCGAGGAAGTAGCGCAGGTGGCGGATCTCGACGGACGTGTTCATGGCGTTGCGGTTCGCTGATCCAAGCACGCCGTCGCCGGAGCGGCAACGCGTTCGGGGTCAGCTCGCTTTCGCAGCGAGCGCGGGCGCTGCGATCGGCTGGGTCTCGGCGCGCGCGCGCGCGGACGTGTGCTCGAGGAAATCGATGATGCGGTCGCGCAGCGCCTGGTACGCGGGCAATTGCCCGAGCGTGCGGCGGTCGCGTGGCCGCGCGAACGGCACCTGGACGACCTCGCCGATCACCGCGGCAGGGCCGTCGGTCATCAGCACGATGCGGTCGGACAGGAAGAGCGCCTCGTCGACGTCGTGGGTCACGAGCAGCGCCGCGGTGCGGGTGCCGCCCCAAAGCTCGAGCAGGACGTCTTGCAGGTCCGCGCGCGTCACCGAATCGAGGCTGCCGAACGGCTCGTCCAGCAACAGCAGCTTCGGCGAGAGCGCGAAGGCCCGCGCGACGCCGACGCGCTGGCGCATGCCGGCCGAGAGCGAACTCGGTCGCGCGTCCTTCCAGCGCGCGAGGCCGACGCGCTCGAGATAGAAGTCGACGATCGCCGCGCGCTCGTCGGGCTTCGCGCGAGCGAACGCGCGTTCGACGCCGAGCAACACGTTCTCTCGCGCGGTCATCCAAGGCAGCAGCGAGTGCGATTGGAACACCATCGCGCGTTCGGACCCGGGCCGGACGATCTCCTCGCCCGCCAGGCGGATCGTGCCCTCGGTCGGCAACGTCAGGCCGGCGATCATCGACATCACCGTCGTCTTGCCGCAGCCGGAATGGCCGATGATGCTGACGAATTCGCCTTCGCGGAGCGCGAGCTCGATGTCCTCGACGATCACCTGGCGGCCGTGCGCGGTGTCGTAGACCTTTCGGACGGCGTCGAGCGCGAGGAAATCGCTCGCGTGCGGGCCGCGCGGCGTCGCCGGGGCCGCGAGCTCGCGATCGGGCCGCACCGTGGGCAAGCGCACGCTGCTTTCCGCCGCGTGGCGGCCGCGCTCGTCGGCGCGCGTGCCGACCGCGCGCAGGCGATCGGCGAGTTCGATGCGCATGCGTTTGATTTCCGGGTCGTGGTCGAACGAGTCGCGCTCGCGCGGTCGCGCGAAGCCGACCTCGATCGGCGTCTCGAGCTTCCCGTCGGCGGTCAAGAGCACGATGCGGTCGGCGAGCAGCAGCGCCTCGTCGACGTCGTTCGTGATCATCACGACCGTCTTCTGATCGGCCTCCCAGATCCGCTCGAGCTCGAGCTGAAGCGTGCCGCGGGTCAGCGCGTCGAGCGCGCCGAACGGCTCGTCGAGCAACAAGATCTCGGGATCCATCGCGAGCGCTCGCGCGACGGCGACGCGCTGCTTCATGCCGCCGGAGAGCTGGCTCGGGTACTTGTCGCGCGCCGCGGCGAGGTTGACGAGCTCGAGCATGCGGTCGATGCGACGCTCGCGCGCGCTCGCGGGCTCGCTCGGGAAGACCTGGTCGACCGCGAGCCGCACGTTCCCCGCGACCGTCAGCCACGGGAGCAGCGAATAGTGCTGGAAGACGATCGCGCGGTCGGTGCCCGGCTCGACGATCTCGCGGCCGTCGAGCCGAATCGAGCCCGCGTCGGGCCGCGCGAGCCCGGCCAGTAGCGAGAGCAGCGTGCTCTTGCCCGCGCCCGAGCAACCGACGATCGCGAGGAACTCACCGCGCTCGACGACCAAGTCGACGCCGTCGAGCACCTTGCGCCGCGCGGCGCCGTCGCCATACGACTTCGACACGCCGCGGACTTCGAGCATCGCGCTCATGTGCTCACCCGGAAGCGTGCTTCGAGCACCATCATCGCGCGGTCGAGCACGAAGCCGATCGCGCCGATCGCGACGATGCAGAGGATGATGTGCTCGTAGACGAGCGCGTTGTATTCCTGCCAGAGGAATCCGCCGAGTCCCGCAGCGCCGGTGAGCATCTCCGCGGCGACGATCGCGAGCCATGCGATGCCGAGGCTGACGCGGAAGCCGGTGAACATGTACGGCACCGTCGCGGGCACGAGCACCTTGAAGAACGTCGTCACCGGCGAGAGTCGCAGCACGCGCGCGACGTTGAGGTAGTCCTGAGGAACCGCGCGCACGCCGGCGGCGATGTTGAGCACCGTCGGCCACATCGAGCACAGCGCGATCGTGAAGAGCGCCGCGGGCCCGGAGCGATCGAGCAGCACCAGGCCGAGCGGCAACCACGCGAGCGGCGAAACCGGCCGCAGGAGTTGGATCAGCGGATCGACCGTCGTTTGGAACGCCTTCGAGAGTCCGAGCGCGAAGCCGAGCGGGATCGCGATCGCCAGCGCGAGCGCGTAGCCCTGGAAGACGAGCTTCAGCGACTGCCACGCGAAGAGCAGGATGCCTTGGTCCATCTCGCCGCGCTTGGTCAGCGGCTCGACGACGTAGAGCTTGCTCGCCTCCCACGTCTGGAGCGGACCCGGGAGCCGTGTGTCGAAGATTCGGCACACGAGCTCCCACAAGACGACGCCGCCGATCAGGCCGAGGACCGGCAGCAGGACAGAGCTCAACTTCACGGAACGCATAGGAGGGACTCGCGTCGGCGCGCGGCCGACTTCGCGGACTCAACCCTTGAGGTTGTGGATCGGGAACGACTTGGCGAACTCGGCGGCCTTCGAGTGCTCGAACACGGTGCCGTCCCAGAGCTTGATCGGCCCGTCGTTGCGCGGGTGCGGCGTGACGCCGAGCTCCTTCATCGCTTCCTCGTAGAGGTCCGCACGCGCGACCTTCTTCGCGATCTCGTCGTAGTTCGGCTCGCCTTCGAACATGCCCCAGCGACGGAGCTGCGAGACGATCCACTTGATCTCGCGCGCCTGCGGATAGTTGTCCCGGTTGTAGGCGATCGCGTGCGTGCGGTCGGTGAGCTTGCGGCCGTCGCCCCAGTCGAAGTTGCCGAGCAACGGCTCCAGGATCGTCGGCACCGGCGCGTTCATGTAGCTCGGCGTCGAGAGCAGCTTGGCGAGCTCCTCGCGGTTCGCGAAGTCGTCGCACCACGTCGCGGCTTCGTGCAGCGCGCGCAGCATCGCCTTGACGGTCTTGGGATTCTCGTTCGCGAAGGTCTCCATCACGCCGAACGTCTTGACCGGGTGATCGACCCACAGCTCGTGGCCGTACATCGTGATCACGGTCACTTTTTCGGCGACGCCGCGCGCGCCCCACGGTTCGACCATCGCACAGGCCTGCATCGTGCCGACGCGGATGTTCTGGACCATCTGCGCGGGCGGCAGCGTGATGACCTTCAGCTCCTTGTCGGCGTTGACGCCGCCGTTGGCGAGGAAGTGGCGGTACATCAGGCCGTGCCAGCCGAAGGGAAGCGGCAGCGCGAGGGTGAACGGCTCGCCTTTCGCGCGCATCTCGTCGGCAACGGTCTTCCACGTCCTCGGGTCGGTGGTGAGCTTGCCTTCGAGTTGCTTCGCGACCATGAACACCGAGCCGTTCCGCGAGAGCGTGAACGGCGCGATCATTGCCGTCTTCTGCGCGCCGAGCACGCCGATCGAGCTGCCGATCGGCTGCGCGTACTTCATGTGCGTGCCGTGGTTCTCGCCGCTCACCAGCTTGTCGCGCGCGGCGGCCCAGCTCGCCTCCTTCGAGATCGTCGACGTCAGGCCGTGCTTCTCGAAGAAGCCCTTCTCGTGCGCGATCACGAGCGACGCGCAGCTCTGCACGGCGACGATGCCGATCCGAACTTCCTTCTGCTCGGGCTCGTCGCTCGCGTACGAGCCGCCCGTCCAGCCCTTGGGCAGTCCGGCGAACAGACCGGCTGCGAGCGAGCCCTGTAGGAACTCGCGGCGGCGAACGGTGGGAGCGGGCTTCGACGCCGGCGTCTTCGAGTCGTGCATGGGGATGATCGAGGTGCGATGCTCGGACTTATGACGTGAGAGGCTGAACCTATGGATCGAAATCCTACCCGCGAGTCGGTGAGCTCGCAGCCCGGCCGCATAGCGGATATGCAACGTGCGCACTGCGACGCGGTGTCCTCGCCCGGAAACGACGTCGCGGCTTCGAGCTCGACCCTCACGTCGGATCGAGGGATTTCGCCTACGGCGCGGCGAGCGATGCGTCGTGCGATCCGACTGCCGCCGAGCGCACGCACCGAACCCACGCACCGAACCCACGCGCCGAACCCACGCACCGAACCCACGCACCGAACCCACGCACCGAACCCACGCACCGAACCCACGCACCGAACCCACGCACCGAACCCACGCACCGAACCCACGCACCGAACCCACGCA